>JAUIJD010000058.1 GCA_030431475.1 Verrucomicrobiia bacterium | reverse complement strand
GCGCTTGAGACTATCTCAATTGTTCTTGGGGAGCCATCTTTGTCCACGATGCCATGCAGCCCCTTAATCTTATAGACATAAGTTCGACTCGGTAAGCCCTCGGCACCGGTCTCTACCGACGACTTCAGCACCTTGGAGGGGAGATGCGTTTTGCCAGAAATCCTCAATGTAAGAGGTTTCGGAGTCTCGGAGTCCGGTTCATTACCTTTCAGCCAAGCCAGGTCCACTACAATAAATGCGTCGCCCTGATCGAATTCGCCAGTCGCCTCAAAATACTCCGTAATATACAGCGCTATCGGGCAATATCCATAGCTTGAAATGGCCTCTTCGTGGGATTTAAAGTAATTGAGCTTCCTCCGCACTTGTTTCGACGGATCGGTTGATCGCTGCATATCCGAGATCGCCTTCTCAATCACTTCTCGATAAAGAAGATCCTTCTCAGCTGCGCTCAATCCAGAAAAAAGCACGATCAACACAATAAAGGATCCGAGGATGCCATGAGATCGACGCGATGATACATATATTGTCATAATATGTCTAATTATACACACTTATTTACAGGGCGACTTTAGAAGCGCTTCGCCAATGGCCCGTTCTAGTTGATCTCTCGTGACCCCGCTAGCAGGCATCGGCAGGGCACCATCCGACATAGACTGCCCTTTCGCGTCCCTGTATCTAGTTGGCATTACCGTGCCCGAGGGATCGCGGGCATATACACTTTTCCCATCTCGATGGGGAACCCAGTCGGATATCTTTGCGTCACCGCAGCGCCAAACATAGTCGTAGCCAACGAGCGTAGATTTGCACTCGCAGGTGCAGCACCGCACCTGCACCCGTATCATCGCGCCTCCTATGCCAATATTTACTGCACCCTCTTTCATGTCGTTAATCAAGCCATCAACCTTATCCATTGCGCGATCCTTCCCGGTTGATTCTCTTCCAGCATTACCCACTTGATCTGCAACCTGCTGAGCTGCCTCACTTCCAGAGGATACTACAGCAACCCCCCTACCAATACCTCCAGCCCCACTTTTTCCGATCGATGCGATGTTCTTTAGACGCTCTAGATCCTCCAAGGAGTGTTGTAGATCTTTGGCTGCGTCAAACATCCCTCGCACATCCGCCCCCTGTTCATTGAAAGCAAGAATAGCAGTTTCGACGAACGGCCTCGTATCGCCCTCTTCCTCTTCCTTGCACGATTTCTTCAGCCCGAGGAAATCGTATGCATCAATGCAGTTGTTGCCCACAAAACCATAGAGGCTTAACCCTCCCTCTTCCCCGATGGGATCCCTAGATGGCCACCTTCCCGTGACCGAATCATAGTAACGATATCCGTAGTAGCGAAGTTCCCTGAGGATCGCCCCGTATTGGGGGTTCTTTGCCACGGGAAACTCCGGACACACCGTCATCGCCATTATTGTGAACTCCGCAAGGCCACTTGGAAGCGAATTCTGTGCTTGGATGTCGCATGGCCGGTCAGAGTGGGCGCCCTCCTCGGAACCGGTGCCGGTAGGAGGCGGTCTTTCGAGCCAGAGCGGCCTTGCCGGACAGGCTGAGCCCGATTAGCCCATGGCTTCTGGGGACGGTGAGCTCATCGAGGACTCGATCTACGCAGGTTCCGCGGCCGGTTCGTCCGCCGCACAAACGACCACAGGGGGCGTTTTGCCTTCGCCCCACCTTCGCTTCCACTCTTGCGGGTCGATCACCTGCCGCCTACACTTCGGCATGGGATTGTCGCTCGAAGTACCCGATGCCATTCAGGAAGCGCTCAAGGTTCCGGAGCCTGAGCGGAAGGCGCGTCTGATGATGGAGCTGGGTTGTGCGCTCTATCAAAGGGAGGTGCTCAGCTTCGGGAAGGCCGCCGAACTCGCCGGCCTGAGCCAATTGCGTTTCGGCCTTGCCCTTGTCGACCGGGGAATTCCCCGCCACTACGGCGATCTGGAGGTTTCAGAGGACCTCGAGTATGCGCGCGGTCAGTGACACCTCTTCGCTTTCGGCGCTGGCTTTGATCGACAGGCTCGAGAGCCTGGCCGAGCAGTTCGAGGCAGTTGCGTGTCCGGAGGCGGTGTGGGCCGAGCTCATGCGTCTTCAGGATGCCGAAGCGGTCGCCCGCCTGAACAACGCGGTTTCCGATGGTTGGCTGAAAGTGCTGGGGTGCCGTGATCAGTCCACGATCGCCGTTTTGACTCGAACTCTGGACCTGGGCGAGGCCGAGGCCATCACGCTTGTCAAAGAGAGCTTTCCCGACGGTATCCTGATCATCGACGAATTGGCCGGACGCGGCGTGGCCCGTAGCCTCGGAATCCGAGTCGTTGGAACGCTCGGCATCCTCTTGCGCGCAAAGCGAGCCGGCACGATCGAGTCGATGAGGAGCGAGCTGGAGCGCTTGGCATCCGAGGCCGGTTTTTACATGTCCCGCTCCATTAAGGAGGAAATCCTCAGAGCAGCCGGAGAGCTTTGAGGAACGACCTCCGACCTGTAGAGGCTGAATCGCGATGAAACGAAGCAGGACCTGTCCAACCCCAGATCATCGACGGCCGAGTATCTCCCGCGGGACTTCCTCCCATTCGCGCTGTTATAGAGGAGTTCGCGTGCGCCCTCAATTTCCGAAGCTCTGGCAGAATGACCCTGACTACGGATATCGTTACTATGATCCGGTCACGGGGAGGTGGCTATCGAGGGATCCGATCGGAGAACGGGGTGGATTGAACCTTTACGGATTTGTAGGCAACAATGGGGTGACTCGTTGGGATTACCTTGGTCTTCGAAAAGGTCTCGATTTGGACGAGGTGAATCGCGAGTTTGAGATGTTGGAGCGGGTGTTCCAGGAGTGTGAGTCAGGGCGAGCTAAACCTTACAACGCACTGCTCGATAGCGTAGGAACTAATCTCGATGAAACGCTCAATGGCGTTCAAGACTTACCGCAGCCAATCGATTTCTCAGGGGACCCAAGATATCGCAACTGGCTAGAAGCAAGGTTCCCAAATACTACAAGAACGGTTGTGGCGGCTCTTCATGCGCAGATCGATACCGTGATTCGCAATGTTCTGTGTCATGCGGGACAGGGGGCGATCTCTGAATTGAAGCCCTTCTACATGGGGAACAGCGCCGAGAATTTTGATCCAAATAGGCCAACGGCGGGTGGCTTTGGCGATGTAGACCAGAACTTCGGTGAAATGAGCTGGGGCTTGGGAGTCTACTCCTACGTGCCGAAGATCGATGACTGGTACCCTCTGGATTGCCAATGCAATACTTGTTACGTGTATAGGGGCGTCGTGGAGTTTAGAGACAGTCTCGGCTATGATCGGGAAAACGCGGCTCCTTGGCTGAGCCCTGTTTTTACAGGGATCGCTGGACCCGAACGGACAATCATCGTTGCTAAGTGGGTGGTGAATGGTGTTATCTGCTGCGGTGACTAGCGCATGAAGTGGGGAGCGATCATGAATTGGCTGATTCCCGCAATTCTTGGAATTGTGATTCTAGGTTTGGCGATTCTTTTTGGTATTTGGTTTCTGGACGCCTTTGCACATCGAGCGAATGGGTGATTGTTCGTGGTGATACTGGCCAGGAATCCCCTTCCACCGGCCTCGCCATTTTGCCACTGTCTGGAATCGGCCACATGATTTGCAGACGTCCCAACGCCTGTTCTACGACGCCTCCCGGACTCAAGACCGGGTTGGCCCACTACGGTTATCGTTACTACGATCCGGTGACGGGGAGGTGGCCATCTAGAGATCCGATCGGAGAGAGGGGCGGGCTGAACCTGTATGGGTTTGTGGGGAATGATGGAGTCAATCGATGGGATCTTTTGGGGCTAGATGAAAGGTCACTCGACGGCTATGACAGTTGGACGAATCATCATGATAAAGGTTGCAAGGTCTCAGACTGTAGAGTGAAGATGCGAATAGTTGTCGTGTCCGCAGATTATGAGTTATATGACTCTGAGCCTGCCAATCGTCGAAGGAGAATTGAAAGACAGGTAGGTAATGATCCAGATTTCCACATATTGAGCGAGAACACAGGAAGCCTGGAGCAGATGTTCAAGCAAATCGAGAATGCCCTGGCCCAGAAGAGACAGGAGAGTGGGTGCGAGGTTTGTATCGTCGAATTGCATGTTGCAGGCCATGGTGGGGGCGGTGCCTCGATAATGCTTGATAGGCGTCACCCCCACCCGGGTGGAGGAATCAAGAGTCGCAAATTTAATGCTTACGAGCTCAAAAAGTTCTCGGAAGAGACAAGTCGGTTGAAAGCAATGTTCTGTGAGGATGGCGTTGTTCGACTTTGGGGGTGTGGTACTGCCGGGGCGTGTGGGCCTGATAGCGTGTGCGGAGGTCCTGGTGATGGGAAAGATTGCAAGCGGCAGAAGGTTGACGTGCAGACAAATAGAGATGCTCAAGACCTAGCGGATCTCTTAGATGTTCCGGTAGCTGGTGAGCATGGGGATATATATGGCGGCTTGAACAAGGATTTTGAGAACGATCACTGGTGGCAACCAACAAGCAAATGAGATCTATTTCGTTTACTAGTAGCGTAGTGCTTATTTGTTTTATCACCGTAGTCCTAGGGGTGGTGGCGGCGCCGTGGCTTAAGAGGAGACTCGAAACTGAAAGAGAAGCCGAGTATGTTGCCGGCGTCATCTCTGATACTGTAGTCGCCGGAATCAATCGAGTATATGTCACGAACATATCGGAGTTTAATGAGTCTGATCCGGTTCAAGATCATTCAATATCGGCGTGGGAGGATTTCGTGAAGTCTGTTTTGGCGGCCGCTGAGATCGAAATGGGTAACCGAAATTCGTCTATGATTAGGGTCGCGGTTGTAGAAGTGGTTGGGAACTCTGGAGTGTCATTGTGCATGGAGTTCTATGAGCCTGAGGTTTGTGTGACAAAAGACGAATTTGATATTCGTAACTTTGAGGGATTGTGCGTTGTGCATGGCCGAAGTCGCGCGTTTTCGGTTCACGTGAAATAGTTGTTGTTGCGAAAATAGTTGCAGCCAACCGCACTGAGCGTGCCAGCCGGTGTCCATGCCAAGTTTCGGATCTCGCATTTCGGCCATAGTCTGCGGATCTATGGCATCTACGTCTGAATCCACGACCATCATCAAGAGCGACCGCGCGGGTCGCAGCCGTTACAGCGCCGAATACAAGGCCGAGGTGGTGGCTGCCTTTGAGGGCAGCGGCATGAGCGGCCCCGCCTTCGCGAAACAATGCGGGCTGAAGTATCCCACCTTTGCGGCATGGGTGGCAAAGAGCCGCAGAGGGGAGGTTTCCGGGGCCGAGGCGAAGCCCACGCAGCAGTTCCTGCTCGCCGAGTTTCCCGGGCCGAGATCCGACACCAGCCTGAGGGTCGAGTTGCCCGGTGGGGCAATGGCTTACGTGTCCAGCCCGGACCAGGCTGGATTGCTCGGAGCGTTGCTCAAGGCCCTGGCTTGATCCGACCGCCATGCTCACCTTCAACGGCAACCTGCGGGTGTATGTGGCGCTGCGCCCCTGCGACATGCGAAAGAGCTTCAACGGCCTGGCCGAGGTCGCCCGCAGTGCGTTGGGAATCGATCCATCCGGCGGAGCCGCCTTCCTCTTCACCAACCGGCGGCGCAATTTGATCAAGATCCTCTACTTCGACGGCACCGGCTACTGGGTGGTGGCCAAGCGGCTGGAGAAAGGCACCTTCAGCTGGCCGGCGGACATCGAGGGCGGGCGCGAGAAGATCGTAATCAAGCCCACGGCGCTGGCCATGCTCACCGACGGCATCGACCTGCGCGACGGATTGCGCCGTCCGTGGTATGAACATCATTGATCGTGGCCCGGAAAATGCTACGGTGGACGACGTAGTTCAAACCCGTCCGCATGACCGAGGAGCAGGCCGCCAAACTCATCGAGCAGAACGAGAAACTGCTCGAGGAAAACGCGGCGCTCCGCTCCGAGCTCCAGCAGCAGAAGGATCTGGTGGCGGCCCTGCTCAAGAAGCTCTATGGAGCAAGGAGCGAGCGGCTCAGCACCGACCAGCTGCTGATGGCCTTCCTGGAGGACGAGGCAAAAAAGCCCGCCGCCGCCGGAGCCGACGACCTCGGACCGGCGGCTGACCCCGAAACTGGCAAGCCACGCGCCAAACGCACCAGCAGGCTCGCCGACTCGCTCAAGAGCCTGCCGACCACCGAGCGGATCATCGTTTCCCCAGAAGTCCTGGCCGACCCGCAAGCCTACCGCCTCATTGGCGAGGAGGTCAGCGAACGCCTTCATGTCAGCCCGGCGGCCTTCACCCGCGAGATCATCCGCCGCCAGACCCACGTTCGCCGACGCGATCCCGCCGCCGTCCCGCTCACCCCGCCGCTCGAACCCTGCCTGCTGCCCGGCAGCGTGCTCACCCCGTCGCTGGGAGCCCACCTGCTCATCGAGAAATTCTGCTACCACCAGCCCTTTTACCGACAGGAATGGCGACTGCGCGCCACCCATGGCATCGAGCTTCGCCGCGATCTCATGTGCTCCTGGCACGACCACCTCGCCCGACTGCTCGAGCCGCTGCATCAACTCATCGCCGCGGACATCCGCCGCAGCGACTATGTCAAAGTCGACGAGACACCCATCCGTCACCTCGATCCCGGCAGCGGAAAGACCGCGCAGGGATACCTCTGGACCTACCACCATCCCGAGCATGGCGCCCTCTTCGACTGGCATGCCAGCCGCGCCAACACCTGTCTGGATTCCATCCTCATCGGCGAGGGCGAGAAGGATTCCTTTCAAGGTCACCTCCAGAGCGACGGCCTGCGTGCCTACCGCACCTTCATCGATCGGCATGACTCGCTGGAGATCATCCCGGTGAGCTGCCTCGCGCACATCCGCAGGAAATTCACCGAGGCCCAGGGCGACCATCCCCGCATCACCGCCTGGATCCTGCTTCAGATCGGGAAGATCTACCGCATTGAAGCCGAGCTCAAACGACGCCGCGCCGGACCCGATCTGCGAAGGCGTGCGCGGCGGATCCTGCTACGCCGCATCCACCGCCACCTCCGCAAACTCTTCGAGCACCTCAAAAAGCATCGCCGCCGCATCCTGCCCAAGAGCGCCCTGGGCAAGGCGCTGAGCTACGCCCGCGACCAGTGGCCGCACCTTGAACCGTGCTTTGAGGACGGTCGCATCGAGTTCGACAACAATCACACCGAGGGGGTGATCCGTCCGACCAAGCTCGGCATGAAGAACTGGATGTTTTTCGGCGGCGAACACACCGGGCAACGCAGCGCCATCGTCTACACCCTTGTCGAGCAGGTCCGCCGTCACGGCGAGGATCCCCATGCCTACCTCCAATGGGTCTTCGAGCGGTTCATGCACGATCCCGAGCCGGAGAACCCGCGAGCCCTCTTGCCCGCCGCATGGATCGAAGCGAGGCGGGATGCCATCGAGATCTCTGCCGAGCGCGTTGCATAGATGCCAGAGATGCCGGAAGTCTGGCAAAAATGCCAGAGGGGCTCTGTTGGGCGCTTACGTTCAAAGCCCGCGTCGCCAAGGAAGCCCTCAAGGGTAAGCGCCGCAGTCTGGGCATGGAGACCCCGACCGAGTTCGCCTCCAGACAGTTTTCCGGTGATCCCGCCGCTCCAGAACAAAGCCCCCGACTTCGTCTGGTAGGGGGCCTTTGTTCTTCCGCTCCCGGTCGTCTTGAATCACGTTGTCGCCCGGTCCTACACCCCGTAGAACCATCCCAGGATCTTCTCACTCCGATTGGACCATAAAGTCGACGGCGGCCACAGCCTAACCTAAGCGCCATTCAGCACCGACCCCAGACCAAGGCACGCTCAGCGCGGTTTGCTGCAACTATTTGGCGTAACATCGCACCCCGACAACGAGGGATCCCAAAACAAAAAACATCGTCATCACTATTTGACTTAACTCAAATCTAAACGCTAGCTCAGCCAGCGGATCCCATGACTGACTTTCCTCCACCGAACTTATCCGCTCTCTCTGGAGATCTAATATGCGATACATTGATCCGCCCATATAACCCAGTTGAAGCACATATGCTAACACCTCGAATATTTTTAGACTGAATCGTTTTCGGAGATAGATCGTAATCCATGATACCCCAACAACTGAAGCCGCCAAAGCCCAATGCATGCTCATTGCTATCATCATTGCTATCATCATTGCTATTGCTTCCTCCAAAACCCCTCGAGAGGACGATCACCAAACGGCTCGTGGTCCGTTGGAGACCCCGGCTTAGCGCCCCATTTCACAAGTTTGAGCTGTTTCGCCAAGCAGGTCACACCATCGTGCTCAACAATTATATAGAGGTAGTTTCGGTTCACACGCCATTCCCAGTGAAGGTTTCCCACCTGCCTTCCACTCAGCTTTTTTAAATCTATTTCTCGCAACCCATTTCCGTGAAGAGCGTTATACTTAAAGATAAACGAGTCAGCCCAACTCACAACCTTTTCACCAGGCCTGAAGTCATTCTCGGAGGCAAAGATATCAACTTCTACCTCCTTGTCTTTTCTGGCGCAAATACAGCCGGGATCAGAGTCATCCCATGAAACTTTGAGGTATGCGGTAAAATCGGACACGTTACTAGCTTCGTGGTGTGCTGGAATGTCTCCTTTAACTGACCACAGGCTTCCGATTGACTTGCGCCACTCCTGGCGATCAAGTGCATTCGTGACGCGCGCCGGAACTTCATAGCGATTCTCCAGATCGACTTCAATACATCCGCACTTCCCACCCGCTTTACCCTGAGCATTTCCCAATGCTTCCTTGAAGGCTTGATTAGCAAATTCAGCGGATACCTCATGAAAGCTGCTATTTGAGTTTAGTGAGGCTGTAACCAATCCCAACTGATCCACCGCATCTATTCCATTGTTCCCCACGAACCCATACAGGTTCAGCCCGCCCCTCTCTCCGATCGGATCCCTCGATAGCCACCTCCCCGTGACCGGATCATAGTAACGATATCCGTAGTCGTGTTGAAGGGGCTTCTCTTGTCGATGTAAAGCGTTGGAAGCAAGTCGGTTGGGTGTTGTCGGGAGCTCGCTTGATCCGGGCGTTCGACGGGAGCTTTTGCGCCGGTCGCGACGGCTGTGGTGCGGTCTCTTCCGCCACAGCCTCCGCCGTGGGTGAGGTGCATGGATCGGCTGTGCTCGATCGGGAATTGCCATGATTCAGCCTCCGGAGGGTGGGGGAGGGGTGGCCGAAAGGGAAGGGGAAAGGTTTCCGTGCGGATGGAAGCGGGTGTGAGCCTGTTGAAGGTCGTCGATGTTCAGGTGGGTGTAGATCTGCGTCGTGTCGAGTCTGGCGTGACCGAGCATTTCCTGCACGATGCGGATGTCGGCGCCTGCGCGGTGCATGTGGGTCGCGCAGGAGTGCCGGAAGAGGTGGCATGCGCCCGGTGTGGTGACGCCGGCGGCCTCAAGCCTTCCGCGAACCCAGTTCCCGAGGTAGGCCGAGGTGAGCCGCGTGGCGTAGCCGGAGAGGAGAAGGGCGGGTTCATTCGGCAACCGGGCGAGCAGGGGGCGGGAGTCGGCGAGGTATCGGTGGATCCAGCAAGCGGCGCGGGAGCCGACGGGGAGGAGGCGGGAGCGGCCGCCCTTGCCCTTTCGGATGTGAAGGGTGGCGCCGTGGGCATCGAAGTCACCGATGTCGAGGTTGACCATCTCGCTCCGGCGGATCCCGGTGGCGTAGAAGAGCTCGAGGATCGTTCGGTCGCGGAGGCCGAAGGGGCTTGAGGTGTCCGGCAGGGCCATCAAGGCGTCGATCTGGCCCGGATTCAGGGTTTTCGGGAGCTGGCGGGGTTGCTTGCGGGGCAGGTCCAGATCCGAGGCGGGATTGGCCGGGATGATGCCTTCGCGGCACAGTCGGGCGAAGAACCGCCGGACGCAACCGAGTCGGGCGAGCTGCGTGTTGACGGCCAGGGGCCGCCCGGTTCGGGGAGAACGGTATTGGAAGAGGAAGAGCTGATAGGCTTCGAGATCGGAGCGGGTGAGTGCTTCCGGCCGTGAATGGCGCTGTTCGTCGCACCAGCGGAGGAACTGGCGGAGCGCCCAGCGGTGGAGGTCGATGGTGGCCGCGGAGTAGGATCGTGCCTTGAGGTTTTCGAGGAAGCGGGGGACCAGGTCCGGCAGAGTGTTGCGCGGCGGCAGCGGGGAAGGTGGGGGTGAGGGTTTGCCGCCCTTGCGGCGGCCGAGCATGCCATCGAGATTTCGGAGTCCGGGTTCTCCAGCCATGATGGTGGAAAGGTGCGCGGACGGTCGGCCGATGGACGAGGGGAAACGAGCGGATGTTGTTCTGCATGTTGGCCGCCCCGATGGCTCAGGCACTTAATCGGTCATCCCGATCTGTCCGATTCGCTACCAGCCGCAGTTGTAAAAAGTGGCTGCGAAGATGAAGAGAAAGCTACTAGTTCTACTTCTGAGGTCCGTGAGGCATTGCTAGAAATGTGCGAAGTTTTTCTTCTAGCTCACGAATGGGTGTGCGACGTCCGTTTTCCCATGCAGCCCAACTGCCCGGATCGACTCCGGCCTGTCCGGCCGCCGCCTTCATCGTCGTCCCAGTCAGTTTTCGAAATTTCGACATTCGCTCGGAGAGCGTGTAGGCTTCTGGAAATGGATCGTAGCCAAGGAACCTGCAGATCCCCCCGCACTCTCGAATCGTCGGTTCGTTCCGGTGGTTTTCCCAGTTGCAGACGGTCTGCTTGTCGACGCCAAGGAGATCAGCGACTTGCGCCTGCTGGAGCTCCCGCTCCAATCTCGTCTTGCGAAGGTGATCACCCAGGCGGTCGAGTTTTTCTGGTGTTTCGGGCGGTGAAGGTGGGCAGGCTTTCAGGACCAGATTGTAAATTCGCACCGCAGGAATGCCCCTGTGGCTACTACGGGGATAGTAAAAGAGAGTGCCGCTGCTCGCCGCGAAAGATCGAACAGTACCGCCAGCGGATCTCCGGGCCGCTGCTCGACCGCATCGACCTCCACGTCGAGGTGCCGCTGGTCGACTACCGCGAGCTGTCGTCGAAGCACGGTGGCGAGGGGTCGTCATCCATCCGCGAGCGCATCGTCGCCGCCCGCGAGGTGCAGCGGGAGCGCTTCGCCGGCAGCTCGACCCGCACCAATGCCGGCATGGGCCCGCGCCAGGTGCGGGATTGCTGCGAACTCGACACTGAGAGCTCGACCTACCTCGAGCACGCGATGGAGCAGCTCAACTTCTCGGCCCGCGCCCACGACCGCATCCTCAAGGTGGCCCGCACCCTGGCCGACCTCGAGGGCAGCGCCCGCATCGCCGCCAACCACATCCTCGAGGCCATCCAGTACCGCAGCCTCGACCGCAATCTGTTTGCCTGACAGGTTGCCCTATCCCCGTGAAGACCTGGCTTGTTCATATCTGGTCGCGCCTGCGCACGAGCTTCTGGTTCGTGCCGGGCGGGCTGGTGGTGCTGTCGATCGTGCTGGCCTACGCCACGATCGAGTTCGATAGGCGCGACTGGAGCGACGCTCTGCTCGAAGGCTTCGAGTTGTCGGGGGTGTCGGCCGATGGGGTGCGCTCGCTGCTGTCGACGGTCGCGACGGCGATCCTGACGCTGGCCGGTCTGACCTTTTCCGGGACGCTGGTGGCGCTGACGCTGGCCTCCAACCAGTTCGGCAGCCGTATCCTGCGCAACTTCATCCGGGCGCTGCCCAACCAGTTCACGATCGGGATGCTGCTCGGGAATTTCACCTTCTGCCTGATCGTGCTGCGCAGCGTCCGCAGCGTGGACGAAGGCGAGTTCGTTCCGCACCTCGCGGCGTTCTCGGCCTTCGTGGCGACCTTGGTCAGTCTCGCGGCCTTCATCCATTTCGTCCACCACATCGCGGTCTCGCTGCAGTCGGACCGGGTGGTGGCGGACATCCACGACGAGCTCGACGGGGCGCTGTGCCGCTTTTTTCCCGACGAGCGGCCGAGCGATCCCGAGGAGCGCCAGGCGGGAAAGGAGAAGGACGACTGGGAGGAGGTCGAGGACGAGCGGACGGTGAAGTCCCGCCGCAGCGGCTACCTCCAGGCGGTGGACATCGACGGGCTGCTGGAGACCTGTGAAGCGGAGGATCTGCGATGCCGGGTGCTGTTGCATCCCGGGCAGTTCGTCCACGAGGGGGAGCCGCTCCTGGCGGTGGATGCGGCGGGCGATCCGACCGAGTCGCAGCTTTCGAAGCTGCGCGGGCATATGATCGTGGGAAGGATCCGGACCTCCGAGCAGGACTTCGAATTCTGCCTCCGCCAGCTGGTCGAAGTCGCGCTGCGGGCGCTGTCTCCCGGCATCAACGACCCCTTCACGGCGATGAACTGCATCGACTATCTCGGTGCGGCGCTGACCAAGGTGGCGGGTCGCAGGCTGCCCCGCCGTCTGTTCGTGGGAGAGGACCGCGAACCCCGGGTGCTGATCCGTCCGACTGTCTTCGCCGACCTGCTAGATGCGTCCTTCCACCAGATCCGCCAGACCGCGGGGGACCGTCCGGACATCGCGATCCGGCTGCTGGAGCGGTTGAGTGACATCCACCGGGCGGCGATGCTCGACGCCCACCTCGAGGCGGTCCGCCATCACGCCGAGGCGGTGCGGGAGTTCGCCCTCGAGAAGGTGTCGGAGCGGGACCGGGAGTCGATCGAGGAGGCCTACCGGCGCTTCGTCGACGCTCGCTAGCCGTCCGCCTTCGGGTCTCCCGCCATGACCGCCGTCTCCCTCTTCGGTTTCATCCCCGTCGAGATGCTCCTTTTCGGGCTCGTGGCGATCGGTGTGCTGGCGGCGGTGAGCGACCTGGGGCAGTGCTTTTGGGGTCTCGGCCGGCTGATCGCTCGTTGGTTCCGGCGGGACGGAGAAGACGATGAGGGATGATTCTTCTCTTGGATTGCCAACGCGGTGGGTATAGGAATGACATCAAATGAAAACAAAAAGCGCATTTGTTGCCATTGCTTGCGGGCTGCTGCTTCCGGTTTCCGCCCGGACGTTTACCAGTGCCGATGGTGAGCGGACCATCGAAGCGGACCTGATCGACTACCGCCCGGCGTCGGACACCGTGGTGATTTCCTACAAGGGGAAGAGCGCCCGGCAGTCGGTGAAAGCGAGCGCGTTTTCCGAGGCGGACCAAGCCTATTTCAAAGAGTTCCTCAAGGGGAAGGCGATGCGCGAGTCGCTGGTGGTGACCAGCACCGAAGCAGAGGAACGCAGCGAGGACGAGGGCGAGATCTACACCTACGATCGGCTGTCGTCTCACTACAAGGTGGCGGTGAGGAACTCAGGGAAGGCGTCGGTCGAGGGCCTGAATGCGAAGTATGATGTTTATGTGCTGCGCTATGACAAGGAAGGGCAACGCCAGGTCGAGGTGGAGAGCGGGGAGGTCTCGCTCGACCCGATCCCGGTGAATCTCAACGCCCTGTTCGACACCGACCCCGTGAAAGTGACCCTCGGTTGTGAGACGAGCTCCAGCTGTCCGACCTGCGAGAAGCATGCCGATTCCGTGCGTCGCGAGCGCGTGATGGGGCTGCGGGTGCGCCTCTACAACGACGAGGACGAGCTGATGTCCGAGTATTACTCGTCCTCATCCTTGCGCTCCGTGGCGGAGAAGGAGGACGAGAAGGAGCGGACCTGATCCGCGAATCCCGGCATCCCGTGGCCGAAGGGTGATGGCTCGGGGGCGAGAAGCCCTTCAGGGCTTGGCGAAGTCGAGCATCGCGTCGAGGTAGTCGGCGGGCGTGCCGAAATCGTAGCGTCGGGCGTCGGTCATTTCCATCGCCACGTAGCCTTCGGCCTCCCGCTGCAGGTCCTGGGCACGGGTCAGCTGGAACTCTCCCTTGTCGCGGATGTCGTCGCGAATCATGCGGCCGAGGATGTCGAAGATGGATGGCGCCAGCAGGTGCATGCCGAACCAGCCGAGGAACTCGTCGTTGCCGAGATCGTCGACCCGCAGTTTCCCGCGGGCGGTGGTGACGTCGGGCTTCTCGATGATGAGCGAGACGTCGATGAGCTGCGGATCGTCGGGGAGCCGGGTGCCGGCGATGGTGCCGTAGCCCTTCAGTTGGCCGGGCCCAATCCGGTTGACGGCGGATACCGAGCGTCCGCCGGATCGCGACCAGGCTTCGGCCAGTTCGGCGGCGGGGGACTTCGGAGCCCCGCGAAACAGGTGGTCGCCGAGGCACAGCAGCACCGGTTCGCCGGCGGCGAAGTCTTTCGCCTGATAGACCGCATGGCCGTAGCCTTCCTGCTCGTGTTGAACCGCGAAGGTGATGCGTTTTCCGAGCTCGCGCATCTTCAGGGCTTCGGCGTGGAGTTCCGGCTTGCCCTCGAGGCGGGAGATGTAGGCGTCGTCGGGCCCGTCGGTGTAGGCGCGCACGGTCGCTTCCTCGCCGGGCTGGACGATGATGCAGATCTCCTCGAAGCCGGCGGCGTCGAGGTCCAGGAGGTGATAGTGGAGCAGGGCACGGGCGATCCCGTCGGGACCGACCACGGGGAAGAGCTCCTTTTTCACCGCGTGCGAGGCGGGAAAGAGCCGGGTGCCGAGACCGGCGACGGGGACGATGGCCTTGCGGACGGGAGTCATGATTCGAGGGGGGAGGCGTGCCAGCCGGAGGCGTCGAAGGAGTAGCGGCGGGCGCCGAACTCGACGGCGCCTTCGGAGGTCCCGGAGAAGAGGTCGGGCATGCCGCCGATGCGCTTCGAATAGGCTTCGGCGATTTGCGGGATGTACTGGTCGAGGGCGTCGAGCCGGCCGAAGACGGCGACCGTGCCGCCGGCGCCGCCGCCGGTGATCTTCGCGCCGTAGAGGCCGTTCTCCGTGCCGATCGCGCGGACCGCCTCGACGAGGGCATCGACCTTGGGAACGGAGAGCTGGCAGTTGTCGCGGTAGCTGGCGTGCGCCTCGTACATCCGCTCGCCGGCGTCGATCAGCCCCTGATCGTCACCCTTCGAGGCGCGGCGGAGGGCGTCCATGAACCGGAGCACCCGATCGTTCTCGAGCACGGCGTGCTCGGTCGGGCCCTGGATCAGGTAGGTGGCGCCGCTGTTGATGGTGGTGACGGGGTCGTCGTGAGAGTCGTGGCGTTCGAGGAACTCGGCGCCGGTGAGGGTTTCGGGGAGGGCGTCGCGGTAGAGCCGATTCCATTCGTCCGGCGTGATCTCGGTGAGGTGCTCGATCGGAGGCTGGCCGGAGGTCTCACGCATCGCGTTGATCATGCGGCGGCCCATGAAGGCACCGACGCGGACGCCGCCGTACTCGTTGCCGCCGACCGAGTGGCGGACCATCGAATTGATGCCGACGAAGCCGGTGCCGGGCGGGATCTCGACGGCGCCCTCGACCGACCCGGGGCGGCAGAGGATGTGGGTGAGGCAGCCCTTTTTCCCGGATGCCACCGCGATCTGGTCCATCGATCCGCAGGGGGCGCCGACCACGTGGTTTTCGGCGATCTGGGCGAGGCGGGCGATGCGCTCGGCGCTGAGGCCGAGGCCGAGGTAGGCGTTGAGGCAACAGATGGTGCCGACCTCCGTGGCGGCTGACGAGCCGATGCCGACATTCATCGGGACGCCGGTGAGCAGGAGCATGCTGAATCCGTAGGGCAGTTCGACCTTCTCCTCGCGGAGCATCGTGAAGATCGAGCCGCCGACATAGGCAGCCCATGAAGCGAGCGGGTTGCTGCGGCACACGCGGCGGACGTCGCCGTATTCGGCGGGCTGACCGTCCGTCGAGAAATAGTCCAGCGGAATGCGGGTTTCGACCGGCAGGTTGGTCTCGCCGAACTGCACGGTGCGGATGCGCAGGGTGCGGTCGTTGCGGGGCTGGAGGGCGACGAGATTGCCGCTGCCGAGCACCGCCTCGCAGACGTTGGAGCCGGAGTAGTCGGCGATGCCGCCCATCACGTCGAGGCGGGCGGGGACGCGGGTGGCCCAGATCTGGCCGGGATTGAAGAAACCGGCGAGGCCGGTCGGGTTGCTGTTGGGAAGGGAAAGCAGGCGCTCGAACTCGGCGAGTTCGGGTGGAGTGGCGAAAGCAGCGCTCATGGGCGCCTCCAGACGTCCCGGGAGCTCCCCGGGTGTCAAGGTCAGAAGCGGGTATCGGGGACGACTGCGGTTGACGGCCCGGATTGGGTGAGAAACGATGCTGTCATACAACGTAAGGCCACCCACATCGTGATGAAATCCCTGATCTTCTCTCTGCTCGCCGCCTTTTCGGTGGCGGGTCTCCCCGCCGCCGAGCCCACCGCCGAGTCCGTGCTCACGGACATGAAGCGGGCCGCCGACTGGCAGATCGCCAACCCGTCGAAGCACGCCATCCACGACTGGACCCAGGCGCCGTATTTTCTCGGCCTCTACAACCTCCATCAGGTGTCGGGAGACGAGAAATACCGGTCCGCGCTCGACGGCTTCGGCAAGCGCCTGAGCTACGGGCCCGGCCCGCGGGTGACCCATGCCGACGACCACGCGGTGCTGCAGGCGTGGCTCGAGCTCTACCGCATGGACCGCGACTACGCGAAGCTGAAGCCATCCATCGCGCATTTCGACCGGGTCCTTGAGGCGCTGTCGGAAGCGCCGCCGAAGTCGATCAGCGGCGGGACTTTCACCTGGTGCTGGTGCGATGCCCTGTTCATGTCGCCGGCGGTGTGGGTGCACCTTTCGGAGCTGACCGGTGACCCGAAGTTCCTCGAGTGGTCCGACCGCGAATGGTGGACCTGCACCGACATCCTCTACGACCCGGAGGCGTGCCTCTACTACCGCGACAACCGCTTCTTCGAGCGTCGCACCGAGACCGGGCGCAAGGTGTTCTGGTCGCGGGGCAACGGCTGGGTGGTCGGCGGCCTGGTCCACGTGCTCGACTACCTGCCGGAGGATCATCCGTCGCGGGAACGCTACCTCGCGCTCTACCACGACATGATGCACGCGCTGGTGAAGCTGCAGAATCCCGACGGACTGTGGCGCACCAGCCTGCTCGATCCGGAGGGCCCGGCGGGTGAATCCAGCGGCTCGTCCTTCTTCACCTACGCCATGGCTTGGGGCCTCAATCGCGGCCTGTTGCCGGAGGATCCCTTCCGCCCGGCCGTGATGAAGGGCTGGCAGGCGCTGGCGAAGAACATCCAGCCGGACGGCATGCTCGGCTACGTGCAGAAGATCAGCGACCGGCCGGAGCCCGCGGCGCGGGAGTCGACCGAAGTCTACGGCACCGGGGCGCTGCTGCTGGCCGGCGCGGAGATCGTGCGCCTGTTCGAGCCGGACAAGCGTCGCACGGACCTCGCGACCTTCGAGGGCGTTGAGCTGCCGAAGAAGTTCCTGCGGGCCGAGCCGCGGGTCTACGCCCGCTACGTGCCGGAGCGGAAGGACGACTTCGCCTGGGAGAACGACCTGATCGCGTTCCGCACCTACGGCCCGGCGCTGCGCTCGGGGGCCGAGGACAGCGGCTTCGATGCCTGGTTCAAGCGCGTGCCCTATCCCATCCTCGACAAGTGGTACATCGAGGACCGGACCCGTGCCCCGTACGGCAACGTCGCCAAGAGCTACCACGCCGACCAGGGCGAGGGCTACGACGTCTACAAGGTCGGCAACACGCGCGGGGTCGGCGGAATCTCGCTGTGGGTCGACGGCAAGCTGCACAATTCCGACACCTTCGTCGCCCACCGGGTCATCGAGCAGTCGCCGGACAAGGCCGTGTTCGAGCTCGACTACGCCAGTCGTCTCGACGGGAAGGTCGTGCGCGAGACCAAGCGCATCACGGTGCTGATGGGCCAGCACCTGTTCCAGTGCGAGTCGCGCTTCACGATCGACGGCAAGGCCGGGCCGATGGACGTCGCGATCGGGCTGAAGCCGCAGGTCGATGGCAAGGGAGTGTTTTCCCCGGACAAGGGGCTGATGTCGGTGTGGGAGACCCTCGACGATCTCGGCTTCGGTCAGGGGGTCGTGGTGGATCCATCGTCGGTGGTGAAGATGGCGCCGCATACCGACGGCGAGGGCCAGTTGCAGCAGCTGTGCTTCGCCCGGACGGACGACTCCGGCTACATCCGGTGGTTCGCCGGCTTCGGCTGGGAAGGCCGGGGGGTGATCACCACCGAGGACGGCTGGAAGGAACACCTCGCGGGGTTCGCCGCGGATTCTTCGGCCTTCGAAGCGAATGAGGCGACCTTGAAGGTCCATTCGATGGACCCGCCGGCGGATCCGAACGCGGCCGAACCGGTCGATGGCGTGCCCGGGGCCGTTCGGCTGAAGCCGAACGGTGGCTGGTGCTGGTACCAGGGACCCCGCGCGATTCTGACGCGTGGCGGCGAGCTGGTCTTCACGACGATTTCGGGAGACAGCTATGCCGGGTTCGATGCGGGTGATCTGCATGTCACCTCGTGGAAGCCGGGCGCGGCGCAGGTGGAGCATTTCGAGCTGCACGATCGTTTCCAGCGCGACGACCACGACGTGGCCGGCCTGGTCGAGCGGCGCGACGGGCGTCTGCTGGCCGTCTATGGCAAGCATGGCAACGATCCTCTCCAGCGCTGGCGGATCAGCGAGGCGGGCGCCGGCATCTCGTCATGGAGCGAGGAAGGCACCCTCGACGTCGGCGCGGGCTACACCTACTCGAACGTCTTCCGCCTGAGCGCCGAGAACGGCCGCCTCTACAACTTCCATCGGGGGCGCGGCTACAATCCGAACTGCACGATCTCGCCGGACGACGGCGAATCCTGGCAGTATGGATGGCGTTTGCTGTCCTGGGGCCGGGACGACCTGCAGGGGAATCCGCGGTTCACCGGCAGCGACGGCGGGCGGCCCTACGTGCGCTATGCGTCGAATGGTGAGGATGTGATCCACTTCGTCACGACCGACGACCATCCGCGAGCGTACGACAACTCGATCTACCACGGCTTCTACCGCGGCGGGAAGCTCCACGGGTCGGCTGGCCAGGTGCTGGGCGATGCGGGTGAGCCCCTCAAGCCCCACGCCTTCACCGAGGTGTTCAAGGGAGACGAGGATCGCGTGGCCTGGACGGTGGACCTCGAGCTCGATGATCAGGACCGTCCCTACACGGTTTTTTCGGTGCAGATGGACGGCGCGAAGACGCGCGGCAAGCGCGCCGCGGAGTCGGGAAACGACCACCGCTTCTGGTATGCGAGATTCGACGGCAGCCGATGGCACGCTCATGAGATCGCCCATGCCGGTACCAAGCTGTATGTGAACGAGAGCGATTACACCGGCCTGGCCGCCCTCGATCCCGAGGACCCCGACACCGTGGTGATTTCCACGGATGCGCACCCGACGACCGGTGAGCCGTTGATTTCTTCGGCGGACGGTCAGCGCCACCACGAGCTCTTCCGTGGCAGCACGTCGGATGGTGGCAAGTCGTGGCAGTGGACCGCCCTGACGGAGAATTCGACGGTCGACAACCTGCGTCCGCTCGTCCCCTCGAACCCGGACGGCGACAGGATCATCCTCTGGGGTCGGGGAGACCTGAAGAGCTTCACCGACTACCGCCTCGATGTGTGCGCGCTGGTCGAGGAGCGCTGAGCCTCGAGCGTCTCGATCAGGGCGTTCCAGGTCGGCCAGTCGTGGTCGCCGGGAATCCAGAGGGTCTGCCGGGGCGCCAGCTCCCGGGCCGCGAGCCGGGTGGTGGAGGCGAGCCGGTCCGATTCACCACACCCGAGGCGGAGCGCGGCACGGTCGGGTCGTTCCCGCCAGTCGTCTCGGAGGGCCGACCAGAGGCGACGGCTGAAACCATCGGGTGCTCTTCCCGTCGGTCGCCAGGCATCGAGTCCGCCCTGCCGGCCGATGTCGGCGATGACCGATGCGTCGCCGAGGAAGGGGGAGAGCAGGATGATCTCGTCGACCTGCCCCGGGTGCTCGATCTCGTAGAGCATCGCCCCCAGGCCGCCCATGGAGATTCCGACGAGAGTGATGCGGCCGATCCCCGCCGCCTTCGCGGGCTCGATGATGTCCTGATGCAGTCGTCCGGCGGCGCTACGGTCCCGGTAGTAGCCGATGTGGAGATCGGGCACGACGAGGCGGGCGCTCGGGCGGGACGCGCGGATCCGCTCGACGAAACCCTCGGCTTCGAATTCGCCCGGCAGGGAGTGGCGGCCCGGCAGCAGCACCACGAGTTCGTCGGCCCGGCCGGCGGGATCGTGGACCTCGGTGCGGACCGGGGCCGGAGTCGGCCGTGGCAGGTAGGTGCAGGATACCAAAGCCAGCGAGAGGAGGGGGACGTGGAATTTCACCCGGCAGCGTGAAGCGGATCCCGGGATGCGCAAGCGACCGTGGCGGATGGGAGTGGCGGGGGTCGATTCGTGGGGCACGACGATGGGTCCGCTTCCGGGGCTGGTCGGGCGCGACGGCGTCGCGCGTCCCGGCGACAGCCTACGGCTTGCGCCACACCGGCACGGCGTTCTCGGTGATCTCGGCGTCGAGCCGGGTCATGCGCCGGGTCAGGGCGGCCACCCTTTCGGGATGCTCTTCGGCGACGTTGTTCCTTTCGCCGAGGTCCGTGGCGAGGTGGTAGAGTTCCGGCTGCTTCTTGCGCAGCAGTTTCCACTCGCCCTGACGGATTCCCTCCAGCTTGCCGTTCTTCGTGTAGAAGAGCATTTCCTCGCGAGGTGAGGGCGCCTCGCCGGTGAAGGTTTTGCCGAGGTCGATGCCGTCGATCCTGCCTTCGGGAAGCTTGGCGCCCGCCAGGGAGGCGAAGGTCGGGAGCAGGTCCATGGTGGTGGCGAAGGCCGCGCTGCGGGTGCCGGCCGGCACGCGACCCGGAGCCCAGACGACGCAGGGCACACGCTGGCCTCCCTCGTAGGTGGTGCCTTTGCCCGCGCGCAGCGGACCGGCCGAGCCGCCGTGGTGCTTGAAGGGGAGCCACGGGCCGTTGTCGGAGGTGAAGACCAGCACGGTGTCCTCCTCGATTTCGAGTTCGCGGAGGGTGTCGACGAGCCGGCCGACCTCGGTGTCGATGTGCTCGATCACGCAGGTGTAGGCGTTCTTCGGATCGGGATCCTTGATCTCGTCCGGCACGAAGAGCGGGATGTGCGGCATGCTGTGCGCGAGGTAGAGGAAGAACGGGCCCTCCCGGTGGTCGCGGACGAACTCGATGGCACGGTCGGTGTAGCGGCGGGTGATCGTGCGCTGGTCGGCGGGCATCTGGACAATCTCCTCGTTCTCCATGAGGGGAGGATTCCACGAGGTGATGCCCCGGGCGGGGTCTTTCCACGCCTCGTCGAGCGACATCTTCCGCTTCCGCTTGTTGTCGGGGTGGGTCATGTCGTTCGAGTAGGGAATCCCGAAGTAGGAATCGAAGCCATGGGCGGTCGGCAGGGTTTCGGGATGGTGGCCGAGGTGCCACTTGCCGACGCAGGCAGTGGCGTAGCCGGCTTCCTTGAGCACGTCGGCCAGGGTGAGGGTCGAGGGATTCAGTCCGTGCCGGCTCTGGGGAAAGAGCACGTGCTGGTGCAGACCGACCCGCTTCGGGTATGAACCGGTGAGAAGCGCCGCGCGCGACGGCGTGCAGACCGAGGAGGCGACGTAGAAGCTGGTGAAGCAGCGCCCTTCGCGGGCGAGTTGGTCGAGATGGGGAGTCTGGATCAACTCCGAGCCGAAGCAGCCGAGATCCCCGTAGCCCTGATCGTCGGTGAAGATAATGATGAAGTTGGGCCGCGCGGCGAGCGCCGGGAGGGCGAGGAGGAGGCAGAGCAGCAGACGTTTCACGGAAGCTGGAACGGCCGGGTCGTGGGCGATCTCACAAGCGATTCCAAACTCGCCGGATCTTCCCATTGATTCCGGGGCATCCGGCGGCATGCTCGCAGGGCATGCCTGAAACGCTTGAAGCCGAGGTCATCGAAGTCGATGGCAAGCCGCCACCGCGGCCCGAGCGGAACCCCGAACCCGAGGTTCGCGGCTGGGGTGGCATGCCGAGGACGATCCGGCTCGATCGGCGGTGGTGGCCGCTCTGGATCCTGCTGGGCGGGTTCCTCCTGATCGCGGGGATGGTTTTCGGGACGCTCTACCTCATTTTTGCCGCGATCCGAGGGGTGCTGCGTTTCCTTTTCGGGGAGCCGTCCTCCCGCTGAGAGAGGTTTTTCCGCAAGTTATTCACAAGCCGGTTTTCGGGTCGAACGGCGTGTGACAGACTCGTTTCAAAGGGGTTGCAACCGCGTCCGCGCCCACTGCGGCCGGATGTGAACAAGTTGGGTGAAAACTGGGGAGAGGTCGTTGATTATCCCATAAGTGGCTCAAGGATAATGATTTGCGGTTCGTTTGAAACGTCCTCGGAGCGGTGAACAACCGGGAAATGAGGTCTGGGTGGTATCTTTGACCGCACGCAAGTGGAAAACGCGTGGTTCGCGTATTTCTCCGTAGAAAGTCGATGCGGGAGAATGCGCATGATTTGCGCGACTCGGCCTTCTCCCCAACTTGTTCACAATTGGGCGACGAGAATTTCGCCTATTGGAGGAAGTTGCCAAGCAGGCGAAGTCCGGCCTGCTGGCTTTTCTCCGGGTGGAACTGGGTCGCCAGCAGGCGTCCGCGGCGGATGGCGCTGGCGAATCGCAGGCCCTCGTACTCGGTTTCCATCGCCACCAGCGACGGGTCGTCGGGCACGGGGTAGTAGGAGTGAACGAAGTAGAAGAAGGGGGCGTCGCCGAGGCCCTGCCACAGCGGATCGGACGCATCCGCCGGGTTCGCGGCGTTCCATCCCATGTGGGGGATCTTGCGGCCGTCGGCGGGGAACCGGACCACCTGGCCCTTGAACACCCCGAGGCCGGCCACGCCGGGATTCTCGTCGCCCCCGTCGAAGAGGAGCTGGTAGCCGACGCAGATCCCGAAGAACGGTCGGTCGTCCGCGATCCAGCGGCGGATCGGGTCGGCGAGGCCGCGACGCTCCAGTTCGGCCATGCTGTCGCCGAAGGCGCCGACCCCCGGCAGGATGAGGTGGGTCACGTCGTCGAAGCCGTCGGGCGAGTCGATGATTCGCGGCTCGATGCCGAGGCTGTGGACGGCGTTGGCGACACTCCGGAGGTTGCCGGCGCCGTAGTCGATGATCCCGGTTTTCATGGGCGTGCTGGGTCCGCGGCGTTCGAGGCCGGTGGGTGGGGCCAGGCTACAGGGCTTCCTTGGTGCTGGGAATGCCGGTGACCCGGGGGTCGTCCTCGCAGGCCTGGCGGAGCGCGCGGGCGAGCCCCTTGAAGATGGCTTCGGCGATGTGGTGGCCGTCGCGACCGTAGAGCAGCTCGACGTGGATGTTGGCGCGGAGGTTCGAGGCCAGCGCGCGACAGAACTCCTCGACCAGCGTGAAGGGGAAGTTCGGCGCGTCGGGCGTGTCGGCCGGGGCGCGGAACTCGAGATGGGGTCGGTTGCTGAGGTCGACGACCACGCGGGCCAGCGTCTCATCCATCGGCAGGTAGCACATGCCGTAGCGGCGGATGCCCTTCTTGTCGCCGAGCGCCTCGCGCATCGACTCGCCGATCACGATGCCGGTGTCCTCCACGGTGTGGTGGAAGTCGACCTCGAGATCGCCTTCCGCCTCGAGTTTGAGATCGAAAAGTCCGTGGCGGGAGAACAGCGTGAGCATGTGGTCGAAGAAGCCGATCCCGGTGGCGATCTCCGACTGTCCCGAGCCGTCGAGGTCGATCGACAGCTCGATGCGGGTTTCCGCGGTGGCGCGGCTGCGGCTTTCAGTGCGGTGCTGCATCCCCGCCATTGGCGGGTGCCGGCGGCCACGTGTCAATCCGCAGGAGGGAAAAGGCGCGCTTACTTCGCAGGCATCTTGGCCTCGAGCATGTCGAGATACTTCTCGGGGAGGCGTGCTTCGCGGGCGCTCGAGAAGGCCTCGCGCGCTTCCTCGTCGGAGGGGCTGCCGCTGAGCGTGGCCCATGCCTCCGACCAGGCGGCGTCGCCATCGGGAAGCTGGAGCGTGTCGAGATTCTCGAGCCGGCGCAGCTCGGATTCGAGCAGCGACTTGACCTTGCTGAGCTGGGTCTTCTGGAAGGGGTCGAGGCTGATCCAGCGCTCGCCGGCTTCCTCCTCCTGGGCCACCTTCCGGAGATAGGCGGTGGCGCGTGCCTCGATGGCTTCCCTGGCCCGTGCCCGGTCCTTCACCGGCACGCGCTCAAGGTTGGTCGCCTGCTCTTCGAGGCGGCGATCGAGGGTGTCGAGCTCCTTGTTCACCGCGGCGAGCTGCCGCTGCATGACCTTCTGGATGGCGGGAATGCTGTCGCGGTAGGCCCGGCTGGTCGGGAATTCCTTCTGGAGCCGGTCCCAGGCGCGGAGGGCGTCGGTCCGGCGACCGCTCTCGATCGAGTCCTCCATCTCGGCGGCAACGATGCGCGAGTCGAGGGTGAAGGCGGCCGAGGTCCGTTCTTCGGCGGAGAGCATCTTGCCCTCGAATTTCACCCCTCCGGCGGCGACGATTTCCCGCTCCTCCTCAAGGGTCTTCATCATCGGCTCGACCTTCCGGATCAGGCTCGATTCGGGGAACTCCTTGGCGAAGTCCTCCAGCTTCGAAATGCGGGCATCATAGTCGGACACTTCCAGCCCGTCGGGTGCCGGGACGAGATCCTCAAGGTCCTCGTAGGCGGTCTCGTCCTTCTTCTCACCGACGATCTCAAGCACGTCCTTTTTCGGAATGCGCCGTTGGTCGCGGATGGTCTTGGTGACCTGCACCATCACCACGTAGTCGTCGCCTTCTTCCGACATGACGACTCCTTCGAGCTCGCGTCCGTCCCGGAGCCGGATGGTGTCGGCATGGAGGACCGAAATCAGCAGGGGCACGGCGGCGAGCGAGAGAAGCGACTTCATGGCGCGACTCTACGAGTGCGAGGCGGCGTCCCGCCAGCGGAAATCACTCGGGCGTTTCGCCCCGGTCGAGGGCCTTGACTTCGGCGGGCTGCGTCAGCGTGCGGCTTTCGCCGGCGACCGTCATGAGCTCGACGCCGGCGCCGGCCTGCCGGGTCATCCGGCGCTCGAATCGCTCGAGCGGCAGCGCGGCGACGGCTTCGATGAGCGGCTTCGAAGCCTCCGGGGCCACGGCGAGCCGCTGGCGTCCGGTGGCATGGGCCAGGGCGCCGATCGAGTCGGTGAAGATGATGGGCATCTCGGCGATCGGCGGCAGTGACACCGTCCAGGGGTGGAGGGCGGGAGGAGTCTGGAATCCGAGCGCCGCCAGACGCGAGAGGTTCTGGCGGGTCAGTCCGGTGGTGGATTCCTCGAAGACCATGAGACGGTCGGAGTAGGTGATGCCGATCACCCGGGATTCCGGACGGGTTTCAACCAGACGGCCGTCGTCCGTGACGAAATTCTCCGCCAGCAGGGTGGTCAGGTCCTGGGTCCAGAGGTTCCACTCGTCCTCGAGGGTGATGGCGGCGAGGTCGAGCGCCGCCTGGCTGGCGATGGCGTAGGCGCAGGCCCGGGCGTCGCTCATTCGCTCCGGGTGGTCGCCGGGCCGTTCGTTGAGGAAGCGGGCGGTGCCGAAGCCCTTGCGGCATGCCTGGCCGAGGGCGACCGCCTTGTCGCGCCAGGCGGCATCGCCGGTGGCGGTGAAGAGGGCGGCGTAGGCCGAGACCATGCGGAAGCTGGCGGTGGCCGAGGGCGTCGAGTCCGACCCGTGGGTGGGGAAGCGTTCCTCGCGGACCTTGAGCAGTTTCTTGCGTCCCGACTCGACGAGGGTGCGGACGCGGTTGGCCGGGATGCCGGTCTCGGTGGCGACCTCGTCGGGGCTCTTGCGCAGGGCGAGGGAGTTCATCCGGAAGAACTGCCGGCGGGGATCGGCTTCGCTCGGCAGGTTGCCGAGGCGGTCGAGTTCCGACATCGAGCTCCAGACCCGGTACTCATTTTCATCGAGGGCGGATTTGACCTGTTCGATGGTCCACAGCCACTCCTCCTCCGGGGTGTTGCCGGGCCGGGTCGCCATGGCGAAGAGTCCGTCGGGCGTCCGGTAGTGCTTCTCCGCGAACTCGGTGGCGGCGAGCGCGGTCTCGAGCGGGTCCGGGCTGGCGCCGTCGAGGTGAAGCCTGGCGAGCATCCGGATGGCCCGGGCCTGGGTGACGCAGTCGCGCACGAACATCGGGAGCTGCCACGAGGGGCCGCGCCGGGCGCTGTAGATTCCGCCATCGAGGGGATCGACCATGGCGCTTGCCTTGAGCACCCGCAGCATGCCGTCGCGGCTTTCCAGGGCCCGGCGGTGCAGCCGCTCGTCCAGGGCGGGGTGGGTCGCCGCCGTCGACAGGCAGTCGAGGGCGCCGATGGGGAACAGGCCGCCGGCTCCGCTGAGCGAGCTGAGATCCTCTTCGTAGAAACTGGTGAGCCGCCGGATGGCCCGACGATACAGCTCGAGCCGTTCGCCCGGGTCCTCGACGAGCGGGTCCGGCTCCGGGCGGCGCTCGCGCCTCAGGTCGTTCTTCGTCGTGCTGTCCCGGAGGACATACTCCGGCGATTCGCTCCAAAGGCGGGCGACGACATCGACCGAGTTGTCGAAGAAACTCTGGATCATCTCGTCGTTGCGGTAGGAGAGCGGCTGCCAGCTGACCGGTGCGCCTTCCGGGGACAGCAGGAGGAGGAAGGGAAAACTCACCGCCTGACGCGCTTCGCTGCTCAGGGCGCTGGCGACCAGGCTGGCCTCGCGGTTGATGTCGAGATCGACGAGCACCGGCACGAATTCCTCGTTGAGGCGCCGGACGATGTCGGGCCGCGACTCGATCGCCTGCAGGGTCTCGTAGGTCCCGGGATAGCGCACCGATCCGATCACCGCGAAGACCAGTCGGCGGGCGTCGCGGGCGTCTTCGAGAATCTCCGGATTCCACCGCTGCCAGTTGACCCGCGACTCACTCCAGTTGCGCAGCAGGGTCGATGGCGTGTCCTCGAGTTGATTCGACCGCAGCTCGGGGGCGATCACCGGAGGCTTCTCCACCGTCTCGGGGTCGTCGCCCTTTCGGCATGAACTCACGACGAGCATGGCTCCGAGCAGGCTGAGGGAGATTTGCTGGGATTTCATGGGGGACGACGCCGGTTGGCGGAACGGACCATGGCGTAGGGGGAGCATGCAGAAAAGGCTTTCTCCCCTACAAGCCCAAGCTACGCTCAGCACCAATTTCCGAGGAAAGCAGAGTGTGATCAGTATCGCGGTATCCAGTCAGAAGGGCGGAGTGGGCAAGACCACCGTCTCGATCAACCTCGCCCATGCCTTCGCACGGGCGGGGCTCCGTACGCTGCTGGTCGATGCCGATCCCCAGGGCTCGGTGGGGCTGTCCCTGACCCGGCAATCGCGACTGCTCACCGGCTTCTACGACTATCTCGCCGACCCGGGCACGCCCTTCGAGAAGATCCTGGTGCCGACGCGGCTGGAGACCTTCTCGCTGGTCGCCAGCGGTCAGGCGGGGGACTACGAAACCGGCGGCGCGCCGACCGGGGCGCACCTTTCCCGGGTGCGCAGCTTTCTCCGCACGGTCGAGGCACGGGGATTCGACGTCTGCCTGATCGACACGCCCGCGGGGCTGTTCGGTCTGACGGCCGACGTGATCTGTTCGTGCGACTCGGTGCTCGTGCCGCAGCAGGCCGAACCGCTCGGCATCCGCTCGGTGCCGAAGATGCTCGAGGGCCTGAACCGGCTGCGGGTCATCCACCCCGGACTGGTGGTGCTCGGGGTGGTGCTGACGATGGTGCAGCAGGACATGGAGGAAAGCCGCGAGTCGGTGAAGGCACTGCGCAACCTGCTTCCCGAGGAGCTGATGATCCGCACGCTCGTTCCCCGCGACGCTCTGTTCGTCAAGGCGAGTGCCCGCGGCCTGCCGATCGGGGTGATGGAGGAAGGCGAGGGCGCCAACGCCGTCTTCGATTCGCTCCGCGCCGAGATCGAGGCGAAACTCATTCCCAGCTGAACGCCATGGACCCGGTCGAACCCTGGATCGACGGCGATGCGGTGAGGCGCCTCGCCCGGCAGCTGGCCACGCCGCCGCGGCGCGAGGCCCGCCGCGAGCCGGATGATGCGGGCTTCGGCCCGGGCTTCGAGGGCTTCCTCTCCGCCGCACCTCCGGCAACCCCTCCTCCGCTGCCGCCAGCGGCCCGGGAGCCGGTGGAGGAGTCGAAGTCCTATCCGGCCGAGGATGCACCGGCGAAACCGTTCCTCGCCACTCCGCCGGCTGCGGACTCGCCGCCGCCTCCCGCCGCGCCCGCGTCCGGCGAGTCGCGAAGCGAGCCCCTGCTCGCCCGTCTCGGACGGTTCCGCGAGTGGCTGGTGCAGCAGCTCGACGCCCGCGGCGCGTTCGTGCTCGAGCGCGACGGCGATCCGGTGCTCGACGACCCGAATTTCAC
>JAUIJD010000057.1 GCA_030431475.1 Verrucomicrobiia bacterium | reverse complement strand
TGCACGAGGATCATCGCCAGAAAGCCGTAGGCGAACCAGGTGTGGAGGTCTCCCCAGTCGTGGCGTCCCCAGCCGAGCACCGAAAGCCCGTGCCCACCCCGCGATCCGGGCGGCAGGCGCCACGCGAGGATCAGCCCCGTGCCGCCCAGACCACAGAAGACGAGCCAGATCAGCGCGTTGAAGACGCGAGGCACCCGCGTCCGGGGTGAGGGTTTCGTACTCATGGCATCCGACCCTTGCAGAACCCGACCCACCAGCGCTGCGCATCCGCCCGCCGAATGCTCGCATTTCCCCGCAGCCTCCCATCAGGGCGAGCGACGGAGTGGCGCTTTCCAAGCGCCATGATTCAGGGGTGGCGGCTTCCAGCCGCTGGTTCAGCCCCTCTGATGCCCGTGGCTTTCGAGAGCCTTTCGGTCAGCTGGCCGCCAGGAGCGATCTGGAGATCGCCGCGCCCCGTCATGGCGCTTGGAAAGCGCCACTCCTACACCCCGATCGCCTCCAGCTGTTTCGCGGCCGCCTCGGCCCAGCCGCGGTTCGCGGCGGGCGAGGCCGGCGACGGGTGCAGGACCCGCCCGGTGACCGCCTCACTGCCGACACGCTCCGCGGCCTCCGCCAGCTTGCCCTCGGCATAGGCGCCCACGCCGATCAGGTACTGGGGACGCAGTAGCCGGATCACCGCATCGAGATGCTCCCGGCACGCCGCCTCCACCGGCTCCATCTCCGCCTTCGGCAGCTTGTCGGGCGTGATGTTCGCGCCGGTTTCCCCCATCCACACCAGCGGGCAGTAGTTCGCGACGAAGTGGTCGGCGAAGAAATCCTCGGCCCGCGGATACTTTTCCGCGAAGTATCCCCACAATCGGCGACCGCTCACTTCGGAGCGTTCGCAGGCGAAGCCCGTGATCGGCCGCTTCGGATGCTCGGGGTCGGGCTTGCCCACGCTCTCCTCGATGCCCATCCAGTCCCGCACCGCCGGGATCTCGCCGAAGGGCACACCGGTCTGCGCCATCCCCCAGGGGCCCGGGTTCATGCCGAGGAAGAGGACGCGCTTGGTTCCCTTGCCGAAGCGCCGGAGGTAGGCCTCGTGCGGCTTCCTCGCATAGTCGGTCGGCAGATAAACGTGGCTGACCTTTGAAAACCGGAGTGGCTTCAAGGCAGCGGTCAGCTCCCGGGAGGCGTCGATCAGTTTCCGACTCACGCGGCGAGTCAACGCCTGCCTCCGGGACACATCAATCCCATTCGCCGTCGGAAACCCGGGGTAACTTAATTGCGGCGGCGAAGCAGCGTCAGACCGACCAAGCCGACCATCCCGAGCAGGGGCGCACCCGGTTCCGGAACACTTGTTGCTGAAAAACTCATGCTGTTGGCATTGATCTCCACCGACTCGTTCGGACCGACGTTCGGGATCCCGGGGTTGGTCACCGCGGAGATCGTAAACGTGTAGGAACCCACGTCGCTCACTTGAACGCTCTGCGTGGGGATGGAGAGCCCCAACAGCGATTCAGTGGTGTCTCCAGCAGCACCGACCGATCCGGAAAGCGCCCCGACAATTCCCCCGGGCCCGGTCAGGCTCCAGGTGATTTCTCCGTTCAGCCCGTCCTCGATCAAATCATACGAGAAGTCGAACACGAGGTCGGCCACCTCTCCCGCCTCGACCGCGAAGTAGATCTCATAGGTGAACGAGGAGGTCACGCCTGCCGTCGGCGCCCCCCCCCCATTCGGCGAGTCGATGATGGTGCTCGCGAACGGCGACGGAGATGCCGGTTCATCATAGCTGAAGTCGGTCGGCGTGTTGTCGGTGAAGGCGAGCGCATCGGCCGTCGAATCCACCGACCGCCCCCCTCCGTTCCCAAAGGTTTGTACCGTTGGAGGCGAGGTAACAGTGGAACCACCCACGGTCGTCGAGGCGACGTTCGTGGCTCCGAGGGAAACGACAATGGCATGGCTGGCCGTCGCCGACATCAGGGTGGCCGCAACTGCGGCAAAGGGGAGTTTCATCGAATGTTCAATGGAGGGTGGGGCGATCCAGTTTCCCAGATACGTAGAAATGCTAGCAGTCAACCCGCCAACTTGTCGATTCATTTCAAAGTAGCAATTGATGCGCAGTATTCGTCGGGAGTTCCGCTCCCGATCCGCTTGAGACCAGAGAAGCTTACTCCGAACTCTTACCGCCGGGCGGAGCGCTCCAAGTCCTCAAGCTTGCGCTTCTGGCTCACTTCCGGGGTTCCGTCCGGCAACGGCGCCCCCTTGGTGTGCACCCGGGCCAGTCCCTCCTCCACCAGCCACTGGTGCAGCCACTTATCGTCCGGAGTCCTGACGAAGGCATGAAAACGCCGGTCACCGAACGGTTCGTCCCATTCGGTGAAAATCGTGACCCCCTCTCCTGACAGCGCCTCGGCCACCCTCCGCTTGGCTTCTTTCCCGATCTCGACGACCTCCTGGTCCGTCGTCCCCATGTCACGAGCCTGGTCGTGGATCCGCTCGTGATTGTTGCGACCTCCCCCGTAGGACTTGAACGCGCTCTCCGGGCAGTCGGCGAAGTACAGCCGGAACTGCTCGACCCGCCCGTCGGGCAGCTTCAACCGGAAGCTGTCGCCGTCGTTCTGGCGATGCTCCACCCAGCGGCAGCCCTCGAATTTCTCATAGCCGCCGACCACCGCCGGCTCCCCGGTCTCGACCTGCGCCGGCTGGTCACGCAGGCCGCGCAGCCATTCCGGCTTCCACCGCTGGATGCCCCACGCCGCCAGCGCCACCACCAGCAACCCGACGTATTGCCACGTCTGCCCCTTCGCCTGGATCGCCATGCCTCAGAGCCCCCGGAACCCCTTGTATTCCTTGAACGTCCCGACCGGCACCGCCTGCTTGCCCCACTCGCGGTTGAGCCGGCGGTATTTCTTGATGAAATCGGTCGGGTCGGCCCAGTTCGTGTAGTTGCTGGCCACGCTGTTGCGCTGCATGCCGATGCTAAGGTTGTGCCGGATCTCGAAGTGCAGGTGCGCGGCATACATCCCCCGGTTGGTGCCGATGGTCCCGACCTTCTCCCCCCGTTTCACCTGCTGGCCGACCTTCACGTCCATCTCCCGCAGGTGACCGTAGAGCGAGTCGCAGTAGCGCACCTGGCCGGTCTTCGGGTCGCGGTAGGCGTGCCGGATGATGGCCACCCGGCCCCAGCCGCCGCGCAGATCGTAGGCCCAGACCACGATGCCGTTGGCGGTGGAATAGACCGGATCCCCGAGATCGGTATTCCCGCCACCGCGGCCGTTCCAATCCTCGCCGAAGTGGGTCGGAGACCGCAGACGCAGCCCGCGCGCCTTGTAGTAGCCGGCCGCATCCGGCTTCCCGACCGGAAAATCAAAGCCGTCGGCAATCGGGATCCGCACCGTCTTGGCCGAAGCCAGGCCGGCGGTCACCCCCAGTGCCAGCAGCAAGGCCAGCACCCCTTGGATGCTCCTCAGGGAAATCACTCCTCAAGTCCACGCCCGGACGCCGCGCCGGGCAAGGGAAATCGGGAAGCCTCAGGCCGTCCCGAAACCGTGGAAATCCGTCAGGATCAACGCCCCCACGGCGATTCCGATCGCCAGGCGGTACCAGCCGAACACACCGAGGCCGCGCCGGTTGAGATACCCGACCATCCACTTCACCGCAACCGCCGCCGAGACCGTTGCCGCCACCACGCCGATCAGCAGCGGGAGAAAACCGTAGCTGTTCCACATCAGCAGCGCGCCGCCGAAGGCCGTGTCGTACTGCGCCTCGATGCCTTCGATCGGCCACACCGCCTTCTTCGCGGTCGCCGCCGTCAGGGTCACGACCCCCAGCAGGAAGGAAAACTCGACCGCCGCCGCCAGCCGCAGGCCGACCAGCACGCCCCCGAGGATGGTCATCAGGCTGCGGCTCGTCCCCGGCCACATCGCCACGCACTGGGCAAAACCGATGACCAGCGCCATCTTCCAGGTGATCTCGGCGAGATCGACCCCGTCCTTGCCCCCGCCGCGTTTCATCCACCGGTCGACGAACAGGATCGCGACCCCGCCGACCAGCCACGCGCCGACCACCGGCTTGAGGCCGAAAAGCCGCTCCTCGATCCAGTCGTTGGCCAGGATCCCGATCACCGCCGCGGGCAGGAAGCCGGCGATCATCGCCACCACCAGACGCAGACCCTCGCGGTCCTTGCCGAGCAGGCCCTGGAGCATCTGCCGCACCCGCGGCCAGTAGAGCCCGAGCACCGCCAGGATCGCTCCGGCCTGGATGCAGATCGCGAAGCAGTCGGCCGCCTGCTTCTCCTGCCCGTCGAGCCCGATGCCCATGAACCGCTGGGCGACGATCAGGTGACCGGTCGAACTGACCGGCAGATACTCGGTGAGGCCCTCGATGATGCCGAGGAGGAAAGCTTGGATGGGATTCATGTCGGCGGGCGCAGCATGCGGGGTCCGCCGCGCTCGGCAAGGCATTTGGCATTGATTTGCAAGGCATCCCGAGGGATGATCAATCATGCCGTCCCGGATCTGGAAAGTTCGCTACCTGCGCCTCGTCCGGAAGGTCCACCGCCTCATGCGCCACCCCCGCCTGCGGCGCTTCGAATGGTGGAAAGGCATCCGCACCCGCCTCCTCAACCGGGCCTTGTGGCAGCCCTGCCGCGACACCGTCGCCGGCGGCATCTCGATCGGCCTGTTCTTCGCCATGATGCCGATGCCCATGCAGACGATCGCCGCCGCCGCCATCGCCGTGCGGTCACGGGTCAACGTCCCCTTCGCGGTCGCCGCCTGCTTCGTCAGCAATCCGCTCACCGAGCCCTTCATCCGCGTTTCCCAGTTCCGCATGGGGAGCTGGCTCCGCGAAAACCTCGACGTCACGATCCCGCGCGTCGGCCAGCTCAGCCTGCCCCAGGGCGTGGCCGATTTCATCATCGGCTTCCTGCTCGCCGGCATCTTCCTCGCCTTCCTCGCCTACCCCCTGGTCCACCTGTTTTCCGCGATCCTTCCGGAAACGCTGCCGATCCGGCCGCCCGCCCTCAAGCGGAAGCGCCGAAGCTCCGCGAACTGACCATCCCCCCGCCCCGAGGCGCCTTCAGCCGCTCGCCGACCTCGATCTCCGGGAAATACCAGCGGTCCGCCGCCCGCCGGTCCGCCCGACGCACCCCGGCCGCGACGAGCAACGCGATCAACAGGAGCCCGGCCCCGAGTCCCAGCGCCAGCAGCAGCAGCCGGCCCCGATGCCCGGCCGGGGACTGCTCCGCACCGACGGTCGCCTCCAGCGACCCGATCAATTCGTCGACAAGCACCTCCGCATCCTCCCGCGACCGCAGCCGCGGCGCCGGCAGCGTCCGCAGGTGGTTCACGATCGAGACCTGCTCCTGCGGCGCCACCTCGGAGGGACCCACCGCCGGCAGCTCCTGGTTGCCCGCGCTCATGGTCCGCTCGGCCCAGCCGATCTCCCAGTGGCCGCTGTCGACCTCCAGCACGAGCACCAGCCCGGGCTCGTCCTGCAGCCACGCCTCCCTCAGCCGACGCGACTCCTCGAACACCGTGCGGCCGATCAAGCTGTGCATGAATGCCACCCGGACGCGGAAGCCGGTCCGTTCGTGGAGCGCCTCAAGACGCTCCGACATCGCTTCGAGACGCTCGGGCGCGGCAGCAAACAGCCGGGCCTCATCGTGGACCGCGCGGGCCGGAACCGACGACACGGGCAGATCGAAATCCTGAGCCCCGAGCAGACCCGCCATTCCCGCGATCATCCATAGCACCCGAATCACCGGGCGCATCCTCACCGAAGTCGCCACAACCTGGCAAGCATCCGGTCAGCTCTCGCTCTTGCGCTCGGCCCGCCATCCGGAGACGAAGAGCAGCACGGCGGCGATGCAGATGCAGGAGTCGGCAACGTTGAAGGACGGCCAGTGCCCGCCGCTCGACGGCACGATCTTGTCGTAGAGCGGCAGCTTCACGTCGATGAAGTCCACGACATAACCCTCTTTCAACCGCTCCCACAGGGGCGCCCCCTTCATTTCCTCGAGCAGCGAACCCTGGATCAGGCGGTCGGTCAGATTCCCGCAAATGCCGGTGATCAGCAGCGACACGGCCAGCATCCCGACCTTGCCGATGAAGAAACGCGTCTTCAGCCCGATCGTGATCAGCACGAAGGCGATCAGCGAGATGAACGGAAACACCAGCGGCGCCCACTCAGTGCCGTTCCCCATCCCGAAGGCCACGCCCTGGTTGTGCACCCGCACCCAGTTGAGAAAACCGGGAATCACCTCGATGAAGCGTTCCTCCCTCGGGACGTCCGCCCACGGCACCGGAAAGGTCCGGATCACCCAGAACTTCGTCACCTGATCCAGCACATACAGCGGCACCGTCACCGCCACCAGCCACGGCCACAGCTTCATCGTGGCTGCCCCGCCCCGGGGCAGGCCGTGGTTGCGGCGGCCCGCCGCGTCCCCATCCTCCCCAGCCGCAGGCTGCTGATCGTCACTTCTCACTTGGCACTTCTCACTTGGCACTTCGCGCAAAGCGCGACTACGCCCGCGCCACGACGCCGGCACAGCGCTCGCAAAGGCCGTCGACCAACGGCTCGTAGCGGCGGCAGCGCGGACACATCTCGTGGTCGGACTTCGTCACCTCCACCGAAAACTCGCCACCGACCGAGACCTCGAAGGCCGAGACGATGAAGAACTCCTTGGCGAAGGCCTCGTCGTTGAGCAGGTCGTAGGCGACCTCGCCCTCCTTCACGACCATCTTCACCGCGGCCTCGTTGTTCTTCTTGAACGCCTTGGCCTTCACCTGCGCCTCCACGGCCTGCTGGACCTCGTGACGGATCTCGAGCAGGCGCCCGATCTTCCGTGTGGCTTCGTCGCCGGCGAAGGCCGGGTCGGGCTCGGGGAAGTCCTGCTCGTGGACGCTGCCCGCGGTGAAGGGCGCGAACTCCCAGGCCTCGTCCGCCGTGTAGGCGAGGATGGGCGCCAGCAGCCGGGTCAGGCTACTAAAGATGTCGTACATCGCCGTCTGTGTCGCACGACGGCGCACCGACTTCGCCGCGTCGCAGTACATCCGGTCCTTGGTGGCGTCGATGTAGACCGCCGACAGGTCCGTGGCGCAGAAGGTGTTCAGCTCGTTGAAGACCTTGCGGAACTCGTAGCGCTCGTAGGCCTTGCGGCACTCGCCCACCACCGCGTGGAGCCTTTCGAGGATCCACTGGTCGAGCGGCGGCATGTGGCTCGCCGCCACGCGGTCGTCCGCCGGGTCGAAGCCGTCGAGGTTGCCCAGCAGGATGCGCAGCGTGTTGCGCAGCCGGCGGTAGGGCTCGGCGACCTGCTTGAACAGGTCCTCGCCGAAGGGCACCTCGTTCTGCCAATCGACCGAGCTCACCCACAGCCGCACGATGTCGGCGCCGTACTTGTTGTAGAAGTGCGCCGCGTCGATCGGCTTGCCGCTCTTCTCGGCCTCGCTCTTCGAGAGCTTCTTCTTGTCCTTGTCGACCACGAAGCCGTGCGTCAGCACCGACTTGTAGGGGGCGCTGCCGCGGTAGGCGACGGACATCATCAGGGAACTCTGGAACCATCCGCGGTGCTGGTCGGTCGCCTCGAGGTAGAGGTCGGCCGGCGCGTGCAGCTCCGGGTGCTTCTCCAGCACCGCCACGTGCGAGCAACCGGAGTCGATCCACACGTCCAGCGTGTCGCGGCACTTCGTGAGCCCCTTTTCCAGACCCAGTCGTTCGCACAGCTCCTCGTCGGACAGCTCGAACCAGACGTTCGTGCCTTCCTTCTCGACGAGGTCGGCCACCTTGCGCGAGGTCTCGGCGCAGAGCACCGCCTCGCCGTCCCTGAAGAACACCGGCAGCGGCACGCCCCAGGTGCGCTGGCGCGAGATGCACCAGTCGGGCCGGGCCTCGACGGTGCCGTGGATGCGGTTGCGGCCCCACGACGGCAGCCATTCGGTCTTGTCGATCTCTTCCAGCGCGGTCTCGCGCAGGGTGTCGATGGAGATGAAGAACTGCTCGACGGCACGGAAGATGATCGGCGTCTTCGAGCGCCAGCAGTGCGGGTAGCTGTGCTCGTAGTCCTCGCGCGCCAGCAGCACGCCCTTGCTCTCGAGCAGCTCGATCACCCGCTCGTTGCTCTTGAAGACGTGGGTGCCGACCAGGTCGGGCACGCCGCACTCGTCGGTGAAATTGCCATCGTCGTCGACCGGCGACAGCACCTCCAGGCCATACTGGCGGCCCGCCACGTAGTCGTCCGCGCCGTGGCCCGGTGCGATGTGGACCGCACCGGTGCCGGTTTCGGTGGTGACGAAATTCCCCAGGATGATCTTCGACGCGCGGTCGAGGAAGGGATGGCGCGCCTCGAGATGTTCCAGTTCGCGGCCCTTCAGCTCCTTGAGCGTGTTGACCAGCCGCATGCCGGTCTTCGCGCACAGCTCGTCGACCAGCTCCCGCACCACCACCAGGATCTCCTTGCGGCCGTTGCCCTCGAACTGGCCCACCACGTAGGTGAACTCCGGATGCACCGCCACCGCCAGGTTCGCCGGCAGCGTCCACGGCGTGGTCGTCCAGATCGCGATCGACGCGTTGCCGATCCCGAGCTTCGACGATGCGCTCGGCGTCAGCGCGAACTTCACGTAGATCGACGGGCTGATCTTGTCCTGGTACTCGACCTCCGCCTCGGCCAGCGCCGTGTGGGCGCCGTAGCTCCACTGCACCGGCTTCTTCGACTGGTAGACCACCCCGCTCTCCACCAGCTTGGCGAAGACGCGCACGATCTCGGCCTCGTAGCCGGGATCCATCGTCAGGTAGGGGTTTTCCCAGTCCCCGAAGACCCCGAGCCGCTTGAACGACCCACGCTGGATGTCGATGAACTTCTCGGCGAACTCCGTCGACCGGCGACGGATCTCGGCCGGCTCCAGGCCCTGCGCCTGCTGCACCACCTTGAACTCGATCGGCAGCCCGTGGCAGTCCCATCCCGGGATGAAGGGCACCTCGTGGCCGGCCATCGTCTTTGACTTCACGACGAGGTCCTTGAGCACCTTGTTGAGGGCGGTGCCCATGTGCACGTCGCCGTTGGCGAAGGGCGGGCCGTCGTGGAGGATGAACTTCGGGGCCCCGTCGTCGCGGCGCTTGGCGATAATTCGCTCGTAAAGACCTTCGGACTCCCAACGGGCGAGTCTCTCCGGCTCCCGCTTCACCAGATCCCCCCGCATGGGGAAATCCGTCCGCGGCAGCAGGATCGTGTCTTTGTAGTCAGCGCTCATCTCGAGGAAAAGGGCGCGGACGCTAGCAACGCGCCCCCCCGGGGTCAACCACCGGGGATTTTGGAGTGCGGAGGCTTTGCCTCCGCTTTCCGGGCGGCCCTCCGAGGAGGCAAAACTAGCAAAGCCCGACGATCCGTCACGGCACCGGCGAAAAGGGATTCATCGCCCGGCCCCTCCCCCAGCGGAGGCAAGCCTCCGCACGCCAAAAACCTCGCGCCCTCCTCCTCCACAGGCCAGCATGACGGCATGGGTTCGAAAAAGCGCCGGATCCGGCACGTCGAGGCGGTCGTCTTCGCCGTGCTGTTCACCGTCGCGATCGCGGTCTCCGTCCCGATGATCCGCAAGCAACAGAGGAACGCCGATTTCGAACAAACCTGGCGCAACATGCGACCCGTTTCCCTGGCGATCCTCGAATTCAATCAGGAGTTCGGAGAATTCCCCTCGGGAACCACCCACCCGATCGTCATGGAAGCCACCGGTCACGATCCCGGTCCGTGGACCGGCTCGGCCAATGACTGCTTCCGTCAGCTCATCGCCTACGGCATCCAGAGCGAAGACATCTTTTTCGCCGTCCACCCCGAGGGCAGCCACGAGCCGGACAACGTCATCGGCCCCCTCGCCTCGGAGGCATTGAAGCCCGGGGAAGTCGGGCTGAGCTACATCTACGGTCTCAAACACCCGACGCCTCCTGGAACGCCCATCCTCATCGCACCGATGAAAACCGGAACCCATCTGCTACACGACATCTACGATGGACGTGTCGCCGTGATCTCCATGGACGCCGCCACCCTCCCCTGCACCGTCAACCGCCGGGGCGAGGTCCTCCTCCCCGACGGCACCCTGCTCTTCGACCCCGCCCGCCGCTGCTGGCAGAACCACCCCATCGACATCCGGCATCCCGAATTTCCCAACTAACCTCCCTCCTCCCATGCGCTCCTCCTTCCTCCTGCTGCTCGTCTGCCTCCTCGCGCCCCTGGCCTCGGCCCGGCAGATCCACTCCTTCCGATTGTTCTGCGACGCCTACCCCGGCGAGGCCGGAAACATCAACGAGAGCGTCGCCGCCGACCGCCTGATGGTCTCGAGCTTCTTCGCCAACAACATCCGCGAGCAGGCCTGGGGTGTCACCCAGCGCACCATCGACCTCTACGGCGCCAACGCGAACCTCGAGCAGTTCCGTCGCCGCTGGGCCGAGTTCTCCCAGGGCATCGGCGCCGACGACACCGTCTACGTCCACTTCTCCGGCCACGGCGTCATCCCCGACCGCGAGACCGGCGAGCAGGTGCTCCAGCTCTGCGATGAGAACGCCATCAGCCGCCTCGAATGGGCCAAGCTGATCAAGGCCCTGCCGTGCCGGCTGAAGATCTTCGTCACCGACTGCTGCTCCTCGTACATGGATCACGACCTCGCCGAGGGCGACGAGGAGGTCTACCCGTGGAACACCGTCCACACGCTGCTGCTCCGCCACGAGGGCTTCGTCGACATCACCGCCGCCTCGCCCGGTCAGCCCGCCTACGGCACCCAGACCGGCGGCTACCTCACCATCAACCTGCTCTCGGACATGGCCCGCTTCCGGACCTGGAAAGAGGTCTTTTTCCACACCCAGGCCCGGGTCTACGAGGAATGCGTGCGCGACATCCGGGCCAACGGTCCCGCCGACAAGCTGCCGCAGCGGCCCTACGCCTACAGCCTCGGAAAACCCCGCATCGCCGGAGGCGGCCACGCCGGCCTGGCGACCACCCCGGATCCGGAAGTCAGCGGCTTCGTGCTGCCGGATTCCAACACCCGCGAATTCACCGCCGCCCAGCTCCAGTCGCTCGGCCTGCTCCAGCTCTACCTCGCCCGCAACGAGATCTTCGCCCGCCACGGCTACGACTTCTCGACGCCGATGCTGCAGCGGTACTTCGCCGCCCAGCCGTGGTATCAACGCCGCCCGGGGATGAAGAACCCCGAGCTGTCCCGCATCGAGTCCCGCAACAGCGACCTCATCCTCCAGGTCGAGAAGTCCAAGGGCGGGCCCTTCATCGCCGGCAAGATCCAGCTGCCCGACCAGGGCGGATCCAAACCCGCGCCCGACGTCTTCGCCTACTCGTCGAAGCAGATGATCCCCCGCCCGGCGCTCGAGCGCCTGACCCTGCCGCAGTTGTCGATCGCCCGGAACGAGATCTACGCCCGCCACGGCTACCCCTTCCGCTCGAAGACCCTGCAGCAGTTCTTCGCCCGCAAACCGGGCTACCGGAGAAACCCCGCTGCCACCGACCCGGACTTCAACGCGGTCGAGAAGCAGAACCTCTGGCTGATCAAGAAGCTCGAGCGGATCAAGGGCGGGCCGCATTCGTGGTGAGCCGCGGGAGATTCGCCCCCCGTTGCGGAACATTTGCTTTGCCCCTTCGCGCCGGGGCGGTTCCCCTAGCGGCAGCCAACCCATGCCCACCCTTTCCCCACCCCGCGCCTGGGCGGAGATCGAGCTCGATGCCCTGCGCCACAATCTCGGCGTCGCCCGCGAAATTTCCGGCTGCCGGGTGATGGCCGTGGTCAAGGCCGGCGCCTACGGCCACGGCCTCGAAGAGATCGCCCGCGCCCTCGCCGCCGAGGACATCGCCTTCTTCGGCGTCGCCAACGTCGGCGAGGCCCGCCGCATCACCGATGCCGGCGTGACCACCCGCATCTACCTGCTCGGCGCCACCTGGGAGGCCGAGCGCGTCGAGGTTGTGGAGCGCGGCTGGACCCCCTGCCTCTCGACCCTCGACGAGGCCCGCCATTTCTCCGACCTCGCCACCGCCGCCGGCACCGTCCTCAAGTGCCACCTCGCCATCGACACCGGCATGGGCCGCGGCGGCTTCGTGCCCGACGAGCTTCCCGCCGCCCTGCCGCAGCTCGAAGCGCTGCCGGGCATCGAGATCGAGGGTGCCGGCTCGCACCTGCCGAGCGCCGACGAGGACGAGGCCTTCACCCGCGACCAGTTCGCCCGCTTCTCGGAAATCGTCCGCCGCCTCGGAGGCCGCGACCGCTTCGAGTGGATCCACCTCTCCAACAGCGCCGGACTGCTCGGCTACGACAACTCCCCCTGCAACCTCGTCCGCCCCGGACTCATGCTCTACGGCATCTCTCCGCTGCCCGGCGACCAGGACCGCCTCCGCAACGTGATGAGCCTGAAGAGCCGCGTCACCCTGATCCGCGAGCTGCCCGCCGGCCATGGCGTCTCGTACGGACGCGAATTCATCACCGAGTGCCCGACCACCGTGGCCACCATCGGCATCGGCTACGGCGACGGCTACCCGCGGTCCCTTTCGGGAAAAGGCGCGGAGGTCGTGATCCGCGGCCGGCGCCTGCCGTTGATCGGCCGCGTCACCATGGACCAGATCATGGTCGATGCCACCGGGGCGGAGGTCTCCGTCGGCGACGAGGTCGAGCTCTTCGGGCCGAACCTCCGAGTCGACGAGCTCGCCCGGAAGGCCGGCACCATCGCCTGGGAGATCCTCACCGGCATCACCCCGCGCGTGACGCGGATGCATCGTTGATCCCGAACCGATCCTGCCGACGGCCTGAAGCGGACGGCCTGCTCTCCACCCGGTCCTGCCGACGGCCTGAAGGGCCGAGAGAACACAGCCCAGGGCCAACGGCCCTGGGATTCCCCCGCCCCCCCGGCGTCGCGGCCTGAAGGGTCGCGAGAACCATTCTCGCGACCCTTCAGGCCGCATTTCTCCACTCCGCCGTCAACCCGGGACGGTGCCCCGGGCTCTGTTCTCATGACCCTTCGGGCCATCTCCAGACGACCGTCTGCCACCTGCCGCCTGCCGCCATCAGCACTCCACCACGTTCACCGCGAGACCGCCGCGCGAGGTCTCCTTGTACTTCGTCTTCATGTCGCGACCGGTGTCGCGCATGGTCTTGATCACCTTGTCGAGCGACACGAAGTGCTGCCCGTCCCCGCTCATCGCCAGGCGGGCGGCGTTGATCGCCTTCACCGCGCCCATCGCATTGCGCTCGATGCAGGGGATCTGCACCAGCCCGCCGACCGGGTCGCAGGTCAGCCCGAGGTTGTGCTCCATTCCGATCTCCGCCGCATTCTCGCACTGGCCCGGAGTCCCGCCGAGGTACTCGACCAGTCCCGCCGCCGCCATCGAACAGGCGACCCCCACCTCGCCCTGGCAGCCCGCTTCGGCCCCGGAGATCGACGCGTTGCGCTTGTAGAGCATGCCGATCGCCGCCGCGGTCAGGAGGAAGCGATGCACCCCATCCGGATGCGGCGAATGCCGGAAGCGCGTGGCGTAGTGAAGCACCGCCGGGATGATCCCCGCCGCGCCGTTGGTCGGCGCCGTCACCACCCGCCCGCCGGCCGCATTCTCCTCGTTCACCGCCAGTGCGTACAGATTCACCCAGTCGAGGATGGTCAGCGGATCGGCCAGCGCCTCCTCCGGCCGGCTACGAAGCTTCTCGTAGATCCGTTTCGCCCGCCGCTCGACCTTCAGTCCGCCGGGCAGCTCCCCTTCGCGGGCACACCCCCGCTCGACACACCCCCGCATCGCGTCCCAGATCCGGTCGAGTTGCTCGCGGGTCTCCGCTTCGCGGCGGAAGGCCCCTTCATTCGAGAGAGTCAGGTCGCTGACCGACAAGTCCGCCGACCGGCAGTGCTCCAGCATCTCCCCCGCCGAGGTGAAGGGACGCGGCACCTCCGCTTCCCGCACGATGCCCTCGTCCATCTCCCGTTCGGTGGCGACAAATCCACCGCCCACCGAATAGACCACCTCCTCGGCCACCACCGCCCCGTCGGCATCGAGGGCCGAGAGGTGCATCCCGTTCGGATGACGGGGCAGAGGGCGCAGCCGCTTGAAGCTCAGGTCCTTCTTCTCGTCGAACGGAACTTCGCTCCCGCACGGCAAACGCAGGCGACCCGTCTCGCGAATCCGATCCAGCAACGCCGGCACCGCATCGACATCCACCGACTCCGGATCCTCACCCATCAGCCCCAGGACCACCGCCCCATCCGTGCCGTGGCCCTTGCCCGTCGCCGCCAGGGATCCGTAGAAATCACAGCGCACCCGCGCCACCTCCCGACCCGCCAGGGATCGGGCGAATGACGCCGCCGCCCGCATCGGACCGACCGTGTGGGACGACGAGGGACCGATCCCGATCGTGAAGAGTTCTAGCGCAGAAATCACAGGCGGGCACACCAGCCAGATCCGTCCCTGAAAGTCAATTCCACCCTTTGTTTGTGCCGTTTCGGCAGATCACTCCTCCAACTCGGTGAAAACCATCACGCCGTTGGCCGTCTGCAGCGTGCTGATCACCCGCACGTCACAAGTGCTGCCGATCTTGTCGACCGCGTGGTTCACCACGATCATGGTGCCGTCGGAAAGATAGCCCACCGCCTGGTGCTCGTCCTTGCCGGTGCGCACGAGCGCGATGCGGAGCTTCTCGCCCACCACGACCTGCGGCCGCAGGGCATCGAGCAACTCGTCGAGGTTCAGCACCTCCACGCCCCGCAGGCGGGCCACCTTGCTGAGGTTCTCATCGGCGGTCATCAGCCGTGCACCGAAGAGCTGGGCGGTCTGCAGCAGGCGGGCCTGCATCGTTTCGTCGCCGGAAATGCCGGCCGCGTCCTCGACCGAGATCGGCACGTCCTTCGAACCCTGCATCTTCTCCAGCAGTTCGAGACCCCGGCGGGCCCGGTGCCGGTTCGCCTGCGACGGCGATTCGGCCAGCACCTGGAGCTCGTCGAGCACGAAGCGGGGCACGATGAGGCGCCCGGCGAGGAAACCGGAGCGCACCAGGCCCGGCACGCGGCCGTCCATGATCGCCTCGCCATCCAGCACCACCGGCTGACCGGTCGTGCCGTCCTGACGGAAGCGCACATACGGCAGGATGAAGGCGAAGTCGTCGCGGCTGCTGCGCAGGGCGAGCACCGCCCCGAGAAATCCGAGGCTGGCGTAGAGCAGCGAACTCACCCCGAGCGTGATCGTCGTGGCGACGTCCGGCCCGGAAATCACCGACCCGCTGTCGAGTTCGAAGTTGCGGTTCAGCGCCGAGGCCAGCACGTCGGAGAAACCGACCCGCGTGAGCAGGAAGGCGCAGAAGAGCCCCACCAGCAGACCGAAGGTCGCCGTCGAGAAGCCGCGCAGGGTGAAGCCCTTGACCAGCGTCTCGACGAAGATGAAGAACGCGGCGACCACCAGACCGCCAAGCAGGCCGCCCCACATCGGGATTTCCCAACCGGTCCCGCTGGTGCTGAAGGCCAGCACCAGCCCGGCCGCCTCGCAGACCAGCAGATAGATCAGTCGGGCGATGTTGACGGAAGCGGGCGTGGTCATCGGCGGCAGCCCATTTCGAACACCCGTCCCGGCGGCGGCAAGCAAAAGCCTCGCCGATCGATGACAGGGATTTTCGATCGCGTCGCGGAATTTCCGGCGTATGGCGCCCCATGCGCACGCTCATCCTGTTCACCCTCGCCGCCGCCGCGGTCGCGGCCGAACCGACGCTTCCGGAGCGCGACGACAGCTGGAAGCTGGTCTGGTCCGACGAGTTCGACGGCGGCGACCGACCCGATCCGAAGGTGTGGGAGTACGAGCGCGGCTTCGAGCGCAACCGCGAGCTGCAGTGGTATCAGGCCGACAACGTCAGCTGCCGGGACGGTCACCTCGTCTTCGAGGCACGCCGGGAAAAGCTGCCCAACCCGGGCTTCCGGGAGCGCTCGCGTTCGTGGAAGCAATCGCGGAAGTTCGCCCGCTACACCTCGGGCTCGCTGATCACCCGCCCCGAGCATTCGTGGAAATTCGGGCGCTGGGAGATCCGCGCCCGCTTTCCGGCCAAGGCCGGACTCTGGCCCGCGATCTGGACCACCGGCCACGGCCCGTGGCCGCGCGCCGGAGAGATCGACATCATGGAGTTCTACCGCGAGAAGATCCTCGCCAACACCGTCCACGCCGGCCGCGGCGGCGAGCAGGTCTGGAACAGCTCGCACACCCCGATCGAGGAATTCGACACCGAGACCTGGGATGATGAGTTCCACGAATGGGTGATGCTTTGGGATGAAAAGCAGATCGCCTTCTACCTCGACGGGCGGCTTCTCAACGCCGTCGACATTTCCGAGATCCCGAAGACCGCCCCCCGTGGCAAGCACCCCTTCCACGAGCCCCACCGCCTGCGCCTCAACCTCGCCATCGGCGGCCAGGGCGGCGACCCGTCGAAGACCGATTTCCCGCAGAAATACGAGGTCGACTACGTGCGGATCTACCAGCAGCGGTAGCCAAGGACGGGCTCCTTCCAGGTGCCCCCTCCAAACTGCCGCCTTGCCCGCCCCGGCGATTCCGGGCGAGATTCCTCCGATGGAACCCGAACTCCCGCCGAACTCCCGCCGCTACACGCCGGGTGAGCACACGCTGATGTGGGCGGGCCTGCTGCTTCCCGGGCTGCTCTCCCCCTTCGCCATGATTCTCTGGTTCGGGATGAGCTACGCCGGCTCCGCCAACGAACTGCTGCTCCTCGGCATCCCGCTGCTGTGGCTCGTGCTGCTCCTCGGCTGTTGCTGGATGTGCGGCTGGATCCACGCCACCAAGCGCGGGCCGGACGCCCTCAAGGCACGGGCCGCCAAGGCCGGCGGGCTTTTCCTGCTCGGCCAGATCCTGCTCGCGCCCCTGCTCGGCTTCGGGGCCTGTCTGGTGATGGTGCGGATGGGCTGATCCCGCGCCGCCCGTCCCGCGGCGAGGCCAGGACTTGCGCCCTCCGGCCCGCGGGTCTAAACCACCGCCGCCATGGCCTCCATCAACGCGAACTTCCTCAAGCTCAAAGCCGGATACCTCTTTCCCGAAATCGGCCGCCGCGTCGGTGCCTTCACCGACGCCAATCCCGACCTCGCCGCCAAGATCATCCGCTGCGGCATCGGCGACGTGACCGAACCGCTGCCCGAGGCCGTGCGCAGCGCGATGCACGAGGGCGTCGAGGAGCAGGGCGTGCGCGAGACCTTCAAGGGCTATGGTCCCGAACAGGGCTACGCGTTCCTGCGCGAGGCCATCGTCGAGAACCAGTTCGCCGACCTCGGGATCTCCCCCGACGAGGTCTTCATCTCGGACGGCTCGAAGTGCGACACCGGCAACATCCTCGACATCTTCGGCGAGGGTAACCGCATCGCCGTGACCGACCCCGTCTACCCGGTCTACGTCGACACCAACGTGATGGCCGGCAACACCGGCGAGGCCGATGCCAACGGCTCCTACGAGGGTTTGCTCTACCTCGCCTGCACCGCCGACAACGGCTTCGCCGCCGCCCCGCCGGAGGAAAAGGTCGACCTCGTCTATCTCTGCTTCCCGAACAACCCGACCGGCACCGTCGCCACCAGGGAGCAGCTCCAGGCATGGGTCGATTACGCGCGGGAAAACGACGCCATCATCCTCTTCGACGCCGCCTACGAGGCCTTCATCCAGAATCCGGAAATCCCTCACTCCATCTTCGAGATCGAGGGGGCGAAGGACTGCGCGATCGAGTTCCGTTCCTTCTCGAAGAACGGCGGCTTCACCGGCGTGCGCTGCGCCTACACCGTGATCCCGAAGACGGTCACCGGCAGCACCGCCGACGGCACCCGCGTGCCGCTCCACCAGCTCTGGAGCCGCCGCCACTCGACCAAGTTCAACGGCGCCTCCTACCCGGTGCAGAAGGGCGCGGCCGCCGTGTTTTCCCCCGAGGGCAAGGCCCAGGTCGCCGCACTGATCGAACACTACATGGGGAACGCCGCGCTCGTCCGTGAAGCCTGCCAGAGGGCCGGCCTGACGGTCTACGGCGGCGAGAACGCCCCCTACGTCTGGGTCGCCTGCCCCGAGGGCGTCTCGTCGTGGGAGATGTTCGACAAGATGCTTCAGGACGCGCAGGTCGTCATCACCCCCGGCGCCGGCTTCGGCGCCGCCGGCGAAGGCTACTTCCGCATCTCCGCCTTCAACTCGCGGGAGAACGTCGAGGAGGTCTGCCGCCGGATCGCAACGGTGTTCGGGTGAATGGGGAGAAGGGATTCGCCATCCCTTCATCTCAACACCGAATCGAAAGAAAGGGATTCCAAATCCCTTCTCCCTACTCCGCCGCCCGCACGTCCTGGATGATCACCTGCAGGCTCGTGCGACCGCGGAAGTGGTTGCGGTCGATGGTGAACGCGATGTCCCAGGGCGGATCGGGCAGGTCGATCTCACCGCCGCCGAAGAACACCGCATCGATCTCCTGGTAGCCCTGGCGCAGGCTCAGGCGGAGGTGCTGGTTTTTCAGGCGCGTTGGTGACTGGCACAGGTGCACCTCGCGGGCCATGAAGATGGGCTGCGGGTTGCCGTTGCCGAAAGGTTGGAGCAGCTCGTAGTCGCGGAGAAAGTCCAGCGACAACTGGTCGAGCGGGATCTCGGCGTCGAGATAGAGCCGGGGACGCCGCGCCTCCGGATCGGTATGCTCGAGCACGTGACGGGCGAAGGCCTCGCGGAAGGCGTCGATCTTCGACTCCTCGACCGAAATCCCGGCCGCCATGTCGTGCCCGCCGCCGGCCACCAGATGCTCGCGGCTCGCATGGATCGCCTCCACCAGCGACACGCCCTCGACGCTGCGCCCGCTCCCCTTGCCCACGCCCTTGTCATCGATCGCGATCACGAAGGTCGGCTTGTGGAACTGTCGCATCAGGCGCGACGCCACGATGCCGACCACCCCCGGGTGCCAGTCGCGCGAGCCGAGCACGATCACCGGTTCGGCGGGATCGCGCTCCGAAAGCATCTCCAGCGCCTCCTTGCGGATCCGGGCCTCGTGCTGCTGGCGGCGGCGGTTGTAGCCCTCCAGCCGCTCGGCGAATTCATCCGCCCGGCGCCGGCAATCGGTGAGCAGGATCCCGAGCGCGTCCTCGGGCACATCCATGCGCCCGGCCGCATTGAGCCGCGGACCGATGCGGAAGCCGATGTCCATCGACGTCGCCCGCCCGTTCATCCCCGAAACCTTCTGCAGGGCCTGGAGCCCGGGATTCAGGGTGTTGGGCAGCCGCTTCAGCCCGTGCCGGACCATCAGCCGGTTCTCCTCCACCATCGGCACGATGTCCGCCACGGTCGCCAGCGTCACCAGTTCCAGCAACGACTTGAGATCGAAATCCTCCAGCGGCCGGGTCTTCAGCAGGGCGTGGCAGAGCTTGAAACAGACCCCGGCGGCGCACAGGTAGGCGGGACCGCCTCCACACTTCGGGTTGACCAGCGCCACCACATCGGGGCGCCCGCGCGGCCCGGGCTCGTGGTGGTCGACCACGATCACATCGACGCCGTCCTCCCGCAGGCCGGCAATCTCGTCGACCGAGACCGTTCCGCAGTCGACCGCGATCAGCAGGTCCGGCTTCGGACCCTCGTCCATGCAACGGGCGAGCGCGGCCTCGCTCAGACCGTAGCCCTCGGAACTGCGACGCGGGATGAAGTGCCGCGGGTCGAGGCCGTAGGCCTTGAGCATGCGGCGCATGACCGCCACGGAGCTGACGCCGTCGACGTCGTAGTCGCCGAAGATGCAGACTTTCTCCCCGCGATCCACCGCCTGCAGCACCCGCTCGACGGCAAGGTCCATGTCGCCGATCTCGAACGGGTCGCCGATGTGGCGGAGGCGGGGCCGGAGAAAGTGCTCCAGTCCTTCGCCAGCCGGCAGTCCGCGCTGCTCGATGAGATGCCCGAGGATCGCCGGAAAGCCGTCGGCCGAGCCGTTTCCATTCATCTGGAACGGCTCGCCACGGAGAATCCACTGGCAGGCTTCGGTTCGCATCGGTTCCATCACTCTATGTACCGGCTGGCGACCGACACAAGCCCCCACCCCGCATCCGCGAAGTCTCTCCTTGTGACCGGCGGAGCGAGAGGTGAGCTTTTCCCCGATGGCCTCCCCCGTTCGCGTCGAACCGATCGCCCTGATGCCCACGCCGGCCGGCTGCGCGGTCTTTCTCGGGGACGGGGAGAAGGCGATCGTCTTCTACATCGACATCGCCATCGGCTCGGCGATCAACGCCGCGCTCGGCGGCCAGACGCCGCCCCGGCCGCTGAGCCACGACCTTTTCGTCCACGCCCTCGAGGGATTCGGCGCCAAGGTTTCCCGAGCCGTCATCGTGGCCGTCGAGGACGAGGTCTACTACGCGCGCCTGATTCTCGAGGCCGAGAACGAGATCATGGAGCGCAAGATCGTCGAGCTCGACGCCCGCCCTTCCGACTGCCTCGCCCTCTGCGTCCGCACCGGAGCGCCGGTGTTCGTGGTGGCCGAGCTGTGGGAAAAACTCGAGGATATGACCCCCGTACTCGAGGAAATGCGTAAAAAGGGCATGGATGCTGGCGAAGAATGAGTTTCGGGTGGAGGTTGACCGCGCCGCCCTCAGCCTCTAGGCAATTCGCGACCCATGAAGAAACTGGTGCCTACGAAGCGTGTTGACTGGATCAACACCGCCTTCCTTTTCCTGATCACCCTGCTGGCCCTGATCGCCGCCCCCATCTACCTCTGGCATCACGGCATGAACGCCTTCCAGACCGGGATGTTCGTGTTTTACGTGCTGGCGACGGGGATGAGCATCACGCTCGGCTATCACCGCCTCTTTTCCCACCTGTCCTTCAAGGCCAAGTGGCCCGTCCGGCTCTTCACGCTCGTTTTCGGTGCCTGCGCCTTCGAAAACTCGGTGATCAACTGGGCCTCCGACCACCGGCGGCACCACAAGCACACCGACCACGACGACGACCCCTACGACATCTCGAAGGGCTTCTTCTGGGCCCACATCGGCTGGATCCTGTTCAAGGTCCTCCCGGAGCCGCCACTCGACAACGTCGCCGACCTGCGCAAGGACAGGTTGGTCATGTGGCAGGCGAAGTGGGACAAGGTGATCGCCCTCACGGTCGGCCTGATGCTCCCCGCCGCCCTCGGCTATCTCCACGGCGGCCCCACCGGCGCGCTCGGTGGATTCCTCATCGCCGGGGTGCTTCGCGTGTTCGTCGTCCAGCAGTGCACCTTCTTCATCAACTCGCTGTGCCACACCATCGGCCGCCAGCCCTACTCGACGAAGTGCAGCGCCCGCGACAGCTTCCTGATGTCGCTCTTCACCTTCGGCGAAGGTTACCACAACTACCACCACGAGTTTCAGCACGACTACCGCAACGGCGTGAAACCGTGGAATTTCGACCCGACCAAATGGGCCATCTGGTGCCTCTCCAAGGTCGGACTGGCCAGCAATCTCCGCCGCGTGCCGCACGCGAAGATCCTCCTGGCCGAAGTCAACGAGGCCCGGCGCCGGGCCGAGGCCGAACTGGCGCGGGTCGCCGCCTCCGAGGACACGGCCTGGAAGGAATCCGCCTCCGAGGCGATTGAGAAGCTCCTCGAACAGCTCGCCGACTGCTATCAGGCACTGGAGGAATCCGTGGCCGACAAGGTGAAACTCTCCCGCGAGGCCGCCGAGCGCTGGAGCCGCGAAATCCGCGAGGTGCTCGAGCATCTCGGAGAGATCCGCCAGCTCCGGCTCCCCCAGCTCGCCTGAGGGCGCTCCAATTTCCACGGCGGTTTCCCATTCCCACCGGCTCGTCGCTCCCCGACACTGCGCGGTGAGATGAACGAGACCCTCGCCGTCCTCGCCGGAATCGGGCTGGCCGCCGCCTGCGGCTTCCGCGTGTTCCTCCCACTGTTCATCGCCAGCGTGGCGGTGCGTCTCGGGGTCGACGGCATCGGCGGCTTCGAGCTCGCCTCACTCCTCGGCGAGGACCTCCAATGGGTCGGCAGCACCCCGGCCATCCTCGCCTTCGGCGTCGCCACCGTGCTCGAGATCGGCGCCTACTACGTGCCCTGGATCGACAACGCCCTCGACACCGTCGCCACGCCGGCCGCGATGATCGCCGGCACCTTCGTCGCGTTCGCCTTCTTCCCCGGCGTAGGGGGCGAGGGGTATCTCGACTGGATCCTGGCCGCCATCGCCGGCGGCGGCACCGCCGGCCTGATCCAGGGCGGCTCGGTCGCCGCCCGCGGCGCCTCCACGGCCACCACCGCCGGTTTCGGCAATTTCGCCATCGCGACCCTCGAGCTGATCGGATCCATCCTCGTTTCCGCCCTCTTGATCTTCATTCCGCTGGTCGCCGGAGGTCTCGCGCTGCTGCTCGCCTTCTGGATCCTCTTCCAGCTCCTCCGCTTCATCATCCGGCGTCGGGCCCGGACGTGAAAAATCGTCGGCGAACCGACCGCGGAGCTTGCCCGGGCGGGCGCGCGAAGTAGCTTTCCGCGAACCTCCATGCCCTACGCGCAGCGGTCGAGCCGACCGGTCACCCGCCACCTGATCACCCTGGAAATGCTCGATGCCGCCAACCGGCAGGTGACGGGCGAGATGAACCGCCTCGGGATGTGGATCGAGCCCCTCGACCAGGTCGGCCTCTATCTCCGCGACCGGAACACCGGCTACTACGCCTGGCACAGCGGCACCCCCGGCAGCATCCACATCTCCCGGCTTTCGCTCCGCGATCTTCGCGACCGGCAGGGCCGGCACACCCGGCTCACCGACATCCTCCGCCACGAGTGGGCCCACGCGCTCGCCGCGTGCTTCAGCCACTTCGTCGACTCTCCCCGCTTCATCCGCACCTTCGGCGGCTCCTACGATCGCCCGCTGCCGGTCCGCCCCTACGACCCCGGGCACCACGTCACGGACTACGCGGCGGTCATGCCGGCGGAGGACTTCGCCGAGGTCTTCAACCTCTACCTCCGGCACAAGGGCCGGCTGCCGCGACACCTCTCGACGAAACCCGTCATCGTCCGCAAATGGCGGTTCCTCGTCGCCGTGGCGCGCCGGATGTCGGCCGGCAAGCGCCGGTTCTGATCGCGGGCGGGTCAGCCGCGGCCGGACAGCACCTTCTTCTCGTAGCTCCGCACCTCGTCGAGCCAGGCGGGGCCGACCGGCACGCTGTGGCGCCGGCAGTATTCGTCCCAGACCGCGCCGATCGGGAAGGTCTTCATCTCCTCCTGCAGGGCGAGCCGGGTGGTGAAGTCGCCTTCCAGCTCCGCCGCGCGCAGCGCTTCGGTCGGCTCGAGCAGGCCGGCCAGCAGGGCCCGCAGCGTGTTGCGGACGCCGATCGTCCAGGCCGCGACGCGATTGATCGACGCATCGAAGAAGTCGAGACCGACGTGCACCCGGTCCTCGACCCGGTTGGCGACGATCTCACGGGTGATGGCGAGCAGCTCGTCGGAGAAGGTGACCACATGGTCGGAGTCCCAGCGCACCCCGCGCGAGACGTGCAGCAGCAGTTCCGGGACGAAGAGCAGGCAGGAGCTGATTTTCTCCGAGATCATCTCGGTCGGGTGGTAATGCCCGGCGTCGAGGCAGAGCACGATCTGCTTCTCGGTCGCGTAGCCGAGGTAGAATTCATGCGAGCCGGTCACGAACGCTTCCGAGCCGATGCCGAACAACTTCGATTCGACGGCGTCGAGGTTGTGCGGGGTGGGATCGGCCAGGATCTCGTCGAGCGACTCCTTGAGTCGCGCCCGCGGCGCCATGCGGTCGGCCGGCGTGTCCTTGTAGCCGTCGGGGATCCAGATGTTGGTCACCGTCTTGGTGCCGAGCTGTTCGCCCATATCGTCGGCGATCACGCGGCACGCCTTGCAGTGGTCGATCCAGAAGCGTCGCACGCCGGCATCCGGTGAGGACAAGGTCAGGCCGCTGTCGGCCAGCGGGTGGCCGAAGCAGGTCGGATTGAAGTCGAGTCCTAGGCGCTGCTCCTTCGCCCAGTCGATCCAACCCTGAAAGTGGCGCGTCTCGATCGCGTCCCGCTCCACCTTGGTGTCGGTCTCGAGGTAGATCGCGTGCAGGTTGAGCCGGTGGTCGCCGGGGATCAGGGAAAGCGCCTTCTCGAGGTCGGCCCGCAACTCACCGGGCGTGCGCGCCTTGCCGGGGTGATTGCCGGTGACGGCAAGTCCCGATCCGAGCTCGCCGTCGGGATTTTCGAACCCTCCGACATCGTCCCCCTGCCAGCAGTGGATGGACACGGGAATCTTCGCGAGCCGCTCGAAGGCGGCTTCGGTATCGACGCCGAGGGCGGCGTATTGTTCGCGGGCTTGGTCGTACATGCGATGGTGGATGGAAGAGGGTGAGGGGCGGATGGAAGAACCCGGGGAGCGGGTGGAGCGGAACTCCGTCCTCCACGATCTCCCGACCTCGGTCTCCGGCGGCTAGATCTCCACCTCCTTGTCGGAGGGCTGAAGCTTCGTCGTTCCCAGCCACGGCGTGGCTCCGAGGAACCAGACGATCATGCCGATGAGCATCACCAGCTTGTTGGTCGCCACCTCAAGGGTGCCGGTGAACACGAGGAGAGGGCCGATCGCCGTGGTGGCGAGGCCGAGCAGGCCGATGATCTTGAACGGGTTCATGGGTCAGGCGTTCTTCTGGGTCAATTTGCTGAGGACGAGGTAGAGCAGGCCGCAGGCGAGCCAGCAGGGAATCACCAGGTAGGCGGCGAAGACGCCCTGCGCGAAAATCAGGTAGAGGCCGACGATCACCGGCAGCAGCCAGGCGACGAGCGCCGCCGGGTGGAAGAACGACTTCGTGGCGTGCGCATACTCGTCCCGCAGGCCGAAGCGCTTCATCAACCAGAAGTCGACGAAGATCACCGCACCCATCGGCCCCAGCACCGTGCCGTAGGTGCCGACGAAATCCAGCAGCTTGCCGGAGAGCGTCGGGAACGCCCCGGCGACGGTGGCCACGAGTCCGGCGACCAGCGTCATCACCACCCGCTTCGAGTTCGGAAACAGCGCCTGGAAGGCGAGGCCGGCCCGGTAGATGGTCGGATTGGCGGTGGTCCAGCCGGCGATGATCACGCAGACGATGCCGGTCCAGCCGATCGCGCTCCACGCCAGCATGCCGGGGTTGGCGGTCGTGTCCTGGCTGAGCTTGATCTGGGCGGCCAGCAGCAGCGCGGCGCAGATCCACGCGACGTAGTGGCCGAGGAACATGCCGATCGCCGGCGCCCAGCCCGACGACTTGTCGCGGGCGAAGCGGAAGATCGAGAGGTCGGCCATGCCGAAGTGCATCGCGCCGTTGCACAGCCAGGCGAAGATCACGATCTTCCAGAATCCGAACTCCTGAACCCCGTCCTTCTCCTGGATGAAGGCCACGGCGTCGGACCAGGTGAAGGCATCCCCCGACTGCATGATGGTGTAGGAAACCAGGCCGCAGGCGGCGAAGACGATGATCATCCACGGCGCGGCGATGTTCGCCACCCGGGCGACCATTTCATACCCGCGGCTGGCGATCGCCGCGATGACCGCACCGGTCAGCAGCACGATCACCGTGAAGGCCGGCGAACTCAGCTGCCACCAGTTCTCCGGGACCTCAAAGGTGACCCCGAAGGGCACCCCGACGGCCGAGGCCGAGACGGTCACCATGGCCCCGGCGAGGAAACAGAACAGCAGGCCGTTGACGAAGTTGTAGAGTTTCACCCCCCCGCCGCCGGCGATCCGCTCGAGCTGGTAGTAAAGGGTCAGCCGCTTGCTCATCGCGATCGGCGTGACGAGGAACCGCCACGTGAGCGTGGCGAGGATGTTGCCGAGCAGCAGGCCGAGGATCAGGTCCTGGATGCTGGCCCCGGCCGCCAGGAACAGCGGGCCGATCATGAACTCGGTGCCGGCGGTGTGCTCACCGGCATACATACCCCAGAACTTGCCGGGGCCCTTGAGTGCGGAGCTCGGCACCGGCTGGCGCTCGAACTCCTCCGTGGCGGAGTGTTCCTCTTCGGACATGGGTTTGGATGGGTCGGTGGCGAGCAATGCCGACCCGGGGCCCTCCCGTCAAGCCAAACATGAAACGATTCTTAGAGACGGGTTTTTGGCTTTCGCCCGGAGGCCGACGAGGCCAGCGTGGTGAGCCTGAAACCATGAGTCGCCAACGCTCCACTTCTCCCTCGGGCAAGCGGGTCCGTCTCAAGGACGTCGCCGAGCGTGCCGGCGTGGCCGTCAACACCGCCTCGACCATCCTCAACCGCCGACCCAACTCGTGGGCCTCGCAGGCCACCGTCGAGCGGGTCTTTGCCGCCGCCAAGGAGCTCGGCTACCGGCCCAACCGCGCCGCGGTTGCCCTCCAGTCCGGACGCTTCCACAGCATCGGCCTGCTCGTCGCCGACCTCAACAACCCCTACTTCACTCACGCGGCCTCCCTTTTCGGCGAAGCGGTCGAGCGACTCGGCTACGACCTCGTGGTGGAAAGCTGGAGGACCGATCTCGCCCGGGAAGCGAAACTGCTGCGCGACTTCTCCGAGCGCAATGTCGACGGCATCGTCGCCTTCGTCAGCGATGTCGACACCCACCGCGAACTCTTCGCCGAGCAGGCGGCGGCGGGCGTTCCCTTCGTCGTCCTCGCCATGCCCGGCGCCGGCGACGTTCCGGTGGACCTGGTGATGCCGGATTTCGCCACCGGTCTCGACCAGGCGGCGGGCGCCCTGCACGCCGATGGTCACCGACGGTTCGCCTTCCTCGACGCCCGCTCGGAAGGTCAGCGCGTCGGAAAACGTCCGGCCCTCTTCGAGTCGAAAGTCGAGACCCTTGAGGACGCGACCCTGGAGATTCTCCAGTCGGGCCCCTCGATCGATGAAGCCCGATCCACCATGAAACCGGTGCTCCAGCGCGCCGACCGCCCCACCGCAGTCGTCGCGCTCAACGACCTGACCGCCATCGGCGTCATGCGTGCCGCGATCGATGCCGGGCTGCGCGTCCCCGACGATCTGTCGGTGGTCGGCATCGATGGCATCCCGCTCGGTGAACACCTCACCATCGCCCTTTCCAGCGTGGTGCAACCCCACTCGGACATCGCCGCCAAGGCGGTCGAATTCCTCATGTCCCGCATCGAGGGCGAGGAAGCGGCTCCCCGCCGGGCCGAGTTCGAAACCCGCTTCCTGGCCCGCGAATCGAGCGGCGCCGCGCCGACGGATTGACCCGCCGCTTCTTTCGCGATCCGGACTCCCCCCTGCAAAAAAGCCCGGCCGCAGCCGGGCTCTCGAAGGATGGATGCGACCGGCCGGACGCTAGCGCCGCCGACGAAGCAGAAGGAGGCCGGCGAAGGCGCCGAGAAGGGTCACTCCCGGTTCCGGAACAATCGTAAACGACAGCTGCCCCCCGGTTCCTGAAGCCGGAGTGCTGTAGGGGTCTCCCCAGTCGGCGATGGTCTGGTTCGGGTTGGCGAGGGCATCATTCGGGCCGTCACCTCCGTTCCCTCCCGAGGTGTAGACGTCGAACCCGATCGTCTGGCCCACCGAGAGCCCCAGGTCCACCAGATCGAAGGTGAAGGAAACGCTGTTGCCGACGATCGTGGGAGTCACCTCTTTGTTCTGGGTCCAGCTGCCACCACCGTAGGTGAAGGCCTGGGCACCGCCCCCGCTGTCGACCCAGCTACCGATCCACGCATCCGTGCCGTCGGCCATGCTGATGTCCCGCCCCCATGCATTGCCGACCGGGCTGGAGGTATCACCGGTTCCAGCGCCCGTGCTGATGCCGACCAGGTACTTCCCCCAGTCGGTGCCACTGCCGATGACACCGGAGGTGGTCACCGTGAAGCTGATCGTCGTGGCGGTGCTGTCGACCTCGACCGACGCAATGTCCATGTGAGCGTTGCCGTCGAAGTTGTCTCCGGTGGCATCCGTGTAGATCGTGGCTCCCTGGGCGACGGACGCCGCTCCAAGAAGAGTGATGAGGGTTTTGGTCATGGGAAGATCGTGGGTTCGGGGATTTTTGGTGTCCGCACGGCAAACGGCCTCAACCCCCTGTGGGTTTACCTGGTTTTTCCGCCCGACGGCAATCCGAATCTGCCCCGCCGGACCGGCCATCTAGCCCGGAAATTTCGTGAAGGCGAGACCGTTGCCGGTGTTGGGCTCTGTCCGCCGGATCGAGGGTAATTGAGTCGGTGAGCGTGGCTTTGAGGCCGAGATAGGGCCTGTCAGGACACACTTCGGGACACTCCCGCCGTTGTTTAGGGTGCCGGGGACAGCACCATTATTCCCTTAACCGCTTCGCAATCGTTCATGGGCCAGAGCGAAGACCTCGCGCCACGGCCAGGCACCGGAGAGATGCACCCGCACCCGCCGGGTGTTGCGGGTGATCACCGCGCCGATCTTCAGCAGGCCCGCCCGCAAGGTCGTGGCCTGTTTGCGGG
>JAUIJD010000005.1 GCA_030431475.1 Verrucomicrobiia bacterium | reverse complement strand
CCTCTTCAACTACGCCAAGGGCTACGACGAGGGCTTCGAGGACCCCAATGTGCCGCTGATGGAGAAGGTGCGCGGGCGCGACGGCAAGATCATCAGCCGCGAGGCGTAGGAGCGGGGAGCGGGGAGCAGGAAGTCTGGAGCGAAGATACGGCGCCCGAAGCAAGCGTGGTGGGTCGTGTGGTGCCGGCGGCCCCTCCCCACGCCGCGCCAAGAAATGGACGCCGCTCGTCGGCACTCAAGTCCCGGAGGGACGTCGGCGATTCGCCACGGGGTTTACCCCGTGGGTGCCGTCCGCAGGGAGGTCTTGAGCCCCGGAGGGGCGTCGGGAAATCACCTCCGAAGGGTGGACCTCCGCGCCGCCTGCGCCCCTACGGGGCTCCGCCATTCCTGTGCTGCTGAATCCACGGGGTGAACCCCGTGGCGAATCGCCGACGTCCCTTCGGGACTCTATCGAAGACACCGCTCGCCTCCCCCACCAACCCACCAACCCACCAACCCACCAACCCACCAACCCACCAACCCACCAACCCACCAACCCACCAACCCACAAACCCACCAACCCACCAACCCACCAACCCACCAACCCACCAACCCACCAACCCACCAACCCACCAACCCACCAACCCACCAACCCACCCATCCACCCATCCACCCATCCACCCGGCCAAACGCCCGTCACCTCCCCCCTTTCGATCTGCGCTCTTGACCTCCCCCAATCATTTGGCAATTTCGCCAAGTAATGCCTGCCGCCGCCATCGACACCCGCGTTGCCGCGATCAAGGCCCTCGCGCATCCGACGCGGCTGGGCATCGCCGAGTTTCTTGCCGATGGGCCTCGTTGCGTGTCGGAAATCCATGCCCGCACCGACGCCGACCTCTCCACCGTCTCCAAGCACCTCACCCTGATGCGCCAGGCCGGCTGGCTGGCCTGTGAGAAGCGCGGTCAGCAGGTCCACTACCGCCTCGCCTGCGACTGCCTCCCGACCTTCCTGCGCTGCATTGATTCCCTCGGATGCGGCGACACCCCCTGCGATTGCTGACCCCCCGACACCCTCATGACCGCTCACGAATTCCTCGAACTCCTCCGTTCGCACCCCGACCACGGCATCACCTTCGTCCTCCCGGACGGGTCCGAGGTCCCGCCCCACTTCCACGTCACCGAGGTCGGGCATCTCGCGAAGAGCTTCCTCGACTGCGGCGGCAAGCGTCACACCAGCGAAGCCTGCCTGCTTCAACTGTGGATTGCCGACGACACCGAGCACCGGCTGGTGGCGTCCAAGCTCGCCTCCATTTTTGACCGTGCCGACGGCCTGCTGCCTTCCCTCGAGCTCCCGGTCGAGATCGAGCACGAGGCGCCGGTCCTGACCCAACTGCCGATCATCCGTCACGAGGTCGTCGAGGGCCGGTTGCAGTTCCACACCGAATCCAAACACACCGACTGCCTCGCCAAGGACCTCTGCCTGCCCGACTTCTCACTGCCCGCCCTGCCCGGCCAGACCTGCGCCCCCGGCTCCGGCTGCTGCTGAATCCATCCGTCGTTCCCATGATCCTCATTCTCTGCACTGGAAACTCCTGCCGCTCGCACATGGCCGAGGGCATTCTTCAACAGGCGCTCGGCCCGGACTTCGAGGTCGCCTCGGCTGGGTCGAATCCCGCCGGCTACGTCCATCCACTCGCCATCAAGGCGCTCGAGGAAATCGGCATCGACATCGCCGACCACAGCTCGAAGCACCTCGACAGCTTCCTCAAGCGCGACGTGGAAACGGTGATCACCGTCTGCGGCAATGCCGACCAGGCCTGCCCGACCTTTCCCGGCCAGGCGAACCGCCACCACTACCCCTTCGATGATCCCGCTCACGCCGAAGGCGACGAGGAGGCCCAGATGGCCGTCTTCCGCCGGGTGCGGGACGAGATCCTCCGCATCTTCACCGCCTACGCCGACGGTCGGCTCGATCAGCAATAAGGAGAGCGGCTTTCCAAGCCGCTTCACATCCCCGGCTTCGCATCCCCGGCTTCACATCCCCGGCTTCACATCCCCGGCTTCACATCCCCGGCTTCGCATCCCCCGGCTCCACTTCGCCGTTTCACATCCCCGGCTTCGGGTTCCTCGTCCAGATGCAGCGGGTTGCAAACCCGCTCTCCCCATTGAGCCGCTTTCCTCATTCGCCATGTCAGAACACGTCGCCTCCCGGATGTCCTTTCTCGACCGCTACCTGACGGTCTGGATCTTTGCCGCCATGGCCGTCGGCATCCTTGCCGGCCGCTTTCTCATCGACGATGCGGAGGCGTTCTTCGCGCCGTTCACCGTCGGCACCACCAACCTGCCGCTGGCCATCGGACTCATCGTGATGATGTACCCGCCGCTGGCCAAGGTCCGCTACGGCGAGCTGCCGCGGGTCTTCTCCAATCCGAGAATCCTCGGCCTGTCGCTGGTCCAGAACTGGATCATCGGCCCGGTCCTGATGTGGCTGCTGGCGATCCTGCTGCTGAGCGACCAGCCGGACTACATGGTCGGCCTGATCCTCGTCGGGCTCGCCCGCTGCATCGCCATGGTGCTGGTGTGGAACGACCTCGCCAAGGGATCCTCCGAATACGCCGCCGGCCTCGTCGCCCTCAACAGCATCGCCCAGATCCTGTTCTACGGTGCCTACGCCTGGCTCTTCATCACCGTGCTGCCACCGCTCGTCGGACTCGAGGGCGTGGTGGTCGAAATCGCCATGAGCGACATCTTCACCTCGGTGATGATCTACCTCGGCATCCCCTTCTTCGCCGGGATGCTCAGCCGCTTCGCGCTGAGCCGCTGGAAGGGGGTCGAGTGGTATGAAGGCCGGTTCCTTCCGCGCATCGCCCCACTCACGCTCATCGCCCTCCTCTTCACCATCGTCGTGATGTTCACCTACAAGGGCGATGCCATCGTCGATCTCCCCCTCGACGTGCTGCGCATCGCCCTCCCGCTGGTGATCTACTTCGGGGTGATGTTCCTCGTCAGCTTCGTCATGGCGGCGAAGCTCGGCGCGGACTACCCGCGCACCGCCAGCGTCGCCTTCACCTCGGCCGGCAACAACTTCGAGCTGGCGATTGCGGTGGCCATCGCCGTCTTCGGCATCGACTCCGGCGTCGCCTTCGCGGCGGTCGTCGGCCCTCTCATCGAGGTCCCGGCGCTGATCGCGCTGGTGCACGTCGCGTTCCGACTGAAGCGTCGCTTCCATCCGGAAGGATGACCCTTTCCGGAGGATCGACATTTCTGTCGATCATCAGATCCCCTCCTCCACCAGCGCCAGCACCTGCTCGAAGGGCATGTGCTCGAGCAAGGCGAAGCTGTCGTGCCGGGTCAGGCGGGCCCGGCCCACGGCAGGGCTGCGGATCCCGCACAAAAAACGCGCCAGCTGCCGAGGTGACTTGAGCGCCGCGTGATTCTCGTCGCGCAGCCCCTGAATCAGCGCCAGATCCTCATCGGTGGGCTCCGGGACCGGGGAACGAGGCAGGGCCTCCGGCTCCTTCCCGCGGCAGCGGTCGCAATGCCCGCACTCACCGATGTCCTCACCGAAGTGGGACGTCACGAAGTTCGTCAGGCAGGTTCCGCTCTCCGCCAGGGCCACCACCTGCCGGAGGCGCTCGAGGTCGGCCGCCTCGCGATGACGAAACCGCTCGTCGAGCCGCCCCGCCACCTCCCGGAGATCCACCGCCTCGTCCAGCAGCCGGTATCCCTGCCGCACCCCGCCCTTCTTCAGGCCCAGATCGCCGGCCTCCTCAAGGTGCGTGAGGGCGGCGACGATCCGCTCGCGGCTCTCGCCGGTCTCCATCGCGACCCGGTCGATCTCGAAGGTCAGCCAGCTCCGCCCTTCCTTCGCCGCCCCGAAGATCTTGCGCAGGAAGGACTTGCGGCGGGCATCGTAGCCGGCGAGCACCTGCTCGAAATCCCTCACCAGCCGCACCGAGTAGGTTGCGTAGAAGGGCCGCGTCGCGACAATGACCCCCTCGAGTTCGAGATACGTGAGCAGGGTCGTGACGACCAGCGGACGGATGTCGTTCACCGTCGATAGCTCGTAAACCGAGACGTCGAACTCGTTCCCGAGGCGCAGCACGTGATCGACCAGATTGCGCACCGCCCGGGGTGTCGGCGTGTCGCCGTAGGTGAAGTTTTCCAGCGTCACGAGGTCGTCGCCGCAGGCCAGCATCTCGCACACCGAGGGATCGCCGTCGCGCCCGGCCCGACCGGTTTCCTGCGAGTAGTTCTCGAGGGACTTGGGCAGGTTGTAGTGGAACACCGCGCGGATGTCGGCCTTGTCGATTCCCATGCCGAAGGCGATCGTGGCGACAATGACGCGGGTGGTTCCATCCATGAATCGCTCCTGCGCCTCGGCCCGGAACTCCGGGGGCATGCCGGCGTGGTAGGCCTGGGCGGCCAGCCCCTTGCGCTTGAGAAAGGTCGCCACCGCCTCGGCGGTGTGCTGGAGCGTCACATACACCACCACCGGGCCGTCGACGTCGCCGATGCGCTCCAACAGAAGCCCGTTGCGGTCGGCGGCCGCGACGGGTGTCACCCTGAGGTCCAGGTTGTCACGATGGAAGGACAGGCGGACGTGGTCTCCTTCGGCAATTCCGAACTCGCGCCGGATGTCCTCGGCGACCGCCGGTGTGGCCGTGGCGGTGAGACAGAGTACCCGGGGAACCCGCAGGTCCCGACAGAGCTTCGCCAACTTCAGGTAGTCGGGCCGGAAATTGTGCCCCCATTCGGAAATGCAGTGGGCCTCGTCGATCGCCACCATTCCGATCCGCAGGCGACCGAGGCGCTGGCGGAACCCCTCGTTGGCCAGACGCTCGGGAGCCACGTAGAGCAGCTTGATCGTGCCGTCGCGCAGTCCGTCCATCACCGCCGCGTAGTCTTCCTGGCTCAGGGACGAATCGAGCCGGGCCGCCCCGATCCCCTTCTCCCGCAGCGCATCGACCTGATCCTTCATCAGCGCGATGAGCGGCGAGACGACCAGCGTCAGGCCGTCGATCATCAGCGCCGGAAGCTGGTAGCACAGCGACTTGCCGCCCCCGGTCGGGAACACGGCGAGCATCGAGCGGCCGTCGAGCAGTCCATCGACCACCTGCCGCTGACCGTCGCGGAACGCGGCGTGTCCGAATTTCTCCTGCAGCAGTGCCTCGGGCATGCGGCAGGCTGGCGCTGCGCCGGGGAGGCGGCAAGCAGGACCCTTACCAAACGAACACCACCGGCGGCACGACGATCTTCACCGCGCCACCGCCGCGGTTCTCGCTCTGCTCGATGGCGGTCACCACCTCGTCTTCGAACTCGATGATCGTCTTCCCCTTCTCCTCGCGGGTCACGTGCGAGAGCTGCCGGAACACCCGGCCCGTGCGCGGATCGCGCACGTAGTTGTAATGCGAGACCTCCTCGTAGTCGATGAACTCCCAGGAACCGCTGCGGCCCTTCTCGGTCTGGCGCGCCTTGGTCTTGGTCGGCGCTCCCAAGGCCTTCTCGACCTCCTCGACGGTCATGCCGATCGCCGCCTTGTTCTCGGCGATCAGCTTGCCGACCTCGAGCTGGCGCTCGTAGAGCTTCCGGAGGTTCTCCACGAAGTTCGGGTCCTTCGAGGCAAAGGCCCACGGGGCCACCCAGCCCTTCACCTTGTTGCCGCCGGTCTTCGCCGAAACGCGGTAGGCGCGGTCGGTCATCGCCTCCAGCGTGACCTTCTGGTTGGCCGACACCGTGCCCAGATTCCGCTTCCCCTCCTTGTCGGAGAAAATCGGCGCCGCCTTGATCACACGGAGCTCGATCGGCTGGTCGAGGTGCTCGTCCAGATAGACCACATCCGGGTCCGAATCGAGCAGGGAACGGCGGGACTCGGCCATGGCCGGAAAGGCCAGACCGAGCATGAGCAGGAGCGGGAGCAGCTTGATCATGATCGGAGGGGCGGCGTCCCGCCCGTTGATGGAACGTGCCGCGCGCCCGCGGCATTCACTTTTTCTCTTCCTTGGTGCCGAAGGCCGCCTCGAACTCGTGGAGCAGGTCGTGGAGCTTCTCGACGTTGGCGCTGTCGGTCGACTGCTTGCACTTCATCGCGGTCACGATCACCGCATGGCAGAGCTTCAGCTTCTCGACATATTCGGCATCATCCGTCTTCAGGCGCTGGGCGAGGAAATAGTTGAGGACGGTCTCCTGCAACGACTGCGCGTGGGATTCCTTGTTGTTGATCCAGCGCGTGAGCTGATGGGCATTCGCCGCCGGGTCCTTCGAGAGCTCGACGATCTGCTTCGAGGCCTTCTCGATGGTGATCCAGTCGGTATGCATCGCCTCGATCACGTTGTTGTCGTTGTAAATCCCGCAGGGGACCTGGCAGTGGCCGGAGGCCGGGGCGACCAGACCAAGGGCAAGCAGGGAGGCGGAGAACAGGATGGGGTGCAATTTCATGTCTGCGGAACGTAACGGCCCCGCCGACTTTCGCAAGCCACCACCGCCGGGAATCCGGTCGATGCCCGGGCCTTGGCGAATCGTGCCATCCCATGCAAGATCCGCCGCATGTCGTCCGGAGCCCTCTCGCAGAAACTCTTCGCCACCGCCCGGGAGATGATCCCCGGCGGCGTGAATTCGCCCGTCCGCGCCTTCCGCAACGTCGGCGGCGAGCCCTTCTTCGTCCGCCGCGCCAAGGGCAGCCGGATCGAGGACGTCGACGGCAAGACCTACATCGACTACATCGGCTCCTGGGGCCCGAACATCCTCGGCCACGCGCCGACGGTGGTGACCAACACCATCCACGAGGTCGCCAAGGACGGGGTTTCCTTCGGCATCCCGAACCCCTTCGAAGTGGAGATGGCCCGCACGGTGACCGACTGGGTGCCGTCGGTGGAAAAGGTCCGCATGTGCAACTCCGGGACCGAGGCGACGATGTCGGCGATCCGCCTCGCCCGCGGCTTCACCGGGCGCGACCTCATCGTGAAGTTCGACGGCTGCTACCACGGTCACAGCGATTCGCTGCTGGTCGCCGCCGGGTCCGGCGCCCTCACCCACGGCGAGCCCGACTCGGCCGGCGTGCCGGCCGATTTCGCCCGGAACACGGTCGTCCTCCCCTACAACTCTCCGGAGGCCCTCGAGGCTCTGTTCGCGGAGAAGGGGGAATGCATCGCGGCGGTGATCGTCGAATCCTACCCCGCCAACGCCGGCTTCGTCCTGCCGCAGGCCGGCTACCTCGACCTGCTTTCCAGCCTCACCAAGAAGCACGGCTCGCTGCTCATCTTCGACGAAGTCATGACCGGCTTCCGACTCGGCAAGGCCGGGGTGCAGGGACTCGAGAACATCACGCCCGACCTCAGCTGTTTCGGCAAGGTGATCGGGGGCGGCCTGCCGGTCGGCGCCTTCGGCGGGCGCGCCGAGGTCATGGACCAGCTCGCGCCCGACGGGCCGGTCTATCAGGCCGGCACGCTGTCCGGCAATCCGCTCGCGATGGCGGCCGGCCTCGCCCAGCTCAAGGAACTCGACAAGGCCTCGGGCTACCCCCGCCTCGAACAACTCGGCGCCCACTTCGAGAACGGCCTGCGCACGCTCCTGTCCGAGAAGGGGGTCCCCCACCGAATCAACCGCGTCGGCTCGATGTTCTGCCTGTTCTTCACCGACCGTGAGATCGTCAACGTCGAGGACGTCATGAAGCAGGATCTCGAGTTCTTCCGGAAGTTCTTCTGGGGATGCCTCGACAAGGGCATCTACCTCGCACCGAGCCCGTACGAAACCGGCTTCCTCAGCCTCGCCCACACCGAAGCCGACCTCGATGACACGCTCGGCGTGTTCGACGAGGTCCTGGGTTCGATTTAGCAATAGATCGCGCGGCGCCCGTGGTGAGCGCCGCGGAAGGGACGCGCGACGCCGTCGCGCAGGGCCTGTTCTTGCGGCGGAAGCTCGCCGGCGATGGCGGATCGCTCCCCGAGACAGCGGCAACCTGCAACAGCGGGGAGAAGCGTTTCCGACACGGCGGGGCGCGACCGCATCGCGCGTCCCGGAAACGGACCGCGTGGCTCCCGCCGCGCTCCCCGACGCCCCCCTACTCCGCCTTCACCCGGATGAACTGCACCGACATCGGGGGCAGCGTCCGCGTGAAGCTCGCGGCCGCCGGGATCGTGCGCGTCACCGGCTGGACCCGGTCGGGATGAAGCACCGTGTTCTCCGCTTCGGCTTCACCCGTCAGCAGGACGAGCCTCGCCTCCGGAGCCACCCGGGTCACGCCGTCGAGGGTCAGCGCCGCCTCGACCGCTTGGTCGGTGGGGTTGACCATCTTGAGGATGACCTCGCCGGCCGCCTTGTCGAAGGTCGAGGCAACGTGGATCGCGGCGGGTTCGATTTCATGGTCGTGGACGATTTCCCCGTCGAGGTAGCAGCGGATCCGCCCGTCGGAGACCTCCACCTTCAGGTCATACCAGCGTCCCTGCTCGATCCGTCCCGGCGTCCGGGCGAGCTGACTCGGCTCCCCTCCACGGATGATCTCGAGGCCGTGGCCGGTGTTCCGCCATCCTCCGAGGTTCCACCAGTAGGTGTTGTTCCGGTCGGTGCCCCCGAAGGCGATCAGGAATCCCTCGTTGCCCCCGAGCTTGCGGGCGCGCAACTCAAGGGTCAGCGGATCCCCCTCATACGCCTCTTGGCTCAGGCTCACCGCGCCCTCGCGGCCGACATCGGCCTGCGCGTAGCGGCCGCCGATCATGCGGAAGCTGCCCCCGTCGACCTTCCAGTCCGACGGGTCGATCGCCTCGCCATTGACCTTGATGTCGTCGAACTCGGCCGAGGTCAGCCAGGTGCCGACGCCCACCGATCCGGAGATCGTCGGTGCGGAATCGTCCTCGCGGCGGGTGACGGTGTTCGGCAGAAACACGTCGCCCTTGTTCCGCGCGAACAGCTGCTGGACGTGGTAGCTCGGCGTGCGCACCACCGTGCGCTTGTCGAAGTAGATCAGGTTCGGATTCCACTGGAGGTGGTCCACGTTCCCGAAAAGGGGCGCGTAGCAGGTCATGTCCACGATGTCGGCGTTGCGCTCGACGCCGGTGAGGTAGGCGGCCTCGGACAAGGCATTGAAGAGCTTGCGGTCCTTCGAGGCATACTCCCCGATGAAGATCAGCGGCTTGTCGCGGTCGAAATCGTCGAAACGGTCGGTGGCCGCGAGGTACCACTCGGGATCGCGGTAGTAGTGCTCGTCGGAGCTGTAGACCTCCATTTCGGTCATCTGGTCATAGATGGGAATGCCGATGTCGAGACCCGAGGTGCCGATGATCTTCAGCTCCGGGTGCTTGTCCCGGATCGCCTCGACGAAGAGCGGAAAGCGGTCGCGGAACAGGGCGTTGTCGTGCGGCTCGTTGCCGAGGCAGATGAACTCCATGTCGAAGGGCTCGGGATGGCCCATCTCCGCGCGGACCTTCCCCCACTCGCTGTCGGCCGGGCCGGTGGCGAACTCGACCAGGTCGAGCGCGTCGTCGATCCACGGCTGCATTTCCTCCATCGGCGTCGCCTGCTGCGGACCGCGGAACCCGCACGAGACACCGACCGGCACGACCGGCAGCGGATGCATCCCGAGGTCCTCGCAGAGCAGGAAGTACTCGTAGTATCCGAGCCCGTAGGTCTGGTGGTAGCCCCACAGATTCCAGTTCGGCTTGCGCTCGGCGACGTCGCCGACGGTGTCCTTCCAGCGATAGACGTTCTCCAGGCTGTCGCCGTGGGCGATGCAGCCGCCGGGAAAGCGCAGGAACTTCGGGTTCAGGTCCTCCAGGGCCTCGACCAGATCCTTGCGCAGCCCGCCCTTGCGGCCCTTCCAGGTGTCCTGGGGAAACAGGGAAACCATGTCGAGGTGCAGCTTCCCGACCCCGCCCGAGGTCACCACCAGGCGGGCGACATCGGTCGTGAGCTCGGACTGGATGACGCCTTCGAACTTCTTCCATTCCTTGGTCAGCCCGGTGAAGCGGGTCTTGCCGGCCACGGTGCCGTCGGGCAGCTCGAGGGCGACCTCGAGGCCCGCGTCGCCCTGCCATTCGCCCTCGCGGGCGTGGAGGGAGACATCATAGGACGCGCCGGCATCGAGCCGGATGCCGTTGAAGCCACGGTTTCGCACCCCCGCCTCGCCGGGCTCGGAAATGGTGACTTCGAGGTAGTGACGGTTGTGTTCGTTGAGCGGAGCGGCGTCCACGACCTCCAGCCGGCAGGTCGCGCCCTCGCGTTCGACCTTGTCCCACGCGTAGAGCGGGACCATCTCGCGGCCGAGCGGATCGTTGCCCTCGACCGGGTGGTATTCGAACGAGCGGTTCTGCACGAGCTCGGCATAGATGCCGCCGTCGGCCCCGTAGTTGATGTCCTCGAAGAACAGGCCGTAGAGGTGCGGGCTGAGTTCGACGGTCGGGTTGGCGACATCGACGGTGATGTCGACGCTTCCGGCGAGCACGGCCGGGGCGATCAGGGCGGGCAGGAGGTGGCGGGTCTTCATGTCAGTAGCGTTCGAGTTTCCAGTGGCGGGCGAGATGGTCGGCTTCGGCCTTCGTCAGATGAACCACGGAGCCATGCTTCGGGATCGAGAAGTTCGTCGCCCGCATCACACCGTGGTTGAAGGTCCCGAGGTTCGTCCAGCTCTTGAAGTCGGTGGTTTCGATGAAGCCGAAATTGTGCGGCTGCCGGCCGTAGATGTCGTACATCAGGACCCAGCGGTCCTCGCCGATCCGCTTCCACAGGTTCGGCGCCTCGCAGGCGACATCGACCGGATCGATCCATTCGGGCTCATACGCGTAGCCCGACGAGATCGAGGCGGAGGACGCGTGCTTGATCCCCGGCGTGCCGTCATGCGGGGTGTAGAACATGTGGAATCGGTCGCCGACCTTCATGATGTCGGCATCGATGTAGGAAACGTCCTTCGGATACTTGAAGAGCAGCTCGGGCCTGGCCGTCATCCGCGTGAACGCGGCATCCATGTGGGTGTAGTAGAGCCGGTTCGGCGCGTTGCCGAAGCGCATGGTGTAATAAAGCATCATGCACTGCCTCCCTTCGTCCCAGACCGTCTGCGGAGCCCATGCGGCGCCGATGTCCTCCAGCCCGGGGTAGGCCCGGTCGATGCGAAGGTTCGTCTTCTTCCATTCGACCAGATCCTTCGACTTGAGCAGCACCAGCGCGCGGTTGTTCCCCCAGCCGTAGCGGTCGCCGTCCCGCTGCCACTCGGTGTCGCGATGACCCTCCCGCTGCGCGTAGATGTGCAGGTCGGTCATCGACAGGTAGAAGTTGCCTTCCGGATCGCGGGCGATGTGCGGATCACGGATCCCCCGCTGCTCGCCGAGATCCTCGCCGTCCATGACCAGCTCCCCGCCGTTGACGTCGGTGAACGAGTAGCCGTCCGAACTCAGCGCGAAGTAGAGGCTGTGCGTGTCGTCCTTGAAGTAGGCCATCAGGTAGGCCGCCATCTCGTCGGCACGGACGGACGACAGGGTGGCGAGCGCGAGCAGGGTGGTCAGCAGGACTTTCATCGCTTCAGGGATCGGGTTGGAGGCCCTCGACCCCCTCCGGGAACGCGGGAACGAGGGGATCCATCGGCAGGATCGCCCCGTCCGCGTCGAACTTCATCTCGGCCAGGCACACCTGGCGCTTGTAGCCGCCGCCTCCCGGCACGGCATGACGGTGGTAGGCGACGAACCAGCGGTCGGTGCCGGGGACATTGACCACGCTGTGGTGGGCCGTGCCCTTCGCGTTGCCGTTCTGCCGGAGGACGACGTAGCCCTCCTCCGGTGACGTCACCGGCCCGGTCGGCGAGTCCGACCACCCCCAGCCGACGCGGTAGTCCGGCGAGCGCGCGTCGTCGATCGACCACATGAAGTAGTACTTCCCGTCGCGCTTGAACACGACGATGCCCTCGCGGAACCCCCGCAGCGGGATCTCGACCGGGTCGCCCTCGACCGAGATCATGTCGTCGCCGAGTCGGAAGACGTGGCAGTTGCCGCCGTTGCCGAAGTACAGCCACGCCTGCCCGTCGTCGTCGATGAAGGCATGGGGGTCGATGGTGTTGGTGCGGATTTTTCCCTCCCGCACCAGCAGCGGCTTCCCGAGCGCGTCCTCGAACGGTCCGGTCGGCGAATCACCGACCGCCACCCCGATCTTCTTCTCGCCACAGAAGTAGAAGTAGTATTTCCCGTCGCGTTCGATGCAGTCGGGCGCCCAGGCCCGGTTGGAGGCCCAGTCGATCTCCTCGTGCAGGTCGATGATCACCCCCTCCTTCTTCCAGTCGACGAGGTTCTTCGACGACCACACGGCGAACTCGTGGGTGTTCCAGTTCGGCCGGTCGGAAGTCGGGTAAACGTAGTAGGTATCTCCGAAGACCCGGATCGCCGGATCGGCGGTGAATTCGTCGAGGATGGGCGCGGGCACCGATTCGAGCACGGCCTGTTCTTCGGCACGGACCCCCTCGAGGATGTCGGCGGGGACCGGCAGGATGGAGCCGTGGCGCTGGCCCTCGACCACCGCGACGTGGCCGGAAACGTCCCTCCACGCCTTGAGGTCGGACGACTCCCTCGCTCCGTAGCGGTGGTCGCCGTAGTAATCGAAATACACCGTCGCGGTGTCGCCCACCACCACCGCCGCCGGACCTTCCGCGCGCTCGTTCTCGAGCACTGGTTCGGGGACCAGCCGGTAGGGACCGAGCGGATCGTCCGCCACCGCCGCACGGATCGCCCCCCAGACCTTCTTCTCCTGATCGTCGGTCTCCTTGAAGAAGATGACCGATTGGCCCCGCAAGCGGACCATCGTCGTGTCGATGTTGTTGAATCCCGGGTCGAAAAGAATCTCCGGCTCGGTGAAGGACTCGAAATCCCTGGTCAGGACGTAGTGCGCCCGGTGCTGCGCACCGTCCCGCCCTTCCATCGGGCGCGCCGAGGACCAGACGATCAGGTAGGTCTGGCGTTCGTCGAGCCAGTAGAGCTCGGGCGCCCAGGTGGTTTCGACGCCGTCGATCGCCTCGGTGAGCGGAAGAAACCTCTGCTCCGACCACTCCAGCAGGTCCTTCGAGTTCGCGTAGCCGATCCCCTTGTCCTTCCAGCCGCTGGTCCACACCATGTGGTAGAGCCCGTCCGGCCCCTTGAGGATGTGGGGGTCGCGCATCAGCTTCGACCCGACCTCGGGCTTGAGGAAGACCCGCCCGAGCTCGGTCCAGTCGCGGGCGTCGCGGCTGTAGGCGAGATGCAGCCCGTCGCCGCTCCCGCGGAACGAGGTGAACAGGTAGCCGCCGTCGCTCCCGGCGGCCGGCATGCACGCGACCGTCAGGGCGAGAGCGGCGATCCGTCGGAGACCCATCGAGTGAAACATGCGCGAGAGTGCCGCCACCGCGAAGTCCTGTCGCCTCCCCTTTTTTGGGGGGTTCGAGGCAAAACGCCTTCCACTTGCGGATTCGGCCGCCGTCACCACCATGCCCCATGAACGCGTTTGCTTCGCCCTCCCGCCACGCGGCCCTTGCGCGTCTCGAGGCATTTCTGCCGCAGGCGGGAAGCTACGCCCGCCGACGGAACTTCGATCTCGGGCCTGAAGACCGTTCGAATGTCTCGCAGCTCTCCCCCTACCTCCGCAACCGGCTCATCTCCGAACGGGAGGTGGCCACCGCCGTCCTGGATCGCTTCGCGCCATCGACCGTCGACAAGTTCCTGCAGGAGGTCGCATGGCGGACCTACTGGAAAGGCTGGCTCGAGATGCGCCCGGAGGTCTGGGAGGCCTATCGCCGCGACCTGGATCGGATTTCCCCCTCGCCCGAGGCCGAAAGCGCCATGGCGGGAGAAACCGGCATCGAGTGCTTCGATTTCTGGGCGCGGGAGCTGGTCGAGACCGGCTACCTTCACAACCACGCCCGGATGTGGTTCGCGAGCATCTGGATCTTCACCCTGCGGCTTCCCTGGCAGCTCGGCGCCGACTTCTTCCTGCGCCATCTGCTCGACGGCGACCCGGCGTCGAACACCCTGTCATGGCGCTGGGTCGGTGGCCTCCACACCCGGGGCAAGCACTACCTCGCCCGCGCCTCGAACATCGCGAAATACACCGACGGTCGCTTCAATCCCGTCGGCCAGCTCGACGAGGGCGCCCCGGCGCTGCCACCGGACGGATCCTTCGAGCGACAGCCCATCGATCTTTCCGATCCCCCTCCGGAATCCGGGCGGCTCGGCCACCTGAGAATCGCCGACGACCTCGGCCCGATCGGAATCGAGGGGGTGGCCACGGCCGGGTGGGATCCCGGCGACGCCGCGGAGCTCATGGCGCCGGCCGCAAACGTCGTCCGGTTTCACCGCGACTGCCTCGACGATGCCCTCGAGCGGTCCGGCGGCGAGCGCCTGGCCGGCGACCTCACCCCCGCCGTCCGCCAATGGGCCGAGCGCGAGGATCTCGACGGCATCGTGATCGTCCGGCCGACCGTCGGGCCATGGCGCGACCTCTTCGCCGGATTCGATCCGGGCGTGCCGGTGCACCGCCTCGTCCGCGACTGGGACCGCCGGCTCTGGCCCCACGCCACCGCGGGTTTCTTCAAGCTCCGGAAGAAGTTGCCGGATTTCTTCAAGAGTCTGACCCGCGCCGACGCTAACCCCATGTGATCCGCCTTCTCGTTCTCCTGCTGCTCGTTCCCGCCCTCGAGGCCGACACCGGTTCCAAGATCGCCGACGCCGCCCGCGGGCAGGTCGGGATCACCAAGAGCTACGACCCCGCCTACGTCGCCCTCGACTATCCCGGCGGCGACGTGCCGAAGGATCGCGGCGTCTGCACCGACGTCGTCATCCGGGCCTTGCGCAAGGCCCTCGACGCCGATCTTCAGAAACTCGTGCACGAGGACATGCGGGCGAACTTCCCGAAGTATCCCCGGAACTGGGGCCTCAGCCGTCCCGACCGCAACATCGACCACCGGCGCGTGCCGAACCTCCGCACCTACTTCAAGCGTCGCGGGCTGTCCCTGCCCGTGACGAAGAAGGCCTCGGACTACCGGGCGGGGGATCTCGTCACCTGCACGGTCCCGCCGCACCTGCCGCACATCATGATCGTCAGCGACCGGAAGGCACCCGACGGCACCCCGCTGGTCATCCACAACATCGGCCGCGGCACCCGCGAGGAGAACCGCCTTTTCGAGTTCAAGCTCACCGGGCACTATCGCTGGAAGAAGTAGATCATGTTCATCGGCACCCATGCCCTGCTCCCTGTCGCGATCGCCCTCGGGATCGACAACGTGCGGATCGCGCTCGGGCGGGACGAGGGATTCCCGGCGTGGGCCATCCCGGCCATCGGCCTCGCCGGAGCCCTGCCGGATCTCTGCACGCCGCACCTTTCGCTGGATGCCCGCTACACCAGCTGGTCGCACACGATGCTGTTCGCAGCCTGCCTGCTGCCCGTCCTCGCCGGCCTCGCGACCTTCTTTCCGAAGGGCACCCGCGGGCTCGTCACCGCGTCCGCCTGGCTCGCGGTGATCCTCCATCTCGCCAGCGACGCCGTCGCCGGCGGGATCTGCTGGCTGCGACCGTGGCGCGACGATGTGCTCGGCACCTACTACATCCACCCGAATTACTGGCCCGCCTCCGATGCGGTGTTCGTGCTGCTGACGTGGGGGCTGCTCATCGTCCGCCGGCTGCTTCGCGGCCGGGCCGCCGACCTCCCGGCACGCCGTGCGGCCACATGAAAAAAGCCGACCCCGCGAACGGGGCCGGCTGGCAAGATCGGGTCGTGCGTCCCGGGGTCAGGCGAGTGCCTCGAGCTTCTGCTTGAGCTGGTCCTTGGTCACGCTGGCGCCGACGATCTGGTCCTTGACCTCGCCGTCCTTGAAGAAGAGCAGCAGCGGGATGGAACGCACGTTGTACTTCACCGCGAGGTCGCGGCATTCGTCGACGTTGACCTTCCCGACCTTGGCGGCGTCGCCGATGTCCTCGGCGACCTGATCGATGACCGGACCGATCATCTTGCAGGGTCCGCACCACTCCGCCCAGAAGTCGACCAGGACCGGCTTGTCCGATTCGATCACCTCACTCTGGAAATTGCTGTCGTTGAATTGCTGAGCCATGGCCGAACGATGCCGACGTGGATTCGATTGTCAACTCCCCCGCCCGGCCGCCCGGATCGCGACACGAAAACGCCCGCTCCCGGAACTCGGAAGCGGGCGTGGAAATTGAATCGGACAGGGTGCCCTTACTCGGACTCCTCGTCCGCGGCAGGCTCATCGTCCGCCATGGGTTCGTCGGCATCCGCCGCGGCTGCCGCTTCTTCGGCAGCGAGCGGGTTGCTGTCGTCCAGGTAGGGCTCGACGGTGCTCGTCTGCCAGGCGAGGAAGCCGACGCCAGCGGCGACGACGAAGGTGATGATGGGTGCGACCATGGGATTGGATTAGAAAAGGTTACCCCACTCGACGGGCTGTTCCTGGCCATCGGAGTCGGTGCCGAGCCAGACGGCGGAGGTCATCAACTGCAGCGCGATCACCGCGGCCGCCCCGAGGAAACCGAGGATGGCGAGCACATTGACGATGCCTTCGTTGCCGGTGGAGGATTCCTCCTCGCTGACCTTCATGGTCGCCATCTGCGACGCGGGCGCCGCGGACGAACCGATCGGCTGGGTCGGAGGATTGAGCTGCACGGTCGCCTTCGGCAGGGCCACGGTCGGACCGGGGGCACCCGGGGCACCACCCGCCGGAGCACCGCCCGCCGGAGCGGTGGGAGCTCCCGGCTGGGCCGGAGCCGTGCCCGGCGTGTTGAGCTTGATCGTCGGAGCCGGAGCACCGGGAGCGTTCGCCGGGGCCGTCTTGAGCTGGATGGTCGGCGCGGGAGCCGGGGCCGAGGGGGCGCCACCACCGGGGGCGCTCGGCGCGGGCGGGGCACCGCCGGGAGCCGTCGCGGTCGGAGGCTTGGGAGCGCTCGGAGCCGGGGGCTTCGGGGCGGCGGCGGTGGGCTTCGGAGCGGCGGGCGCCGGAGGCGCGCCGGTCGGCGAAGCTTTGGGCGCGTCGGCCGCTTTCAGGGTCACGCGGACGGTCTCCTTCTTGAGCGGAACGCTCGAAGTCTGCTTGGATGGTGGGTTCTCTTGATCGCTCATTCGGCGGTTTGGCTTTCCTGTGAGGAAGAAAAAACAATGGCGCGGAGCCTGTGTCAAACCTCCATCCTGCCGTCGTCGCCCCGTCGCCCGTCCTCCCCGGCGGGTGACGTTTTCGCCGGAGCCGCTCATGCCGCTTGACCCCGCTCCGCCAGCGGCGATTTTTCATGACGTTTGCCGTCACCACCGCGCCATGTCTTCCCGCCGCCACTTCCTCGCCACGACCGGGCTCGCCTTCCTCGGGCTGCAACGCTACGGCCTCGCGGCCTCCACCCCGCGCACCGCCGAACCCTTCGGCCCGCTGCTGGCCGATCCCAAGGGCCTCCTCGACCTGCCCGAAGGCTTTTCCTACCGGGTGATCTCGAAGCTCGGCGACCGGATGGACGACGGCTACCGGGTGCCGGGCAAACCCGACGGCATGGCGGCGTTTCCCGGACCCGACGGCAAGGTGGTGCTCGTCCGCAACCACGAGCTGAGCCTCGCCATGACGGGCATGGGGCCCTTCGAGAACAACCTGCGGCTGCCCGAAGGCTTCGACCCCGCCCTGTGTCACGACCCGGGCGCCGAGGGTGACGCACCCCATCTCGGCGGCACCACCAACCTCGTTTTTGACCCGGCCACCGGCGAAACGGTCTCCCAGTTTCTCTCGCTCGCCGGGACCGACCGGAACTGCGCCGGCGGCCCCATGCCGTGGGGCTCATGGATCACCTGCGAGGAGCCGGAGGACATGCTGACCCCGCGCGGCCGCGACCACGGCTGGTGTTTCGAGGTCATGGCCTCCGCCGAGCCCGGCCTGCAGAAACCGGTCCCGCTCCGGAAGCTCGGCCGCTTCCGCCACGAGGCGGTCGCGCTCGATCCCGCCAGCGGGATCCTCTACCTCACCGAGGATCGCACCGACGGCCTGCTCTACCGCTTTGTGCCGACCAGGAAGAACGACTTCACCGAGGGCTCGCTCCAGGCGCTCGCCATCGTTGACCGTCCGGGCGCCGACCTCCGCAACTACGACCCGGAAGCAAAATGGCCGGCCGAAGGGGCATCCCTCAAGGTGGAATGGATCGATCTGGAGGACACCGATGCGCCGCTCGACGACCTCCGGATCCGGGGCTTCAAGGCCGGCGCGGCCCGCTTTGCCCGCGGCGAGGGCATCCACTTCACCGACGAGGGAATCTTCATCTGCTGCACCGACGGCGGGCCCGCGCGCCGCGGCCAGCTCCTGCGTCTGCAGCCCGCCGCCTCCGCCGCAGCGTCCGACACGCTCGAGCTCTTCTTCCAGTCGACCGAGAACGACCTCCTGACCAACGGCGACAACCTCTGCCCCGGACCCTGGGGCGGCCTCGTCGTCTGCGAGGACCTCATCGACGCGAGCTTCGCCAAGCACACCCACCTCCGTGGCGTCACCGCCGACGGCCGGGTGTTCACGATCGCCAAGAACGCCCGGGACGCGAGCGAGTTCGCCGGCAGCTGCTTCTCGCCCGACGGCCGGTGGCTGTTCGCCAACATGCAGGGCCTCGGCCTCACCCTCGCCATCACCGGCCCCTGGGACAAGGTGTAGAGGAGCGCGCGGCTCCCGCCGCCCCCTATCGACCCAGAGCCGGACCGCGCGAGCCCACTCGCGCCCCCCACCAGCCTCGAGTCCCTCGGGACTCCTTCCTCCCCCTGGATCGACTGCACCGCCCCCCCCGACTCGCTCCGCGCAGAGTACCTGCCATCCCCAACCAGCTTGCGCAGCCGGACCCGGGTGGTCCTCCTCCGTCATTTCGGAACTTGGCCCTTTCGCCCCGGAACGGGGCACCCCTAGGCTGCGCCCATGACTTCGCGCGTCACCGATCTCCACGTCGCCCGCAACGTTCCGCTGCCGGCGCCCGCGCTGCTGCATTCGGAAATCCCCCGCTCCGACGAACAGGCCGCCTTCGTGGCCGACTCGCGCGACACCATCGGTTCCATCCTCTTCGGCGACGACCCGCGCTTCCTCGCCATCGTCGGCCCCTGCTCGATCCACGACACCGACGCCGGCCTCGAGTACGCCCGCCGCCTCGCCTCGCTCGCCGAACGGCTCAAGGACAAGCTCTTCATCGTGATGCGCGTCTATTTCGAGAAGCCGCGCACCACCGTCGGCTGGAAGGGGCTCATCATGGACCCCGAGCTAGACGGCTCCGACAACATCCCCGAGGGCCTGCGCTGCGCCCGGACCTTCCTGCGCCAGGTCATCGACCTCGGCCTGCCGACCGCCACCGAGCTGCTCGACCCGATCACCCCGCAGTTCATCGCCGACCTGATCTCGTGGTCGGCCATCGGCGCCCGCACGGCGGAAAGCCAGACCCACCGCCAGATGGCCTCGGGCCTGTCGATGCCCGTCGGTTTCAAGAACACCACCTCCGGCGACCTCACCGCCGCGATCAACGCCGTCAAGGCCGCCAGCCGCGAGCAGACTTTTCTCGGCGTGTCCGAGCAGGGCGTCGCCTCGGCCGTCACCACCACCGGCAACCCGAACTGCCACGTGATCCTCCGCGGCGGCGAGAACGGCCCCAACTTCGACCCCGAAAGCGTCGGCGCCGCCCGCGAGGCGCTCGAGTCCGCCAAGCTGCCGCCGGCCATCCTCATCGACGCCTCGCACGCGAACTGCGGCAAGGACGACGCCCGCATGCCGGAGGTCTTCCGCGACATCGTCGGCCAGCGCGCCGGCGGCGACACCTCCATCATCGGCGCCATGCTCGAGAGCAACCTGGTCGCCGGCAACCAGTCCTTCCCCCAACCGCTCGACCAGCTCGTCCGCGGAAAATCGATCACCGACAAGTGCATCGACTGGGAGACCACCGAGCAGCTCCTCCACGAGACGGCGGACAGGCTCTGACGTGGCGCGAAGCGATGCTTCGCGAGCCGGATCGACGAAGCGATGCTTCGTCCCCGGCCTGGCGACGATCCATCGGATCGCCCACCGCTCGCGATCCATCGGATCGCGCCACCCACAGCCCGAAAAACTTCTCTTGCGCGCCCCCCGGCCACTTCTAGCCTTGGGCGTTATGTCCAGCGCCGCTGCCTCCCTGCCTGACTACCTCTCCGAGGAAATCCTGCTCCATCCCGAGAACCGCCAGTTCCCGCCCTTCGATCTCGTCGGTCTCCTCGGCACCGTCTTCGAGCCCACCCAGGGCTGCCGGGTCTGCATCCTCACCGACTTCGACGAGCCGGCGAAGTGGATCAAGGACTTCGCCTTCGTCGGCAATGACGAGTTTCCGGTCCAGAACAAGGCCCACGAGGCCTTCTATCAGGCGCTCCACGGGGGCGCCATGGAGGCCCTCGGCATGACCGGCGGCGAGATGTTCGCCTACCACACGACCCACGGCTCCAATCTCGACATGCGCGACGAGGTCTGGGACACCGACGGCAATCAACTCTCGCTCGACCGGGACATCTACCAGAAGTACGACATCGTCCTCTGCATCTCCACCTGGTCGGCCACCGCCCCGCTGACCGCCAAGTGCAAGGAGTTCGGCTTCCGCGGCGCGACGCTTCACGGTCTCAACGACATCATCCTCACCTCCGGCCTCGCCGTGAACTACGACGAGGTCTCGGCCGATGCCGAGCGGATCCGGCTCGCCATGACCGGGGCCGACAGCATCGAGATCGACTTCGCCCTCGAGGACGGCCGCGTGCTCACCGCCTGGCTCGGACTGGAAAAGCAGGAAGCCCAGAAGTCGCACGGCCTGTGCAAGGGCGAGAAGCCCGATGTCGCCAACCTGCCCGCCGGCGAGGTCTACTTCGTGCCGACCGATGCCAACGGCGAGTTTCCGATGAAGTACGAGGACGGCACCCTCGGCGTGCTCACCGTCAAGGACCGCAACATCATCAAGTCCGCGCTCATCGAAGGCGACCCGGCGACCATCGAGGCCCACAACGCCCGCCTCGCCGACGACCCGATGACCGGCACCCTGGGCGAGCTCGGATTCGGCACCCAGGTCCTCCCGGTTTCCGGCGCCGACATCCAGGACGAGAAGGTGCTCGGCACCTGCCACCTCGCCACCGGCCGCGACGACCACCTCGGCGGCGACATCGTGCCGGACATGTTCAAGAAGCACGAGAACTCGACCCACGACGACATTCTCTTCGCCCCGCACAAGACGCCGAACTTCAACGTCCAGGAGGTCCGCATGAACCGCAACGGCGGGCAGGAGATCATCATCGAGAACTTCCGGCCCTCGCGCTACATCATGGACGCCCTCGCCTCCGACCGCGGCTGAGCGCCGCAGGCGGACCGCGTGGCTCCCGCCGCGCACGTCGGTTCACACGGCCTCAATTTACCTACCCCTGCACTCCGGGCCCCAACGGAGTGCAACGGAGGCCGCATGGCGCGGTTGGGGCCCCTCAATTCATCGGCTTCCAAAATGTGGCGAAATCGCCGAAAAAGGTCTTGAACGTAGGGCTCTTCGTCGTAGTCTCCCGCCCCGCTCCCGAGGGAGCGGAACACAAATCGCGGGGTGGAGCAGCCAGGTAGCTCGTCAGGCTCATAACCTGAAGGTCCAGGGTTCAAATCCCTGCCCCGCCACCACTGAGGGCCCGGCTCGAAAGAGCCGGGCCTTCGCCATTTTCAGGAACCGTGAAGCAGCCACGAACTTTCTGCCTTCGAGTCCCGGGAGCTTGAGCACCGCTTGAAGAAGCAGAAGGGAGGAAACGGCCTCCGAACGGTGATGGACGCCTACCAAAGCTCATAATCCCGCGTCCGCGGGATCACAGGTTCAAATCCTGTCCCCGCCATCCCGCGGATGCGGGACCCGGCTTGAAAAAGCCGGGCCTTCGCCATTTTCTGAGGCTTTGAAGTCGTATCGTGTCTACGTGTTGGAGAACCTCGAAGGCCGCCGCTACATCGGCCTCACCGAAGATGTCGCCAATCGCCTGCGGCAGCACAACGAGGGCGTCTCGAAGTGGACCGCGAAGCACCGCCCCTGGTCCCTGCTGTGGACCAGCCGGGACCTGTTACTCTCCGACGCCCGTAAACTGGAAAGCCGCATGAAGAAGCAGAAGGGCGGCACAGGACTCCAGACCTTGATGGACGCCTACCAAGGCTCATAATCCCGCGGCTGCGGGATCACAGGTTCAAATCCCTGCCCCGCCATCCCGCGGATGCGGGACCCGGCTCGAAAGAGCCGGGCCTTCGCCGTTCAAAGGGCGGGAGATTCCACCATAGGCTTTCCCTGAAACACCCAGTTTCCAGGAAAGCGCAGCATGCCCCGCAGGGTCCCCTCGTTTTGACTCAAGCCATCTGATATCGGGCTCGAAATGGATTGGGGAGCCACGAATGAACGCGGATGGACACGAATGGGGAGGCCACCTGGCTCCGGCTGGGCACTCTGTCCCGCGAGATCATTCGGGTCAGGACTTGTCCCGTAGGGACTCCTTCCCGTAGTTGCGTCCCTTCGTGTCCATTCGCGGTGGATCTCCCCAAGTGAGGCAGCCCTGCGGTGATCCGACTCCTGAATTGACGGAGCCCGAGCCGCATCCCAATCTTCCATCGATCGATTCGCTGTTAGGACGCGGGTCGTGAATCCCCATCCGAGTCGTGAGATTGCAAGTGATGTTCGGCGGCAGAACGGGCGCCGTCCCGGTCTGTCTCGCAACGGCGCTGGCACTGACATCCTGCGGACGCAAGGCCTCGACCGATCGGGACGCGGCCTTCTGGAGACTCGAGCGTCAGAAGATCGATCTCGAATCACGGGTGAAACTCTGCCGTTTCCGGCTGGAGAGCCGGCTGGAACGAGAATCATCGTTCCGGACGGTGGAAGAGCGGCTGGAGGGGCTGATCCGGCAGCGCCGGGAGATGGCCCGCCGGGCCGATCAACTCGGCTCGGAGATCGCCCGCCTGGAGCCCGCCCTGGCATCCCGCCGGGATCGCGCGCTCCGAAGCCGGCGAGCCTCCTGGACCGGGCAGGCGCTGGCGGAGCTCCCGTCACTCGCCGGCCGGTGCTACGAGGACGTCACGATTTCGGAGGTGACCCCGATCGGCCTTGAGATCCGCCATTCCACCGGCCTGGCGCGAATCACCGCCGCCGATCTTTCCGCCGACCAGCGGCAGCGTTTCGGAATCGACGCCGAGGAATCCAGCCGCCTCCTGACCGCCGAGCGGGCCGCTCAACGCGACTACGAAGAACGCATGGGCGAGCAACTGGCAATGATCGAGGCGAGCGCTCGGACGCTCCGGCCGGAGCCCGTGGCGCCGAGGCCGTTGACACGCCCACACCTTCTCCGTGCGAGCCGCCCCAATCCCCTGCACGCTTCCCCGCGGAGGATCGCCACCGTTCGCCACCGGACCACCCGCTACCGCACACGCTACTACCCGGTCTGGCATGTCGCCCCGCGGCGGGCGCCCGTGGTCTGTCGACCCGTCGTCCCGGTCTGCCGGCCGACGACTTTCACGATTGCCCGCTAGACCTTAAAGACTGCGTCCCTCACGCTCCCGTCCATACCCACCTCCCCATGCGAATGCTTCCGATCCGCTCCCTTTCGCTCATCCTGCCCGCCTGCCTGCTCCTGAGCGGCTGCGGCGATGATCCCGAGCTCGTCCGCCAGAGCGAACAGCAGAAGGCGGAGATCCGCCAGCTCGAGGGAGAGCTTCAACTGCTCCGAGAAAAGCTGGAGCGGGCGCCGAAGGACCGCAGCGAGGAACTGACCGCCATGCAGGAAAGCATTCGAAACGAAGAAGGCCGGATCGCCGACCTCGAAGCGAACATCGCCAACCTCGAAAAGGAGCGCGCCCGTCTTGAGAAGGAATTCGAGTCCTACAAGGACGACTACCCGATCCGCTGACCCCTCACCCGACCCGACCTGACATGGGAACCGACCTCTTCACCAGCAGCCGTGGCCCCGGCCTGATCGGCACCCTGATGGCCCTCGTCGTCCTCATCGGCTTCGGCCTGCTCTACTTCCTCGTCTTCGACGAGCGTTTCCAGGGCGGCGAGCAGACGCTTGAGTCGATCATCAAGGAACAGGAGAAAAACCTGACCAGCCTCCGAAGCCGGAAGTCGAACCAAGAAACGAAGCTCGCCGCCACCGCCGGCTTCAAGAAGACCGCCAGCGAACTCCGGCAGGAGACCACCCGGCACGGGATCATCGTCGAGCGCCGAGAGAAGCTGGAAGCCACTCTCGCCGAGTCCGAAGAGGCCTTCGCGGCCCTCACGGAATCGATGGCGGAGTACGGGAGCGCGTATCGGAAATCCGCCCGCGCCGCGATGATCGGACGTGAGTGGGACGAGCTGAAAACCAACGACGGCAAGGTCTTCGCCAAGGTCAAGGTCACCGAGATCGACCCGGTGCGCATGCAGATCCGCCATAGCGGCGGGATCACCGGCGTGGCGCTCGACACGCTCCCCGACGACCTTCAGGACTTCCTCCAGGTCGACGCCGGCGAGAAGGAGCAGCTTCTGGCCGCCGAGGCCGAGAGCCGCGTCCGCCAGAAGCAGCACGCCGAACTCGGCCAGACCGAGCACCGGCTCGGGCAGTTGAAGCACGAACTCACGACGCTCAACCGCGAGCGCGAACGGGTGCGCACGCTGGAGCAGAAGGCGACCGACGCGCTGCCGACGCTCCAGCGGGCGATCGAAGCCAAGCGGAGCGAGCTTGAGCGGGAGGAGCAGAAAGCCCAGACCGGAGGCATCAGCAACGCCCCCCAGGTTCGGGCCCAATTGCAGACCTTGGAGGGCAAACTGCGGCTCGCCCGCGAACAGGGCCCGGTCCTGCGCGCCAAGCTTGGAAAACTGGACCAGCAGGCCCTCACCCTCGAAGGCAAGATCAACGAGACCCGGCAGAAACTGGAGCGGGAGAACTCGAAGTCCAAGCAACCGGGTTGAAGGAAGTCACGCATGGGTGCCTGGGACAACCATGAACACGCGGGACTCTTCAGCGCCCTGGGTGGGCTCATCGTGCTGGTCTTCGCCGGCATCGTCGTCTCCCTGGTCACCGATCCCGACAACCACGAGCCGGAACCCGGAGCCCGCCGGCTCGCCGACACGCTGAAGGCCCAGGAGGGGCGGATCCATGAGCTGTCGCTCGCACTTTCCCGGGACAGCGCCCGATGGAAAGCGGTCCTTCCCCGGCTGAACCAGCCCGCCGAGGCACGTCGGCTCGAGGAAACGCTGGCCGCTCTCGTGGAGCGCAGGCGATCGCTGGAATCCGAAGTGCAGGACCAACGGGCGAAGGTGGCCGCCATCCAGAAGGAGGCGGAAGCCTACCGCCTCAACTACCGCGAGACCACCCGCCGGGCCATGGTCGGACAGGAGTTCGAGACGCTGGTCCTGCCGGACGGCACCCGCTACCGCGACGTCCGGATCACCGCCTACGACCGTGAAGGATTCCGCATCCGCCATGCCCACGGCGGCGCCCGTCTCGGTTTCCGCGAACTTCCCGAATCCTGGAAGCAGCGTCTGCAGTGGGATCCCCTCGAGGAATCCCGGACGAAACGGACCGTCTCCGCCGGAACTCCCGCGCCGGCGAAAGAGAGCCCGGAGAAGGAAGCGCCCCCCGCCCCCGGTCCCTCCGAGACCGATCAGGAGCGGATGTTCCGGATCGAGGACGCCAGAAACCGGCTCACGCGCTACCAGGCCGACTATCGCGACGCCCGCAGCGAAGCATCGCTGGCCCGATCGAAGGCCCACGGGCCGGAGCGCTCGGTGCCGGGCAGCCTCGAAACCTGGGCCGCCCGCGCCCAGAGGATGGAGCGCGCCGCCCAGACCGCCCGTCGCCTCTACCTCGAGGCACGCCGCGACCTCCGGAGCCTCGCTCCGAACGATCCCCTCCTTCGCGACCCCGGGCTGTAGGAGAAGGGCGGTCCCGTCGTGAAAGGGACATCACTCCTGCAGTTCAAGAGGCGCCTGAATCACGGGCGACCCGGAACCCCGAAACCCACCAGCAAGCTTCGGCAGACAAGACTTCCGCCTGCACCGGTCACCCAAGGCAAAAGGCTCTCGCCCCGGGAAAGGGAGCGAGAGCCTTGAAGCACTGGAAAGGTCCCGTCTTCCGGCGATCAAGCGCGGCGACGGCGACGGAGCAGGGCAAAGAAGCCCAGACCTCCGAGGAACGCGATGGACGGTTCGGGGACGACCACCACATTCAGGCTGCCTTCCTCGAACCAGGCGCTGCGACCGCTGCCCAGATCAAGGGCATTGAGTTCGCCCAGATTGTTGATGGTGCTGGAACCGTCGATCGTGAACGACCCGGCGAGCACGTTGTAGGTGCCGTTGAGGGCGGTTCCGAGATCGAGGCCTTCGATGTCGGCCAGGTCCAGTCCGTTGAACAACACCGTGGCAGCGTTGTCCACGGTCAGCGCCCCGAGCGTGATGTCGATGGTGGCGCCGGACGCGACGGTCAGATCCCCGACCAGGGTGCCGTTGCCGCCGATGGAGGCACCGGCGTCGACCGTGGTGCCGGAGGTAGTGGTGAGTTGCCCGGTGATGAACAGGGTGCCCGCGGACACGCTGGCGGCCCCCACCGAGTTGCCGGATCCGGCAAGCGTCAGCGAACCGGCGCCCTGCTTGTCGAGGTTGCCGGCACCGACGAGATCGACCGACGAGGTGACGTTGAAGCCGTTGGAGTCGATGTTCGCGCCTCCTGCGAGGACGTTGGCGGTGACACCTTGGATGAAGGTGCCGGAAGTGAGCGCCGACTCATCGGCACTCGCTTGCAGGAGTCCTCCGTTGAAGTTGAAGGTGCCCGAACCCGCACCCACACTGACCTGCGGGGTTTGGATCGTGCCGCCGTTGAGATTCACGGTGCCGACGCCCGAGGCTTCCTGGCCGAGGCGCACCCCGCCCTCGTTGGTGTCGGTCGTATTGACAAGCCCGCTGCCGGAAACATTCAGGGTCCCGGTGCCGGATTCCCCGATATAGAGGCGACGGTTGTTGGCAACATAGAATTCACCTGTGCCTCCGACGTTGAGGGTGCCGGACGAGCCACCGAAAGAACCGACCACCGCAAAAGAGCCGGAGGTGGTGGTGGCGGCGTTCACCGTGCCTCCGGTCATGGTATACTCAGCATTGGTCCCATCACGACCGACCACGAACCACGCGGCGGAAGAAACCGTGCCACCCGTCTGGAGGAAGGTCGTGCCGTCGCCATCACCACCAACCCAGAACTCGTAGCCGGCGTCGATCGAGCCACTGTCGATCCCGCTCGACGAGGTGCCGTGCATCTGGATGTTGCCGGTCGAGGCCACCGAACCGTTGTTGGTGACGTTGATGGCGGACGTGGCACCGCCATCAGTGATGATCCCGGAAACTCCCGAGATGGTGCCGCCATCGACATTGAGGGTCCCGTTGCCACCGGTGCGCCCGAGTCGGATATTGTTGTCGCCGCCGATGGCACCACCGCTGTTGACGTTGATGGTACCGGTGCCACCGTTCTCGCCGACGAAGAGCCAGTTGCCGACAACATTGAGCGATCCGCCGTTGTCGATGTTCAGCTCTCCGGTGCCGCCTCCTCCCACCCACATGTCGCCACCCGGCCCGTCAGGATCGAGGGTGTAGGCAGTCGTGAGCGACGGAGTGAAGGTCGTGCCGTCGCTGATGTTGTTGACCAGAACGCTATCCGTGCCGTCAGGCGGATTGCCGTTGCTCCAGTTGGTGCCATCGGACCAGTCCGTGCTGGTGCCTCCGGTCCAGGTGTCGACGCCATGAGCGGCCCCGGCGAGGCCGATCAGGAACGCGGTGTTGAGAATGCTTGCTCGAGTCATCAGGGTTCTTCGGGTTGGAGGAGTTTTTTCAGTGCTGTAATCACGTGCAGTGCCCAAAGGCGACTTGGACGTCCGCGTGGGAGCGGAGGGAGATTAATAGAAACCCGGTCAACGGAGGCCAAGAAGAAGCTCATACCCCGTTTAGGGTAGATGGGCCTTCCTGCCAAAAATGAGGTTCATCACACGCAGGGTTCATTCTCCTGCTCCATCGACGACACGCCGACAGAAGCTGCGAAACGAACCAACCTCACCCTGTCTTCCCCACCCGGAAGCGACGTTCTGCCACTCCCCGGCGTCGATTGAAACCGCTACCACTCCAGATCCCGGAAGACATCGCGCACCATCTTTGCTTTTCCCTCCGGCGTGTAGAGGCCCATTCGCGACCAGCCGTCGGACCCCTGGTTCCCGGTGTAGGTCTTGCGCGAGCGGTAGTCGGCCAGCAGCCAGTAGGTGTATCCGGCCAGCGGCGGGAGGTGCCGCGTGAGGACCTCGTGCTGGCGCCGCAGCAGGTCCGCCTGCCAGTCCTCCGTGCCCTTGCGGTCCCTGGGGCCTCGATCGCCGAGTTTCGACCAGCCCCCGTTCTCCATGATGATGAGCGGCTTGCCCGGGTTCTCCTCGGCCACGCGCTTCATGTCCGGGTCGAGTTCCTCGAAGGGGTCCATGGCACCCCGGTACTCGTTGAACCCGACCGCGTCGGCATGCTCGAAGTGGGGTTGTCCCTGGTGCGGATGCCACGCCGCCCAGGTCACCGGACGCTGCTGCCAGTCGTGCGCGTCGACCAGGCGGTGATTCATCTCCACGAAGGGCTCGTACTCGTCGCAGAACTGGTGGCACTCGTTGTTGGTCCCCCACATCACCACCGAGGGATGGTTCATCAGGTCCCACAGAGCGCAGCGGGCGAGCGACTGGAAGATCGACCGCTCGTCGCGCGTCTGCGCCTCCATCGCCTTCTCACGATACCAGAAGCCGCCCCACTCCGCGCACACCATCATCCCGCTCCGGTCGGCGAGTTCATACGTCCAGGGATGCCTCTGGGCGACGTGCAGCCTGACGAAGTTCGCCCCGGCCTGCCCGGCCCGCTTGAAGAGTCCCTCGTGATCCGCCCGGGTCAGGGCATGACCCCGGGTCGGGTGCTCCTCGTAGAAGGCGACACCCTTGAGAAACACCGGTTCTCCATTGAGGACGAATTGCTCGCCGCGGATCCGGAAGTCGCGCAAACCGAAGGCGACCCGCATCTCGTCAAAGACCCCGCCGTCGGCCGAGGCCGTCACCGTCAACCGGTGCAGCGCGGGATTCGTCGGCGACCAGCGGGGGGTCGCGGGCTTGGCTTTCGCCGAAAACCGCAGCACTCGCCGCTCCCCGGGCTTCAAGGTCACCGTCCGTGGCCCGATCCCGGTCAGCACCTCCGACATGGGCGCGACCTCCATCGTCCGCGCCGCGCTGCCACGGTTGGAGAGGCACACCGCCAGCTTCAGCGTGGCGCCCGACGGTCTCAGCTGCACCTTGCGGATCGCCGCCGGATCCTCGGTGACCAGGGACACGCTTCGCGGGATGCCCGCATACGGCCAATTGTCCGGCGCCTTCGGATGACGGCCGTGCACGTATTCGATCTCCTCAAAACCGTCGCCGTCCGTCTTCTCCCGGAAGTTCGGCAGGCGCACGATGCGCACGGCCAGCGTGTTTCCACCGGTCTTCAGGGCCTCCGTCACATCGATCGAGAACGGCTGCCCGCCCCCCTCGTGCCGCACGAGTTCCTTGCCGTTCAGGAACACGGTGACCCGGTGGGAAAGGCCGAGGAACTCAAGCCGGCGCGCTTTTCCCTCCGCCTCGCCCGCTTCGAAGCTGCGCCGGTACCAGGCCACGCCGTCGTAGAACGGCGGATTGCGATGGCTGCGGTCCGACCAGTCCCAGAAGCGGCCGCCCGGCATCATGTCCCAGCAATGGGGCACCTGCACGGGGCTCCAGCCGGAGAGATCCTCCCCCGTCGCCCACCCTTCTTTCAGACCGACGTTCTCCGGGTCGAAGCGGAAGTGCCACTTGCCGTCGAGGCGTTGCCGCTGCCGGTGGGGGTTCGGCGCCCGGTCGGAGAAGTCCGGCCGGATCCGCCCGTGCTGGGTCACCACCGGAAAGCCGTCGATCTCCTCGGTCCGGATCTCCATCGCGTGCGCGTACGCCGGGGCGTCGTCGAAATCGTCGGCCGCCCCGCACGGGCTGACCATCAGAAGCAGGGCGGGCACAAGACGCATGTCCACTTCACGTAGCATCCGCCCGACTTCTCGCAAGCCATGTCACGATGTTCCGGATTCCGCCGGCTTGACAGAGCCTCGAACGGTCGGTTTACAGGGAGAACATGCTCCCCTTCCGGAGATCCCTTGAAACCGTCGCATGGCTGGTGATCGGTGCGGGCCTCGCGCTCCCGGCGGTCGCCACCACGGTCATCCCGTTCGAACAGGCGTCGGACTTCAGCGGCAACTTCAACCCCACCGCGGGCGCCTTCGCGTGGTCGTCGGGCGGCGGTGCGGGTGGCAGCGGCGGTCTGGTGCGGGACCCGGAGGACGGATCGATCACCGTCTTCACCTACACGGCGGAGACCGTCCCGGATCTCGGCCCGGGACGCACCGTCGTCTTCTCCTTCGACTTCCAGCTCAGCGGACCGGACACCGGGGCCATCGGGGTGCTGATGAGGGCCGGCCTCAAACCCGTCGCGCATGCCGACGACGGACTGATTGGCAGCATCGGTGCCGGCGGCGGGCTCTACGCCACGGCCATCGGCACCGGCGAAGGAGCGACGGTCGACTACGCCGGCTTCGCCCAGCCGGGCGCACTCGCCACCCGGGTCTATGGCACGAGCGACGGCAGTCTTTCCGCCACCGGATCGGCCTGGCTGAATTTCCAGATGACGATCGAGGGCCTCTCCGGCGAAGAACTCAGGGTCACCACTGCCGTCACCGGCGCGGGGGGCGCGACTTCCACTTCCTCGATGACGACCTCGATCGAGAACGGCGCCCCTTACGAGTTCGGCATCTCGATGAACGACTCGATCGTCGCGTTCGACAACTTCACCTACGTCCCTGAGCCCTCGATCGCGCTGCTGTCGTCCATGGCCCTCGGAATGCTGCTGCGCCGACGCCGGTAGCGACGCGCACACCGGCCGCCGGGGGGAAACGGCCGGTGTTTCGGCGGACCGCCGGATCACGGAAACGCCACGACGACGTAGAACTTCCGCGGGCCGGCAAGGCTCTCGCTCCAGGTCAACGCCCCGAGGCCGGAGGTCTGGAGCGCCCAGGCGCCCGGGAAACCACCGGTGAGCGAGGTCGAGTTGTAGACACTGTATTTCGTGGCCCCGGGTTCCGCGCTCCAGTTGAGCACGACCTGGGCCGGCGAGACACTGCGGTCAATCGAGATCCACGCCCGGATCGGCTTGCCGATCGGAACCTCGTAGTCCTCGACCTCACCACCATGGACGAAGCCGCCGTAGCCGACCGAGGTTCCGGTGTGGAACAGCCGGAAGCAAGCGAAGGTCACCGCGGGCCCGGAGCTGGCCGGCACCGCCACCGTCAGCACATTGGCTCCGGACGCCATCGGACGGTTCACCAGCACATGGTTGTCGGCCTGCGTCCACGTGCCGTCGCCGTCCCAGTCGACCCAGGCCTCGAGGTCGGCCGTGGGCGCCGAGGGCGGTAGGTTGACGGACACGGTGATCTGCGCGGTGGTGCCTGCGATCCAGACCGTATCAAACGACACGCCGTCCTCGTCGTCCGGTCCGCCGGTGAGATCATCACCCAGCGCGTTGGGGTCCGGGCGACCATCGATCTCGCCATCGACGAACAGGCCCATGAACAGGCTGTCGATGAAGTGGGCGGCCCCGAAGTCCATCATGGTCGTCGGGAACCCTCCAGGCGGCACCACGGAGCCATCCGGCGCGTCGCCGAAGTCCATCTGCCCGTCCTCGTAGAGGAAAACGTCGTGGTCCTCGACCTCGCCGTCCGGCGCGAAGCCGGTGTAGGACAGTCCGCCCATGAGACTGATCCGGATCCGTGCCTTGACCGGACCCGTGACGACCGGTGGCACCGGGATCGTCACGTAGTTCGGTCCCGGATTCACCGGCTGCGCCATCAGCACCTGGTCGCCGAAGTCGGCCCACGATTGGTTGCCGTTCCAGTCGATCCACATGTCGACGGCTCCCGGGGCGGAGGCGACGATCTCGACGACCGTTGTCTGGCCCCCGATCAAGGCATAGCCGAAGGTCACGCCGTCCTCGTCGTCGGGAACACCACCGCCCGGACTGAGGTCGTCACCCAGCGCCGCCGGATCGGGCTGGCCATCGGGTTCCGCGTCGACCAGAACCCCGAGCACGGGGCCGGTCAACGCGTGTGCGGCCCCGCCGCTGGCGGCGAGGGTCGGAAAACCCGGATCCGGTGCGTCGCCGAAATCGAACACCGCCGTGCCCTCTTCCAGGACGTTCACCGGATGGTCCTCCACCTCGCCGTCGGCGGCCTGCCCTGTCGGCAGGCTCGTCCCGGCGCTGCTGTAGCGGATCCGGGCGAAGGTGTTCGACGCCGGGGCGCCCGCGGGCACGGTGAAGGTGAGCTGCTGGGTTCCGGCGGACACCGGCACCCCGCTCAGCACCTTCTCGCCCGGGTCGAAGCTGCCGCTGACATCGAAGTCGATCCACAGGTCGATCACGCCGGCCATCGAAGCATTCACGTCGATCGCGGTCATCGCCCCGGAAACCATCGGATACCAGAGCACGCCATCCTCGTCGTCGTTGCCGTCGTTGTCGTCGCCCTGCGCGTTCGGATCGGGCTGGCCGTCGGGCTCGCCGTCGATCGAAGCCCCGAGATGCATCGAGGGATTGATCAGGTGGCGGGCGCCGTTGCTCAGCACCGTGGTCGGATAGGGTCCGTCGGGTGCGTCCCCGAAGTCGACCGCAACCGCGGGATCGATCGTCACGAGTTCATCCTCGACCTCGCCGTCCGGCGCGTAGCCGCGGTAGTCGACCCCGGCGGGAAGCGGCTGCGAGCTGAAGCGCACGCGGGCGAAGGTCGGTCCCGCGAAGCCCGTGCCGGGCGGCACGAACCCCAGGTTCACCGTGCCGGCGGCGACCGGATGGTCGGTGAAGATCCGCTCGTTGGCGCCGGCCCAGTCGCCATTGCCGTCGAGGTCGATCCACAGGTTGACGTAGCCGGCCGTCGATGGCGTGACTTGCACCGCCGCCGCCACGCCCGGAATCAGTGAAGTGACGAACACCACCCCGTCCTCGTCGTCGTTGCCGTCGAGGAGGTCGTCTCCCGTCGCCGTCAGATCGGGCTGACCATCGGTCTCGGCATCGATCAAGGCCCCGAGGCGGACCGAGGGCACGTAGCCGTGACGGGCTCCGTTGCTGGCGAGGGTCGTCGGATAGCTCGACCCCTGCGCCACGTCGGGAGCGTCCCCGTATTCCATCTCCTCACCTTCCTCGCCCGACAGTGCGAAGGCCAGGTTGAGCGATGCGGGCTGCCACGGATGCGGCTGTTGGTAGAAGAGGTCCCTCCAGAAGACCGGGGCATTTCCCGGGTCGAAGATCACCGCGTCGTCGTTCCAGGCATCCGGCGTGGTTTTCCAGCCGAACTCGAACTCACCCATTCCCTCGTAGCGGTACTTCACGACCAGCCAGTAGACCTTCCCCTCTTCCTGGACGAAGGGCTCGTCCGGATCGAAGTCGAACTGATAGATGGTCTGATCGGCCGCCGGCTCCCACTCCCCGGTCGCCGGGTCGTACCACCACTCGCCATCCCTCACCGTCCAGATGTTCCCGGCGTGGTAGGTGCCGGGATCAAAGGTCGCCTGCCACAGCAGCTCTCCCGGATGGCTGTAGTTGGCCTCGGGATCGGCTCCGAGCGGCACGTCATCCCAGATCTGCAGGTCGAAGATGAGACCGCCGGGACCCTCCGGCGGCAGCACGTCCCCGCGGAAGGAACCCCACAGGTGGATGTCGGTGATCTCGCCGCTCTCGGTGCAGAGGAAGTCGTCACCGAGCGAGAAATCGACGTTCGAGACGTCCACGCCCTCGGCTCCCTGCTCGGGAATCCGCAGCCATTTCAAGGCATCGAAATCGATCGGATAGTCCTCGACCTCGCCATCGGGGGCCGGACCCGCGAAGCCGAGCCCCTGCACGCTGCTGAAGCGGAAGCGCGCGAAGGTCGACGCCCCCGCCGTCCCCGGCACCGGGAACGTGACCGCCCAGGTCCCGGGTCCCGGAATCCAGAGGTCCGTGGCGACCTGCTCGGAGCCGTCCAGCCAGTCGCCATCGGCGTTCCAGTCGATCCAACCCTGGAGGAATCCCGGCCCGCTCGTGGTGACCTGGAGGGTCGTCGGCACGCCGCTGACGAACGCAGTGGGAAAGGCCACGCCATCCTCGTCGTCAGGCACGCCCGCAAGGTCGTCGCCGTCGGCGTTGGGGCTCGGTTGGCCGTCGTATTCGTAGTCGATGGCATGCCCGAGATAGATCCCGGAAACCCCGTGGCTCGCCCCGCCGCTCGCGGAGAGTGTCGGGTAGGTCGGATCGGGAGCGTCGCCCCAGTCGAAGTCGTCGGGCTCCTCCTCGGTGAGCTCCGCCTCGTAGTCCTCGACCTCGCCGTCCCCCGCCTGGCCGGTGGGTGGAAGCCCCGCCGCCTGGGTATTGAAGCGGAAGCGCGAAAAGGTCGTGCCGAGCACCGCGCTCGCCGGGACCGACACCGGGAGGTTGTTCACGCCGGCATTCACCGGACCCGAGTAGACCAGTTCGCTGGCGATGCTGCCGAAGACGCCGTCGGCATCGAAGTCGAACCAGGCATCGACGTAGCCGGCCACCGAAGCGGTGACCTGGCAAACCGTCACCTGCCCCGGATGGAAGGGACCGGCGAACGTCACGCCGTCCTCGTCGTCGGACCCGTCGAGCAGGTCGTCGCCGGTCGCCGTCGCATCCGGTTGACCGTCCGCTTCGGAATCAATCTTGGCGCCGAGGAACACGCCCGGTTGGATCAGGTGGCTCGGCCCGGAATTGACCGCGAGGGTCGGATACGCCGGATCGGGCGCATCGCCCCAATCGACCTGCTCGCCGGCATCATTCTGGATCGTGACCTGCAGGTCCTCGACCTCTCCGTCCGGGGCCGCGCCGAGATTTGGCAGCAGCCCGCCGCCCGAGCTGTAACGCACACGGACGAAGGTCGTGCCGATCGAGGCGCCGGACGGCACCGTGAACGGGTAGGACTGGGTCCCGCCGCCCGAATGCATGGCACTCGTCAGGATCTGCTCGGCCACTCCCCATGAGCCGCCCTGGTCGTAGTCGATCCAGGCGTCGATGCGGCCCGCCATCGAGGCGGTGATGTCGATCTGTGCCGACTGCCCGGGGACGAGCGGCGTCGGAAACGCCACGCCGTCCTCGTCGTCGTTGCCGTCGAGGTCATCCCCGGTGGCCGTCGCATCCGGCTGACCGTCGGACTCGGCATCCACCGAACTTCCGAGATACATGCCGGGAACGATCTGGTGGTAGGCACCGTTGCTCGCAAGCAGGGTCGGGTAGGGTTGGTCCGGGGCATCCCCGAAGTCGTGGTCGCCCTGCCCGTCCTGGGTGACCGGAGCATTCAGCGAGAACTCCGAGGTGTTGCCGAAGCTGTCCGTCGTCGTCGCCGTGAGGAGCTGCCCGGGAAGCGCTCCGGACAGGCTTGTGCTCCAGGTCGGGGTGTTGACGTTGAGCGAGCCCAGATAGGCCGCGCCCTGGCCGTGGTTGGTCCCGGTCGCGTCCGGCACCGCACGGAAGAACTCGAGCGTCACCGGAAACGCGGGCACGTCGACGGAGCCCGACACGAGGGTCGAGCCTGCGGCGTGGATGGCCGACCCGATCACCGGGAAATTGAGCTGGGCATTGGGCCCGGCATCGAGGTCGCCGCCGTCGTTGCCGGTCACGCCCGGCTCGAAGAAAAGATCAATCCCGAGGTAGCCGGGGTCGACGTAGCCGTTGTGGTGGATCCGGTTCTCGGTGATCGTGTTCCCGTCGGCATTGCCGGACTGGCCGGCACCTTCCTGCACCACCACCCCGGTCATGCTGTTGTAGGCGATGTCGTTGTCGCTGACCTCGTTGTTGCGCGCATGCCCTCCGACGTAGCTGTGGCTCACCGACGGATCGCCATACGAGCCGATCGCCACGCCGTGCAACACGTTCGGCATCGGGTTCATCGCGAGGTCGAGACCGATCCGGTTGCGCATCACGTCGTTGCCGTCGCTGTAGATCTCCGGACTGGTCAGGCCTACGATGGACACACCCTCGAAGCCGTTGGCCCCGATCCAGTTCTGCTCGACCGTGTTGTCCTGGGCCCCCTCGCCGATGTAGACGCCGGTGTGGCCGTTGCCCATCGGGCCGGTCCCGGTGATGTCGATGCCCACGTAGTTGCGCTCGACGTGGTTGCGTTTCACCTCGCTGCCCTCGTCCGGGCAGTTGGCGATCCCGATCCCCTCGACGGCGTTGCCGCTCGAGACGTTCTCCAGCACGGTGTTGTCGTTCGCCAGACCGGGAGCCCCGGGGAGCACCTTGATGTAGATCCCCCCCCACAAGCCGCCGCCACCCGGCCACGAGCCGTCGTGGCCGTTGGGCATCGGCACCAGGCCGTTGATATCGGTCCCGACCAGATTCCACTGGATCAGGTTCGCGTTCGATCCCGGATGGCCGTAGGTGTTTGCCGGGATGCCCTGGATCGAAATCCCGTCGTGCGGAAAGCTGTGGACGCACAGCCCCTGCACTGTGTTGCCCGACGACCTGATGTGCAGGCCGTGGAGATAAGGCGGGGCCGAACCGGCGGGCGGCAGCAGGCTGCCATCAAGCTCCACCCTTACGACGATCGACGACGGGTTGAACGCGGTGACACTCGCCCCCGGCTGGCTGTAGCCGTTGATCATGATCCCGTGGCCCCAGGTGTTCTGGATGATCGGCAGCGGCGACTGAGGACGGATCACCACCACGCCGCCCGCGACGGGAGGCGTGAGGAGCGGCGGCGGCACGGCGAAGTCGATCGTGACCGGTGGATTGTTGTCCGTGTTGGCGTTCTGGATCGCCCACCGCAGGCTACCGATCGTCGGTGTCGCGGGAGGCAGGTCATCGACGGTGTCGACCACCGTCCAGGTGGCGGCGACGGCCGCCGGCGCGAGGAGCGAAATCAAGGCCGCTCCGGTTCGAAGCAAAGCGTGAATCTTCATGACAGGGGCCCTCCATGCGGGGTTCGGACGGATGGTCCGAAGCATGCCGACACCGGAGCGGCGCCCTGTCTTTCAAGCTGCGTCTCCCCTGCCGGGATGTGACGGAGCCATCCGATAAGATGACAGCACTCGCGCGTCTCGAATCAAGACCGATCGAGACCTAATCGCAAAAAAGATGCGATATTGACGGGATCGCGAGTTTCCGGTTCGCGATCCGCCAACGTTTCTCGCGAACGATTCGCGCCCCTACGCCCCGGCCAGCGCCTGGTCGAGGTCCTCGAGGATGTCGTCGAGGTGCTCGATGCCGATCGACAGGCGCACCAGTTCGGGGCTGATGCCGCCGGCGCGCTGCTGCTCCTCGTTGAGTTGGCTATGGGTCGTGGTCGCCGGGTGAATGGCGAGCGACTTGGCGTCGCCGACATTGGCGAGGTGCGAGACCATCTTCAGCGAGTCGATGAACTTCGCGCCCGCCTCGGCGCCGCCCTGGATGCCGAAGACGACCATCGAGCCGCCCTTGCCCTTCAGGTACTTCACGTTGCGCTCGTACTCGGGATCATCCTCGAGTCCCGGGAAACGGACCCACTCGACCTTCGGGTGCTCCTTCAGGTGCTTCGCCACGTCCAGCGCGTTCTGGCAGTGTCGCTCCATCCGCAGTGCGAGGGTCTCGATCCCCTGCATCAGGAACCACGAGTTGTCGGGTGAGATGCAGGCACCGAGGTTGCGCAGCGGCACGGTGCGCATGCGCAGGATGTAGGCGAGCGGCGCCAGCGGTTCGGGCAGGTCGTGGCCCCAGCGGAGGCCGTGATACGAGCTGTCGGCCTCGTCGAAGAGCGGATGCTGGCCGGCCTTCCAGTCGAAGCGCCCGGAGTCGACGACGATGCCGCCGATCCCCGCGCCGTGACCGCCGAACCACTTGGTCAGCGAGTGAACGACCACGTCGGCCCCGTGGTCGAGCGGACGCGTCAGGTAGGGCGTGGAAAAGGTCGAATCGACGACCAGCGGAACCCCGTGGGCCTTCGCGATGTCGCCGATCGCATCGAGGTCGGACACTTCCAGCGCCGGGTTCGAGACCGTCTCGCAGAACAACGCGCGGGTCTTGCCGTCGATGGCCCTGGCAAAGTTCTCGGGGTCGGTCGAATCGATCAACCGGACCTCGATGCCGAGCTTCGGCAGGATGTCGTTGAACTGGGTGTAGGTGCCTCCGTAAAGGTTGCGGGCGGAGACGATGTTGTCGCCGGCCTGGGCGAGGTTGATGATCGCGTTGAAGACCGCCGCCGTTCCCGAGGCGTGGCCGAGGCCGCCCATCTCCGGAGCGCCCTCGAGCAGGCAGACGCGCTTCTCGAGCACGTCGGTGGTCGGGTTCATCAGGCGGGTGTAGATGTTCCCGAGCTCCTTGAGGGCGAACAGGTTCGCGGCGTGCTCGGTGTTGTCGAAGACGTACGAGGCGGTGCGATACACCGGGGTGGCACACGAGTGCGTGGTCGGGTCCGGCGTGTAGCCGCCGTGGAGGCAGAGGGTTTCGAGTTTCATGAGGTGCCCATCCAAGACGGGAATTCCCCGTCAGGCAAAGCGGGAAACCGTCAGCCGCCAAGGCTACCCCCCGGGGAGTCCGCCGGCATGGAGGACTCCGGCTCCACTACCCCGTTCGGGGGGGTGATGTCAGGATTTCATTGTGTTCCGGAATAAACCTGCCAACCAATTGAGAAGTATATTCATTATGGATGCACGAAGCACGCCTCGACGCCACGCCCGACCCAGGGGCTTCGCGCTGGTCGTGACGGTGTCGATGATGGTCCTGCTGAGCCTCCTGGCTCTGGGATTGCTCTCGCTTTCGACGATTTCCCTGCGCTCGTCCGGACGGGCGGAGGCACGCGCCACCGCCATGGCCAACGCGCGGCTCGGCCTGACGCTGGCGCTGGCCCAGCTTCAGTCGGATCTCGGTGACGACCGGCGTGCCACGGCGGATGCCTCGATTTTCAGCACGACCCAGCGCCCGGCGGCGGTCGGAGTCTGGGATGGGTGGTCGCCCCGCCTCGGGGAAGTCGGAGGCAAGGCCGGCAGAAGCGGCATCGATTACACCACGCCCAAGGGCCAGGAGGGCTTCCGCGGCTGGCTCGTTTCCAGTGCCGACGCCGAGGCCAGCCGTCAACTGGCGTGGCACGAGAGCCCCCCTGCCGAACCGGCACCGCTCTTCACCCGGGACGATGCCGGCTTCGATCTCGAGGCCGAGCGGATTGTCGTCGATCACGAGGGCGGCCTCGGCCGCGTCGCCTGGGCCGTGGCCCAGGAAAACACCAAGGCACGGATCAACCTCGGCCCGGACGACGAGACCCGGCCGGACCCGGACGACCGCCTCCAGGCGCCCTCCCGCCCCCACCTTTCCCTCTCCGGCACGTGGCAGCATCCGGAGGGCGACTGGCCCCGGCGTGCCGCCCGGGTCACCAACCTGTCGCAGGCCGCCCTCGACGAAGCCTACGGCATCTCCGCCGAAGCCGTCGGTCGCTCGGGAGCGGATTTCACCGCCCATGCCCGGAGCGTTCTGAGCAACCCGGTGGACGGTGGACTGAAGGTGGATCTCACGACCGGGTTCGAGCTGGACGACGCGGACTTCGCCGCCGACTCGTGGGGGGAAGACGAAGCGGCGGTCTCCAATCCCTTCCAGAACGGCGACGTCTCGGCCTACAGGGGCCAGCGCCCGCTGTGGAACCCTCTCACCAACAGCGCCGAGGCCAGCGTGTTCATGGACTTTCCCCCGGCGTCGGTGAACCACAGGTTCCAGGTCAACGGGGTGCCGACCTTCGACACCCTGCGAGCCCACTACCGGACCTACCGGCACCTCTATCAATCGGACCGCGGGGAAGTGGCCGCCTTTGAGAGGCCCTACTCGCACGTCGCCACCTCGACCCGGGGTCGCTCCCGTTCGGCGAACGACTCGCACCCCTCGCTCGCGCCGGTGCTCGACCGGATGAATCTCTTCTTCAGCATCGTCGCCAAGGCGGACGGCACGCTGGGCATCCTGCTGACGCCGGTCATCACCCTCTGGAACCCCCACAACGTCGCGCTCGAGACCGAAGGCGTGGTCGTGTATCCTTGGATCGATTTCGCGGTTTTCTGGAACTGGAACGTCCGCCCCCGGAGTGGAAGCCCGATGACCTGGGGGAGCTCGCTCTCGCGCTTCGTCGGTGAGGGCTACCAGGGGCACGGCCGCTCCGCCCGGCCATACTTCTACCTCCACCTCACCAAGAACGGCGAACCCGCGCCGCGCGGAGGGCGGGCCCTCGCGCCGCTGCGCCTCGAGCCCGGCGAGGTCCGGGTGTTCACCCTCGCCGAGACCGACCGACGGGATCTCGATATCCATGGAACGCCGCTCCAGCGCACCTGGCGGATGAGGCCGGCCGAAGGGCCATCGGACCTGACCAATTCCCTCAAGGCGGGGATCGTGCTCAACATGACCAAGTCGATCGACGGCACGAACAACTTCAACTACCGGCTGCAAAACGGCGACCAGATCAACGCCAACACGGTCCACTTCGACCGCGGCAGCTACTACTACATCGTCAACATGGCGGATGCCTACCACATCAAGAACCCCCGGGGGGAGTTGATGGCCGAGGACCGCCCCGCCGCCGGCGGACTTCCCTCCCTACGCGAGGAACCCAACCTCTATCTGCACGCCCAGATCCACTCGGGCACCGCCCACGGCACGAGCGACGACAGCTTCAGCTATCCGTCCTTCCGCTACGAGACGATCCGCGAGAACCCCAAGCTCGTCGGCAGCCTGCTGACCTACCACCGGGTCGCCCGCAGCGGTTCGCTGCCGATCTGCGACCTGATGTTCACCACCAACCCCCGGCAGGGCATGGTGAACCCCTACCTGAGCGGGGCCGATTTCCAGACCGGCCCCCACTATGAAACGCTCTTCCAGGGCGGCACCTCGCTGGCGCGGCTCGCCATGGAGACGACCTTCGAAGGCACCCGGGCCTTCTACGGTCCGTCCCACAGTGCCGCCACCGGCTTCTCCCACCTCCCCTTCTTCGAGGTGCCCCGCAGCCCGCTCCTGTCGCTGGGCGCACTCCAGCACTGCGACGTCGCCACCACCGCCTTCTCCACCGCGAACCAGATCGGCAACTCGAACGCCTCGGCCTACCTCGCCGCCACCACCGCGTCGTCCCTCGAGCGCCGGACCTCCACCAACCAGACCATCTCCCCGGACGGCCTGGCGGTGTACGACAGCTCCTACCTTGCCAACGAGGCGCTCTTCGACGGGTTCTACTTTTCCGGCGCGACGCCGGTCACCGGCTCCCCCCAGGCCGGCACCGGCCGCGAGGACATCTGGGAGAACGACCAGGTCGCCGTGACCCGGGAGGTGGACGAGGTCCTCGCCGACTTCTTCGAGGACCCCGGCAAGCATCCGCTTCGAAACCCGCGCCTCATCCCCCACACCGGCGGCATGGATGCCGGGGAAATCAACGACCGCCTCGACGACCCGGCCCGCTGCGTGCGGCTGGCGTCCCACCTGATGCTCGACGGCGGGTTCAACGTGAACTCGACGCGGGTCGAAGCCTGGAAGGCGATGCTCGCGAGCCTGCGCGGCGCCGGCGACGATCCGGACGCCACGCTGCAGTCGCGTTTCCGACACATCCTCAGCGAGGCTCCGGTCGAGATGACCGAGAACGACCCGTGGACCGGCTTCCGCAGCCTGAGCGACGAGCAGATCGAAGCGCTGGCCGAGGCCCTCGTCACGGAGATCAAGGAACGCGGCCCGTTCCTTTCGCTCGGTGAGTTCGTCAACCGGCAGGTGACCCGCAACCGTACCACCGGACGGAGCGGCGCCCTCCAGGCAGCCATCGACCGCACCGACATCAACGACCTCGCCTCCCAGACCCGCTTCAATCCGAGGCCCTACCCCAACCCGGAGAACATCGGCAACCCGGACACCGGAACCAACCTCCCCGGCTGGCTGACCCAGGCCGACGTGCTGACATCGCTCGCCCCCTGCCTCACCAGCCGCTCGGACACCTTCGTGATCCGCTCGCTCGGCGAGGCGCGGGACCCGGACGGAGAGCTGCTGGCGCAGGTCCGGCTCGAGGCCGTGGTCCAGCGGGTTCCCGAGTTCATCGATCCGTCCGACTCGCCGGAAACCCCCATCGACCAACTCACCTCCAAAGCCAACCAGCGCTTCGGCCGCCGATTCCAGATCGTCTCCCACCGAGTGCTTCCCTGATCCATGCCGGCTCGCGTGCTCCTCATCCTTCTCTGCATTCTCACGCCCCTCTCCGCCGCACCGCCGCGGGTCCTCGCCTGGGACGATGCCGTCGCCGCCCGCAAGCTGGCGCTGGTTCGCGGCAAGGAGGTGGTCGAACTCGAGGGCCTCCATCCCTCGAAGCGCAGCGAACCCCTGAAGCTCGGAGGCGAGGGGCCGTTGATGCTCCGGGCCCTCGACCGCACCTCCGACGAAGGCACGCCCGCGCAGCGCGAGTGCCCGTCGGCAGCCAACCTGGATCACCCCCTGCTGCTGGTGATGCCCGACGAAGACCACCCCACCGGCCTGCGGATCGTCGCCCTCAACGACGACCCGCAGGGCTTCCGCTGGGGCACCTACCGCTTCCTGAACGCCACGCCCAAACCGCTGGCACTGCGCCTGGAGAACAAGTCGGTCCGCCTGCCGTCCGGTTGGAAGCCGACCGACCTCCGCCTCACCGGGGAAACCCGGGGCATCGGCGCGATGATCGCCGCCCTCGAGTCGCTCAAGCGCCCCCTCTACTCGGCGGTGTGGGAACACGACCCGGACGTCCGCACGCTGTGCTTCATCGTCCCCGGAACCGACCCCCGCCTGGGTCCGATCGAGATCAAGGCCGTGCCTCAGGAACGCGCGACCTTCGCGCTCGAGGCCGAGGAGGCCGGAGAATAGAAAAAGCCCCCGCCGGGCATGCGGCGGAGGCTTTTCCTGAAATGCCGATGGACGGCCGGGAGGATCAGGCCTTCTTCACGTCCACCCACTGTCCGCTCTTCGCCGAATCGAGCACTGCGTCGCAGACGTACTGGGTGCCGAGCGCGTGGCGGAAGTCCGGATAGCGCTTCTCGGCCGACGGCTCGTCGAGCGACTTCATGAACTCATAGAGGCCGTGGACGAAGCTGTGCTCGTAGCCGAGCCCGAGCCCCGGCACCCACCAGTTGCCGCAGTACGGCTGGTCGCCGTCGGTCACGTGGATGCTGCTCCAGCCGCGGCGATCGCCGGGCACCCCGTGGTCGAAGTACGACAGACGGTTGAGGTCGTGCAGGTCCCAGGCCAGCGACTTGTTCTCGCCGTTGATCTCGAAGGTGTAGAGAGCCTTGTGGCCGCGGGCGTAGCGGGTCGATTCGAAGATCGCCAGCGAGCCGTTCTCGAAGCGCGCGAGAAAGGCGCAGGCGTCGTCGATGGTCACCGGGTGCCTCTCACCGGTCTCGGTGTGGACCCGCTCCTTGATGAAGGTCTCGGTCATCGCCGAGACCGAAACGATGTCGCCGTTGATCCAGCGGGCGGTGTCGATGCAGTGGGCGAGCAGGTCTCCGGTCACGCCGGAGCCCGCCGCCGCCGCATCGAGCCGCCACAGCGCCGCCCCGCCCTGCGGCAGGTCCTCGGCGATGGTCCAGTCCTGGAGGAAGTTCGCCCGGTAGTGGAACACGCGGCCGAGTTCACCGGCATCGACGATGTTCTTCGCCAGCGTCACCGCCGGAAGGAAGCGGTAGTTGTACCAGACGAGGTTCGGCAGGCCGCTCTCCTCGACCGCCTTGACCATCGCCTCGCCCTGCTCGCCGTTCAGCGCGAGCGGCTTCTCGCACAGGATCATCTTGCCGTGCTTGATGCACTCGAGCGCGATCTCGGCGTGGGAGTCGTTGGGGGTGCAGATGTCGATCGCGTCGATGTCGTCGCGCTTCACCAGCTCGCGCCAGTCGGTTTCATGCGAGGCGAAGCCCCACTGTTCGGCGAAGGCCTTCACCTTCTCCTCGTCGCGGCCGCAGACCGCCTGGCGGACCGGCACGTGATCGGTGTCGAAGAAGTGGGCGAGCTGCGAGTAGGCGTTCGAGTGGGTGCGGCCCATGAAGCCGTAGCCCACGAGGCCGATGCGGATTTCTTTTTTCATGATGGTTTCAAATGGAGCGCCGGCTTCAGCCGGCTTGGAGGGTTCGGAAGATGCCGGCTGAAGCCGGCGCTCCCTTTGGTGTGGACGGTGGCCTCGCCTTCAGCTCGCCATGGCGGATCCGGGCGTTCTGGAATGCGCGTTCTGCGGAAAGTCGAAGGTCAGGACCAGCGGCTCCGTCCCCGTGCACGCGATTTCCACCCCGCCGCGGTCAAGGGCAGCCTGCGTGATGAAGCCGATCTCGGGATAGAGCTCACCAAGCTTCATGTCCTGGTGATATCTCACGTCGAGTTTTCCAACCCGGCCGATGCCACCATTGGTGTGAAACAGCGTGGGGCTCTCCGGGCAGAATGTCGTCTTGGCGCCGGGTTGCACGATGAGTCGGAGAATCGAGCACTTCTGCTCGCCCTGTACATCACCATACACGATCCACTTCGCCTCAACGCCTTCCCCGGCGAACTCTTCCGCGGTGATGGCCGGACGCGAGTTCTTCTTCACGAAATCCGGGTCCTGATTGGCTTCGAAGTCAAAGGTATCGACCAGGTATTCCCAGTCTTCGTGCCGGTTCTTCGGATAATCCTGTTCCCGGCAGGCGTAGAACGCATCGGCCGCCCCGATCCGCCCGTCCAGCGTCAGGTCCTCGGCCAGGAAGTGCTCGTCCATCGTCACGTGCAGCTCGTGCGTGCACAGGTCCGTCGGCGAGTGCAGCACCCCGTTCGGCATCACGAAGCCGTTGTCGATGTGCATCATCGTGTGCGGCGACAGGTGCCGCACGCCGTTGTACTCGCCCTGCCCCCAGCGCCTCATGCAGGCGAGGAACTGGTCCTTCGTCACGAAGGGATAAAGCCCCATCGCCGTGGTGTGATAGTGCGACGGGCTGACGCCGGGATTGTCGTAGGAATTGATGTCGTAGACTTCCCACTTCGCCCAGTGAAGGTGGTGGGGAATGGGGTTCAGGTTGTCGAACTTCTTGGACACGATCGGCCAGGTGATCTCGCCGAACAGGGATTCCGAAACCGCCGTGACCTTCTCGCCCATGACGGCTTGGGGATTGGCCGCAATCAGATCCTGAAGCGAGATCACCTGCCCGTCCGGCGTGAGGACGTGGGCTTCTCCCTCTCGAAACGGCGCCTTCCCCGTGCGGGTGTCGATGACGCCGGTCACGATGGGCACGGTGCAGCACATCCAGATCTCATCCAGACCCGTCCCCCCCATGTAGTCCGGGTAGTAGGACTTCGCATCCAGGCGCAGACGTTTGCCCGGCGTGCAGAAGGTCCGGCCGGCGTAGCGATGCAGAAGCTGCAGCACCCCGTCGTTCTGGTTGAGGCAGTCATCGAGAATCGAATCCGATCCTCCATCGATGACCTCTTGTTGGGGGTATTCGTGCAGCTTTTCCGCGAGAATTGCAGTTGAGGTAGCCATGGAAATTGGGTTGGGTTGAAGATGCGGAGTGAAGTCCGCGGTCCGTCAGGTCAAAGCGCCTTGTCGACGTCGATCATCGCCTTGAGGATGGCGTTCCACGTGGCGGGATCCTCGAGGACGGAATTGTCGAACATGCAGCCGTCCCAGCAGATGTGCTTGATGCCGCGCTCGGCGGCCCCTTCGAGCCAGTAGGTCGAGCACCTGGCGATATCGAGCTTGCCGTTGGGGTCGTCCGCCGGGCAGTGGCGGCCGGTCTTGTCGTGGCTGCCGGTACCGTGGACGGTGCCGTCGTTCTGGGCGACGTGGAAGTCGATCGTCCACGGGCGCAGCGCATCGGTCATGGTCTTGTAGGCGGCCCAGAACTTCTCGTCCGAGTCGCCTTCCTGGACCAGTGCCGCCTCGGGCGCGTTGTAGCCCATGAGGTAGAGGTAGGTGTGGGCGAGGTCGGCCTGGAAGCCGACGACGCCGGGCATGGCGGTCGCCTCGAGCGTGTCGAGCGCCGCCTTCCACGAATGCAGTCCACCCCAGCAGATCTCGCCCTCGGCGGCGATGCGCTGACCGTGCTGCTCGGCCAGCTTGCCGGCTTCCTGGAAGGTCTGGGCGACGAGCTTGGTGTTGCCGACCGGGTCCTTCGCGAAGTCCTCGGTGCCACCGGCGGTGTCGACGCGGATCACGCCGGACTCGCGCACGCCGTGGTCGTCGAGGAGCTTGGCGATGCGGCAGGCTTTCTCGACCGCCAGCACGAAGTTCTTCCGATCCTCCCCGCTGCCGAAGGCGGGTCCGCCGACGGTGCCCGGCCAGACCGGAGCGACCAGCGAACCGACCTTGAGCCCCCTGGCGGCGATGTCATCCGCCATCTTCAGGAGGTCGGCATCGGACGCATCCGGATCGGTGTGCGGGTGGAAAAGGAAGAGGTCGACGCCGTCGTACTGGCGCCCGTCGACTTCGGCGGCGGTGGTGAGCTCGAGCATGTGGTCGAGCGAGATCGGTGGGTGGTCGGTGTCGGGCTCCTTCCCGACCAGGCCGGGCCACATGGCATTGTGCAGTTTCATTGGTTCGAGGGTTTGAAGGTTAGAGGACAAAGGACCAGTCGACGGCGGTCTCCACCGTCGCACCGTTCTCACCGGTGATGACGATGCGGCCGTCGCCGGACGGCGTGATCGAGGTCACGGCTCCGAAGCCGGGCGCCACCGCCGCCACACCGTGGATGATGCGCAGCGACACCTTCTCATCGGCCCGAAATTCGCGGGACGTGGGGATCCCGTCGTCGGCCAGCAGGTCCTGCCGCGAAAGGTCCACCCCGTTGCAGAAATGCGAGCAGACTTCCTCGATCCCGACGCGGCCGACATGCCGCCCGTTCCACGGCGCGGCGTCGCGCCCGCCGTCGGAGAGCCAGAACAAGGTGGCCGGGAAGTCGGCGGGATTCTTCAGCGAGAACCAGACATGGTCCTCGAAGACCACCGCCGACCAGGCGAAGGGATGGTCGGCATCCGGCTCCTCGGAGACCATCATCACCAGGTCATCCGCCTTCCAGCCGTAGGGCCAGCGGGTCAGGTCCGCCGAGCCACCGTCGGCCATCGGCACCGAGGACAACTCCTCGAAGCGGGCCCCGCCCAGCAGCATCTGGCGTTCCTGCTGTTCCGGATCGGAGAACACACCGGGAAAGACCGAACCCCAGCGGAAGGGCGACACGCTCAGGCGCACCGCCCCGGGGTCCGCCGCGGAGGCGTCGAGCACCGGATGGTTGCCGTAGCTCCACCGTCCCTCGAGTCCGGAAATCCGATGATCATGGTAGATCGCGGTCTCGCCGGGGCGGAGCGAAATCTCGCGCTCCAGCGACGCGCCGGAATCGGAGGCCTGCATCCCGATCACGATCCGGTCGTCGCCAGCCTCCACCTCGTTCCAGTCGAGATTCGCCGGTTCGCCATGGTAGTGCGCCTCCCCCTGCGGCCCGAAGGGCAGGCAGAAGAAGTCGCCGCGGAGGACGCGCAGCAGGTCCGGTTGGTCGTCGAATTCGTCCGGCGTCCAGGGGGACAGCGAATACGGTGAGACCTTGCGGCCCCCGAGGTCGAATTCCGCCGGCGCCATCATCCCCGCACGCCGCGTCACCCACAGCGTCACCCGGTCGTTGCCGATCTTCCAGCTCTCCGCTCCGTGAATCGTCTCCATCGCTCAGGCGGTCGGAAGGTGTCCGCGGGACACGTGGTTGTTCAGGATGCGGGCGACCTGGGCCAGGCCGTCGGCGACCACCTGCGGATAGTCACGGCCGTCGCAGGTATCGACGCCGTGCCGGGGATCGAGCTCGCGAAGACCGGCGAGCACCGGGTCGTCGTGCCGGAACATCTCGACGAAGACCTGGCTCAGCTTCCCGGAACGCGCCGCCGCGCCGATGAGCGCGGCAATCCAGCCGTCGTCGCTGGAAAGGCAGCCGCGTGTCGTCTTGGCCGAGGCGTGGATCACCCCGAGCCCGTCTCCCTCCGCGATCTCGGCGATGAGCGCCTCGTGGGCGGGGATGTCGAGAGCCGAGTCGCCGCAGTGGGCGGCATCGACCAGGCACTTGAAAAAGGGTTCGCCAAGCGCCGCGTTGGCGGCCTTGACGAAGGTCCACAGGCGCCCGAGGTCGGTGAAGGTGGTGAACTCGCCCGGGCGGAGGAACTCGACGTGCCAGGCCTCGACGCACGAACCGGCCAACCCGGCCTCACGGTGGGCGCGCAGGTGCACCTTGACGAGCTGCTCGACCGCGGCCTCGAAGTCCGCGCCCTCCTTGCGCACCGCCCCCTCCCCCATCCACTGCTCGACGGAAGTTGCCGAGACGTGCCGGACGCCGTGGCGCTTCGCCGCCTCGAGCGGCGGCAGCAACTGAGCCACCGTCGCCTCCTCATCGGCCGGATCCATCGGATCGACCCCTCCCATCATGATCACGAGCTGGACCGCCGGCACGAGCTCTTTCAGGGCAGAAATCATCATGTCCCACTCCTCCGGGTTCGTGCCCGGAAACACCGGGATCTGCACCGAGGTGACGCCAACCGCAGCCCGGTCGACGGTCTCCCGGACGGCGCCGATCACTGTCGGTTCTCCTGATTCATCGCGGGGCAGACGTCCATCGTCGCCGGGCACGAGGGCCGCGAGAAAGCCGGCGTGGGTCGGCACGAAGCCGAGTTCGATCGCGGGTTTGAGCGCAATAGTCTTCTCCATGGGTTTGCCAAAAATACAAAGGCAGACCCCTTACTGAAAGAAAGGCCCAAGCTTGTCACTCGGAAAGCGATTCGGGTACGAACGAAAGCGGTGGGCACTTTCGAACGACACGCCGGCCGCCCCGAACCGTGGCCGGGGCTTCCAGCCCCGTCGCCCGTCATCACAACGATCCCGACCACGGGCCTGGAAGGCCCGACCACCTCCGGGAGCCCGCCCCATTCTGTCACACCCAAGCGATTCCATTGCCCATTCCCGTGATTCTCGCCCCCGGATGTAACGAACCGGCCCCGCCGAACGTGTTAGGAGACGTGAAACTCCTCGCCGCCTTCGCCGCCGCCGTGCTCCCCGCTTCGGCCACCAACGTCGTTTTCATCATGGCCGACGACCTCGGCTACATGGACGTCGGCTTCAACAACCCCGACACCTTCTACGACACCCCCCGGCTGAACGCGCTGGCGAAGGAGTCGGTCCGCTTCACCGACGGCTACGCCGCCTGCCCGGTGTGCTCGCCGACCCGCTCGTCCATCCTCACCGGCCAGTATCCGGCGCGCACCCGCAACACCGACTACTTCGGCGCCCCCAATGCCTTCGCCGAAATTCCGGACGACTACGACCCGGAGAAGCACGGCAAATTCGGACGGCACGCCAACCGGCCGGTCCGGCCCGCTCCGTACGTCGATCGCCTCGACGCCGACCACACGACCCTGGCCGAGGCCCTCAAGGAAGCGGGCTACGCGACGATGCACGCCGGCAAATGGCACCTCGGCCCCGAAGGATCATTCCCCACCGACCACGGCTTCGACCTCAACGTTGGCGGCGGCGAGCGCGGCGGCCCCTACACCGGCAAGAAGTACTTCTCGCCCTACAACAACCCGACCCTGCCGAACGGCCCCGACGGCGAGCACCTGCCCGACCGGCTCGCAAGCGAGGTCGACCAGTTCATCACCGAGCACAAGGACGGGAAGTTCTTCGTCTATCTCCCCTTCTACTCGGTGCACACGCCGCTGATGGCCCCCGAGCCGCTGGTCGAGAAATACCGCGCGAAGAAGAAGCGCGACGGCCTCGGCGCGAAGTTCGAACCCGAGCCGCCGCGCCAGAACCGCAGCGTCCAGGAGCACGCGATCTACGCCGGCATGGTCGAGTCCATGGATGCCGCCGTCGGCAAGGTCCTCGACTCGCTCGAGCGCAACGGCGTCGCCGACGACACGCTGGTGATCTTCTTCTCCGACAACGGCGGCCTCTCGACCTCCGAAGGCTCGCCCACCAGCAACCTCCCCTACCGCGCCGGCAAGGGCTGGATGTACGAGGGCGGCATCCGCGAGCCGCTGATCGTCCGCTGGCCCGGAAAGGGCAAGGCCGGCGAGACCTGCGACGAACCGGTGATCTCCACCGACTTCTACCCGACCATCCTCGAGGTCTGCGGGCTGGATCCGCAGCCCGAACAGCACGTCGACGGCACCAGTTTCGCCGCCCTGATCCAGGACCCCGGCGCCCGCCATGAACGCGCTCCCTTGTTCTGGCACTACCCGCACTGGGGAAACCAGGGCGGACTCCCGTCGGCCGCCATCCGCGAGGGCGACTGGAAGCTCATCGACCACTACTGGAAGAAGGGCCCCGAACTCTACAACCTCGCGAAAGATCCCGGCGAAAGGAACAACCTCGCCGACAAGCACCCCGACCGGGTCGCCGCGCTGAAGGCGAAGCTCGACCAGCTTCGCGAGGACACCGACGCCCTCCTTCCCTCGGCCCATCCGAACGCCAGGAAGCCGTTCAACAAGTGGTAGGGGCGCCGGACCTCACGGCGTCCAGAACAGCCCCGCGATCGCCGCGCTCATCAGGTTCGAGAAGGTCCCGGCCGCCACGGCGAGCAGCCCGAAGCGCGCGATCTCCTGACGCCGTCCCGGCGCCATCCCGCCGAGCCCACCGAGCAGGATGGCGATGGACGACAGGTTGGCGAAGCCACACAGCGCCACCGTGACGATCGCCCGGCTGCGCTCGCCCAGCGCTTCGCCGATCTCCTGAAACTGGACGTAGGCGACGAACTCGTTGAGCACCAGTTTCTGGCCGATCAGGCTGCCCCCGGTCGCGCTGTCGCCCCACGGCATGCCCAGCGACCAGGCGAGCGGCGCGAAGACCCCGCCGAGGATCTTCTCCAGGCTGAGGTCGGGCATTCCCATCCATCCGCCGATCCCTCCGAGCAGCAGGTTGATCAGCGCGATCAGGCCGATGAAGGCGAGCAGCATCGCGCCGACGTTCAGCGCCAGCTTCAGCCCGGTGCCCGCCCCGAGCGCGGCGGCATCGAGCACATTCGCCGGCTTGTCCTCGCCCTCGGCCCAGTCGAGCGTGATCTCCTCCGGCTTCTCCGTCTCGGGCATCAGGATCTTCGCAAAGAGCAGGCCGCCCGGCGCCGCCATGAACGATGCCGCGAGCAGGTATTTCAGCTCCACGCCCATGCTCGCGTAGCCGGCGAGCACCGAACCCGCCACGCTCGCCAGCCCGCCGCACATCACCGCGAAGAGTTCGGAACGGGTCATGCGGGCGACGTAGGGCTTCACCACCAGCGGCGCCTCGGTCTGGCCGACGAAGATGTTCGCCGCCGCCGACAGCGATTCCGCCCGGCTGGTGCCGAGCAACTTGCGCAATCCCCCGCCGAGAATCGCGATCACCCACTGCATGATCCGCAGGTGGTAGAGCACCGCGATCAGCGACGAGAAGAAGATGATCACCGGCAGCACCTTCAAGGCGAAGACGAAGCCGATGGAGTCGACCTCGACCAGCGGGCCGAACAGAAACGCGATGCCTTCGTCGCCCGCCGAAATCACCGCCGCCACCTTGAGCGAAAGCCACTCCAGCGAGACCCTCCCCCACGGCACCCGGAAGACCCACAAGCCGACCGCCACCTGCAGCGCGAAGGCCAGGCCGACCGTCCGCCATCGGATGGACCGCCGCCCCCGGGAAAGCGCGAAAGCCAGACCGAGCAAAAGCAGCATTCCCAGAAACGACATCCCCCACCCTCTAGCGGAAACCATGCCGACAGGTCAACGACCCCGCCCGGCACCGGGACGCGCGACGCCGTCGCGCTGATCCACCCCGGACCCTCGCCCGCGAATACCGCTCAATCCGTCCCGCTGTGGGTGATGGAGTCAGGCGTCTCGTAGCCCGTCCGACCCGGCGGACGGAAGAAGCCCCAGAACAGCATCCATCCGAGTGGGGGAATCATCACCACAAGCGTCCAGAGGAGCTTCCTGGGAGTCGAGACATCCCGGTGCTTGACCCAGATCCACACCACCAGGATCGACGAAATCCAGACGGCTAGCCCGGCGAGGATGAGCGGTCCAAGCGGGGCACCGGATCCCGCGCCTGACGGACTGGATCCTAAAGGAAACATACCCGGGCCACTCTGGTTCTCTGACGACGAAGGGTGGGACCGGGGAGTAAATCACTCCCCGGCACTCGGTTCTACTCTTCAGTTTCTCGCCGCCGCCGAAGAACCGCACCACCAGTGCCGAGAATCAACAGGATCGATGCACAAGGTTCGGGGACCAGACGGACGTTATCAATATCCGCTGAAAAGTCCTCCGAAATCGTGTTGATTCGGAAGTTCATCGAGGAAAGCGAATCGAGAGGCTGACTTGTATCAAGAAACGAAAATGGTGATATGATCGTGCCAGAGCCTGAGATGGGAACCCTGATGTTATTTAATCCCGATCCAGTTACAGACACAATAAGCTCGCCCGCTCCAACCACATTTGAAAAATCGAGGGCGAAGGCATTATACCCAAGGACACTAAATGTTCCGGTCGATGAATAGCTCAGCGTGAGGTAATTGCGCCCTTCGCTCATTGAATCAACCACATAGGCAAGGCTACCAGCGCCCAAGGTGGCCGTCCAATTTGGATCGCCAACACCTGAGACCATTCGCTGATCTGTCAAAGCAGTGACCAACGAGCCTGAGTGTGAGGTAGTTCCGCCAAAGGCCAATGCGAAGGATCCAGACGAAAAATCATCCAGCATCAGAGTAGCCGCCCTGGACACCGATGAGCAGCAGAAGATAGCAGCCAATACAAGCACAACGGTTCTCATAATAGCATCATGGTTGGGGTACGATGGTCATTTCCTTCGGCGTCGTTGGAATAGAAGAGAGGCAACTCCAAGACCTATAAGAAGCGATGCGGACGGCTCCGGGACGATACGGATGTTGTCAATCGTAGCACTGAAGTCCACCGAAATCGCAAAGAAGCGAAATGTCACTGAGTCCAGTGAATCTAGCAAGGAAGAGGTTTCCAGACCAGAAAACGGATACATGACGGTTCCAGAGCCAGAAATCGGCACAATGAGGTCTGGAGGAGCGCCAGGGTTTCCACTAACACGAACCTCAAACTCACCCGTTCCGATCACGTCCGACAAGTCGACAGCAAAAGCGTCATAACCGAGGATACTGAATGTGCCGATTGATAGATAATAATTAATTCTCAATATATTGCGCCTTGGACTTGGCTCCAGCTGATCAACACTGTAGGCGAGTTCACCCGAAGCCAAGGTTGCCGTCCAATTGGGAAAACCAACGCCTGTCACGGTTCGTTGGTCTGTTAGCGGGGTGATGAACGGCCCTGAGTTTGATGTAGCACCGTCGAAGGACAGGGAGAAGGCTCCTGACGAGAAATCGTCCAATAGCAACGTAGCCCCCTCGGACATAGCCAGGCCAAGGGCCCCTAAAATCACGATCAGCAAATGGAACGCTTTCATAAATGCTTCATGGTTGAGGGTTGATTGTTCTGACGCTGGACTCTCCAACGAAGAGACCTCATCAGCACATCCAATATGGCAAAGCGGTGGCGCCTACAAGAGGGAGGTTGTGATCGCCTCATTCTTGAAGCCGGGGCCGGGCTACATAAGAGAAGATTTGCTACAACCGATCGAGATGGAGGCACGGACCCGGGACTCCTCCGCACTCACCCCACCATGTATTTCAGGTCGGAGATCATCGTGGGATACGCCCACAGGAACTCCTTCATCTCGCCCGCGGTGATGCCGTGCTTCATCGCCAGCCCGAAGACATTGATCGCTTCCGCCGCGTGGTGGCGGACGAGGTGGGCGCCGAGGATGCGACCGCTTTCCTTCTCGATGAGCACCTTGTAGGCCCCGTGGTCCTCGCCAATCCGCTTCGACGACGGCCAGCCGGTGGTCGAGCCCCGGTTCACGCGGAACTCGAGCCCCTTCGCCGCGGCCTGCTCCTCGGTCAGCCCCACCGAGGCGATGTTCGGAATTGTGAAGGCCGCGCTCGGCACCACCGTGTAGTCCATCTCGGCAACGTCCCCCTCGAGGATGTTGCGCGCCACCAGCTTGCCCTCGGCATCCGCCACCGGGGCCAGCATGGGCGAGGCCGAGGCGCAATCGCCGATCGCATACACGGCGGGGTTGGAGACGCTTCGGAGGTGGGCATTGACGACAACCCCGCCCTGGTCGTGCTCCACCCCTCCGGCCCCTCCCTCGAGCACCGACAGGTTCGGCACCCGCCCGGTGGCCTCCACGACGAGATCGGTCGCGTAGGCCTTGCCCGATCCGCCGATGACCCGGAAGACCTCGCCCTCCTTCTCGATCGCCTCGACCGGCTCCTCGATCACCACCCGGACTCCGGCCTTCTCGCCCGCTTCGATGAGAACCTGCGCCATGTCGGCATCGAAGCCCTTCAGCACCCGGTCCGAGCGCTGCAGGATGGTCACTTCCTCGGCGCCGGCCCGTGCCGCGATGTGGGCGAACTCGAAGGAGATGTAGCCGCCGCCGACGAACACGATCCGGCGTGGTAGCGCGTCGAGCTCGAGAAAGTCGTCACTGAAGACCGCGTGTTCATGGCCCCGGTAGCCGGCGCAGCGGGGGCTCGCGCCGGTGGCGAGGACGATGTGGTCGGCCGTGAGATGCTCGTCCCCCACCGCAAGCTCGCGCTCGCCGGTCATCCGGGCGCGCCCGTGGTAGGTCGTCACGCCCTGTTCGTGCCAGCTCTTCACCTGCTTCTCCGGCTTGCCGTCGAGGAACTCGTTCTTCAAGGCCTGCAGCGCCGCCCAATCGGTCCGGGGGGCCTCCACGATGCCGCGGCCGACCAGGTCGGACGCCATCGCCACCGCCTCGGCATTGCAGACCAGGTACTTCTTCGGCTGGCAGCCCCGCAGCGCGCAGGTCCCGCCATACGGGCGCTCGTCGACGATCGCGACGTCCCTCCCTCCCTCGTTCAAGCCCTCCGCGGCGTAGTAGGCCGACGTGCCCGATCCGACCACGATGACGTCGTGTTTCCTCTTCCTCATGCGACCACGCCTAAGGCCGAATTCCTCGAGCCGCCAGCCGCATCGGGGGAAAAAAGCGGCGGTCCGACCTGGCACACGCGGAGAAAAACCCATGAAACCCCGCTCGTACCGGTCGGACCGCCTTGTGTCGCGACGGGAGGAAATCAGCAGCGTGCGGGCCAAGTGGCACGAGGACCCGACGAAAAAGATCCGCAAATCCTGCTCCCCCGGCCGGGCTACGCGATCGCGTGCGCCCCGGACATTGCCCGGAACTCAACAAATCCTTAGGATTCACCCGTTCACCCCCCTGTTCCCCCTGATGAAAATCGTTGTCCACGACTACGCGGGACATGCCTTTCCCACGTCCCTCAGCCGCGCCCTGGCGCGCCGCGGCCATGAGGTGGTGCATGCCTTCGCCTCGACCCTCCAGACCCCGCGCGGCGACCTCCGCCACCGGGATGGCGATGCCGATTCCCTGGAATTCCGCGAGATCCCGATGGATCCGGACTATCCGCGCTACAAGTATTCCTTCCTCCGCCGCCGCAACATGGAGGTCCGCTACGGCCGGGCCGCCGCCGATTTCATCCAGGCCTGGAAGCCCGATGCCGTCCTCTCCGGCAACACGCCGACCGAAACCCAGGACCCCATCACCCGGGCGACTGTTGGCTGTGGCGGCCGTTTCTTCTACTGGGTCCAGGATTTCTACAGCCTCGCCGTCGACCGCCTGCTGCGGAAGAAGATCCCGGTCGCCGGTCCGCTGGTGGGAAAATGGTACCGCCACCTCGACGCGCGGCAGTTCGAGCGCAGCGAGCGTATCGTCACCATCACCGAGGATTTCACGCCCATCCTCGAGGACGAGTTCCACGTCGACCCCGGCCGCGTGGAGGTCGTCCCGAACTGGGCGGTGATCGAGGAGCTCCCGTCGCTCGACAAATCCAACGAGTGGGCCGTGAGGCACGGTCTGCACAACCGTTTCGTCTTCCTCTACTCCGGCACCCTCGGCATGAAGCACGATCCGTCGATGCTGCTCGAGCTCGCCCGCCGGCACCGGGAGGACCCCGATGTCCGCGTGGTGGTCGTGTCCGAGGGCATCGGCGCCGAGTGGCTGAAGACCGAATCCGCCAAGGCCGGACTCCGCAACCTTCTCGTCCTGCCCTATCAGCCCTTCGCCGACCTGCCGTCGGTGCTCGCCAGCGGCGACGTCCTCGTCGGCCTGCTGGAGGAGGAAGCCGGGACCTTCTCGGTGCCGTCGAAGACGCTCAGCTACCTCTGCGCCGGCCGGCCGCTGCTGCTCGCCGTGCCGCCGGCGAACCTCGCCGCCCGCATCACCCTCGACCACGGGGCCGGACTCACGGTCGCCCCGGGCGACCTCGACGGCTTCCTCGCCGCCGGGCGCAACCTGCGCGACTCCGACGCCCTGCGCCGCAGCCTCGCCACCAACGCCCGCCACTACGCCGAGGCCACCTTTCCCATCGAGGACAAGGCCGACACCTTCGAACGCATTCTCACCGGATGACCCGCATCCTCTGGATCACCCGGCAGGACCCCCGTCCCGCCGACAGCGGCGACCTGATCTACACGCTCGGGCTGCTGCGCGCGCTCGCCGACACCCGTCGCTGCGAAGTGACGGTGCTGGCCCATCGGGCGGACGGCGATTTCGACCAAGCCCTGCCCGGGGTCGCCTGGGAGTTGCCGTGCCCCGTCCCACCGAAATCCGCGGCCTGCCTGCTTTTCCGGCTGCCGAGCGACGCCCACCGGCTCGGCAATCCCGCGATGCGCGAGGCCCTCGACGCCTTGCTCGAATCGGGAGACTTCGACCGGGTCGTCATCGACCAGGCCGCCAATGCCTGGGCGCTGGACCGGATCCCCGACGAGCTCCCGGTGATCTACGTCTCGCACAACCACGAGGCGACCGTGCGCACGGAAGTCGCCGCCTCGAACGACGGCTCCCTCCCCTTCCGCCTCGCGCTCAAGCTCGACGCGGCGAAGTATGCGGAGCTCGAGCACCAACTGGTCGATGCTTCGGCGGCGATCAGTGCCATCACTCCGCGCGACGCCTCGGTTTACCAGAAGCAGGCTCCCGGCAAACGCACCCGGGTGCTTTCGCCCGGCTACTCGCACGGCATCCCCGACACCGTCCCGGAGCTCACCTCCGCCACGCCGCGCCGGGTGGTGCTCGCGGGCACCTTCGAGTGGCTCGCGAAACGCCGCAATCTGGAAGCCTTCCTCGCCGCCGCTTCGAAGCCGTTCCAGGCCGGGGAGGTGGCATTCCACGTCGTCGGGAAATGCGATCCCGGATACTTCCAGTCCCTCGGCGAGCGCTTTCCCTGGGCGGAGTTCCATCCGAATGTCCCCAGCATGGAGCCGCACCTCCGCGACGCCCGCATCGGCCTGATCCCCGAGTCGCTTGGCGGCGGCTTCAAGCTCAAGGCGCTCGACTACATCTTCCGCGGCCTGCCGCTGGCCTCGATCGGCTCGGCCCTCAGCGGACTCCCGCTCAAGCCCGGGGCCGACTGCCTCGCGGCGGGATCGACGTCCGACCTCGCCGAGGCGGTAGCAACCCGCATCGACGACCTCGACTTCCTCAACCGCGCCGCCGCCAGCGCCCTGGAGAAGTGCCGCGATGCCTTCCACTGGGCCGAGCGCGGCAAGACCCTCGCCAAGCTTCTCGAATCTCCGAACCGAACCCCCGACACCCCATGAAACTCCTCGTCACCGGATCTTCCGGCCTCATCGGCTCCGAAGTCTGCGTCCATTTCTCCGCCCTCGGCTGGGAAATCCACGGCGTCGACAACAACCAGCGCGCCGTCTTCTTCGGCCCCCAGGGCGACACCCGCTGGAACCAGGAGCGCCTGCAGCAGGACCTTCCCGGCTTCGTCCACCACGAACTCGACATCCGCGACCGCGAGGGCGTGCTCAAGCTGCTCGCCGAGGTCAAGCCCGACGCCATCGTCCACACCGCCGCCCAGCCCTCGCACGACCGGGCGGCCGCGATTCCCTTCGACGACTTCGACACCAATGCCGTCGGCACGCTCAACCTGCTCGAAGCCACCCGCCAGGCCTGCCCGACCTCGCCCTTCGTCCACATGTCGACCAACAAGGTCTACGGCGACCGGCCGAACACCATCGCGCTCAAGGAGCTCAAAACCCGCTGGGACTACGACGACCCGGCCTATGCCGACGGCATCACCGAGGAGTTTTCCATCGACCAATCGAAGCACTCGCTTTTCGGCGCGTCGAAGGTCGCGGCGGATGTGATGGTGCAGGAATACGGGCGCTACTTCGACATGCCCACCTGCTGCCTGCGCGGCGGCTGCCTGACCGGCCCGAACCACAGCGGCGTCGAGCTGCACGGCTTCCTTTCCTTCCTCGTGAAGTGCAACCTCGAGGGCCGCGAGTACAAGATCTTCGGCTACAAGGGCAAGCAGGTGCGAGACAACATCCACTCGCACGACGTCGCCCGCTTCATCGAGGAATTCATCAAGGCGCCGCGCATCGCGGAGGTCTACAACATCGGCGGCGGCCGCAACAACTCGTGCTCCATCCTCGAGGCTTTCCAGATCGCCGAGAAGTTCTCCGGCAAGGCGCAGCAATTCGCCTACCAGGACGGCAACCGCATCGGCGACCACATCTGCTACATCTCGAACCTCGACAAGATGCGCGCCCACTACCCGGGCTGGGACATCACCGTCAGCCTCGAGGAAACCATCCGCCAGATCGTCGAGGCGTGGCAGAACCGGTAGGACGGTGTTTCGGTGTTTCGGTGTTTCGGTGTTTCCGTAAACGCCGCCACGACCTGAGAACTGAAACACCGAATTACTGAAGAACCGAAACACAGACATGTTCCTCGACGACGCCCATGATCCGGTCCGCGTCCCCCGCGCCCCCGAGGCGGTGTGGGTCGAGCGGCTGTTGTGGGTGTTCATGCTTTCGTTCGCCCTCGACTACCGGGCCTCGGTCGACCGCCAGGCCGGCGGCGGCACCGGCATCGACCAGCTCCTCTTTCTCGGCACCTGCGCCCTGTCGACCGCCGGCATCATCTTCCTCGGCTGGCGGCACCTGCTCGTCCGGCCGGGCGTCTGGATGATCGGCCTCTGGGCCGCCCTGCTCGTTTTTCTCGCGGGGAATGCCTTCCTCCAAGGCGTCGATCCGACCCGCTCGCTGCGCACCGGCCTGCCCTTCGGCCTCTGCCTCGCCGGCATGATCAACGCGCACGTCGCCGCCTGCACCGGCCTCCGCGCGTCGCGCATCGTCGCGCCGGTCTTCGCCGCCGCGGTGATCAACATCTTCTGGCGCATCCTCCACGGTTTCCTGTTCAAGGAGATCTCGCTCGAGACGGTGCGGGTCGAGGTCCTCAGCCCCTCGACCAACTGGATGGCGGCGTGGATCGGCTGCGCGCTGCTGCTCCGATCGCGCTTCCACTGGACCCTTGTCCTCGGCTGCGCCGCGCTGCTGACCGGCATCCTCGTCACCGTCACCCGGGCACTGATCTTTCCGGTGATGGCGTCAGCCGTCGCGAGTTCCCTGTGCTTTGCCCTCGGCTGCCAGTGGAAGATCTTCCGCTGGCGCGTCCTGCCGAAGCGACTGCTCCCGATCGGCGTGGTCGCCGGTCTGGCGGTCGCCGGCATGGTCGTTGCGGCGGTCGTCTGGCCGGCGCTGATCGAGCGCTGGAACGAACGGCTCTTCCACCACGCCGAGGACCGCAACCTCGCCACCGACGTCTCCTGGCTCACCCGCAGCGCCGAGGCCGAGGACATCATGAAGATCCTCGACAAGGACCCGGTCCGCTACCTTCACGGGATGGGGATCGGCGCCTCCTACACCTGGAGCATCCACTACCTGCCCGAACTGTACGAGGTGTACCCGAAGGACGCCGAACTCGGGGACGACGTCTGGTTCGCCGGTCATTCGACCTGGACCTACGCGCTCTTCTCGGGAGGCATCATCGGCCTGCTCGGGCACCTGTTCCTGTTCTCCAACACCGCCGTCCAGAGCCTGCGCTCGGCCGCCGCCAACGCCGCGCTTCCGGGCCCGGACATCTGGCTCGCCTTCCTCCCGTTCGTCGCGACGCTCTGCTTCCTCAGCGAAACCGCGACCTCGAACCCCTTCTATGAAAGACTTGCCGGCATGACCTTCGGCATCATGGCCGGACTGCCCCAGGCCTTCCACATCCGCGTTTCGTTCCTCGCCCGCACCGACCCCCTCCGATGAGCACCCCCACCTCCCCCACCGTCGCCCTCGTGGACACCCGCTGGGCCGGCCACCACCCGACCTACCTTCGCGAGTTCAGCGCCTCCCTGCTGCGCATCGGCGCCCGCGTCCTGCTGCTCTGCCAGAAACCGGAGGAAATCCTCGGCTCCCTCGACGACGCGCCGAGCGATCGCATCGCCGGCTTCCCCTTCATCCACCGCAACCACGGGGTCATCTCGCGGGGACGCGACCACGACCCGCTGAGCACGCCCCTGCGCTGGCGGGCCAGCGCCGAGATCCTCCACCGGGCCGAGACCGACACCGGCTGGACGGCCGACCTCGTCTTCTTCTGCTACCTCGACAGCTACCTCCGCTTCTCCCCGTTCCCGATGCTTCCCACGATGACCCTCGGGCGCCCCTGGAGCGGACTCTACTTCCGCAACGGGCACCTCGAGTTTCCCGCCGACCCGCTGCGGCGGGCGGCCAAGGGCGACCGCCTGCTCCGCAGCCCCGACTGCCGCGCGGTGTGCACCCTCGACGAACGCTTCAACGACACGCTCGAGGAGATTTCCGGCCACCCGGCCATCGCCTTCCCGGACATTACCGACGAGACGCTGCCGGAAGAGCCCACACCCGCGGCCCGCGCGATCCGCGAACGGGCGGGCGACCGGAAGGTCATCGGCCTGATCAGCATGGAGAAGCGCAAGGGGCTGATCACGCTCCTCAAGGCCGCGCTTCGCGCCAAGGAACTACGGGAACCCTGGTACTTCGTCGCTACCGGACCGTTTCCCCGGGAGACCTTCTCCGCCGAGGAACTGGCCTTCCTCGACGGAGTCGTGGAGCGGATCGCCTCCGGCGAAATCGACAACATTCACTTCGACACCAGCGGGGACCGCATCCAGGACGGCGCCCCCTACAACTCCCTCTTCTCCAGCTTCGACCTCGTCTGGGCGGCCTACGAGGCGTTCGAGGGCAGCAGCAACGCCCTGACCAAGGCCGCCGCCTTCCGCATTCCCCTCGTCGCCACCGCCGGCCAGTGCGTCGGCGCCCGTGTCGACGGCTTTCAACTCGGCCGCACCTTCCCCGAGGGTGATCCGGAAGGCGCCGTCGAGGCCATCCGGGGCGCCCTCGCCCGCGTCGCGCCCGACGGCTCGCCGCTCGTTCCGGCATTCGACTCCTACCACCGCGCCCACTCGCGCGACCGGCTCGACGAGGTCTTCCGCGACCTCGCCTTCAACCGTGGCGTGGCCGCCGACGCACCGGAACAGGCCACGGGCTGAACCGCCGCCGCAAGCCGATCCGATGCCAAGTCGGGCAAAACGGCCGAAAAACCCGTCGCTTCACGAAAATATACAAAAAGTGACTTTGGCGACCAGCGCTGGCACAGGTTTCGCTGCCCGGTCGGCCGCATGAACGCCACCCATTCACCCCGCGTGATCCGCCGTCGCTCCTCCGCCGGTTTCACCCTGATCGAGCTCCTCGTCGTCATCGTCATCCTGGCCGTCCTCGGAGGCCTTGCCTTCACCGTTGCCCGGCGGGCGATGAATGCCGCCGACGCGACCACCTGCCTCAATCATCTGCGCCAGTCCGGCAGCGCCTTGCTTCAGCACGGACAGGAGTCCCACGGCCGCCTGTCGCTCGCGTTCGGCCACGGCGACGCGCCGGAGTCGCTCCCCTACGGTGTGGTGGGTTCCATCATTCCTCCCCAGAACTTCGAAGGGAGCCATCCGCGCATCGAGGCCATGCACTGCCCCTGCGCCCCCGATCCGGAAACCTCCCACCACAACGCCTACGGGGTGAATTTTCACGACAGCGAGATCGCCGGTGCGACCTGGAGAAGCCAGGACAACCCCGGCGGCGGCGGCGGGGACTCCGAGCGCCTGACGCTGATCTTCGCCACGGTCGACAATTCGACCCGCTACCCGCTGCTGATGGACTCGAGCATCGCGAGTGGCGACGAGCAGTTCCGGATCCTGGATGAATCGCATCCCGGTCTCCGGCACGGAGGCAAGGCCAACGCCTTCTTCCTCGACGGCAGCGCCAAGCCGCTCGACGCATCCGAGCTGGGACGCCTCGGCTTCGATCGCGCCTACGACTGCGGACAACTTCCCCCCCGCCCGGTTTCCCTGAATCCTTCCTAGCCAAGACGGTTGCTGGAAACAGCAGGCCCGGAGATTGGCATCACCTGAAAAGGCTGGTGTAATCTCCGGGCCTTTTTCTTCGTTCATAGGCCGTGAACTTCCAGCGCATTCGATTCGTTCCTCGGTCCACCCCAATGCCGTCGTCCGCCCTCCGACGGCGCGGCAGGGTCCTGATGGCGCTCGCCGCCGGCCTGCTCGCGCTTCCCGCGTTCGCCGCCACTTCGAACTTCCTCGTCATCCTCGCCGACGACCTCGGCTACGGCGACCTCGGCTACACCGGCTGCAAGGACATCCCGACGCCCCACATCGACCGGCTCGCGGCCCAAAGCGTGATCTGCACCGACGGCCATGTCTCGGGCAGCGTCTGCGCACCGTCCCGCGCCGGATTGATCACCGGACGCTATCAGAACCGGTTCGCCTTCGAGTACAACAGCAGCCACATGGAGCCGGAGGTGCTCACCACCGCCGACCAGCTCAAGGCCGCCGGGTACACGACGATGGCCGTCGGCAAGTGGCATCTCGGTGCGGCGCCCGACGAGATCGGGTTCGACCATTTCACCGGCTTGCTCGGTGGCAGCCGCAGCTACCGTCCGTCGAAGGAAACCCGCGGCACGCAACGCTTGCGGCGCGACGGCGAGGACGTCGAGCTCGAGGGATGGACCTACCTCACCGACTTCCTGACCGAGGAGGGCATGCGGCTGGTGCGCCAGCGGGAGCCGGACGCGCCCTTCTTCCTCTACATGTCCTACACCACCCCCCACACCCCGCTCCACACCCGGGAGGATCTCGAGCAGCGCTTCGCCCACATCGAGGACAAGGGCCGCCGCCGATACGCGGCGATGGTCGCCTCGCTCGACGAGGAGGTCGGCCAATGGCTGGACTTTCTCGAGAAAGAAAAGCTCCGGGAGAACACCATCGTCGTCTTCGTTTCGGACAACGGCGGCGCCACCTCCAATCACTCCGACAACGGCTCGTGGCGCGGCATGAAGGGCAGCTTCTGGGAAGGCGGCCAGCGCGTCCCGTTTCTCATCTCGTGGCCCGGTCAGCTCGCCCACGGATGGTTCAATGATCCCGTCATCTCCCTCGATCTCACACCCACCTTCCTTGCGGCCGCCGGAGCCGGGACCGGGGAAACGGACGGCGTCGATCTGATGCCGTTTCTCAAAGGCGAGAAGTCGGGGCGTCCCCACGAGCTGTTGTTCTGGCGCATGGGCCCGACACGGGCGGTGCGCGAAGGGGATCTCGTGCTGATCCGGGTCCAGGAGGACGACGGATCCATCCACAACACGCTGCTCTTCGATCTCTCGACGGACCCCGTCCAGCGGGAAAACCTGACCGATGCCCGGCCAGCCGATCGGGATCGGCTGCTCGGGCTGCTGGAAAAATGGGAGTCGGAGCTCGCCGAGCCCAACGGCGATATGGCCGACGTCTATCGCCGCAACCACCGCAAGAAGCACAAGATGGACGTGGTCGGCCGCAAGGCGGAGCGCAAGCTCCCCTGATCCCCGTCAAGGGAACAGGCGGGTCGAACGGCCGGGCCGCTACCCGAGAAACACCTCCCACACTTCCCGCCGCTCGAGCGAATCGAGCACCTGGTCGGCGTCGGTGAGGTGCTCGGCCGGGACCGCTCCGGTGGCCACGGCGAGACATCTCGCGCCGATGGCCCGGGCACAGGCGATGTCCTTCGGCGTGTCGCCGATCACCAGGGTCTCCTCCGGAGTGAAGGAGCGTCCGGCGTGGGCCGCCGCCCGCTCGAGTGCAATGGGCCCGAGCTGGTTGCGGTCGGCGTGGTCGCACCCGAAGGCTCCGAAGGCGAAGTGATGATCGAGCCCGAAATGGCTCATCTTGGCCCGGGCTCCGGCCTCGATGTTCCCGGTCAGCAAGCCGACGCTGATCTCGTCGACCTCCGCCAGCCGCCCGAGGATTTCCACCACCCCCGGCAGCACCCGCGACGCGTAGTTCGAGTCGCGCAGGTTCTCCCCGAGCACTTCGAGGTAGCGGCCGAAGAACGCGTCGGCGAGAGCCTCCTCGGGTTCCCGGTCGTAGTGACGGTAGAGGTCGCCCAGGATTCCCGAATCGGTCGCGCCCCGGAGGTCCAGCACGGGAGCCGCACCGCCGAAACAATCACGGGCGGCCCGCTCGAGGGCCCGCAGGCCGGCACCGCCGGTATCCACCAGCGTGCCGTCGATGTCGAAAAGCCAGAGCCGGACCGGAGCGCTCACGCTTCGGCCTCGTCGGCCTCTTCCTCGTTGCTGACGTCGCCTTCCTCGTCCTCGTCGTCATCCTCGAAATCGTCGTCATCGACGAGCTCGCCGTGGAACATCTGGAAGTTGCGCTTCTGCTTGTCCTTCGGAAGAGGAGAGAGGGTCATGCCCAGCGCGCGACCGGCCAGCCGCGGCGCCTGGTCCACGTTCGCCATCGTCTTGAGGTCGCCGATGATCCGCTGGAGCTTGTCGAAACCCAGTTCGCGGTGGGCGTTCTCCCGACCGCGGAACTGCAGCACCACCCGCACCTTGTGACCTTCCTCGAGGAAGTTCTCCATGCGGTTGAGCTTGATGTTGTAATCGTGCTGCTCGGTCCGGACGCGGAACTTGATCTCCTTCATCCGGGTCGCGTTCTTGGCGCTCTTCTCCTGCTTCTTCAGCTTCGCCTGCTCGTACTTGTACTTGCCGTAGTCGATGATCCGGCAAACCGGCGGATCCGCCTTGGCGGCGATTTCGACCAGATCCAGTCCGACCAGCTTGGCCTTCTCGAGGGCCTCGCGGGAGCTCATCACGCCGAGCTGGCGGCCGTCGGGAAGGACGACTCGGACTTTGGGAGCGCGGATGCGTTCGTTCACGCGGGTCATGTCCCGCCGCGCTCTCTTGAACTTCTTCTTTTTCTTAGCGATGGTTCTGGTCGGTTCGGTTTCGATGCGACGCGAGGGACGCCGGATCCATCCGGTGGCCTCCCACGAAGAGGGTGCAGGAACGTGAAGATGACAGCCGCGTCATAAAGGGCGCATCAGCGTAGGATCCGGTCCTCAAAGTGACCGGTTCTCAATTTCCTCGCGTATCGTTCCAATGAAATCATCAAGCGGCATGGTGCCGAGGTCGTCTTTGTCGCGGTGGCGGACGGCAACCGTCCCCTGCTCGACCTCGCGAGCGCCTAGGACGAGCATATACGGGACCCTATCCATGCGGGCAAGGCGAATCTTGGCGCCCACCTTGTCGTCGCTGCGGTCCAGCGAGACCCGCACGCCGGCGTCGGCGAGCTTCGCGGTCGCGGCTTCGGCGGCCTCGACGAATTTTTCCGAGATCGGCAGCACGCGCACCTGCTCGGGCGCCAGCCAGGTCGGGAACTTGCCGGCGAAGTGCTCGATGAGCAGGCCGGTGAAACGCTCGAGCGAACCAAAGGGCGCCCGGTGGATCATCACCGGACGGTGCGTCTTGTTGTCGGCGCCCACGTACTCGAGCTCGAAGCGCTCGGGCAGGTTGTAGTCGACCTGCACGGTGCCGAGCTGCCAGTCGCGGCCGATCACGTCCTTCACCACAAAGTCGATCTTCGGCCCGTAGAAGGCCGCCTCACCGAGCTCCTCGGTGTAGTCAACCCCGATCGACTGGACCGCCTCGCGCAGCGCCGCCTCGGCCTTGTCCCAGTTGTCCGGCGAGCCGACGTATTTGTCGCTGTCCGGGTCGCGAAGCGACAGGCGCACGGTGTAGTCCTCCATGCCGAGCGTCGTCAGCACCTTCTTCACCAGCCCCAGGCAGCCCTGGATCTCGGCCGCGACCTGGTCCGGCGTGCAGAACAGGTGGGCGTCGTCCTGAGTGAAGCCGCGGACGCGTGTCATGCCGCCGAGCTCGCCGCTCTGCTCCCAGCGGTAGACCGTGCCGAACTCGGCCAGCCGCACCGGCAGGTCGCGGTACGAGTGGTGCTCGCTGGCGAAGATCTTGATGTGGTGCGGGCAGTTCATCGGCTTGAGCAGGTAGCCCTCGTACTGGCCCTCCTCCAAACCGTTGATCAACTGGTCGCAGCTCGCGTTCTCGTCGGCCAGCTTCTCCAGCGTGTCCCGCTCGGGGATGGGCGCGTACTGGCTTTCCTGATAGTAGGGAAAGTGGCCGCTGGTCCGGTAGAGGTCGAGCTTGCCGATGTGCGGCGTGAAGACCTGGGAGTAGCCCTGCTTGTCGAGTTCCGCGGTGATGAAATCCTGGAGCTGGCGCCGCACCAGACCGCCCTTCGGCTTCCACAGGATCAGCCCCTGGCCGACCGCCTCGTCGATGTGGAACAGGTCCATCTCGCGGCCGAGCTTGCGGTGGTCGCGCTTCTTCGCCTCCTCGAGTCGCTCGAGGTGGCTCATCAGCTCGTCCTTCGTCGGAAAGGCGGTGCCGTAGACGCGCTGGAGCTGGCCCTTGTCCTTGTCGCCCATGTAGAAGGACGAGGACACCGCCATCAGCTTCGCGTGCTTGGTTTTCGAGGTCGAACCGACGTGGGGTCCGGCACACAGGTCGATGAAGTCGCCGTTCTGGAAACAGGAGATCTCCTCGCCCTCGGGGATCTTGTCGATCAGGTCGAGCTTGAAGCGACTCGGGTTGCCCGGGCGCTCCGAGAGCCCGCCGAGCCGGCCGCTCTCCGCCATCGCCTTCGCTTCGTCGCGCGAGATCACGATCCGCTCGAAGCGCTGGTTCTCCTTCGCCACCTTGCGCATCTCCTTCTCGATCGTCTCGAAGTCCTCCGGCGTCAGCCGGTGCTCCATGTCGAGGTCGTAGTAGAAGCCGTTCTCCACCGGCGGGCCGTAGGCGAACTGCGCGTCGGGCCAGATCCGCAGGATCGCGGTCGCCATCACGTGCGCACACGAGTGCCGCAGGCGTTCCAGGTCGGACATCTGTTCCCGTTCTTCAAGCGTCTTGCGTTCGGCCATGCCGCCCCGGAAAAAGCAGGTCCGCGCCCGACTTACAACCGCGAATGCGGGGCTGACGCGCTCGCCGCTCCCCTTTCCCGTGCCGCTCCCGCCCGCCGGTCGCGGGCCGTTGCCCGTGGTCCGCCCGGCAGTTGGCACTTGGCACCCGGCACTTCGAGCAGGAGGCTGACCGCGTGCCCGAGCCCTTCCAGCTCACCTTTCTCGGCACCGGCACCTCGGTCGGCGTGCCGGTGATCGGCTGCGACTGCCCGGTGTGCACGTCCGACGACCCGCGCAACCGCCGCACCCGCTCGTCCATCCACCTCCGCGCCGGCGACCACAGCGTGCTGGTCGACTCCGGCCCCGACCTCCGCGAGCAGGCGCTGCGCGAGCGACTCACCCGCGTCGATGCCGTGCTCTACACCCACGCCCACCTCGACCACGTCGCCGGCTTCGACGAATTGCGCGCCTTCTGCTGGAAGCGCGACGCCCCGCTGCCGATGCACGGCAGCCGCGAAACGCTCGACATCCTCCGCCAGATGTTCCCGTGGGCGTTTTCCCCGGAGAACGTCTACAAGGGCTACATCAAGCCGGACCCGGTCCTGCTCGACGGGCCCTTCGCCCTCGGCGAGCTCCACATCACCCCGCTGCCCGTGCTCCACGGCAGCATCGAGACCCACGGCTTCCTCTTCGACCACCCCGGACACCCCCCCGTCGCCTACCTCCCGGACGTGAAGCAGATCCCGCCGGCCACCCGCGACCTGCTCCGCAACATCGACATCCTCATCATCGATTCCCTCCGGCCCGAGCCTCACCCGACCCATCTTTCGGTCACCGAAGCCCTGGCCATGATCGAGGAAACCGAGGCCTCCCGGGCGTGGCTCACCCACCTCGGCCACGAGAACGACCACGCGGCGCTCGCCGCCGGTCTGCCGCCGAACATCCACGTCGCGCACGACGGACTGCGGCTGCCGGCTTTTTAGGTTCCATCCCGGCGCGGGAAATCTTCCCATCGGAACATGCTCCGCGTTCTGGCTCCGTTCCTGCTCGCCCCCTTGGTCGCGACCCTCGTCGCCGAGCCTCCCGAACCGCCCCGGCCCGCCACGGTGGCCGTCGTCTACAACCGCGACATCGAGGCCTCCGCCGAGCTCGCCCGCACCTACGCCGGGCTCCGGAACATCCCCGAGAACCAACTCATCGGCCTCCCGCTGCCGGACAAGGAGGAGATCAGCCGCGACGAGTACGTCACGCTCATCCAGGAGCCGCTCGTCGAGATCTTCGACGAGCGGGGCTGGTGGCGACGCCAGAAGGACTCCGCCGGCAAGCGGATGATCGGCAGCACCCGGATCCGCATCCTCGTCTGCATGCGCGGGGTGCCGAGCCGCATCAAGCACCCTCCGGCACCGCGCGACCCGGAGGCTCCGGCACCGACGCCCACCGAGAAGCAGCAGGAGATGCTCGAGACCGCCAGCGCCGCGGTGGACTCGGAACTCGCGATGCTCGGCACCGAAGGGCTGCCGCTTTCGGGACCGCTGAAGAACCCCTACTTCAAGGCCGGCAAGACCGTCGGAGAGGCCAAGCCGCCGATGCTGCTCGTCGGGCGCATCGACGCCCACAACTTCAAGGTCTGCGAGCGCATGATCCGCGACGCCGTCGAGACCGAGAAGACCGGGCTCTGGGGCTACGGCGTCGTCGACCTCGCCAACAAGGTCCCGCAGGGCGACGGCTGGCTCCGCACCGCCGCCAGCCGCCTCGACCTCCAGGGCATCCCGACCCTCATCGACCGCTTCGACCCCACGCTGCCGCTCAATTTCCCCCTCGACGAGACCGCCTACTACCTCGGCTGGTACGACTGGCACGTCAGCGGTCCGTTCAAGAACCCCGCCTTCAAGTTCAAGCGCGGGGCCGTCGCCGTCCACCTCCACTCCTTCAGCGCCGCCCAACTCCGGAATCCGGGCCAGCACTGGTGCGCCCCGCTGCTCGCCCGCGGCGCCGCCGCCACGGTCGGCAACGTCTACGAGCCCTTCCTCCACCTCACCCACCACCTCGACCTGTTCACCCAGTACCTCCTCGAGGGCTACACCCTGGTCGAAGCCGGCTACCTGTCGATGCCGGCGCTGTCGTGGCAGGGCGTGGTCCTCGGCGACCCCCTCTACCGACCCTTCGTTCGTCTCGATGGCTCGGGGAAGAAACTCGACGCCGACCGGCCCTTCCGCGCGCTCCGGATCGCCCGCATGCGCTGGCCGACCGACGACACCGAACGCGAGGCCCAGCTCCGCTCCGCCGCCGCACGCATGGAGGACGGACGCCTGCTCGAAGCCGTCGGACTCCACCTGCACCTCGCCGGCCGGGGCGACCGCGCCGCCCAACTCTTCCGCGATGCAATGACGCGCTTCCGCGAACCCGTCGACAAGCTGCGCATGGACCTCCACATCGCCCGCGTCGACCGCGAGTCGAATCGCAAGGCCGCCGCGATCCGCCAGCTCCGCACGGCCAAGACCACCTACTCGTCGCTGCCCGAGGTCAAGGCGGTCGATGCCTGGCTGAATCTCCTCGACCCGCCGCCCCCGCCCCCCGCCGAAGCTCCCCCAGAGCGCTGACACCATGCGCGCCTACTCCCAACTGCGCGAAAGCCTCAGGGCCGGCATCGCCGAGCACCCGGCCCCGCCCCTGCCTTCGGAACTCGAACTCCAGGCCCTTTGGTTCGCGGGGGCCTTCGGCCGGGATTTCACCGACGCCGGCGGCTCCAAGGTGAAGATCATCCAGTTCGGCGAGTGGAACCGCACCGCCGGGCCCGACTTCCTCCACGCCGCGGTCGAGATCGACGGCGAGTCCCGGGCCGGCGCAATCGAGCTCGACCTCGAGCCCTCCGACTGGGAAGCGCACGGCCACGGCGCCGATCCCGCCTTCAACGAGGTCGTGCTGCACGTCGTCTTTCGCCCCGCCGACCCGCCGGCCTTCACCCGCACGTCCGAGCACCGGGCGGTTCCGCGGGTCACCCTCCCGGCCGACCAGCTGGACGAGGTGCTCCAGCATCCGGTCCGCGAGGTGGCGATTGCCCGCCCCGGACGCTGCCTCCACCCCCTCGCCGGCTTGCCGGAAAGCTCGGTCCTCTCCCTCCTCCGGGAGGCCGCCGAGTACCGTGCCGGCCTCAAGTCGGCCCGCTTCCTCCGCACCGCCGACGCCCACGGGCGCGACGCCGCGCTCTTCCAGGCCACCGCCGAGACCCTCGGCTACCGCGCCAACGCACTGGCGATGCGCCTGCTCGCCCAACGCCTCCCGCTCCCCGCCCTGCGCGAGGATCCCGACGCCGCGGCCGCGCTGCTTTTCGGCGCCGCTGGCTTTCTCGCTCCCGACCTCCACGAAAAGGCCCCGCATGACACCCGCGAGCACCTCCGTGGCCTCTGGGACACCTGGTGGAAGCACCGAGCCCGCTGGGAATCGAACCACCCCATCCCCTGGAAGCTCGCCGGACAGCGCCCCGCCAACCACCCGCACCGCCGCGTCGCCGCCCTTGCGGCGCTGGTCCGGTCGTGGCCCGCCTACCGACGCCACGCCCTCGGCCGCCCCTTTTCCCCGAAGACCCTGACCCGCTTTCTCGCCGAACTCGAAGACCCCTTCTGGACCCGGCGCCACACCCTCGCCTCCGCCGCCAGCGCGCGGCCCGTCGCGCTCTTCGGAACATCACGGGCCGCCGAGCTGCTCATCAACCACCTCGCCCCGGTGGCCCTCCACGAGGACCCGCGCTTCGACTGGGAAAGCCATCTCCAGCTTCCCGCCGGCACCCTCAACGACAAGGTGCGCCGCAGCGCCATCCGCCTCTTCGGATCCGAATCCACCGCCGCCCCCTGGTTGAAGAAGGCCGCCCACCACCAGGCCCTGCTCCAGATCTACCAAGACTTCTGCCTCGAAGACCTCAGCGACTGCCACGACTGCCCCTTCCCCGAGCAGCTCGAGCAGTGGCGCTGACCCGACACCCCCACTGCCCATGCGCGAGCACCTCATCGCCCTCAACGCCCTGCCCAAGATCGGCCCGGTCCGCATCCGCCGTCTGCTCGAGGCCCTCGGCTCGGCCGAGAAGGTCCTGACCGCCCCGAAGGACCGCCTGATGCGCGTCGACGGCATCGGCCCGGAAACCGCCGAGCGACTCCGCAACTGGGAGAGCCACGTCGATCCGGCCGCGGAGATGCGCGAGATCGCGGATCGCGGCCTGTCGCTGCTCACCCCCGACGACGAGGCCTTCCCGCCGGCCCTCCGCGAAGCCTACGACGCGCCCGTGCTTCTCTACGTCTGGGGCCGGGTCGAGCCGCGCGACCGCCACGCCATCGGAGTCGTCGGCACCCGCCGCGCCACCATCTACGGGAAAAACAGTACGAAGAAGCTCTCGTTCCAGCTCGCCGACGCCGGGCACACCATCCTTTCGGGCCTCGCCCGCGGCATCGACACCACCGCCCACGAAGCCGCGCTCGCCGCCACGCACGGCCGCACCATCGCCGTCATCGGCTCCGGCCTCGCCAAAATCTTCCCCGCCGAGAACCTCGGGCTCGCCGAGAAGATCGCCGACGGCCGCGGTGCGGTGGTCTCCGAGTTCCCCCTCCACACCGCGCCCGACAAGCAGACCTTCCCGCAGCGGAACCGCATCGTCGCCGCCTGGTCGCGCGCCCTGCTCGTCACCGAGTCCCCGGCCTGGTCCGGCTCGCTCATCACCGCCAACCTCGCCGCCGAATACGGACGCCCGGTCTACGCCGTCCCCGGCCCCATCGACAAGCCCACCTCGGCCGGCTGCCACCGGCTCATCCGCGACGGCGCCACCCTGCTCACCGACGCCGCCGACCTCCTCGACGACTTCGGCGCCCTCGCCCTCGGAAGCTCCTCGGACCGTTCTCTTCCCTCCAGCCCGGAGTCCGCTCCGGCCGACCTCCCCGAACTCCCTGCCGAGGAACAGGCCATCCTCGATGCCCTCGGCGACACCGAGTCCGGCATCGACCGCCTCATCGAGTCCACCGGACTCCCCGCACCCACCGTCACCGCCACCCTGCTCAAGCTCGAGATGAAGCGCCTCGTCCGCGCCCTCCCCGGCTTCCGCTACATGAAACGATAGGCGTGGTGCTTCGTCCTTGGCGATTTCGAGATCCCCGGCTCATACCGAATCAGAAAGGAAATTGGACGATACGAAGATCAAGACAGAGAACCACGGAATTCACTGAATCCACGGAATGAACTCTGAGTTTCCGTGTTTTCCGTGGCTTCCGTGGTTTTCCCTGGTCCAGACGTAACCTGGAGACGGCATCACCCCCTCCCCTGATCCTGCAGAATCGCTTCCAGTTCGGCGATCCGGTTGTTCTCGCCGAGGCGTTTCCTCGCATACCAGAGCAGGCCAACGAAAAGCGCGAGGTTGCCCAACGAAGCCGCCATGCTGATCGACTGCAGGATCATCATCGAGGCGGGCTGGGAGGATCCCGACCAGATGTTCCACCCCAGCACGCTCGCCAGCACCCAGCCGACCCGGCCGCCCAGGCTCAGCACGCCACCCGTCCACGCCCCCGCCAGCATCAGCACGGTCGCCCCCGACCGCCCCGCTCGATGGAGCCAGTGGGCCGCGAGGATACCAGTCACGGCGAAGAGCAGCGTGTAGAACGACCAGAGCAGGTTGGAAAGTGAGCTTGAAAACATGACGAGAGAGCTTGCCGCCGAAACTATCAACACCATGCTCGGGGCCCAGCGAAAGAACCCACAGATCCGACCCGTTCCCGCCCCATCATGAAATCCATTTCCGTCCTCGCCCTCGCCGCCGCCATCACCCTGCCCGCCCTTTCCGCCGAGAAGGAGGAGTGGGTCTCGCTCTTCAACGGCAAGGACCTCACCGGCTGGTCTCCGAAGATCCGCGGGTCCGAGGCCGGCGAGAACTACAAGAACACCTTCCGCGTCACCGACGGCGTGATCGAGGTCAACTACTCGGAATACGACAAGTGGGAGTCGCAGTACGGCCACCTGTTCTACGAGAAGAAGTTCTCCCACTACCGCCTCCGCCTCGAGTACCGCTTCACCGGCGAGCAGCTCGAGGGCGGCCCGGGCTGGGCGAAGCGCAACAGCGGCATCATGGTCCACAGCGAATCGCCCGAGACCATGGGCAAGGACCAGGACTTCCCGACCTCGCTGGAGGTTCAGTTGCTCGGCGGCTTCGAGAAGGGCGAGCGCACCACCGGAAACCTCTGCACCCCCGGCACCCACGTGGTGATGGACGGCAAGCTGGCGAAGCAGCACTGCATCAGCGCCAAGTCGGAAACCTACCGTGGCGAGCAGTGGGTCACCGTCGAGGTCGAGGTCCGCGGCGGCAAGGCGATCCGCCACCTGATCAACGGCGAGGAGGTCATCCGCTACACCGAGCCGCAGTTCGACGACAGTGAGAAGGGCAAGGCCCTCGCCGAACTCACCGGCGACAAGATCATCAAGGAAGGCTACTTCTGCCTCCAGTCCGAAAGCCACCCCTGCGAGTTCCGCAACATCGAGATCCTCGTCCTCGAACCCTGAGGCCCGGCTCATCGGCGCACCGATCCGGCCGTGCCATGATCACCGGCTCGGCCGGCTCCCGCCTACGGTGGACACGGCGGGTGGAAGCCTCGTCCGCTCCTCTCGTCGCAGCCACCGCGGGAACCGCTCTCGGCAATCCGTCCGGGCATCCCCGACCCCGGGGCCCGGCTGGAAGCGGTGCCGGAAGCGCGAGCCGTCGGCAAAAAACATCCCCTACGGGGATTGGCGGAGCTTCCCCCGAATCGCCTTGCCAAGCCTCCCCCGCGGCGTCTAGTCCCTCCGCCACGTCCGACCGACGAACCACTCTCCATGGGCAAAACGCTGATCATCGCCGAGAAACCTTCCGTCATGACCGACCTCAGCAAGGCGCTGTCGCCGGTTTTTGGTAAGTTCGAGAAGAAAGGGAAGGCCCGCGACTCCTACTTCGAGAACGAGCAGGCGGTCATCACCTCGGCCGTCGGGCACCTCGTCGAGCTGCGCATGCCGACCGGTCCCAATGGCAACAAGCTGCCCTGGAAGTTCGACGTCCTCCCCGCCATCCCGAACCGCTTCGACCTCGACCCCATCGAACAGTCCGCGCCGCGGCTGCGCCAGGTCGTGAAGCTCGCCAAGCGCAAGGACGTCGACCTCATCGTCAACGCCTGCGACGCCGGCCGCGAGGGCGAGCTGATCTTCCGCTACATCATGGACATCGGAAAGATCGACAAGCCGACCCAGCGCTTGTGGATGCAGTCGATGACCAAGCAGGCGATCCAGGACGCGTGGAGCGACCTCCGCTCCGATGAGGAAATGCAGCCGCTGGCCGACGCCGCCCGCTGCCGTTCGGAGTCCGACTGGCTGGTCGGGCTCAACGCCACCCGCGCCCTGACCTGCTTCCGCTCCCGCCACGGCGGCTTCAACATCACCTCCGCCGGCCGCGTCCAGACCCCCACGCTGGCCATCCTCGCCAAGCGCGAGAAGGAAATCCAGGAGTTTGAACCCGAGGACTACTTCGAGGTCCACGGTACCTTCGGCGTCCGCGCCGGCGACTACCTCGGCAAGTGGATCGATCCCGATTTCAAGCGCGATCCCGCCAAGCCCCACGGCCGCGCCGAGCGGATCTGGGACAAGTCGGTCGCCGATGCGATCAAGGGCCGCTGCGAGGGCAAGACCGGGCGCATCGAGGAAACCAAGAAGCCCTCGACCCAGATCGCCCCCCAGCTCTACGACCTCACCACCCTCCAGCGCGAGGCCCCCTTCTCGGCCAAGGGCACCCTGGCGATCGCCCAGGCGCTCTACGAGAAACACAAGATGGTCACCTACCCGCGGACCGATTCCCGCTACCTTCCCGAGGACTACATGGGCACCGTGCGCTCGACGCTGGCCGACATCGCCAGCTCGGATCTTCCGGTCGCCGGCTTCGCCCGCCAGGTGCTCGACGGCGAGGACGAGAAGGGTCCGCGCCTCACCAAGTCGAAGCGTGTCTTCAACTCGGCCAAGGTCACCGACCACTTCGCCATCATCCCCACCGGCCGCGTGGTCAAGCTGAGCGACACCGAAGCCAAGCTCTACGACATGATCGTGAAGCGCTTCATCGCGGTCTTCTTTCCCAATGCCCGCTTCGAGCAGACCACCCGCCTGACGAAGATCGAGCACCCGGAGACCACAGACATATTCAAGACCGAGGGCCGCGTGCTCATCTTCCCCGGCTGGAAGGCCGTCTACGGCCAGAAACCCGGCGTCGCCTCGGGCAAGGACGACCTCACCGCCGTCGAGGACGGCGAAAGCGCCGAGACGCGCGCCATCGAGGTGCTCGAGGAGCAGACCAAGCCGCCCGCGCGCTACACCGAATCGACCCTGCTCTCCGCCATGGAGGGCGCCGGCAAGCTGGTGGACGACGAGGAACTCGCGGAAGCCATGTCCGAGCGCGGACTCGGCACCCCCGCGACCCGCGCCGCCATCATCGAAACACTGATCCGCCAGAAGTACATCGCCCGCGACGGCGACGGCGGCCGCTCGCCCCTGCACGTCACGCCCAACGGCATGCGCCTCATCCGCCTGGTCAACGAGATGGACATCGACGGCCTCGCCTCGCCGCAGATGACCGGCGACTGGGAGTACAAGCTGCGCCAGATGGAACATGGTGAACTCGCCCGCGACGAGTTCATGAACGAGATCAAGAAGTACACCCACGAGATCGTCGGCAAGGCCAAGGAACTCGCCACCGAACTCAAGAACCGGAGCTTCCCCGACCTCGACTGCCCCTGCCCGGCCTGCGGGGCGCCCGCGCTCAGGCAGACCGACGCGACCTACGAATGCCGCGAGCCCGACTGCAAGTTCCGGGCGAAGAAGCACGTCGCCGGACGCGAGCTCAAGCCCGAGGAGGCGAAGCAACTGTTCACCACGAAGTTCGTCGGTCCGCTGGAAGGCTTCCGCTCGCGCTTCAACAAGCCCTTCGAGGCCGGCCTCGAACTGGACGACAAGTTCAAGGTCAACTTCGTCTTCGACAAGGACGACGACGAGTCGGTCTCCGACCTCACCGAGGACCAGGTCGTCGCCACCATCACCCTGGGCGACGGCCGCGACGCCAAGGTCTACGGCACCGAGAAGGCGTGGTTCGTTCCCGCGATCACCACCGATCGCGACCCGGACGGCATCCGCATCGGCAAGAAGATCCTTCAACGGGAGATCCCCCAGGACGAGCTGCTCAAGATGCTCGCCGAGGGCAAGACGGGCCTGATCAAGGGCTTCATCTCGAACCGCACCAAGCGTCCCTTCGACGCCTTCCTCACCTTCGACGCCGACAAGGGCAAGGTGGGCTTCGAGTTCCCCCCGCGCCCGGCCAAGAAGGCTGCGAAGAAGGCCGCCAACGAGTGACCTACGCGATTGCGTGCTGGCGAAGCGCCACAAATCCGTTGCGGCGATTCTGAGCGGCCGTTAGGATCTTCCCCGTCCCCCCGAACAGGGCCAAGTCCCGAAGCCCGCGACGCTCATCGAGCCGAGCAACATCCGGAACCGGACACCGTTTTCCCCCAACGTGTGTGTGTAAGCCGTCCGGCAGGTCGTCCCCCGACCCGCCGGGCGGCTTTTCGCTTTCGGAGTGGCTCCTTTCAGGAGCCGTGAGCCGGGAAGGCGGCTTTTCAGCCGCCTATCCAGCTGGCGCTGGCATCCTCCACTTCTCTATTCTATCCTCCCCACACCATCACGATGAGCCTCTCGCCGCAGATCATCATCCTCGTGGCTTTTTTTGGCCTGATCGGAGCTTGTTCGCGCGAAGCATCGCCGACAGGCCGAGAGCCGTCATCCGACACGCGAAAAGCCGGCGAAGCCTTCGACGGCAAGGTCATCTCGGAGGTTGACTTCCGGATCGACCGGACCGATTCGATCGATTCCGCCCGCCTGCGAAACCACACGCAGGTCCGACGCGGCGATCCCTATTCGGTCGAGCGGATCGACGACGATATCCGATCGATCTACGAGAGCGGCTACGTTGACGATGTGAAGGTGCTTGTCGAACATCACGGGGATGGCGTGCGAATCCTCTACGACGTCTCGGCCCGCCCATCAATGCGACCGCGTGCCGGATTCGTAGGCAACACCGCCTTCTCCGACCAGCGGCTCGGAAAGGCACTCACCACGATCCTACCTCCCGGCCGGCAGGTTGGTTCGACTGACGAACTTGAGAAGGCCCGGGCTCTTCTCCTCTCCTTCTACCGGGACCACGGCTACTCAGACGCCGAAATCACTCTCCGGTCATGGGATGGTGGCGCCGCGACACGTGACGACTTTTTCTTTGCCATCGAAGAAGGCGAGCGGAGTGGCTCCTTTCAGGAGCCGTGAGCCGGGAAGGCGGCTTTCAGCCGCCTTGCGCCTTCCGGATGTCGTGAGTCGCGGCGGCTGAAAGCCACCGGCCCGGCTCATGGCGCTTGGAAAGCGCCACTCCTACCCTTCCAGCCGCTTCACCCGCTTGATCAGCTCGGGGAGCTTCCGCAGCGCCGCCTTCTGGCGCTGCTCGTCCATGTGCGGCTGGGCCGGATAGCCCCCGTAGGTCTTTCCGCCCTCCATGTCGGCCGTGGCACCGGCGCGTCCCGCGAACATCGCCTGGTCGCCGATCTTCACGTGGCCCGCGATGCCCGCCTGGGCGGCCAGCACGACGTATTTTCCGGTCTTCGCGCTCCCCGCCACGCCGCTCTGCGACACCAGCAGGTTGTGCTCGCCGATCTGCACGTTGTGGGCGATCTGCACCAGGTTGTCGACCTTGCTGCCGGCGCCGATCACCGTCCTCCCGAAACGGGCCCGGTCGATCGCCGTGTTGGCGCCGATCTCGACGTCGTCCTCGAGCACCACGATGCCGATCTGATCCATCTTCACGTGCCGTCCCTCGACCGTTTCGTAGCCGAAGCCGTCCGAGCCGATCACCGCTCCCGGCTGCACGGTCACCCGATCGCCGAGCACGCATCGCTCGCGGATGGAAACCAGCGCATGCAGAAGGCAGTCGCGGCCGATCCGGACCTTCTCGCCGACGACCACGTTGGGACCGATCTCGGTGCCGTCGCCGATCACCGCACCGGCCATCACGACCGCCCCGGCATGCACCCGGACCTTCGCCGGGTCGAGCTCGACGCCCTCGGCGATGATCGCCCGCGGGTGGATCCCCGGCTCGAACACCCGGGCATGGGCCGCGGTGAAATGCTTCACCGCCGTGCCGAAGGCGAAGGACGGATTGTCCACCGCGACCAGCGCGGCGGATTCCGGACCGGCGGTCACGCCGGGCGGGACGATCACGGCCCCGGCCCGCGTTTCGAGAAACTGCTGGCGGTAGCGCTCGTTGCCGAGGAACGACAACTCCGAGGGCCCCGCCTCGTCCAGCGCGGCGATGCCTTCGATCAAAAAAGAAGGCTCGCCCCGGACGATGTTGCCATCGACCTGACGGGCGAGCTCGGAAAGGGTCAGGGCCACGGCCGGGACCTTACTCGGTGCCGCCTTCCTCGGCGGGAGCTTCGGTCGTGGTCTCCGCCGGGGCGTCCACGTTGAGGTCCTTCAGGAGCACGGCGGTGATGTCCGTCGCGTCCTTGGTGTAGAGCAGGAAGGGAACCTGCGAGGTGCTCAGGCCGGACTTGTCGAAGACGTAGTCGTAGTCCTCCTTCTTGGCCTGCTCCTCCACCAGCTTGCGGATCTCCTCGAGGATGCCCTTCATGCGCTGGACCATCTTCTCGTTGAGCGCCTGGTTGCGGCGCTGCAGGAACTCACGACGCTCGCGGTCGAGTGCGATGCCCTCGTTCTGCTTCATCTGCCACTCCTGGTAGACGCTCTGCTTCTTCGAGTCCGAGATCGACGGGTCGTCCAGCTGCTTGCGCATGTTCTGAAGCTCGGTATCGAGCTCACGGATCCGGGCGAGGCGCTCGTTGTTCTCCTTCTGGATGCGGGCGCGCTCGATGTTGATCTGCTTCTGGGCCTCGTTGGTGCGATGATACTCCTTGAAAAGCTGCTGCATATCGACGGTCGCGATGTTCAGCTTGCCTTCCTGCGCGGCGGCGGCTCCCGAAAGCCCGATCGCCAGCACGAGGGCGGTAATGGTGCGGATGATTTTCATGAATAGGGATGTCCCGGTTGGGTTCGCGGCCAACCTGCACGGATTTCCAGAGCCCGTCAACGCCGCTTCGCCTCCCCGGATCGGCCCTTGCGGCGGGGCCTCCACTCGCGAATGCTCGCGCCTCCATGCGCGTCGTCACCGATCCCGCCGGGCTGCGTCAACCCGTGGCCCGTCCCCTCGTCCTGGTCCCCACCATGGGCGCGCTGCACGAAGGCCACCTCGCCCTGATCCGTCGCGCCCGGGAGGCTGCCGGCCCCGAGGGCACCGTCGCCGTGTCGATCTTCGTCAACCCGATCCAATTCGACCGTGCCGGCGACCTCGCCGCCTACCCCCAGCCGCTGGACGACGATCTCGCCAAATGCCGTGCCGAGGGCATCGACCTCGCCTTCACGCCGGAGCCGGACGCCATGTATTTTCCGGATCGCTCGGTCACCGTGCTCGAAAACTCCTTGTCGAAACCTCTCTGCGGCGCCACCCGCCCCGGCCATTTCGACGGCGTCTGCACGGTCGTCCTCAAGCTCTTCAACCTGTTCCAACCCGACATCGCGGTCTTCGGCGAGAAGGACTACCAGCAGCTCGCCATCATCCGCCGCATGGTCCGCGACCTCGACGTGCCGGTGGAAATTCTGGCCCATCCCACCCTCCGCGAGCCCGATGGCCTGGCGATGTCGTCGAGGAACGTCCGACTCACCCCCGAACAGCGCGCCGACGCCCCGCGCCTTCATCGGGCCCTGAGCGACGCCGCCGCCGGGGACACCCGCGACGACATCCTCGAGCGCGCCCGCGACGCCATCGAGTCCCCGCTCAACCGCCTCGACTACCTCGAACTCGTCGATGCCGAGACCCTGCAACCCGCCACCGACCTCAAGCGTCCCACCGTCCTCGCCACCGCGGTGTTCTACGGCGACGTCCGTCTGATCGACAACCAGCCGGTCCCCGCTGTCTCATAATTCCTTGGTGTTCTGAGCGTCTTGGCGGTTCAATCCGCTCCTCCCCCCGATCCGCAATCCGCAATCCGCAATCGTTTGACCTCCGACTTTCTCGTCATCGGCGGCGGCATCGCCGGCCTCTCGTTCGCGATCCGCGCCGCACGGCACGGCTCGGTGACCTTGCTCTGCAAGGGCCGGCTGCTCGACTCCAACACCGCCTGGGCCCAGGGCGGCATCGCCTCGGTGCTGCCGGAAGGGATGCGGGATCCGGGTGACTCGGTGGACGTCCACGTCGCCGATACCCTCGATGCCGGCGCCGGCCTCTGCCACGAGGACGTCGTGCGCACCATCGCCGGCGAGGGAGCCGCCACCATCGACGACCTGATATCCCACGGCACCGACTTCGATCGCGACGCCGACGGCTTCGACCTGCGCCAGGAGGGCGGGCATTCGAAACGCCGGATCCTCCATTCGCTCGACACCACGGGTCGGGAAATCGCGACCTCTCTCATCGAGACCGCCCGCGCCACGCCGGGCCTGAAAATCCTCGAGGACCACTTCGCCATCGACCTCATCACCACCGGAAAGCTCGGCGTCGTGACCGAGGACCGGGTGCTCGGCGCCTACGTGCTCGAGCGCGCGACCGGAGAGGTCCACGTGTTCCATTCCGACCGTGTGATTCTCGCCACCGGCGGCTGCGGCAAGGTCTACCTCTACACCACCAACCCGGACTCCTCGACCGGCGACGGCGTCGCGATGGCGTGGCGGGCCGGCGCCTCGGTGGCGAACATGGAGTTCATCCAGTTCCACCCGACCTGCTTCTACAACCCGGCCGCCACCGGCCCCGAGGCCCGGTCGTTCCTCGTCTCGGAGGCCGTCCGCGGCGAGGGCGCCGTGCTCATCAACGACAAGGGCCACGAGTTCGTGAAGGACGCCGATCCCCGCGGTTCGCTCGCGCCGCGCGACATCGTCGCCCGCGCCATCGACCGCGAGATCAAGCGCACCGGCAAGCCCTGCGTCTACCTCGACGCCACCCACAAGCCCGCCGGCTTCTTCCGCGAGCATTTTCCCTTCATCCACGAGAAGCTGCTCACCTTCGGGCTCGACGCCGAGAAGCAGCCCATCCCCGTCGTCCCCGCCGCCCACTACCAGTGCGGCGGCGTTGTCACCGACATCGACGGCAAGACCACCATCCGCGGCCTCTACGCCATCGGCGAGGTCGCCTGCACCGGCCTCCACGGTGCCAACCGCCTCGCCTCGAACTCGCTGCTTGAGGGGAACGTGCTGGCCCGCCGGGCGCTGGATCACCTGGTGCGGCATCATCCACCCGCCAAGCCCGCTCCCGCCACGCCCAACATCCCCGAGTGGTCGCACGGCGACACCGCCCCGCCCGATGAACTCGTCGTCATCTACCACAACTGGGACGAACTCCGGCGGCTGATGTGGGACTACGTCTCCATTGTCCGCACCGACAAGCGCCTGCGGCGCGCCGGCACCCGCCTGCGGAACCTCCGGAAGGAGGTCCGCGAGTTCTACTGGGGTCACCGGGTCAATGCCGACATCCTCGAACTGAGAAACCTCGTGGCGGTGGCCTCGCTGGTCGTCGACTGCGCGATCCGGCGCCGCGAATCGAGGGGCTTGCACCATACCTTAGACTATCCGCAGCTTGACGAACGGTTCGAGAAGGACACGATCCTGCGCCGCTTCTGAAACCCATGCGCCTTCCCTCCCGACTCCTGCTGCTGACGGCCGCCCTCGCGGTCGCCCCGCAGCTGTGTGCCCAGGGAAGCGCCAGTTCGGCGAACCTGCCGCGCGTCGTGATCCCCACCACCCGCCAGCCCATCAAGCCGCCCGCCCGGGCGCCGATCCGCAACAACCGCCTTTACCCGTGGCGACAGAACATCACGGCGACGGTGTTCTGGATCGGGGAACAGCCGACCCAGAACAATCCCACCCCGAACTGCAAGTCGTCGTGGGACCAGGACTGGATGAACAACTTCGGCGGCTACGACGACCCCAACCCGTCGGCCCGCGTCGCCAACCATCACACGTCCGACTTCCGGCCGAAGAAGTTCATCCCGAAGCTCAACCCCTTCTACGTCGCGCTGCCCTACAACGATGTCGCCGGATGGTCCCGGCACAAACCGGAGGCCGCCCGCGTGATCCCGTGGTTCAAGCGCATGAACCCGAAGCCCGGCAAGACCGTGCTCAAGGGTCGCTGGGTCCAGATCTACCACGGCGGCCGCAGTTGCTACGCCCAGTGGGAGGACTGCGGTCCGTGGGTCACCGACGACTGGCGCTACGTCTTCGGCGACAGCCCGCCGAAGAACCGCAACAACCAGGGTGCGGCCATCGACATCTCCCCGTCCATCCGCGACTACCTCGGACTCCAGTCGGGGGAAAAATGCCACTGGCGCTTCGTCGAGGACGCCCAGGTCCCGCACGGCCCGTGGAAGAAATACGGGCAATCGATGCGCGCCGTGACCCCCGACGGCACCGACCTCGAGTCGAAACGCCGCTACCTCGAATACCTGCGCAAGCTCCGCGACGAGCAGTACCGCCGCAACGGCAGCACGCATCAACGGCGCTGATCGTCCCAGGCGCGCACCCGTGACGCCAGGTGGCGCTCGACCTCCCGGTCGCGCCCCCCGCCCTCGTAGCGCACGGCGTAGTGGTAGGCCAGCAGGTCGTCGGCAAACTCCGGAACCTCCTCGAGCGCATCGATCATCGAGCGCAGGGTGCGACCCGGAAAACATCGCACCCCACGCCGCCGGCAGGCCTCCCCGAGTCGGCGCGCGTAGCCGCCACCGCCCCTTTGACCGTCCGCCGTGAATCCCGGGCGGGCGGCCCCGCGCCGGCGCAACGGCCACAGGAGGACCAGCGGCAGCATCGCCAGCGCCGCGACACCGAAGACCCAGGGCAGCGGGCGCTGCGCGGCGGTGGCGGGCGCCTCCGCCGCGGGGTCCTCCAGGACCGGCGCGGGCTCGTCCGGAGGAGCCAGCGCCGGGCGCTCGTGGTCGAGCGCGGAGGGCGGCGTCGGGTCGAGCACCACCCAGCCCACGCCCTCCAGGAACACCTCGGCCCACGCGTGGGCCTCCCGCGAGCGGAAGACGAAGAGCCTACTCCCTTCATAGTAGGTCCCGCCCGACCAGCCGAAGCAGATCCTCGACGGCACCCCCGCCGCCCGCGACATCAGGGCCCCGGCCGTGGCGAAGAACGTGCAGTGCCCCCGTTGCTCCTCGAAGAGGAAGTTTTCGAGCGGATCCCGGTCCTTCGGATTCTCGGTGACCAGCGAGTAGTCGAGCGTCGTCCTCAGGTGGTTGCGGATCCGCTTCAGCCGGTCGACCACCGTACCCTCGCCGCTGACCGCCTCGGTGAAATGCCGGATGCGCCCTCCGAGCAGGTCGTCCGGCAACTCCAGGTAGACCTCCGGCACCTGCGGCGGCACCTGCGCGTCCGGGCCGACCTCGTCCAGCGTCATCGGCCGTGACACCGCGTCGTATTCGTAGCCCTCCCCGCCGTCCTCCGGCAGGAGGAGATGGCCCTCCGACCGTTCCGCGAGTTCGGGCACCCTCACGGCGACGAGCCCCTGGACCCCGACCAGCGGACTCTGGCCGCTCGGTTCGCGACCGAGGTAGACCCGGAAACTCACGGGCTCGGACACCGACGTCCCGCCGAGCCGGATCCAGCCGTCGTTTCCGGCACGAAGCGTCCGCCCGGTTTCCGGCGCCGACTCCCACCCCCCGTCGCGGTAGCCGCCCATCGCGAAGGCATGCACGTAGAGCCGCGACTCCAGCAAGGCGCCCCCGTCGCCCGCCGGTCTCAGGAACACCTCGGGGCGGTTGCCGGGTTTGAAATTGGTCCGGCGGGGAAGCGGTCGCCTCCCGCGATCGTCCCACAGCCAGTTTCCCCCGCGGGCTTCCGCCTCACGTTGCTCGGCGAGGCGACGCTTCTCCGCCGCTTCGGGCCGCAGCCATGCCTCGACCTCCCCGGCCATCCGCTCCAGCGGCTCCGGAGCGGCGCGAAAGAACCCGAGGAACGCCACCTCGGCAACCAGGACCACGGCACCGAGCGCCACGGAATCGACCCATCCCGCCCTCTTCCGGCTCGGCAGCACCGGCAGCTCGGCACGACTCACCACGGCCCAGCACCCCAGGCCCGCGAACAGGCACACCACCGCCACGCAGGCCCTCACCACCGGCGGCCAACTCTCTGGATGCCCCCTCAGCAGCACGTACGCCGCTGCCACCGAGATCAACGCGACCGCGCTACGCACGGGCCCCTCCCTTCAAGCTCCGGCCCCGCTCGTAGGCAGTCACATCGATCAGGCGCAGCCCCTCGCAACCCGCAACCAGCCCGCTCCACGAGTCGGGCGGCATGTCGGACACCACCACCACCTCGCCGCCGAGATCCTGGAAACGGGCCTCGACCTCGTGCGCCTCGGTCGAGGCGGCCCGGCGTGCCCTCGAAAGCGCGTCTCCCAGCCGGCTCATCGATTCCCGCCCGGAAACCTCGCGCGGAATCCACTCCTCGAAGTCCGCCATCCAGGTCACCGGCACCCGCCGCGCCCGCAGCCGGCGCACCGCCCCCCAGGCCAGCGACAGCGCCCGCTCGAAGCGGTCCGGCCGGATCAGCGCCCGGTCGGCACCATACGAATGGAAGAACAGCACCACCCGCTCCGGCCGGAAGCCCGGCGGGTCCAGTTCGCGCACCAGCAGATTGCCCCCCTGCGCGACCGATTTCACGCTCGGCGCCCAGGCCACCGTCCGCATCCGATCTCCCGACCGGTGGTCCCGAAGCCCGCGCAGCTCGCCCGTCGCCTCCCTCGCCCCCGGCCGCCGGCGTTCCCCCGCACCGAGGGCCCCGGCCCCCATCAGCAACTCGACCGGCACCACCGGACGCGGCAGCACCCGCATCTCATGCGCCACGATCGCCCGTCGCTCGTTCCGGAAAATCCCCCACGGAAAGTCGGACGTCAGCACCACCTCCACCGTCGTGCCGACCCCGCGCCCCGGCAGCTCGACCTTCAGCTCCCCTCCCGCATCCGAACCCGCCGCGATCCACGGCAGGAACCCCTGTGCCTCGAACCCCCCCGCGCCCCCGAGCCCGATCCGCACCCGGAAGGCATCCACCAACCGGCGCGGATTCCGCACCCGGACCGCCATCCGCACCTCGTCCCCGGCCTGCGCCACCGCGGGTGCCTCGAGATCCGCCGCGAGACGGCGCAGGTTCCGCCGACCCATCCCCCATGCCAGCGCCGCCAGCAATCCCCCCGCCAGACCGATCGCGATCAGGGCGCCATCCACCAGCAGCAGACCCGCCGCCGCCAGCGCGCCCGACGCCCCGATCACCACGCTGCCACGGTTTTCGATCCTGACCACTTGCCCCGAAGATGCCCTCGATCCGGCCGGAACCAATCCAAAAGCCGGAACTTTGAACTTGGAAGACGGGCCGCCCCGTCGGGAAGTTCGGGCATGCAAGTCCGCACCCGCTTCGCCCCCTCGCCGACCGGCTACCTCCACGTCGGCGGCGCCCGCACGGCGCTCTTCAACTACCTGCTCGCCCGCAAGCACGGCGGCAGCTTCGTGCTGCGCGTCGAGGACACCGACGAGGCCCGCAACACCGCCGAGGCCCGCGCCGCGATCTTCGACGGCCTCCGCTGGCTCGGACTCGACTGGGACGAGGGCGAGGGAAAGGGCGGCGATTTCGGCCCCTACAACCAGTCCGAGCGCACCGCGCTCTACGACAAGTGGTTCGAGGTGCTCCGCGAAAAGGACCGCGTCTACGAGGACGACGGCGCCTGGCGCTTCCGCTTCGAGCGCAAGCCGGTGACCATGAACGACCTGATCTGCGGTGAGGTCACCATCGACTACAACAACGTCGAGATCAATCCGGACATGGTCGTCCGCCGCTCCGACGGCTCCTACGTCTTCCATCTCGTCAACGTCGTCGACGATCTCGAGATGAAAATCACCCACGTGATCCGCGGCGAGGATCACCTGATGAACACGCCCAAGCACCTCCAGCTCTTCGAGGCCTTCGGCGTCGAGCCGCCGCAGTACGCGCACATCCCGCTCACTCTCAATCCGAACGGTTCGAAAATGTCCAAGCGCGACGAGGGCGCGAAGATCGGCGACTACCCCCGCCAGGGCTTCGTCGCCCCGGCGGTGGTCAATTTCCTCGCCCTCCTCGGCTGGAACCCGAAGACCGACGAGGAGATCTTCACCATGGAGGAGCTCGTCGAGCGCTTCTCCATCGAGAACGTCAACCGCTCGCCGGCCCGCTTCGACGCCGAGAAGTGCGCCTGGTTGAACCAACAGCATCTGCTCCAGCTCGACCCCGCCGCCTTCGCCGAGGCCGCCCGGCCCTTCGTCGAAGGCGCCGGCCTGCCCGTCACCGACCGCTACCCCGCCGCCGCCGCCGCGGTGCGCGAGAAAGTCCGGCTCCTCTCCGAAGTGCCCGACGCCCTCGACTTCCTGCTCGCCGACGAGATCACCATCGATGACGACGCCCTGACGAAGGTCGCGAAGAACGACGCCGCCAAGGACCTTCTCGGCGCCCTCGCCGATGCCTTCGAGGCACTCGCCGATTGGTCCGCCGACGCCGCCAAGGAAACCATCGGCACCACCGCCAAGGCAAACGACGCCAAGCCGGGCCAGCTCATGTTTCCCACCCGCGTCGCCCTCAGCGGCAAGGGCGGCGGCCCCGACCTCGGCGACATCCTCGCCATCCTCGGAAAGGACGAGAGCGTGAAACGCCTGCGCGCCATGGAGCGCCGATTATGAAATCGGCACCCCACAACCCGAGCCCCAGACTGCCGATTTCATAATCGGCGCTCCGCCATGCCCCACACCCTCGCCAACCTGCACCAAGCCCGAGGCGCCAAGCTCGCCGTGATCGGCCAGCCCATCGCCCACTCGCTCTCGCCGCGCATGCACCAGCCGGCGCTCGACGAGGCCGGCATCGACGCCCGTTACGTCGCGCTCGAGGTCGATCCGGGCCACGTGGCGGACGCCTTCGCCCGCATGCGGGCACTCGGCTTCATCGGCTGCAACGTCACCGTCCCTCACAAGTTCGACGCGCTCGAGGCCTGCGACGAGATCGACGACACCGCCCGCGACCTCGGTGCGGTGAACACCGTGCGCTTCGATTCCGATGCCATCCGCGGCACCAACACCGACGGCTACGGATTCGAAATGGCGGTCGAAGAAAGCCTGGGGCTCGAACTGCCGGGGCAGACCGTGCTCATCGTCGGCGCCGGCGGGGGGGCCGGGGGAGCGATCGCCGCCCATTGCGCCCGCCGCGGGGTGAAACGCCTCGTCCTTGCCAACCGCACCGAGGCCAAGGCGGAAACGCTCGTCGCAAGGCTCCGCAAACGGCACCCGCGCGTCGATCTCGCGGCCATCGGCACCGACGACGAGACCCTGCTCACCAGCCTCGCCGCGGGATGCCGCCTGCTCGTCAACACCACCTCCCTCGGACTGCGCGAAGACGACCCGTCGCCACTGCCACCCGGCTGCCTCCACGAGAACCACGCGGTCTTCGACACGATCTACAAGCCGACCGCGCTGATGAATGCCGCCACCAAAGCCGGCGCCCGCTGCGCCAACGGCAGCCTGATGCTGCTCCACCAGGGCGTGGCGGCATTCCGCTACTGGTTTCCGGGGACCGATCCCGAAGCCGCGATGAGGCGCGGCCTGCTGGGCTGACATCGCCTACTCGTCGGCATCCTCGCCCGGATCCACCGAGAGCCAGTGGCAGCCGAGCAATTCCTCCACCTCGAAGCGGGCCTCCCCATCCTCATCCTCGGGGTCCGGGTCGATCCGGCGGAGCCGGACCCGCACGCGGATCATCGCATGCGGGTCTTCTTCCTGAAGCTCGCTGCCGAACGCACCGCGCCCGGCCTCGCGATCGGCGAAGGCATCCTCGAGCTGCCGGGCCATGGCCGACGCCGGGTCGATCTCCACCTCGGGGGATCGTCGGCCCAGCTTCTGGGGATCCCAGCGATCCGGAGCGAAGAACACCAGGCTCGAGACGTCGCCCATCTGCCCGCTCGCGCCCGCCCGCCGGCGTGCCAGCAGGCGAAACTCCCCCTCGGCGGGGGTGTCCCCCGAGAGAAACAGTGACCACGGATGATCCGAATATCGCACGAGGTTCGGCCAGTCGATGCCCCACTCACCCTCCTCATCCTCGAAAAACACGAACTCCGCCCGCCGTCCACCGTCGAGCCGGACCACCCCTTCGCAGGCCGTCCGGCCCTCGATCTCCAGTGTCGAGAAATCCTCCCACTCCCAGGTCTCGTCGTCACCGGCCAGCAACACCGTCCCCCCCAGGCGGATCATCTTGCGGAGCGTCTCCGCCCGATCGTGCACCAACCGGGCCCGTCCCTCGGGCGTCGTGTCGCCGAGAAACTCGCCGACGCGGGTCGTGCAGGCCTGATACGCTTCGGACATCAGGTGCGCCTTCTCGACCGACTCGCTCATGCCCGGTCCCTCGTCGCCGTCCCGGCCGTCGCCACGCAGCAGGAAGCCGAGGCCGGCCAGCAGGCCGAGGAACACCATCCATCCGATCACGAAGGCCATCAGGCCGCCCCGCGGCTTCCGCCGCTTCGACGAGCGATGCCGCCCGCCGTCGTGCGGCACGGGCGCGGGTGACGCTTCCGCCGCCCGGTCCGACGCCCGAATGAACGCCAGTTCCTTCTCCTCGATCACGGGGTGCCCCCCGCAGGCCGGACACGCCTCTCCCACCCTCCCGCGGAACAAGTTCCCGCAGCGCCCGCAATGAATCCATCCACCTTCGTCCGACATCACTCCTTTTCCCAGCGAATCCAATCCCCCGCGGGCACGCCGATCAACTCGAATTGCCCGTCGTCTCCGGCGCCGGTCTGGCGCACCCGCAGAATCATCCGCGCCATCTCCTCCTCCTCGAGAATCGTCCCGCCGACGTGAAGCTCCGCCTCCACCGCCTCGGCCACCGCCGAACCGCGCCGCGCGTAGGCCCACGCCACCGCATCGTTGAAGACATCGGTCATCTTCAGGCAAACGAAGTCCTCTTCCGGAAACCGGGCCCCATAGAAGTGGTCCTTGCGGACCTCGACCCGGAAATCCTCCTCCGCACCCGGACCCGCATGCCGGAATCCGTCGAGCCCCCGCTCGTTGGCACCGACACTGGCCGCCCAGTCGAACATCAGTTCGTCGCCCTCGGGAACGAACACGAACCGCAAGGATTGGGCGACGGCGTTGTTGCCGGAAAGCACCGCCCAGTCGCGCCCCGCCTCGTCCTCCTCGACGTCGATCTTGAGCTGACTGATCACTTGATCGTTCACGTTTGGCGGACTCCATCGTCGCTCCAGCAGCCCACGCAGGTCCGGTCCGTGACGAACGATCTCCGCCACCTTGGCCGGGTCGGACATTTCCGCCAGCCGGCCGAGCTGTTCCCGCGCCCCGGTCAGATACCGCTCGGTTTTCTCAAGGAAGGGGTCATTCGGGTTCTCCCCCTCCGCAAAGCCCATCTCGACGCGAGGTCCCTTGTCACGGCTCTCCGCCCGCGACTTGCCGCGCTGCCACATCACCCCGGCGAGTGCCCCGATGATCAACAGCCCCATCACCCCGGCCATGAGCAGCGTCACCGTCCGCTGGCTCCAGCCGCGGCGACGTGATCGACCCGACTCCGCGACCTCCCGGTGCGGCTCGACGTCCTCCATCGAACGGACGCCCGTCACCCCCGTCTTGCGCAGTCGAACCACCTGCTCCTCCTCGTCCTCCACCCGCTCCCAGCCGGCCGGAGCCCCGCCGCCGATCACGCGCACCTCGATGCCGCGTGGTTCTTCGACGGGTTGCTGCTCATCGTTGCTCATCGGTCGGGACGGCGCAGGCTGCCGGGAAAGCCCCCCGGCGACAAGCCTCGGCTTACTCGCCCAGCCGACGCGAGAGCGCCTCCTCCATCGCCCGTTCGACCATCCGGGCGGCCACCGCCTCGGTCGCCTTGTCGAGTGCCTCCACGGCCGACTTCAAGCGGTTCGCATCCTTCGAATCCATCGCTTCCGACACCGCGTCGCGGGCACCGCGAATCGCCGTGACCTCGTCCTCCGGCACCAGGTCCCCCCCCTGGGACAAGACCGATTCCACTGCCGGCAACAGCTCCTCCGCCTTCAGCCGCGCCTCGGTGAAGACCCGCTCCGCCATGTCCTCGAAGGCGAACTCGACCGACTCGCTCACCATTTCCTCGACCTTCGAGTCGTCGACGTCGACCGCCGCGTCGCGAATCTCGAGCACGGTGTCGCGTCCGGTCGCCGTGTCGCGCGCCAGCACCTCCAGGATGCCGTTCTCGTCGATGCGGAACTGGACCCCCACCCTCGCGCGGCCCTTCTCGGCGGTCTCGAAGGGGACCTCGAACTCGCCGAGCTGCCAGTTGTCCCGCGCCATCTCGCGCTCGCCCTGAAGGACCCGGATCCTCATCGACTGCTGGCCCGCGACCGCATTGGTGAACATCTCCCCGGCCTTGGTCGGAATGGTGGTGTTGCGCGGGATCAGCACGTTCATCAACCCCCCGAAGGTCTCGATGCCGAGACTCAGCGGCGTCACGTCGAGCAGCACCATCTTGCGCACCGCGCCGCTCATCACGCCGGCCTGGATCGCCGCCCCGAGCGCGATCGCCTCGTCGGGGTGCTGCGAAAGGTCCGGCTCGCGCCCGAAAAACTCCGCCACCGCCCGCCGCACCGCCGGAATCCGCGTGCTGCCGCCGACCAGCACCACCGCATCCAGCGCGTCCAGGCCCACCTGCGCGTCGTGCATCGCCTGACGGCAGCAGGCCACCGAGCGCTCGAGGAACGGCGCCACCAGGGCTTCGAAGCGCTCGCGGGTCACTTCGACCTCGAGATTCCGCCCGTCCTCGAAGAAGGGCACGCGGAAAACCGCCCGCTCGTCCTCCGACAGGACCCGCTTCACCCGCTCGGCCTCCTGCAGCATCCGCAGGTCGATCTCCCCGACCCCCGCCTCCTCCGCGCACCAAGCCGCCAGCGCCGCATCGAGGTCGTCGCCGCCGAGCCGCGTGTCACCCCGCGTCGAGAGCACCTGGAACACGCCGTCGCACATCTCGAGGACCGACAGGTCGAAGGTCCCGCCGCCGAGGTCGTAGACGGCCACCCGCGAGCGCTCGCCGAGCTTGTCCAGACCGTAGGCCAGCGCGGCGGCGGTCGGCTCGTTGAGGATCCGTACCACCTCCAGGCCGGCCATCTCGCCGGCGCGCTTGGTCGCCGAGCGCTGGGCGTCGTTGAAATAGGCCGGCACGGTGATCACCGCCTTGCCCACCTCCCGCTCGAGCCGCCACCCGGCGATCCGCCTGAGCTCGCGAAGAATCTCGGCGCTCACCTCCTCCGGCGTCCGCCCCAGCACCCGCACGCCGCCCCGGTCCTCGATCGGCAGCGGGGAGTCGCCGACCTCATCCGGTCGCCGGCCGATGAGGCGCTTCACGCTGGTGACGACCGGGTCGACCCCGCGCCGGCGCAGCGCCTTCTCACCGACCTCCACCCGCCCGTCGCCATACCACACGGCACTCGGGATCACCCGCCGCCCCTCCTCGTTGGCCAGCAGGATCGGAAAGCCCGACTCCACCACCCCCACCGCCGAATGCGTCGTTCCCAGGTCGATGCCGATGATCACGTCCTCCATCGCCGGCAAACTTCCAGCCCCTCACCGCGGACGCAACCCCCAAGGGCCGGCACGGCTACCACAGCCGCGCGAAGCGCTCCCTCACCTCCGACCGCCACTTCTCGAGAAATCCCAGCTCGCGCGCCAGCTCCCAGCCGTCCCGCTCGCCGCTCTCGACCGCGGGAAACGCCGCCACCCGCTCCGCCGTCATCGCCTCCAGCCGGTCCTGCATCGATTCCAGCTGCTCGCGGGCCTCCTGCACCCGCCCCTCGAGCATCGCCCTTGCCAGCGCGCTGCCGGCCTTGTCCCGCTCCCGCAGCAAGCCGTCGACCCGCTGCATCATCCCTCCCATCTCGGAAAACACGTCCATCATCCCGGGCGACACCGGTCCCCGGAGGTCGCCGGGGCGCTGGGAAAGGGCCAGCCAGTGACGCAGCCGGCTGACCGGGCTCGCCAGGATCTCCCGTGCCTTTCCCACGCGCTCGAAGGCCTCCCGCGCCCCCCCGGCATCCGGATGGGCCCGCTTTCCCGCGTCGGCATAGGCTGCGTTGAGGTCCTCCTCGTCCAAGCTCAGACGGGGCTCCAGGCCCAATTCCCGAAACGCATCTTCCACGGGCCGGATCTTCCCGACCCCTTCCCATCGCCTCAAGTCTCCATTCCCCTCCTCCCACCGGGAAAGGGCGAAGAACCCCCATCGCGAGGCTTGCACTCACGGTGGAGATTCACCAGAGTCCCCGGAACCCACACTTGGCGTCATGAGAAAAACCACCCTCACCCTGGCCATGCTCGCGGCCGCTCCCGGACTCGGCGACGCCGCCGAGCCGGTTTACTCCGATCCCGTCGGCTTCGTGAAGCTCGGCAACACCCAGGCGGATGGCAGCACCATCCCGGCGGTTGCGGCCGACACGGATGTGTATCTCACGATCCCCCTCGAAACCGAGGTGGCCTTCACCGGAACCGTCGATTCGACGACCGCCTCGACCATCACCGTCCAGGGAACCCCGGGATGGACCGCCAACCAATGGGTCCCCGCGCCCGGGACCGGTGCCCCCTACGCCGCGATCATCGGGCTGTCGTCCGGCGGATCCGGGGCGGAGGAAGGACTCCGCGGCATGATCGATGCCAACGACGACGACACCCTGACGGTCACCCTGACGACGCCGGGCGACCTGACCCAGGTCCAGAGCGGGCAGGTCATTCGCATCCGCCCCTTCTGGACCGTCCAGAGCTTCTTCGCCAACACGACGCTCTCCAACGACTCGGAAGTGCTCGTTTTCAACGAGACCTCCGCGGGCATCAATCACAGCTCCGGCGCCAACTACCTGTTCTTCGAAGGCGACTGGTATGACGGGAACTTCGAGATCGCCAACCATACGGTGCTGCACCCGGGCGAGACTTTCATCCTTCGCAGCTTCGGTGCTCCCGTCCCCACGCTGGCGGTCTTCGGGGATGTCCCGCTGGTCGGCCATCGCCTCGACGTCTCGAAGGACGGCACCGGGGCCGAGGACATGGAGATCGGCATCCAGAACCCCGTCCCGCTCGCGGTCGGGGCCCTGAACCTCCCCGCCGAAGACGACGACGAGATCCTCCTCTTCAACAACGAGGCGGCCGGCCTCAACAAGTCCTCCGCGGAGAACCTCCTCTATTTCGACGGCGCGTGGTACGACGGCGACTTCAACGACGTCACCACCACCCACATCCTGACACCGGGTGCGGGCTTCATTCTTCGTCGAGCCACCAACTCCACCACCCTTCCCCAGGAATGGTTCAAATCGGCGCCCGGACAATAGGCCGCCCCCATCATTCCCCGCATCCTTCAACTCATCATGAGAATCCCGTTCCTCGCGCTCCTCGGCGCGGCCCTCACCCTTCCCGCCTTTCCCGTCAACAGCATCCGCTTCTCGAACACCTCGAATGCCCTCACCGGACTCGCCGACAAAGATGCGACCGAAGGGACCGACGGGCTGACCTGGGGAATCGTGATCGATGCCGACCGGGACGGCTTCGGCAGCTTCGAAGCGTTTCTTGGGCTATCCCTCGATGACGGGGCCGACCTCGGCATCAACGACTACTTTTTCAACGGGGGCACGACGACGACGGTTCCGGGAAGCCAGGGAGGTCCGGGCGCGGCCATCCTCCTCAACGAGGCCGACTTCTACAACACGCCCGGCGTGACCGGCGTCAATGCCGATGACCCCTTCGCGGTCATCTGGTTCGAGTCGTCGCTGTCCAGCGGGTCCGAGGTCAGCCCCGGGGACTTCTACGGGCTCTACGAAAATGCCGGCTTCCTGCTCCCACCAGACGGCGAGGCAACCACCGACCTCGCCGCTCTCTCCGCCGGCGCCGATCCCGTGAGGCCCGCCAACCTTGCGTTCGTCCCCGAAACTTCCACCCTCTCGCTGATGCTTCTCGGCGGACTCGTGGCTCTCCGGCGAAAGCGGGCCATCGGCTGAAGCCCTCGACGGCAATCGTCCCATGCGCAGCGTGATCACAGGCTGGGCGGTCTGCCTGATCTCGGCACACGCCGCCTGGGCCGCGGTCTCACTCCGGTTCGCCGGCACCAGCTCCGCCCTCACGGGCCTGTCGAATCCGGGAGGAACCGTCGGCATCAACGGGCTCACGTGGGGCATCCTGGTGGACACCGCCGGCGACGGCTTCGCCCCCCGCGATCAGCGGCTCGACACCGCCATTCCCCCAGCGACGAGTTTCGATTGGTCCGACGACGATGTCTTCTTCGTCTGCGGTTCGACCGTGAACATCCAGATCGGAGCGGACCCCGGGCCCGGAAGCCCTGGAACCGTGAACGAGCTGGAGATCTACTCGGACCCCCGGGTCTCCGCGGGAGACGCGTTCGCCATCGTCTGGTTCGAAGCGGCCGTTTCGGTCGATGATCCGGTCCCACCCGGGACCGCCTACGGCATCCTGACCCAGGCCGGCTTGACGCTTCCTCCCGACGGCGCTGCCACCACCTCCTATCAATTCCTCTTCGCCGGCCCCGATCCGGTGCGCCCCGCCGACCAGGCCGTTTCTGTCAGCCTTGCTGCCGACACCACCGGCTCGGTCGTCGACATCGATCCCGGCGGGGGGGCGCCGGTCACCCGTCATCTCGCCTTCACCTTCAACGCCCACGTCGACACGCTCGCGGCGGTCAGCGTGACACTCCAGAAATCCACCACCCTGCTCGAGGGTTCGTGGCAGAGCCTGCCCGCCAGCCCCGGGATCATCCAGGACAACGGGACGACGCAGTTGCTCCGGATCGTCGACCCCGACCCGGTCGGCACCGACCCGCGGCGCTTCCTGCGCCTCGAGGTCACCCCCTGATCAGGCGGCGAAACTCTCGCCGCACGAACAGGTCACCACGGCATTCGGGTTGCTCACCTTGAAGCCGCCCTGCTGCAGGTCGTCCGAGTAGTCCAGCTCGCTGCCGCTCACGAAGAGGGCGCTCTTCGGGTCGATCACCACCTTAACCGCGTTGCTCTCGACGAGGATGTCGCGGTCGCGCGGGCCGTCGACGAGGTCCATCTTGTACTGCAGGCCGCTGCAGCCGCCCCCGATCACCGCGATCCGCAACGCTCCTTCCGGCCGGCCCTGCTTCTCGAGCAGGCCGCACAGGTGCGCCGAGGCACCGTCCATCACCTTGATGAGCTTCTCGCTGCCGACCTTGTAGTTCACCGCTGTCTCGGTCATTCGCCCCGAATCTTGCCGCAACTCTTGAAACTGAAAGCAGAAACTTGAAACTCCGCGGGCGCCATCCATGTCCGAAGCCGTCCATGCCCGCCCCTCGAGGACCGCCGTCGTGCTCGGCTCGTCCTTCCTCGGCGTGTACGCACACGCCGGCTTCCTCAACGGCCTGGTCGAGGCCGGCCTGAGCCCGGCCCGCATCTCGGGGGCCTCGGCCGGCGCGCTCGCCGGCGCCCTCTACGCCTCGGGCCTGCGGGGCGACGACCTCCGCCGTGAAGCGATCTGCCACCACCTCCGGCTGTCCTTCGCCGACCCCGGGGCCCTGTGGCGGCTGCCCGGCGTGCTCACCTCGTTCTGGTCGTCGGGCGTGTTCAACGGCAAGCGCACCGTGGCCCACCTGCGCCGCCTGCTCGGCGATCTCGACCTCGCCGACCTCGATCTGGAGATCGCCGTCACCAACGTCCTCACCTCGCGCTGTGAAATCCTCCACTCGGGCCCGCTCGCCGAGCTGGTCATGGCCTCCTGCGCCGTCCCCGGGCTATTCACGATCCAGGATGTCGGCGACCAGCGCTACCTCGACGGTGGCATCGCGGCCGAGCTGCCCTTCGAGCACCTGATCGACGACCCCGGCATCGACACCATCCTCATCCACCGGATCCGCCACGAGAAAGGCACCGGCCCGGCGGTCAAGTGGGAGACGGTCGCCACCGTGATCGGCGTCGCCCACCACACCGCCTGCAACGAAATCCACCGCCTTCGCGTCGAGCTCTGCCGCCAGCACGGAAAACGGCTCATCGAGAAGGAAACCGTCACCCCCTACCCCAGCGTGCTGACCAGCCGCCTGGCCCCGCTCTGCTACGACCGGGGCCTCGACTCCGGCCGCCACGCCGCCACCCAACTCTGACCGCCATGGAAGACGACATCCTCCGCATCCTCCGCGACGACATCCTCGACCCCGACGGCCCGATCACCGCCGACACGGATCTGTTCGACATCGGCCTCGACTCGATGGCCATCATGCAGCTCCAGCTCGCCCTGGAAGATGCATTCAGCGTCGCCATCGACCCCGCCGACCTCTCGCGGGAAAACTTCCGGACGGCGTCGATGATCGCCGCCCTCGTCCGTTCCAAGCAAGCTCCCTAGCCCCCAGCGCCCCGACCCCTTGATCCCCGCCACCACCAGCGACGCCTTCCTGCTCGCGCTCGAGTCGCACATGCGCCGTGCCGGCCAGCAGGCCCACCTCGCCGCCACGGTGGTCGATCTGTCCGGCCAACCGGATGCCGACCGGCTCCACACCGCCGCCGCCCGGCTGGCGGCCCGCCACCCCCTGCTCAACGCCCGCATCGCCCGCGGCGCGGACTTCCTCGCCGGATGGCACCCCGGCGAGGCGTCACCGCTCCCCGTCGAGATCCACCCCCGGGGACCCCTCGACGCGCTGCTGGCCCGGCTTCTCGAACATCCGCGGATCGACATCCGGCGTCCCGGTCCCAACCTCGAACTCCACGCGCTTCCCACCGGCGACGACCGCTGGACACTGGTCCTGCTATGGCCCCACGCGCTTTTCGACGCGATCGGCATCGACAAGCTGCTGGCCGAACTCGACGACCCCGACGAATCCCGGCGCGAGGACTGGGGCGAGACGAGCAAGGCCGGCGGCCCCGCCTCCGCGCTCTGGCGCACCGCCAAGCCGATGGTCGAGGAGATGCGTTCCTTCCCCACCTGGCGCATCCGCTCGCTCCGCCGGCCTCGCCACCGGGCCGGTTCCCCCCGCTTCCAGCTGCTGCGCTTCACCCCGCAGCAGACGGCCACCATCCGCGAGCGGATGGCATCCCATGCCGGGGAGCTGCTCATGCTTCCATACTTCGCCACCGTCGCCGCCCGCGCCACCCGCGCCGTGTTGGCCGGTCGCCATCCGGACGCGGACATCCCCGCCCTGCTGTCGCTGCCCGTCCAGCGCGTCGCCAACCCGCGCAAGCGCCCACTTTTCCAGAACCACATGGTGGCCTGGTCGCTGATGCTCGAGCCCGGCGACTTCGGCACCCTCGGGGAGACCACCCACACGCTCCACCGCAAGTATGCCGCCTTCCTCCGCCGCAAATTGCCGGGCGCCATGGAGGCGCTGATGAAGCTGATGGAGCGCTGCCCGTCGCGCTTCTACCTGAAACCCGCCGGCTTCTACCTGAAGGGCGAGATCTGCACGTTGTTCCACTCCCACACCGGACGCTTCGCCGACGGCACCGACACCCTGTTCGGCCACGAGGTCCTCGACGGCTTCCATGTCCCGACCGTCTCGGACCCGCCCGGACTCGGCATCTTCTTCAGCGAAAGGTCCGACCGCCTCACTTGCACCCTCTCGTGGCGCGAGGGCACCCTCTCTCCCGAAGAACTCGCCCTCCTCACCGACACCCTCCGCGCCGACCTCCTCGGCCCCCACTGACAAGCTCCGACCCCCATTCCCGCCCACGAATCCCCGCCCCATGAACCTGATCGAGGAAATCGCCCGCCTCCATCCCGACGACGCGCCCGCCGTTCACGACGGACGGCGCCTCGTCACCTACGGCGAGCTGTTTGCCGGGGCGAAACCCGTGGCCGACGCCATCCGCGACGCCGCCGCGCCCCTCGGACGCCGGCCCCGCGTCGGACTCCACTGCCCGAACGGCCTCGACTACATCATGCTCGCGATGGGCATCCTGCTCGCCGACGCCTGCCTGGTCCCGCTCGCCGAGGAGCTCACCGCGGAGGAACGCGACGAGATCACCCGCACCACCGCCCTCGACCTCATCCTCCAACACGGCGGCAGCTCCCCCCCGACCCCCGCCGCAGGCGGCACTCCCCCTTGGCACTTGGAACTTCTCACTTGCCTGCCCGCCGTAGCCTCGGCGAAGGAGGGGCACTTCGAGCCGGCCTTCCCCGAGGACGAATTCCAGGCCCTCAACCCCGCCTTCATCCGCTTCTCCTCCGGCACCACCGGCACCAGCAAGGGCGTCGTGCTCTCCCACGAAAGCCTGCTCGCCCGCATCACCGCGGCCAACGAGGGCATGCGCATCGGCCCCGAGGACCGCATCCTGTGGATGCTGCCGATGGCCCACCACTTCGCCGTCTCCATCGTCCTCTACCTCCACGCCGGCGCGCTCACCCTGCTCGAGTCGTCGCCCACCCGCGAGGACGTCCTCGCCTGCGCCGAAAGGCACGAGGCCACCGTGATTTACGGCTCGCCCTTCCATTTCGCCCAGCTCGCCGCCGACCGCGGCGACTTCGACTGGCCCAGCCTGCGCCTCGCCGTCGCCACCGCGGCCAAGCTCCCCGAAGCCACCGGCCGTGCATTCCATCAACGCTTCGGCACCCCCCTCGTCCAGGGCCTCGGGATCATCGAGGTCGGGCTCTCCGTGCTCAACCTCGACGCCGCCCTCAAGAAACCCGGATCGCTCGGAAAACCCTTGCCCGCGTACACCGTCGAACTGAGGGACCCGGACGGCCGGACCGTCGCCGACGGCACTCCCGGCGAGTTCCATGTCCGCGGCCCCGGCCTGCTCGACGCCTACCTGGTGCCATGGAATCCGAACCCCCTGCAGAATGGGTTCTTCGCCAGCGGCGACCTCGTGATGCGCGACGCCGACGGGCACCTGACCCTGGTCGGACGCCTCAAATCCGTCATCAACGTCGCCGGCATGAAGGTCTTCCCCGAGGAGGTCGAGGCCGTCCTCAACCTGCACCCGGCCGTGAAGGCCAGCCGGGTTCTCGGCCGCGATCACCCCCAGATGGGGCAGATCCCCGTCGCCGAAATCATCCCCGCCGACCCGGAAGCGCCGCCGAAGCCCGCCGCCCTCCAGCGCTACTGCCGCGAGCACATCTCCGCCTACAAGGTGCCGCTCCGCTACGGGGTGGTCGACGAGATCCCGCTCACCGCCTCCGGAAAGGTCCGGCGCCACTGAGGAACGTCCCCCGGCGCCTACTCGGCACGCTCCAGCTCGAAGGTGGTCACCGACCGCCCCGGCAGGACCGCCGTGACCGGCACCCGGGCGAGGTCGTGCCCCTCGCTCGTCCGCCATGCCGCCGTGGTCGAGAAAGTCCCCCCCACGATCCTGCTGGAGAACGCCACCTCCTCCGGTTGCGGGTTGACCAGCACGCAGACGAGCCTCGTCCCGTCGGGAGAAAGGAAGGCGGTCGGCTGAAGCGGCGAACCGTCCCCCGCCTCACACGAGACCCTCGTCCATCCCGGCCGCACGAAGCGACTCCAGTTCGCCAGCACCCACAGCCGCTTGGTCGTTTCCAGCACCCGCTCGCCCCCGCGCCGCTCCGGCAGGTAGTGGAGCAGCCCGTCGCAGTAGCGGCCACGGCTCAGCCCGAGCCACCAGGTCCACTCGATCACCCGTCCGATGGTGAAGTCCTCGTGAATCGTGCGGGCCAGATCGAGGGCCGACCGCATCCCCGGATCGTGCCCGCCACGCATCTCGCAGTACTCGGTCATGCGCACCGGCACCCCGGGCAGGTGGCGGTCGAGCCAGGCCCGCGCCTCCCGCTTCTTCCGCGCGTCGCTCCAGTACGAATGGATCGCGATCGAAACGACCGCCGCGGCCAGCCCCTCATCCGCCCACACCACCTCCGCATACCTGGGAGTCGCCTCCCATGAGCCGGAGTCGAAAAGCTCGATCTCGATCTCGCCGGCCAGTCCATCCCCGCGCTTCTCCAGCTCGTCGAGAACCGCACGGCCCACCGCGGCCACGCCTTCCGGTCGGTAGTGGCAACCGTCCTGGTGCCGCCGTTCCTCGCCCCAGCGCCACTGCGGCTCGTTCACCGGCGACAGCCGGGCCCGCTCCAACCCGGTCCGCTTCATCAGCCGGTCGGTGACGTCGACCAGATAACGGGCCAGATCCGCCTCCGCCCCGGACGCCAGGTTCACGCCCCCGCGCTCGCCGCCGCTCGTCATCCCGGTGCGGGTCAGCCGCCGCGGAGGGCTGTTGCTGAAGAACACCACGTCGTCCACGCCTCGGTCGATCACCCGCTCGAGAATCTCCAGGTTCCGGCCGTCACGCTCGAGATCGTAGCGGAACGGCCCGGTTTCGACATCCGCGGTCCGACGGTCACTGCGGGTCACGTCTTCGCCGGATGCCGAGGGAAGGTTGTAGCGGAAGATCGTGAGCGCCGCTCCCCGCTCCGTGAACAGGAGGTCCAGCGCCCGCTCCTGCTCCCCGGGCTTCATCTGGTGAAACCAGGTATGCCACCAGGCCCCGGAAGCCCCGAAGCCCGAAACGGCCTGAAGGCGGTCGGTGACATCGACGGTGACCGGCGCGTTCTTCTCCCCCGCCGTGGACATCCCGGTCAGCGCCAGAACCGCCATCAGGCATCGCATCATTCGGAGGCACCCGTTCACGGCGTAACCCTTCGTCCACCGCTCGCGGGATGCAAACTCTTTGGCGGCCGGCCCCTACAATCCACGCCCCATCTTTGGAACGGACAAGCCCGCGCCCTTCCTCCTAGACTGCGACCGTTCCCCGCGAACGCATTCAACTTGCCTCCTCCCTCGCCACCGACGCACATTGTCGATGTTAGAGAAGGGCGGGTGAATCACCGCTCCGGAACCCGAACCCAGCAGACCCATGATCGATTGGTGGACCAACCTCGAAACCCCGCTCCAGGTGTTCTACGGCATCGGGGTCGTCGCCCTCGGCCTGACGATTCTGCAGACGCTCCTCGCGCTGCTGGGGATGGGCATCGACGGATTCTTCGACTTCTTCCACATCGACGTCGGCGCGCCCGACGCCTCGGGGCTCGGGCTCTTCTCCTCGCACACGATCAGCGCCTTCTTCCTCGGCTTCGGCTGGGGCGGCGTGCTGGGCCTCGAAGGGGGTCTCAACGTGGTCGCCGCCACCCTGATCGGCACCGGCTCGGGACTCGCGCTGATGTTCGCGATGTTCTTCATGCTCCGGGCGCTCCTGCGCCTGCAGTCGAGCGGCAACCTCGAGTACGGATCCGCGATCGGGTCGGAGGCCACCGTCTACGTCACCATCCAGGGCGACAATCACGACGGCGGCGGCCAGATTCAGGTCACCATCCAGGGCCGGCTCGTCACCGCCAGCGCCCGCAAGCGCGGGGCCGGAGCGATCGCCCCCGGCGAAAAGGTGCGCATCACGAGCCTGGACGGCCCCACCTCCTTCTACGTCGAAGATCTCTAATCCCCACCCACAACCCCAAAGATGAATACCACGCTCCTGGCGGATCTTCCGCTGCCCTTCCCCATCGTCGTCATTGCCGTCGTGATCTTTTTCGCGGCGGTGGTGGTCGCCTTCATCACCCGCTACAAGCGCTGTCCGTCCGACAAGCTCCTCGTCGTCTACGGCAAGGTCTCCGGCGGCAAGTCGGCCAACTGCTACCACGGCGGGGCCGCCTTCGTGTGGCCCATCATCCAGGGCTACCAGTTCCTCGACCTGACCCCCCTGCCCATCGACATCCGGCTCGAGGGCGCGCTGTCGAAGCAGAACATCCGGGTCAACACCCCGTCCACCTTCACCGTCGGCGTCTCGACCGAACCCGGCATCATGGAGAACGCCGCCGAACGGATGCTCGGCCTCGGACTCGCCGAGATCAAGGAGCTGGCAAAGGACATCATCTTCGGCCAGATGCGCGTGGTCATCGCCACGATGGACATCGAGGAGATCAACGCCGACCGCGACAAGCTCATCGCCAACATCTCCACCGGCGTCGAGGTCGAGCTGAAGAAGGTCGGCCTGCGCCTGATCAACGTCAACATCCAGGACATCACCGACGAATCCGGCTACATCGACGCCCTCGGACAGGAGGCCGCTTCGAAGGCCATCGCCGAGGCCAAGGTGAAGGTCGCCGAAGCGCAGCGGGATGGCGACATCGGCGCCGCCGAGGCCCAGCGCGACCAGCGGATCCGCGTCTCCAACGCCAACGCCAAGGCCACCGACGGGGAAAACCTCGCCACCGTCGAAATCGCCAACTCGAACGCCGAACGCCGGGTCAAGGAGGCCGAGGCCGAACGCGCCGCCTCCGCCGCCGAAAAGGTCAAGGCGGCGGCCGCCCTCCAGGAAGCCTACAAGGCCGAGGCCCAGTCCGAGCTCGAGCGGGCCAATCGGGAGAAGGCCTCCCAGGAAGCCAACATCATCGTCCCCGCCGAGGTCGCCAAGCAGAAGGCCATCGTCGATGCCGAAGCCCGCGCCGAGTCGGTTCGCCGCACCCAGGCCGGTGAGGCCGACGCGGTCCGCCTGCAGAAGCAGGCCGAGGCCGACGGTCTCAAGGCCGTCAAGCAGGCCGAGGCCGATGGCCTGCGCTTCCGCCTTGAGGCCGAGGCCGAAGGTACCGAGCAGATCCTGACCAAGAAGGCCCGCGGTTTCTCCGACCTCGTCGGCGCCGCCAATGGCGACAAGGACCTCGCCTCGCTGTTGCTGATGATCGAGCAGTTGCCGAAGCTCGTCGAGGAGCAGGCCAAGGCCATCTCCAACCTCAAGATCGACAAGGTCACCGTCTGGGACAACGGACAGGGCGGCGACGGCAAGGGCAGCACCGCCAACTTCGTCTCCGGACTGGTCGGCTCGCTGCCGCCGCTCCACGAGATCAGCCGCAACGCCGGCATCGAGCTCCCCGAGTACCTCGGCAAGCTCGGCAAGGGCGGCGACGCGAGCCCATCCGCCCCGACGCCGAAGCCGGCCGAGCCGACGCCGCCCCCCTTCCAGGCGGCGCCGGAGGAGCCGCCGCCCGGCGACGACACGCCCTCCATCTGAGCCCACGAAACGGCACCCTCCGGGGTGCCGTTTCTCGTTCGGGGGCCGACCCCTCAAGGCCGCTTCAGAACGTCCATCCGCAGAACCATCTCAGATCGAGCGCATTGCTGCCCCCTCCCCCCATCGCCGCGGGGAAACGACGGTCCCCGTAGCCGGCCTTGACCGCGGTGTAGGCGCCCTTGGCAAAGCTGTATTTCACCACCAGGTCGATCTCCTGGCACAACCGCCCGCCGCGGTGATCCGAGGCGACATACATCGCATAGAACATCCAGTCCCTCCACTGGTAGACCCCCTTCAGGTAGGCTGAACTCGTATCTCCCTGGAACTGCATCGTATACCACAGCAGTTCGGTATCGATGGTGAAGGAGGTCCGGAACGGCGTCTGGAAGTCGTCGCCCCGGATCAGCACCACCCCGGTGCTCAGGGTCAGGCCTTCGAGCGTGTAGTCGATCCCCCCCTCGATGGCGTTGGAACTGATCCCTCCCAGGCCGTCGCGATCCATGCGACCGACGTCGCGCTGGTGCGCCCAGTGGCCCCGGAGCGTGAGATCACCCCGACCGCAGCCGAAGGTCCACGCCGCCTTCAGTCCCGAGACGTTGAAGAGATCGTCGCCGTAGAAATCATAGAAACCGAGGTCGACTCCCTCACACGGCTTGCAGCCGGCCGAGACGAAGTAGAAGCCGCTCGACCCGTAGGGCACTCCGACCCGGTCCTCGACATCGATGAAGTTCGCACGCCAGGTCGAGGGTCCGCCATCCCGCGAAGACCAACTGCTGAAGCGGTGGAACCAGCCGAGATCCAGCGTGAACCCGGCGGCAGGCCGGGTCGTCAGCACGATCCCTTCGTAGGACTGGTCCTTCTGCCGGATGTTGTAGGTCGGCGCGAAGTCGTAGTTCAGCACCTGGCGTCCCACGCGGAGCTCGGCGCCGCTCCACCCCACGGCCTCGAAGTTGAATCCGGCGTAGGCCTCGTTGAGCACGCCGAACTCGTCATTCGAAAGCCAGTAGCCCGGCTCGCCCACCTTGCGGCATCCATCCTCGAAAAGCAGCCAGTTGTAGAGGTACTGCCCACCGACGAAGAGCCCGCCCCACTCCGGGCTGCGATAGCCCAGCGTCCCCGCCAAAGTGCCGCTGGTGGCATGACCCGCGCCGTCGATGTCCCGATGCATCAGCAGGCTCTGCACCTTGCCCGAGACCCGGCCGAACCCCGACGCCTCCCAACGCTCGAACACCGACGCCTCCGCCGGATTCATCTCGGGTGCCGGCGCCGGTTCTCCGGCGTCGACCAGGGCGACCCCGGCCAAAAAGGCCGGCCAGCAGGCGGTCGATGGAAGAAGGCTCATGACGGAAGAACCGCCATCGGCCATAGGCCTGCCGCTCACTTCGATCAATCCAACGAAGCCGCCCTGAGAGGTCCCGCACGGACTTCCGCAAACGGTGCGGACCGCCGGCGCTCCCGGGGGCGATCACTCGTCGCACAGCAGCCGGCAAGGCGGCCTCTCCGCCCGCATCGACCGCCACGGTTCCTCGTCGGAGACGTCGCGGGGATCCTCGTCGTCGGCCCCGGGCCCGTCCAACACGGCCGGCGACAGGATGGCATGAAAGACGAGTTCTTCATCAAACGGGTTGTAGGTCCCGTGGGCCACTCCGGCCGGAATCACCGCCACCTCCCCGGGACGCAGGATCCGATGGATGTCGCCCACCCACTGCTCCGCCCGCCCTTCGAGCACGTGAATGATCTCCTCCCGGTGCGGGTGGAGGTGAAACGGGTGGCAGTGCCCCGGCTTCATCCGGGCCCTCACCATCAACAGCTTCCCCGAGTCGGCGAGGTCCGGCCGGCACAGCCACTCGTTTCTCGTCCAGTCGTTGCGTTCGGAAATCACATGCTCTTCAAGCACGAAGCGTCGAGGGGGCTCACTCATCACGATCGGACCGCAGACTACAGCTTCCCAACACGAAGCCAAGGGGACACGAGACGACTTCAACCCCGGAACTCCGAAGGTCGCCGACCGATCCAGCGGTGGAAGGTGTTCGAAAAACTGGGCAGACTCTCGAATCCCACCTCACGGGCGATCACCTCGATCTTGTCATCGGTCGCCGACAGCAGGTGTCTCGCCCGCTGAAGGCGCAGATAGGTCAGGTGCCGCATCGGACTCCTTCCCAACTCTCGGCGGCACAAGCGCCGCAGATGCTCGGCACTCATGCAGGCGATCCCGGCAAGGGCATCGAGCGTCCACGGGCGGGCCAACTCCGACTCCACCCGCTGCCACAGCTTCCACAGACGATCATCCCCCCGGTGGGCCCCACCGAACTTCATCACGTACCGATGCACCAGCTCGCTCCAGTGGTGCAGGATCGTCGCCGATGGGTGGGACGACACACACTCCGCGTGCAAGCCCTCGACCGCGGCCCGCAGCGGAGCCCCGTCGAACGGCCCGCTCACCGGGGTTAGGGACGACAGCATCGGCCGCGATTCACGCGACTCCCGGTAGCGCACCCAGACATAGACCCAGCGCCTTCCCTCCACACACTTCAACGCATTGGTCACGAAGGGCGGCAGCATCGAGGCCTCCCCCGCCCGGATGCTCTTCCAGGTCCCGTCGGCCAGGATCCGCCCCTCGCCCTCGATGCACGCCGCCATGAACGTGCCGCTCTGATTCACCCGCACCAGCTCGAAGGGAGAGACCGCCTCCATGACACCGCAGTGCGAAATCTGATGCTCCGCCAGAAACTCGCAAACCGGCTCCCCGCGAAGCCACCCGCGCGCATCCCGGTCGTCGGCTCGAACCACCCGTCGGCGCTCGGATTCACCGAGAATCTCGGCATCCTGATGGGATCGCACTTGGTGGATTTGATTCATTTCCGCGGGAGCAAATTCAAACTCGAAACCCACCATGAGTCGAGCTTTCCGGCCACTTCTCCTGAGAAGGCACGGCCTTCTGATGTGGATTCTCGATAACGACTCGTGGACGCCATGAGCACTCTCCCCTCGACGCGCCCCCGGACCTCGCGATGGAGTGGCGTCATGCCCAATCCATGGACCGGGATCGGAAATCCCTACACGCGTGAAGAAGTCGTCGCCCGCCTGCAGAAGACCGTCGACGGAGGAAAAGCCATCATCGCCGCCGGTGCCGGCACCGGCATCTCGGCGAAGTTCATCGAGAAAGGCGGCGCCGATCTCATCATCATCTACAACTCCGGCCGCTTCCGCATGATGGGCCACGGCTCCACCGCCGGCATGATGGCCTACGGCGACGCCAACGCCATCGCCATGGAAATCGGCGAATACGAGGTGCTGCCCGTCGTCGAGGAAGTCCCGGTCATCTGCGGCGTCCACGCCACCGACCCCCGCCGCCGCATGTGGCACTGGCTGCTCCAGGTGAAGGACATGGGCTTCTCCGGCATCAACAACTTCCCCACCCACACCATCGTCGACGGCCACTTCCGCGGCGTGCTCGAGGAAACCGGGATGAGCGTCGAGAAGGAGTTCGAAGCCGTCGCCCTCGGACGCAGGATGGACCTCTTCTCGGTCGTCTACGTCGGCTCGCCCGAGGAGGCGAAGCGCATGGCGGAGAGCGGTGCCGATGCCATCATCGCCCACGTCGGCACCACCGTCGGCGGCTCGATCGGCGTCACCGGCGCGGTCGCCAGCTGGTCCGACACCATCAAGCGCACCCAGGACATCATCGATGCCGCCAAGACCGTCCGCGACGACATCTTCTACCTCTGCCACGGCGGCCCGATCAACACGCCCGAGGATGCCGAAAAGGTCATTCGCGAAACCGAATGCGTCGGCTTCGTCGGCGCCTCCAGCCTCGAGCGGATGGGCGTCGAGGAGTCCCTCACCAACCTGACCAGGGAGTTCAAGTCCATCACGCTCTAACGGACCGCGCGGCTTCCGCCGCGCACGCCGGCTCACCCACGTCGATCCCTCCCAAGCAGCCCCATGGCCACCATCGCCGTCCTCGGAACGCTCGACTCGAAAGGCCCCGAACACGCCTTCGTCGCCGAGCGCATCCGCGCGGCCGGCCATGAGACCCTGCTGATCGACGTCGGCTCCGGCGCCCCGCCCACCGTCGAACCGGACATCTCCCGCGACGAGGTCGCCGCGGCCGACGGCATCGACCTCGCCGCGCTCGCCGCCCGCCACGACCGCGGCGAATGCGTCTCCGCGATGAGCGAGGCCGCCCCGGTGCTGCTCTCCCGCCTCGCCGGCGAGGGCCGCATCCACGGCGTGATCTCCCTCGGCGGCGGCGGCGGCACCGCCATCGCCACCGCCGCGATGCGTGCCCTGCCACTCGGCTTTCCCAAGCTGATGGTCTCGACCCTCACCGCGGGAAACACCGCGCCCTACCTCGGCACCAAGGACATCGTGATGATGCCAAGCATCGCCGACGTCGCCGGGCTCAACCGCCTCTCCCGCACCCTGTTCGCCCGCGCCGCCGGCGCGATCTGCGGCATGGTCGAGGCCGAGGTGATCACCGACGACGCCAAGCCACTGGTCGTCGCCAGCATGTTCGGCAACACCACCGAATGCGTCACCGAGGCCAAGCGGATCCTCGAGGAGGCCGGCTACGAGGTCCTCGTCTTCGCGGCCACCGGCGCCGGCGGACGCGCGATGGAGACCCTCATCGAAAGCGGCATGGTCTCCGGCGTGCTCGACCTCACCACCACCGAGTGGGCCGATGAACTCGTCGGCGGCGTCCTTGGCGCCGGCCCCGACCGCCTCGACGCCACCGCCAGGGCGAAGGTCCCGGCGGTCGTCGCCCCCGGCTGCCTCGACATGGTGAACTTCGGTGAGAAGGACAGCGTTCCCGACACCTTCGCCGACCGCACCTTATACCTCCACAACCCGCAGGTCACGCTGATGCGGACCACCCCCGACGAGTGCGCCGAGCTCGGCCGCATCCTCGCGGAAAAGACCAACCGATACGACTCGGCCGCCATCCTCATCCCCACCAAGGCCATCAGCGTGATCAGTGCCGAGGGCCAGCCCTTCCACGATCCCGCCGCCGACGAGGCCCTCTTCTCCGCCATCCGGGAACACTCGACCTTGCCGGTCGATCTTCTCGATGAGGAGATCAACAGCCCCGTCTTCGCCCGCGCCTGCGCCGAACGGCTGGTGGCCCTGATGAAAGCAGGCTCGTGATCCACCCAACCCGCCCGGCCCCGGACAAACCCATCACCCATGACCATCCGCCCGCTCCTTTTCCTTGCGACCTTCGCCGCCGGCCTCCACGCCGCCCCGCTGCGGGTGATGGTGGCCAGCGATGACCCGGCATTCGCCGAGAACTACTCCGCCCTGCTCGAAGCCGGCGGGGCCGTCGTGTCGGCCGATTCCGCCCCGACCCAACTCGGCGACACGGAGGTCGTCGTCCTCCACCGCTCGAAGTTCGAACCGCTCCCCGTCGCCACTCAGGAAGCCCTGACGTCCTTCGCCGAGAACGGCGGCGGCATCGTCGCGGTCCACGGCGCGATCGCCGGCGGCGATCCGAAATGGGGCCTTGCCACCCTCGGCGGTGCCTGGAACCCGGAGCAGAGCGACAAGCTCCGCACGACCATGATGCTCTACGTCGTGCCGGACGCGCATCCGATCACCCGCGACGCCTCGCCTTTCGACCTCGACGACGACACGGTCTACGATCTCGACCTCGCGGAAAACATCGAAGTCCTCGCCTCGGCCTACACCCCGAAAGGCCGCGAATCCGGTGGCAAGAGACGTCGACGCGAGATCCCGCAGGATGACGCCCGCATTTCCATCTACGACCTCCAGCCGCAGCTTTGGACCTACGAGAGCGGCCGGCACCGCGCCGCCGTGCTCCTCCAGGGCGCGGGCGATTCGCTCAGCCACGACAGCCTGCGAGCCTTCATCCTCCGCGGCGTCGCCTGGACCGCCCGGCGAGACCACGCCGATGAGTTCTGCAGCAAGGAGATCCTCGCCGACCTCCGCTACCCCAAGGACGGCCCGCGCCGCGCCGCCGATGCGATCGCGCAGTTCAAGATGCAGCCCGGTTTCAAAGTGAATGTCGTCGCCGCCGAACCCCTCGTCACCAAGCCCATCGCCATCCAGTGGGACGCCCGGGGCCGCCTGTGGATCGCGGAAACCCCGGAGTATCCGAACGGCCGCCGACCCCTCGTCGCCCCGGCCTGGAAGGAAACCGGCGTGCTCGATCCCGGCAACTACGACCGCCCCGCCCAAGACACGATCAGTTTCCTCGAGGACACCGATGGCGATGGCACGATGGACGAGAAGCACGTCTTCCATCAGGGCCTCGAGCTCATCACCGGCTTCTGCTTTCACAAGGACGGGGTGATCGCCGTGGCCCAGCCGGCCATCGTCTGGCTGCGCGACACCAACGGTGACGGCAAGGCCGATACCGAGACGCCGCTCTACGATGGCTTCACGCCCCACGACACCCACTTCGTCGCCAACCATTTCATGCACGGCCCCGATGGCTGGATCTACGCCAGCTCCGGCAGCGGCGCGGTGGTCCGCAAGCCCGAGAGCGACCAGGTCATGGCCCGCCTCTCGCCCGGCATGTTCCGCTTCCGCCCCGACGGCTCCGCCATCGAGCAGGTCGCCTCGCAGGGCGGCAACTCCTTCGGCGGCGAACTCACCAGCGACTTCGAGTTGTTCCACGGCAAGGCCACCAGCGGGAACCCGATCCAACACGTCGTCCTCCCCGAGTGGGTCCTCGCCCGTGCGCCCGAGGCCGGCGTCGGTGCCTTCCACTCGGTCAACCCCGGCCGCGAGGTCCAGCGCACCGACCTGCCGACCCGTGCGCCCATCATGCAGATCGACCAGGTCGGCCGCTACAGCGCCGCCTGCTCGTCCATGATCTATGAAGGTGGCGCCTGGCCCGGCGAATACGACGGCAAGGTCTTCGTCACCGAGCCCATCCTCGACATCATCCACCATGAGGCGATGACTCCCGAGGGCCCCAGCTACCGCGGTGAGATGGTCCTCGAGGGAGAGGAATGGCTGCGTTCGACCGACTACTGGTTCTGCCCGATCGACGTCGCCCTCGGCCCCGACGGCGCCGCCTACATCCTCGACTTCTACACGCCGGTCGTCGCCCACAACGACACCCGCGGACCGCAGCACGGCGCCACCAACGCCTCGGTGCGCCCCGACCGCGACCACTACTTCGGCCGCATCTACCGCATCCAGCACGAGTCCGCGCCGGAGCTGGCCCAGCCGGATCTCGGCGCCGCCGACGGCCCGGCCCTGGTGAAATCCCTCACCCACCCGAATCGCGTGGTCCGCACCAACGCCCAGCGCCTCCTGATCGAGCGCGGTCGCGAGCTCCCGGCCAAAACCATCCCCGATCTGCTCACCATGGCGCGCAAGGAATCCTTCGTTCCCGCCCGCATCCTCGCGCTGTGGTCGCTCCAGCAGCTCGGCATCCGCGACGAAGCCGTCCTTTCCGCCGCCATGAGCGACGCCGCCTCCGCCATCCGCAAGAATGCCATGCTCATCGCCGAAGCCTCCGGGATGTCGCTCGATGGAGAACAAGCATCCGCCGGCCTCGCCGACTCCGACGGCCGCGTCCGCCTCGCCACCCTGCGCGCCCTCGCCGCCAGCAAGCTCTCCGAAGGCGCCGCCGAGGCGCTCCTCGCCGCACGATTCGACGACCCCTGGACCCGCGCTGCCGCGGCCGCCGCGGGCTCTCGCCAGGCCTCCTCCCAGCTTGAGTCCATCCTTGCCGAAGCCGACTCGAAACAGACGCCCGACGCCGTGCGCTCCCTCGCCGCCGCGCTCGCCGGAAGCGGGGATGCCCGACAAATCCTCGGCATCCTGCGCGCCGCAAAGGACTCGCCGAATCCCGATCTCGCCCTCGTCGTCCTCCGCGAACTCGGAACCAACCCACCGAAGCGTCCCCGCAACCCCCGGGCCCTCGCCGACACCCTCGGTCCCCTTCTCGTCGCCGAGAACCAGCAACTCGCCGCCGCCGCCCTTCCGCTGGCCGTCCGCTGGGACCGACGCGGAGAGCTCCGTGCCGATTCACACAATCTCGTCCAGATCCTCCTCCAGTGGGTCGGCGACGACGAGCGCCCCGAGAGTGACCGCCTTCTCGCCGTTCAAAGCCTGCTGGCCGCCCGACGCTTCGACGACATGATCCTCCCGCAAGTCATCGGCAGCCTCGACCGCCCCCTTCCCAAGTCACTCGCCCGCGAAACCCTCACCGCCCTCGGCAATACCGGCGAACCCGCCGTCGGCACCGCGCTCGTCGAGCGCTACTCCAAGCTGGACGACTCGCTCAAAGCCACCGCCTTCGATGCCATCGTCAGCCGTCCGGAATGGTCCGGCCTGCTGCTCGATGCGATCGCCGGAGGATCCATCGCCGCCGATACCTTCCCGCCGGCGGACCGCGCCCGACTCACCCGCCACCCCGATGCCGAAATCGCCCGGCGCGCGACCACCACCTTCGGCGGTGGCGGGGCCAAGGACCAGCTGATCGCCGACCTCCTGCCCGAGATGCGGAAGCCCGGCGACGCCGCCCAGGGGAAGGTCATGTTCGCCGCCGCCTGTGCCACCTGCCACCGGATCGACAACACCGGACATGAATTCGGCCCCGCGCTCGATGGCATCGGCTCCCATCCGACCCTCGAGCTGCTCACCCACATCGTGAATCCCAACCTCATCGTTGACGACGAGCATCGCACGTGGAACTTCACGATGAAGGATGGAAGCCAGTATTCCGCCCTGATCGCGAGCGAGAACGAAAGCCGCGTGCAGCTGCGCCTGCCCGCCGGTGTCACCCTCGACCTCGATCCTGCCGACATCGCCAAGCGCGAGAAGGCTGACCACTCCCTGATGCCCGAGGGCCTTGAGGCCCTCGGCACCGACAACCTGAGAAACATCATCACCTACATCCGCGCCTGCGCGCCCCAACCCGAATAGCCATCCGGAGCGCCGATGATGAAATCGGCCCCCACCCCCCGGCCGGACCGCGTGGCTCCCGCCGCGCCCCAAAATGGGGAGAGCGGCTTTTCAAGCCGCAGCACAAGTCCAGCCCCCAGTCCCCAGCCCACATTTCAAGCCCCGAAGGGGCGCAGGCGAATTCCCGAACCCCCATCGATCTCGTGACCTCATCCGCCTCCGCCCCTCCGGGGCTTGGAGACAAGCCGTCGCCCTTTCCCACGGGGTGAACCCCGTGGCGACTTGCCGACGCCCCTCCGGGGCTTTCTCCCACCATCCACCATCCACCATCCTCCATCCTCCATCCTCCATCCTCCATCCTCCATCCCATGAAATCCATCCTCCTCCTCACCACCGCCCTCTGCCTGCCGCTCTTCGCCGACGGGTTCCCGCCGCCCGACAGCATCGAGCCCATGAACCAACGCTTCGAACGCGTGGTCGCCACGGGCACCCTGCGCGTCGCCATCGTCGGCTCCGGCTCGTCCCACCACTTCCCGAAGGACTTCCTCCATACCGACTCGAAAACCCTTGAGGCCGGGATCGAGAAGGTCGACGTCGTCGCCACGCCGAACTTCGAGGAAGCCATGGCCTTCCTCAAGGCGGCGGACGTCCTCGTCTTCAGCGGCAACCACCAGCAATGGGGCCGCCCCAAATTCCAGAAGGCCCTCAACGAGTTCGCCGACGCCGGCAAGGGCCTCGTCATGCTCCACGCCGCCACCTGGGTCCACCCGTGGAAGGGCTACAACGAGCGCTTCATCGGCGGCCGCACCCCGAGCCACGGCAAGGGCGACTTTGAAGTCACCGTCAAGGATCCCGATCACTCCGTCACCGACGGCGTCCCGGGCACCTTCGACATCTGGGACGAGAACTACCGCTTTCAGCTCGAAGCCAAGGACCGCGTCCACGTCTGCTGCGAGAACCAACCCGACCAGACCGATGGCCCCATCCCCAGCGTCTGGGAAGTGAAGGACCCGAAGGCGAAGATCATCTGCATCACCCTCGGCCACGACCACCGCGCCCACGAGAACAAGGCGTTCCAGAAACTGCTCATCAACGCCGTGAACTACGTCGGCGGCCGCTGACTTACGGCAGCGCGGACTGCATGCGATCTCGCTAAATCAAGTGGAGGATTCCTGACGAAGAACTTGGAACCGCCAAGGCGCAAAGATCGCAAAGGTAGAGCATCGGCATCTCTCATCTCATCAGTCGAGCTTCGCGACCTTGGCGTCCTGGCGGTGAATCCCCTATCGTCACGCCTTTCCGATCAACCGGGGCTCACACCCCGATGTCCTCATTCCACAGCTCCGGCCGCTCGCGCATGAAGTCGCGCATCATCGCCACGCAGGCCTCGTCATCCACCACCTCCACCTCGACGCCGCGGCTCCGCAGCCACGCTTCCTCGCCCATGAAGCTGCGGTTCTCTCCGACCACCACCTTCGGGATCCCGTAGAGCAGGATCGCGCCGCTGCACATCGAGCAGGGTGAGAGCGTGGTGTAGATCACGCTCTCCCGATACACCGGGGCCGGATGCCGTCCGGCCTTCTCCAGCGCGTCCATCTCCCCGTGCAGCACCACGCTGCCCTGCTGAACCCGGCGGTTGTGGCCGGCCCCGATCACCTCGCCGCGGTGGACCAGCACGCTGCCGATCGGGATCCCTCCTTCATCGAGCCCCTGGCGGGCCTCCCGAATCGCGTGGTTGAGGAATTCGTCCATTGCGGCATGATAATCGCTACTCACGCCGCCGCGGGCGAGTCGATTCGACCTCCCGGCCACCTTCACCCGAACCATCATCATGCCAAAAGTCCGACTCTCCGGAACCGTTTCCGGCACGGAAGATCCCGGCCGCGCGGTCCGCGCCAAGCTCCTCTACCTGCTTTTCGGAGCCGGCTGGGACATCTACAACTCCAACGGCGACCAGCGCATCACGCTGGGCAACATCGAGCAGAAGATCATCGAGTCCGACGCCTTCGTCTTCACCCCGGGCGCGACGCTCGAGGACATGTTCAAGGCCGTCTCGATCTTCGTCGGCTACCAGACGCTCGACCGCCACCTCTCCGGCAAGCCGACCATCATCCTCAACACCGACTACTCCTGGGATCCGCTCTTCGGCGTCATTTCCCATCTCCACCGGATGGGCACGGTGAAGCAGAACTACCGAGAGTTTCTCCTCACCGTCGACTCCCCCGAAGCCGTTCTCGGCGCGCTCGAAGCTGTTGCCGAGAAAGGCATGCCCGATCCAGGACGCGAAGCCATCGAGTCCCCCGGGCCGACCGAACTCGCCGACATCCCCGCTCCCGACGATCTTCTCGGCAACGTCTGCGTCTTCTGTTCCGCGACCCTTGAGGAACCCTCGTACCTCGAGGACGGCGAGGAGCTCGGACGCCAGCTCGCCCTCAACCGGCTCGGCTGCGTTTCCGGAGCCGGCAAGTCGGGCATCATGGGAGCGGTGGTCCGCGGCTCGGTCGGGGCCGACGGCTGGACCGCCGGCTCGAACGTCCCCCACATCATCGAACTCGAGGGACTTCCCGAGGGCCTTTCCTGCTTCTGGCTCCGACCCGACATCTACACCCGCATGGAGGTAATGATCGAGAACTCGGATGCCTTCGTGATCTTCCCGGGCGGTGCCGGCACGGTGCAGGAACTGCTCGCCCTGATGATCTTCCGCCACCAGGGCAACCCGCTCATGGACGGCAAGCCCGTGGTCATCTTCAACCGCCGCAACGCCGCCGGCGTCGGCTTCTGGGATCCGCTCATCGATCTGCTCGACGGTCTTTGCCGGCCCGGCGAGTTCGTCGTGGTCAACGAACTCGAGGAAATCGTGCCGACCATCACCCGCCGGCTTCCGGAGAAACAGATCCGCTGAACGGCAGGGACTACTCGAGGCAGTCGACCAGTGCCGCCAGCAGGAGGTCCACGTTGGCCTGCGTCGCCGAGTGCCCCATCAGGCCGATCCGCCAGGCCTTGCCGGCGAACGGACCGAGACCGGCGCCGATCTCGATGTTGTAGGTGTCGAGAAGGCTCGCCCTCACCGCCGCATCGTCGGCCCCGTCGGGAATCCGCACGCAGTTCAGCGTGTGGAGCGAATGCTCGGGGATGTAGCCGATGCCCAGCTCGTCGAGTCCCGCACGCAAGCGGCGGTGCTGCCTTTCATGACGGGCGAATCGTGCCTCGAGGCCCTCCTCGAGGATGATGGCCAGCGACTCGTGGAGGGCATACACCATGTTCACCGGAGCGGTGTGGTGGTAGGCCCGCTTGCTCTTCCCGAGGTAGTAGTCCTTGAGCATGGTCACATCGAGATACCAGCTCTGCGGCTTCGTCTTCCGGCTCTCGATCACTTCCACGGCGCGCGGTGAAAAGGACACCGGAGACAGTCCGGGCGGGCATGACAGGCATTTCTGCGTCCCCGAGTAGATTGCATCGATCTGCCACTCGTCGACCTTCACCGGATGTCCGCCGAGCGAGGTCACGGCATCCACCACCAGCATGATGCCTTCCTCATGCGCGATCTTCGAGATGCCCTCCAGCGGCTGGTGCGCGCCGGTCGAGGTCTCGGCATGCACGATCCCGATCACCTTCGCCTTCGGATGCCGCTGGATCTCGTCCGCCACGTCCTCCTCGCTGAAGACCTTGCCCCAATCGGTCTCGAGACGGTGCACCGTCACCCCGCATCGCTCCATGACGTCGACCATGCGCGTGCCGAAGACCCCGTTGACGCAGACGATCGCCTCGTCTCCGGGCTCCATCAGGTTCGTCACCACACACTCCATGCCCGCCATTCCGGTCGCGGACACCGGAAAGGTCAGGGGGTTCTCGGTCTGATAGACCGCCCGCAGCATCTCACAGGTCTCGTCCATCAGCTCGATGTAACGGGGGTCCAGATGCCCCATCGTGGGCGCGCCCAGGGCTCGCAGGACTCGTTGGGAAACGGAGCTCGGCCCGGGCCCCATCAGGATTCTCTCAGGGTAGTTCGTCATCATCTCGGTGCTTCGGAGAATTCGCCGGAAAACGCCCTCGCCGTCAACTCCGCGAAGATCATCGCATACCCCGGCAGCAGCCTGCGGTGGATCAACCCGACCCGCTGCGCGTGAGGGCAGAAGGCACTCTTCATTGCGTTCATGGTCATCTTCTCCAGATCCACGAGCGTCAAACCGAAGGCCTCGGTCGCCAGCGCAACCTCTTTCGACATCTCGGTGTCGCTCATCAAGCGGTCGTCGGTGTTGAGAAATACCCGGAAACCCTCCCGGTGGAAGAGCGGAAAGGGATGCTCGCCGATCGAGGGACACGCGCCGGTGTGCACGTTGCTGGAAAGGCACATCTCGAGCGGAATGCGCCGGTCGAGGATGTACTGCGCGAGCGTCCCGCACCTCATCGATCCATCCTCCGCAATCCCAATGTCATCGAGCAGGCGCGTCCCGTGACCCAGGCGGTGGGCACCGCACCACTGCAGGGCCTGCCAGATTGACTCGGGCCCGAAGGCCTCGCCGGCATGAATGGTGATCGCGAAGTTCGCCCGGTGAATCGCCTGGAAGGACTCGAGATGCTTCTTCGGCGGATGCCCCGCCTCACCGCCGGCCAGATCGAATCCGACGACCCCGCGGTCACGCCAGCGGATCGCCAGCTCGGCGGCTTCCAGCGAGTCGGTGCGGTCGCGCATCGCGCAGATGATCAGCCCCCACTCGACCCCCGTCTCGCGATGCCCGCGCTCCAGGCCGGCGATCACGGTCTCGACCACCTCGTCCTGACTCAGTCCCGCGCCGGTATGGAACACCGGCGCAAACCTCACCTCGGCATACACCACCCCGTCGGCCGCCATGTCCTCGATGAACTCGAAGGCCACCCGCTCCAACGCGTCGCGCTGCTGCATCACCGCGATGGTGTGGGCGAAACCCTCGAGATACTCGGGAAGATTCCCCCGTTGCGCCCCGCGATGGAACCAGTCCGCCAGGGCCGACGGATCCTCGGTCGGAAGCGCCCCGTAACCGGCCTCCCGTGCCAACTCGACCACCGTCGCCGGACGCAAGCCGCCATCAAGGTGCTCGTGCAACAGCACCTTCGGCAGACGCCGGAAGTCCAGCGCCCTCACCAGACCCTCACCTTCCGGCAAGGGACAGACCGGACGCTCGTCGGGATACCTCTGCTCGATCATGGCAGGCACTCTAGCAGATCCCGGCCCGTTCGGCCTCTCAATTTCGAAGGACGGGTTTCTTGTCGTCCGGCCCGCCATTTGCTGAATTGGATCGAATGGAGAAACTCACCACCCACGCCCTCGACACCGCTTCCGGACGACCGGCGTCCGGCCTCGGCGTGCGCCTGCTGCGCGGCGACGAACTGCTGACCGAGGGCACCACCAACGCCGACGGTCGCTGCGACCAGCCATTGCTCACCGACCCCGCCCCCGGCCGCTACCGCCTGGTCTTCGCCGTCGGCGAGTACTTCCGCAGCCGCGGCGTCGAGAGCCCCTTCCTCGACGAGGTCCCGGTCGATTTCAGAATCCGCGCCGGCGAGTCGTACCACGTCCCCCTCGTTTTCACGCCCTGGTCCTACTCGACCTACCGCGGGAGCTGATGATGCCCGATCCGATCCAGACCGCGCTCGAACGCCTCGAGATCCTCGGCCGGATCTCCGACGACCCGTCACGTCTGGTCCGCACCTTCCTCTCGCCCGCCAACCGCGTCGCCGCCGAGACCGTCGGTGCCTGGATGGAAGCCGCCGGCATGGAGACCTCCCACGCCGCCGATGGAACGATCCGCGGCATCCTCCCGGGCACCGATCCCACGGCGAAGCCGCTGCTCCTCGGCTCGCATCTCGACACCGTGATCGACGCCGGAAAATACGACGGAGCCCTCGGCATCATCGCCGCCCTCGCCGCGATCGAGTCGCTGCCGGAGCCGCCCGCACACCCCATCCATCTGCTCGGCTTCTCCGACGAGGAAGGCGTCCGCTTTCACACCACCTACCTCGGCTCGCGCTCGGTCACCGGACCACTCGACGCGGAAACCCTCGCCACCCCCGATGCCTCCGGCCGCAGCATCGCCGAGGCGATCGAGAAGGAAGGCTGGCACGAGGGCGCCACCACCATCCACTACGAGCCTCGTAGCACCTGCGGCTACGTCGAACTCCACATCGAGCAGGGCCGCGTGCTCGAGGAGGCCGGCGAGCCCGCCTGCGTCGTCTCCGCGATCTCCGGCCAGGCACGGGTGACCGTCTCGCTCGACGGCCTCGCCGACCATGCCGGCACCACGCCCATGCCGCTCCGCCGCGATGCCCTTGGCGGAGCCGCCGCCTGCATCCTCGAGGCCGAGGCCATCGCCTGTGCCGATCCACCGCTGGTGATCACCGTCGGCAGCATCTCCATCCACCCCGGCGCCTCGAACTGCATTCCTGGATCCGCGCGCTTCACCATCGACCTGCGCCACCCCGGGGACGAGCGCCGGCTCCACCATCTCACAGCCCTCGAGGAAAAGTTCGCCGCCATCGCGACGGAGCGCGGTCTCGGCTTCCACTGGAAACTGGTCCAGGACGACCCCTCCGCTCCCTGCGACCCCGCGCTCACCGACGCCTTGCTCGAGGCGCTCGAATCGGTCAGCGGCAGCCGCCGCTCGATGCCCTCCGGCGCCGGCCACGACGCGGTGGCGCTGTCGAAGCTCGGCCCCATCGCGATGCTCTTCCTCCGCTGCCGCGAAGGCCTCTCCCATCACCCCGACGAGTTCGCCTCGCCCGAGGACATCGCCACCGGCATCCACATCCTCACCCGCTTCCTCGCCCGTCTCTGACATGCTCGACCTCCTCGTCCACGCCCGCTCGCCCGACGGCTCCCGCATTTCCCTGGCGGTTGCCGAAGGCAGGGTTGTGGAACCCGGAGGCAGCGCGCGCGAGGAGATCGATGCCGGCGACGCCCTCCTGCTGCCCGCCTGGATCGACGCCCACGTCCATTTCAATGAGCCCGGCCGCGCCGACTGGGAGGGCCTCTCCACCGGCTCACGCGCGCTCGCCGCGGGCGGTGGCTGTGCCTTTTTCGACATGCCGCTCAACTCCTCGCCCCCGGTCGTCACCGCCGAGGCCTTCCGGGAGAAACGCCGCATCGCCGAAGAGAAGAGCGTGCTCGACTTCGCCCTCTGGGGAGGCCTGACACCCGAAGCCCTTCCCCATCTCGACGCCATGGCCGACGCCGGCGCGATCGGCTTCAAGGCCTTCATGTGCCCCTCGGGTCTCGACGAATTTCCTGCCGCCGATCCCGCCACACTCAAGGCCGGCATGGAGATCGCGGTGCAGCGCGGTCTTCCGGTCGCCGTCCACGCCGAGCTCCCGCACCCGGTCGAAACGGCCGGCACCGACATGCGCGCGTGGCTCGACTCGCGCCCCGTCACTTTTGAAACCAAGGCCATCCGCCTCGCCCTCGAGCTCGCCGGCGAGACCGGCTGCGCCCTGCACGTCGTCCACGTGACCTGCCCCGAGGGCATCGACCTCATCGCCGACGCGAAAAGCCGCGGCGTCGACGTCACCGTCGAAACGTGCCCTCACTACCTGCTGCTCGACCGCGACGACGCCATCCGCATCGGCGCCGCCGCCAAGTGCGCCCCGCCGCTGCGTACGACGAACACCGTGGAAACCCTCTGGCGCCGGCTCCTCGACGGCGGGATCGACACCCTCGGCTCCGACCACTCCCCCGCCCCGCCCGACATGAAGACCGGCGACGATCTCTTCGCCATCTGGGGCGGCATCGCCGGCATCCAGCACGGCCTCCCGCTGCTCCTCGACCGCTCCCTCGACATCCTTCCCCAGCTCAGCTCGAAGGTCGCCGACCGCTTTCGCCTTGCCGGCAAGGGCCGCCTCACCCCCGGCCACGATGCCGACTTCATCCTCGTCGAAGCCGCGCCCCACAGCATCGACGCCGCCGACCTTCTCACCCGCCATCCGATCTCCCCCTATCTCGGCCTCACCCCGCGGCACCGCATCGCCGCCACCTACCTCCGCGGCCAAAAAGTCACCCCAACCACCCGCGGCACCTTCCTCAAACCACGGATCACTGATCACTGATCACCGATCACCGATCACCCAACACTCTCCCATGAACACCCGCACCGTCGTCAAAGCCCGCCACGCCCTCATCGCCCCCGATGGCCACGTCCGCTCGGATTTCCCCCACTGGTCCGGCGTCGGCGCCTACGTCATGCTCTCCCCCGCCATGGGGGCCTCCATCTCGCAGATCCTCATCGTCTTCGAGGATGAGCAGGCCACCGCCTTCCTGCCCTCCGATGGCCACGAGCACGCCTTCTACGTCGAGCGCGGCCCGATCCGTGCCGAGTGGCAGGGCGGCACCACCGAGCTCGCCGATGGCGGCTTCCTCTACTGCCCGCCCGGCACCCACCTCACCCTCCACGGCGACCCCGGCGCCCGCCTCACCCTGTTTCGCAAGGTCTTCGCCGAAATGTCCGGCACCCCGATCCCCCCACCCACCTTCGGCCACGCGGCCGACGTCCCCGACGAGCCCTTCCTCGGCAACGAGCGCGCCCGCCTCCAGACCCTGCTACCCATCGATTCGCGCTTCGACCTCGCGATCAACATTTTCACCTACCAGCCCGGCGCCACCCTGCCCTTCGTCGAGACCCACATCATGGAACACGGACTGCTGATGCTCTCCGGCCAGGGCATCTACCGCCTCGAGGACTGCTACTACCCCGTCGAGGCCGGCGACGCCATCTGGATGGCGCCCTACTGCCCGCAGTGGTTCGCCGCCATCGGCGACGAACCCGCCTCCTACCTCTACTACAAGGACATCCACCGACTGCCTCAATAAGGAGAGCGGCTTTGCAAGCCGCTTCATCTTCGATCTTCATGCCTCTCACGCCCGACATCGCCCGTCTGCTCGACGAGTTGAAACAACTCGCCGCCATCTCCGCGCACCCCGCCCCGGCCGTCACCCGCGTGCTCTTCTCCGGGGAGGATCTCGCGGCGCGAAAATGGCTGCTCGCCCGTGCCGCCGAAGCCGGCCTGGAATCCCGCGCCGATGCCGTCGGCAACCTCTTCATCACCCTTCCCGGGCTCGATCCCGAACTCCCGCCCGTCGCCACCGGATCGCACACCGACGCCATCCCGAACGCCGGCGCCTACGATGGCACCGTCGGCGTCCTCGGTGGCCTCGAAGCCCTCCGCGCCATCGCCGCCTCCGGCGAAACCCCGCGCCGCTCGATCGAGTTGATCATGTTCACCGCCGAGGAGCCGACCCGCTTCGGCATCGGCTGCCTCGGGTCCCGCCTCATGGCCGGCTCGCTCACCGCCGACGAGGCCTGCCAGCTCCGCGACTCCGACGACCGCTCGCTCGAGCAGCTCCGCCCCGAGACCTGCGAGGGCGACCTCGAAAGCGTCCAACTACGAGAAGGCACGTACTCCGCCTTCGTCGAGCTCCACATCGAGCAAGGACCCGAGCTGGAGAAGGCCGGACTCGACATCGGCCTGGTCGAAAAGATCGCCGCCCCCGCCGCCTTCCGCCTCCGCTTCACCGGCAGCGGCGGCCATGCCGGCGCCGTGCTCATGCCCCATCGCCGCGACGCCTTTCTCGCCGCCGCCGAGGTCGCACTCGCCGTCGAGCAGGCCGCGCTCGACTCCTCCTCGCCGGACACCGTCGGCACCACCGGCGTGATCGAGGTCAAACCCGGCGCCATCAACTCCATCCCCTGCGACGCCCTGCTCGAGATCGACTTCCGCGACACCGACCTCGACGCCCGCGACGCCGCCCTCGCCTCCATCCGCGACCAGGCCGAAGCCATCTGCACCCGCCGCGGCATTGAGCTCGATTGGCAGTGGATCAACTCCGATCCGCCCGCAACTTGTGATTCTGGCATTCTCTCGGTCGCCGAGACGCACGCCACCGCCCTCGGCTTTTCCCACACCCGCATGATCAGCCGCGCCTACCACGACTCACTCTTCATGGCGCGCCTCTGCCCCACCGCCATGCTTTTCATCCCCTGCCGCGAGGGCTGGTCGCACCGGCCCGACGAATACGCCTCGCCCGAGGCCATCGAGAAGGGTGCCACCCTGCTCGCCCACACCCTGCTCGATCTCGCCAACGCCTGACATGCCGAGCCTCGTCATCAATGGTCGGCCCCACGACCTCGCCGCCGCCCCGCTGCACCGCAGCACCCTCGATTTCCTTCGGGAAAACGGACTCACCGGCACCAAGTGCGGCTGCAACGAGGGCGACTGCGGCGCCTGCACCGTGCTCCTCCTCGAAAGCGACGGCCCGCCCCGCGCGATCAATGCCTGCCTCGCGCTCGTGCACTCGCTCGCCGGACGCGAAATCCTCACCTCCGAGGGCCTCGCCGAGGGCGACGCGCTCCATCCCGCCCAGCAGGCGATGATCGAGTCGAATGGCTCCCAATGCGGCTACTGCACGCCCGGCTTCATCTGCTCGATGGCCGAAGCCGCCGCCCGCGGCATCGCCGACGACCCCGAAAAAGTCGCCGACCAACTCTGCGGCAACCTCTGCCGCTGCACCGGCTACCGACCCATCCGCGACGCCGCCACGGCCCTCCCCCGCCGCGCGTCACCCCACTCGACCACGACCACCGGGCCCGGCACCGCCACCTACCACACACCGAAGTCCCTCGGCGAAGCGCTCGCCCTCAAACAACAGCACCCCGAAGCCGACTTCATCGCCGGAGCGACGGAGACCGCCGTATTCATCAACAAGCGCCTCCAGCGCCCCGAGCGACTCATCTCCCTCGAGCATGTCGCCGAGCTGCTCGTGTTGGAAAAGACCGACACCCACTGGCAGCTCGGGGCCGCCGCCCCGCTCACCGACATCGAGCACGCGCTCGACGGCGAATTCCCCGCGCTCGACCAGGTCTTCCGACTCTTCGCCTCGCGGCAGATCCGTCACCGCGCCACCCTCGGCGGCAACCTCGTCACCGCCTCGCCCATCGGCGACACCGCCCCCGTCCTGCTCGCGCTCGATGCCTCCCTCATCCTCGCCGCAGCCGACGGCGAACGCAGCGTGCCGCTGGCCGACTTCTTCACCGGCTACCGCCAGACCGTCCTCCGCCCCGGCGAGATCCTCAAGACCATCGTCGTCCCCCGCCACCTCCCCGGCCGCTGCGAATTCCACAAGGTCTCCAAGCGCCGCGAGATGGACATCTCCACCGTCGCCGGCGCCTTCCGGCTCGCCACCGACGACGCCGGCCTCATCACCCACGCCCGCCTCGCCTACGGCGGCGTCGCCGCCACCCCCGCCCGCGCCCGCAAGACCGAAGCCTCCCTCGTCGGCCTCCCGCTGGCCGAGGCCGCTTCGGAAAAGGTCCTCCAAACCCTCGCCACCGAGTTCTCCCCCCTCACCGACCTCCGCGGCACCGCCGACTACCGACAACTCCTCATCCGCGACCTCTTCCTCAAATACCTCAACGAACGGACCGCGGACTTCAGTCCGCCCCATATTCCGAGCTCAGCCATCCCGTCGGGCACCCCTCACGAAAGCGCCGCCCGACACGTCACCGGCACCGCCCTCTACTCTCACGACCTCGCCCTCCGCCGCGGCAACACCCTCCACGCCCATCCCGTCCGCGCCACCGTCGCCCACGCCCGCATCGATCGCATCGATGCCTCGAAGGCCCTCGCCGCCCCCGGCGTGCGGGCCGTGCTCACCGCCGCCGACGTCCCCGGCCACAACAATACCGGCCCCTCCCGCCACGACGAACCGCTCTTCGCCGCCGACACCATCGAGTTCCACGGCCAGGTCGTCGCCGCCATCATCGCCGATACCCCCGAGCAAGCCCTCCAGGCTGCCGCCCTCGTCGAGATCGAGCACACCCCGCTCCCACCCATCCTCGGCATCGAAAAGGCCATCGCCGAACACTCCTTCCACACCGAACCCCACACCCTCGCCCGCGGCCATCTCGACACCGGATTCTCCGAGTCCGCGCACCTTCTCGAAGGCCGCTTCCACATCGGCGGGCAGGAGCATTTCTACCTCGAAACCCACACCGCCCTCGCCGAGCCCGACGGCGAAGGCGGCTACCACATCACCTCCTCCACCCAGCACCCCAGCGAGACCCAGACCATCGTCGCCGAGGTCCTCGGCCTCGCCCGTCACCAGGTCGTCGTCGAGTCCCCGCGCATGGGCGGCGGCTTCGGCAGCAAGGAAACCCAGGCCAACCCCTGGGCTGCGATTTGCGCTGTCGGCGCCCGCGTCACCGGCCAACCCGTCACCCTCCAGCTCGACCGCGACGACGACATCGAGACCACCGGCAAGCGCCATCCCTTCCTCGCCCGCTACAAGATCGGCTATCAGCCCGACGGCCGCCTCCACGCTGCCGAGGTCGAGCTTTTCTCCGACGGCGGCTGGTCGCTCGACCTCTCCCTCCCCGTCAACGACCGCGCCCTCTTCCACCTCGACAACTGCTACCACATCCCCCACGTCCGCTTCCGCGGCCGCGTCTGCAAAACGAACGTCACCTCCCACACCGCCTTCCGCGGCTTCGGCGGGCCGCAGGGCATGCTCGTCATCGAGGAAATCCTCGGCCGCATCGCCGAGAAGCTCGACATCCCACCCGAGCAGGTCCGCGAGCGGAACTTCTACCACGGCGAGGGCGAAACCAACACCACCCACTACGGCGAGCTCATCGAGGGCAACCGCATCGGCCGCATCTGGGCCCAACTACTAGACTCCTCCGAGTTCGCCACCCGCCGCGCGGAGATCGACGCCTTCAATGCCGCCAGCGCCCACCTCAAGCGCGGCCTCGCGATCACCCCGGTCAAGTTCGGCATCAGCTTCACCCTCAAGCACTACAACCAGGCCGGCGCCCTGGTCCTGATCTACGCCGACGGCTCGGTGCAGGTCAACCACGGCGGCACCGAGATGGGCCAGGGCCTGAACACCAAGATCCTCGGCGTCGCCATGCGCGAGCTCGGCCTGCCCGCCGACCGCGTTCGGCTCATGCACACCCGCACCGACAAGGTGCCCAACACCTCCGCCACCGCCGCCAGCAGCGGCTCCGATCTCAATGGCATGGCCGTCGCCGACGCCTGTCGCCAGCTCCGCGAGCGCCTCACCCCGCTCGCCGCCTCCCTGCTCGGTTGCGCGGAAACGCAGATCACCTACGCCGAGGGCGGCGTCCATGGCCGCGGCAGCACCCTCCCCTTCTCCGACCTCATCGCCAAGGCCTACACCGAGCGTATCCAGCTCTCCGCCGCCGGCTTCTACAAGACCCCCGACCTCGAGTGGGATTGGTCGCAGCCCAACCCCAAGGGCAAGCCCTTCCACTACTATGCCTTTGGTAGTGCTGTCACCGAGGTCAAGCTCGACGGCTTCACCGGCATGCACCGCATCCTGCGCACCGACATCCTCCACGACGTCGGCGACTCGCTGAACCCGGCCATCGACCGCGGCCAGATCGAGGGTGGCTACGTCCAGGGTGCCGGCTGGCTCACCTGCGAGGAACTGAAGTGGGACGAGGACGGCCGCCTGCTCACTCACAGCGCCAGCACCTACGCCATCCCCGCCTTTTCCGACGCGCCCGCCGATTTCCGCGTCGCGCTGCTCGAAGATGCCACCCAGGACCGCACCATCCACGGCTCCAAGGCCGTCGGCGAGCCCCCCTTCATGCTCGCCATCTCCGTCCGCGAGGCCCTCCGCGACGCTCTCCACGCCTTCGGCCAAAAGGAAACCGACCTCCCGTCCCCGCTCACGCCTGAAACCCTCAAGCTCGCGATCGGTCCCGTGCCTCCAGCAAACGTGCTGTGATGCTCACCGCGATCTCCGCCGGGTCGTTGCCGCCGATGGGCAGCCCCACCGGGCACTCGATGCGCTCGAGCCGCTCCTCGGAAATCCCATCCTCCTTCAGCTCCCGCATCAGCACCGCCCGCTTCGAGGCACTCCCGATCACCCCGAGAAACGCCACCTCCGAAAACCGTCCCAGCACCTCCCGCAACACCGGCCGGTCCGTCGCGTGACCCTGCGTCACCGACACCACGAAGCTCGCCGGCCGCACCCGGTCCACGCCCTCCTCATAACTCACCACACGATGCCGTCGCACATTCGGCGCCTCCACGATCCCCTCCAGCCACTCCTCCCGCGGATCGATCACATCCACCGTGCAACGCATCGGCGCCAGCACCCGCACCAGCGCCTGCGCCACATGACCCGCCCCGAAGACCACCACATGCCATCCCTCGTCACCGGCCACCTTCTCGAACAAAAAACTCATCTCCCCACCGCAGGTCATCCCGATGTCCCGCTGCAGGTTCCACGTCACCGTCCGGCAACGCTCGCCACCCACCAACATCGCCTCCGCCTCCGCCAGCACCCGCGCCTCGATCTTCCCCCCGCCCACCGTGCCGACCGGACGCGCTCCGCCGACCATCATCTTCGCACCCGCCTCGCCCGGCACACTGCCGCGCACGGATGTCACCGTCACGACCACCATCGGCCGCCCGGAGCCCCGGGCTTCGGCGATCGCTTGCCACACATCCATGGCCGGAAGCATCCCCACACCCGAGCCGCATTTCAAGGAGCCATGGACCGCCGATTATGAAATCGGCACCACAGGCGCTTTCATGCATCCTCTTCTACATGCCGATTTCATCATCGGCGCTCCACCATGACCCTCTCCGAAGCCAACGCCCTCCCCCCCGCCGACTTCGTCCGGGCATTCGAAGGCATTTACGAACACTCTCCCTGGGTCGCCGAAGCGGTCCAACCCCAACGCCCCTTCCCTTCCACCGAAGCCCTCCAACAGGCCATGCGCCAGGCCGTGGATCGCGCCCCACTCGAGAAGCAACTCGCGCTCATCCACGCCCACCCCGACCTCGCCGGCAAGCTCGCCCGCGCCGGCGGCCTCACCGCCGACTCCACCCGTGAGCAGGCCGGCCTCGGCCTCGACCGACTCTCCGATGAGGAATACGACCGCTTCTCCACGCTCAACACCCGCTACCGCGAGCGCTTCGGCTTTCCCTTCATCATCTGCGCCCGCAAGCACACCCGCGCCGACGTGATCGCTGCCTTCGAGCGCCGGCTCGAAAACGACCGCGACGCCGAGATCGCCGAAGCGCTCCGGCAGATCCACGACATCGCCGCGCTGCGCCTCGCCGACCGGCTTTCTTGATCTTCGCACGCCAACTGCTACCCCACCCATCATGGAGTTCAACTGGGCCGAATGGACCGGCGTGCTGCTGCGCTTCGCGCACGTCGTCGCCGCCATCATGTGGATCGGCAACTCGCTGCTCTTCACCTGGATGGAGCTCCGCCTCATCGCCAACACGCGCAAAGACGAGGATCCCGACCTCCTCGGCCACCTCGACATGCTCCACGGCGGCGGCGTCTTCCACCTCGAGAAGCGCCTGCTCCGGCCGAATGCCATCCCCTCGCCGCTCCACTGGTTCAAGTGGCAGTCGTACACCACCTGGCTCACCGGCTTCACCCTGCTCTGCGTCCTCTTCTACCGCGACGGGCTCACCCTCGCCGACGCCACCCGCACCGATCTCTCCGGCCCCGCCTGCGCCGGACTCAGCCTCGCCGGCCTCGTCGGCGGCTGGCTTTTCTACGACCTCGTCTGGCGCTCACCCCTCGGAAAACATCCACTCGCCGGGGGAGCCGTGAGTCTCCTCGGCCTCGCCGCCGCTGCCTGGGCGTTCGGCGAGATCTTCAATGGACGCGCCCTTTATCTCCAGATCGGCGCGATGATGGCGACATGCATGACGGCCAACGTCTTCGTCCACATCATGGGCAACCAGCACCGCTTCATGCGATCGCTCAAGTCCGGCCAGCCGCACGATCCCGCCTACGGAAAGCGCGCCAAGTCGCGCTCACTGCACAACCACCACATCACCTTTCCGGTGCTGTTCCTCATGCTCAGCGCCCACTTCCCGCGGTTCCACGCCGCCGAGTGGCGCGTCGCCATCCTGCTGGTCGTCGTCGTCGCGCTCGTCGCGGTGAAGTGGCTGATGAACGCCCGATTCTTCTTCAGGGGCTGGCTCGCCTCCATCTTCGGCGTCGTCCTCCTCGCCGCCGTCCTCATCGGACTCTTCCTCCATCTCCCCGCCAGGGCGGATACGACCGGCGCCGCAGACCCCCGGGTCACCCAGGGCCGCGCCCTCTTCGAGGCCAATACCTGCGCCACCTGCCACATGCAGGGCTCGTCCCAGATCGCCCCGTCCCTGCATGGGATCTACGGAAAAGCCCAGCCGCTCGCCGACGGGCGCACCGTTACCGTCGATGACGCCTACCTCCGCCGCTCCATCCTCGAGCCCCAGGCCGAGGTCGCCGAGGGCTTCGCCCCGGCCATGCCTCCCTACGAGGGTCGTTTCACCGACACCGAACTCGACGCGCTCGTCGCCTACATCCGCTCGCTCACTCCCGGGTGAAACGTTAAACCGTCCCCTGATGGCTGCGGCGGCTCGCCGCAGGCCGTGCTTGGAGCGGCTCGCTCCAAGTCCTCCGCATGGAACCATGCTTCGTCCACCCCTCGATGCTGCACGGCGCCAAAGTCTCTCCCTCTCCAACGCCCCGCACCTCCAACGCCCCGCACCTCCAACGCCCCGCACCATCCGACGCCCCGCACCTCCAACGCCCCGCACCATCCGACGCCCCAAAGGGGCACCCTACCGTAGCCCAGGGCAACGCCCTGGGACCCGCCCCGCCCCCGCATCCCGAGCCCTGAAAGGGCGACCTAATCCCAAACATACCGCTCATCAAAAGCCACCTGGTGCTTCACCAGAAACTCCCGGTATTCGTCCTGAAACGACTTCATCCGGTGATGCTCCTCCTGGTTGCGGATATAGTTCGCCACCTTCGGCGTGTTGGACTCACTCACGGAAAACGCTCCGTAACCCGCCTGCCACGAAAACTTCGCAAAGCCGGAGCCTTGGGTCTTCATCCAACGGGACGATGACTTTTTCACATCCTCGACCACTTGCCCCAGGCTCACCGTGCGCCCCATGTTGAAGAGCACATGCACGTGGTCCGGCATCGAGTTGATGAGCACTGCCGGGGAATTCAGGTTCGCCAGCACCGTGGCCATGTAGGCGTGGACGTCGGGACGCACCTCTTCCGCGAGAAACGGATATCGGTCCTTGGTCGAAAAGATCAGGTGCACGTAGAGATTCGCCAGCGATTGAGGCATCGTGGGATCTAGCACGCCCCTTCAGGGCTTGGGAATCGGGGAATGTGCCATGATCCCAGGGCGTTGCCCTGGGCTACGGTAGGATGCCCCTTTGGGGCGGAAGATATCACGCCGCCAGCCTCGCCTACGCCCCTACCGGGGCTTCGACCCATCGACCGTCCCAGGTCCCGGGGTGAACCCCGGGCCTACTCGCCTGCGTCCCTGCGGGACTCCCGGCATCCAGCATCCACTCATCCACTCATCCGCAATCCGCAATCCGCAATCCGCAATCCATCCACCAGCTCACTGCCCCTTGGCCTCCGACAGCTCCTTCACCGTCCAGGGACGATACTTCCGTGCTTCCACTTCCGGGCGCAGTTCCTTCACGTACTTCGGATCCACCGCCTTCTCGCGCTTGCCGCCGAACTGATGGCGCACGTAGCCGGCGATCGCCGCCAGCTCGTCGTCCGACGCGTGGCTGTGCCCCGGCATCACGCTGTTGTATTCGACCCCCTTCACCGTGATCGGCCCCATCAGGCCGCCGAGCATGATGCGCAGCAGGGTCCGCGGATCGCCCGACACCCACTCGGATCCCTCGAGCGGCGGGAAGGTGTTCTCCACCCCCTTGCCATCCGCCTGGTGGCACTCGACACAGGCCTTCATGTAGGCATCCCGACCGGCGTTCAGGTGCGCCGGCAGCTTCTCCTCGGCGGGTCTCTTCACCGGCGCCTCCTTGAGGATGCGGGAGAACCGATCACCGAGAGCGGGATTCGCGGCCGCCACAATGGGCTCCAGCGCGGCACGGTTCGGTCCGTTGGCCACGCGACGGGTGATCTCCTCCAGCTCACCGTCCAGCCAGCCGCCGGGCAGGCTGCCGCCGGCCAGCGCCACGGTCAGCAAGGTCGTCCCCTGCCGACGCAGGGCCAGCTTCGCCGCCTCGACCACCGTACCGTCCCGCGGCGGGCGTGCCGAGAGTCCCTTCCACAAGCCCTCCGCCAGACCGTCGTTCGGCACGGCCAGCGCCGCCGCCGTCAACACCGCGAGCCGCTCCCGTGGGGCCGATGCCTTCTCCCACAGGCCGGGCAGCGCCGCCAACAGCGCCGGATCGGCCGGGTCCAGCGATGCCACCGCCTGCAAGCGCAGCCCGACGTGATCCGCCTCGAGCGCGGCAACGATCGGCTCGCGCGCCCCGTCGATTCCCGCCTCGCGCAGCCCCTGCAAAGTACGAAGGGCATGGTAGGCGCCGAGCGGCGCATCTCGGCCCTCGGGCGTGGCGGCCAGCCGGACCAGCTCCGCGAGCTTGCCGACGAGATCCGGGCGCCCGTTCTCGATCAGCAGGCGCTGCGCGTGCAGGCGCAGGTGCTGCGAGGGCGAGTTGAGCGTGCGCAGCAAGGTCGCCGGATCCTTGGCCGAGAGCTTCGGCACCTCGCGCAGGCCACCCTCCTTCGGCACGATGCGCCAGATGCGGCCGTGCTTCCGGTCGCGAAGCGGGGTCACGTAGGCGTTGCCCTTGCCCGGCCGCTTCTCCCCGACGTGATACGGGCTGTGCGGCTGGTCGTAGCCCCGCTCGGGATTCCAGAACCGGAACACGACATTGTGCTGGATGATGGGATTGTACCAGTCCGCCACCCAGATCGCTCCGTCCGGCCCCGGACGGGCCGCCACCGGGGCCGACCACGCATCGGCACTGGCGAACACGTTCTGACCCCGGAGGTCGATGCGATGAAGCGCTCCCCGGTCGTGAATCGTCCCCGAAGCCACGATGTGCCCGGTCGGCTCGCAGATGAACGCCGCCCCCGGTTCGACGATGCCCTCGAAGAACTCATCGTGGTAGAGCATGTGCCCCGCCGCCGCGGTGTAGCGCTCGAGCTGGTCGACCTGCGTGATGTCCCGCGTGTTGCAGTACATCAACGGCTGCTCGTCGAGCCGGGGCGTCTTCGGCTGCTCGAGACCGCTGCGCTCGTAGGCCCGCCGGGGAATCGACACCTGCCACGAGGGGTTGTTGTTCGCCGTCGAGCCGAGCACCGTGCCGTCCTCGGTGAAACCGAGGCCCCACGTGTTGTTGGTCGTCCGCTGCAGCAGCTCGAGCTCGGAAAGATCCGGCCGGAAACGGAACGCCGACGAGCCGAACTTGTGGCGTCGGTCGCCGAGCCTGATGTCCACCCCGCTGTAGCCGACCGTCGCGTGGATCCAGTTGTCCATGCCGTAGAGGAAGTGCGAGGTCGAAGCGTGGGTGTCGTTCATGTTCAGCCCGCTGGCCAGCACCCGGCGGGTGTCCGAGCGGTCGTCGCCGTTCTCGTCGCGGAGGAACACGATCTCGTGCCCGTCGGTCGCGATCACCCCGCCGCGGTAGAAGGCGGTGGTCGTGCAGTGGCGCAGCTTGTCGGCGAACACCGTGACCTTGTCCGCCCGTCCGTCGCCGTCGGTGTCCTCGAGAATCTTGATCCGGTCCTCGCCCGTTCCCGGCTCGGTCGGCACGTCGTTCGGGTAGCCGAGGCTTTCCACCACCCAGGCCCGTCCACGCTCATCCCAGTCGATCGCGATCGGGTTCACGACCATCGGCTCGCTGGCGAACAGCACCAGCTCGGTGCCGGCCGGCACCTGGGTGTGGTCGGCGCTCTGCTTCGCCGACAGCGGCTTCTGCAGCGGCATCATCGGGATGTCCGGATGCGCGCGGTTCTCGACCTCCGGCACTTCGAGTTCCAGCGACGCCAGCTCCAGCGACGCGAACTCCTTCGCCACCTCGGGACCGACGCTCCACACCAGGGCGCGGGCCACCAGTTCCTGATACGCCGGCTGCCCCCACACCCGCAGGTCATGCCCGCTGGCGGTGTAGAACACCCGGCCCTTCCCTTCCTCACGGGTCCAGGTCCACGGCTCCGGCTCGGTCTCGCCCTTGTTGATCGGTTTCCGCACCTGCAGCAGATGCCGATCGTCGGTCAGGTCCTGGTGCTCGTACGTCTCGTCCCACGCCTCGAGCTTCGGCAGTTCCCGCGTGATCTCATGCCCGGCATCGACCGTCTCCGGCGAAAACACGTGGCCTTCGTGGCTCTTGAAGCGTCCGCCTACCACATCGAACCAATCCTCCGAGGGATGGAAGCACCCGGCGGCACAGTGCAGCGCGACCAACCCGCCCCCGTCGCGAACCCACTCGAGCATGGCCGGCGGCACCTCGTCCTGCTGATGGTTGGCATAGACGATCAGGGCGTCGTGGCGATCGAGCCGCTCACGCGTGATCTGCGAGAGATCCTCGACGAAGGTCAGGTTGTACCCCCTCGGTCCGAGCGCCGCCTTGAGCACGCGGTAGCGCTCGATCGGCTTGTGACCGCGGTCGTCGCCGAGGAAGAGCACCTCCAGGCGGCGGCCCTCGGCCGCGGCGAATCCGGCAAGCACCAGGAACATCAGCGCGATCGCGCGCACGGAAATCGAAGCTCGGAACATCATTGGGAACATTTAACGTGGGCCACAGGTGTGCCCCTTGCAAATTTCGACCCCACCTTCGGGTGGTATCGGAGCCCTTGCCGCCCGCCGCCGCGAACACCCAGCCTCGCGGTGAAATTCCGACTCCGAAGTCCGCGTTTCCCTCCGACCCATGCGTTTTCTCCTCCTTCTCATCGTCTGCGGCTGCGTTCAGGCCGAAACTCCCCTGCGGGTCTTCATCCGCGGCGGCAAGAACACCCACGGGCCGGGCGCCCACGAGCACGAACGGTTCCTCAAGGAATGGAAGGTCCTCCTCGCCGGGCGCGGCATCACCACCGACGGCGCCAAGGCGTGGCCCACCGCGGCGCAACTCGCCGAAACCGACGTGCTCGTGATGTATGCCCAGAACGGCGCCAACGCGACCGAGCAGCAGAAGCAGAACCTCGCCGCCTTCACCAGGCGCGGCGGCGGGATCGTGGTCATCCACACCGCCATCGTCGGCGACGACACCGAGTGGTGGAGTTCCGTCGTCGGCGGCGCGTGGATCCACGGCACGACCAAGTGGCGCGAGGGCCCGATGGAGCTCAGGTTCCTCGACAAGCCGGAGAAACGCCACCCGATCACCGCCGGCGCGGCCGACTTCGCGATGGACGACGAGATCTACTACCCGCTGCGAATCACCGAGGGCATCCGCTCGCTGGCCGACAGCGACACCGGCGATGGCGAACCCGTGCGCCAGACGCAGATGTGGACCTACGAAAAAGACGACTACCGCGCCTTCGTCTGCATCCCGGGTCACCTCCACAAGACCTTCGATCGACCGAACATCCGGGCCCTGCTGCTGCGCGGCATCGCCTGGGCCGGCAGGCGCGGGAACATCGACGAGTTCTGCAAGCCGCGGGAACTCGAAGCGCTCGGGAAACCGGAACTGGGCATCGACGACTGACCTCCATGGCCCGCCGCATTCTCATCGCGCCCGACAAGTTCAAGGGCTCGCTCTCCGCACCCGACGCCGCCGCCGCCATCGGTGAAGGCATCCGCCGCGTCGAACCCGACGCCACCCTCGACCTGCGCCCCATCGCCGACGGCGGCGAGGGCTTCATGGAGGCGCTCTCCCAGGTCATGCCTTCACGCTGGATCAAGTGCCCGGCCACCGACGCCTACGGCCGCCCCATCGATTCCCGCTACCTGCTCGCCGAAACCGACGAGGGGCCCGTCGCCATCCTGGAAATGTCCGAGACCGCCGGCCTGTGGCGGGTTTCACCGGAAGACCGCCGCCCGCTCAACGCCTCGACCTACGGCACCGGCGAGCAAATGCGGCACGCGATCGAGACGCACGGCGTGACGCGCATCATCCTCGGCCTCGGCGGCAGCGCCACCAACGACGGCGGCATGGGCATGGCGATGGCCCTCGGCATCGGCCTGTTGGACGAAGACGGCAAGGCACTCCAACCCACCCCCGACTCGGTCGCGCGCATCGGGCGCATTGATTTCTCCACCCGCATCGAGCTGCCCGAGATCATCGCCGCCTGTGATGTGGACAATCCCCTGCTCGGGCCGAACGGCGCCACCGCCGTCTTCTCGACCCAGAAGGGCTCCACCGAGGAAAGCCGCCCCCAGCTTGAAGCCGCGCTCACCCGCCTCGTCGAGCTCAGCGACGGACACGCTCACGCGCTCCAACCCGGAGCCGGCGCCGCAGGTGGTCTCGGCTTCGGCCTGCTCCATTTCGCCGACGCCTCGCTGGTCTCCGGCTTCGACATCGTCGCCGACCTTCTCGACCTCGAAACTCACGTCCGCGCCGCCGATCTCGTCATCACCGGCGAGGGCTCCATCGACGAACAAAGCCTCTCCGGCAAGGGACCCGTCGCCCTCGCCCGCATGGCCCGCGCCGCCGGCAAGCCGGTCATCGGCGTCTGCGGACTGGCCGACGACGCGGCGCGGGAATGCGGACTCTTCGACCGTCTGCACGCCCTCGCCGACACCGGCCTGCCCGTCGAGAAACTCATCGCCGAAGCCGCTCCGCTCCTTTCCGACCTCATCGCACGCACCCTCGAGACCGACTCATGAAAACCCCGTTCATCACCGAAGCCGAAGCCATCAAGGAAGACTTCAAGGGCCGCACCAACTACTGGATGTGCCGTCCCGAAATCACCAACGCCAAGGACCTCCAGATCTGCCGCGCCGTGCTGCCGGCGGGCGAAGGCCACAACTTTCACCACCACCCCGAGCTGGAGGAGGTCATCTACGTGCTCGAGGGCGAGGTCGAGCAGTGGGTTGGCGAGGAAAAGCAGCTGCTCAAGCCCGGCGAGGTCGCCCACATGGGCGCCGGCGTCGTCCACGCCACCTTCAACGTCAGCGACCGGGACGCCGTCATCCTCGCCATCCTCTCGCCCGGCTCGCAGGAAGGACCCTTCCTCGTCGATGTCAGCGAGGAAGAGCCCTGGTGCTCGCTGCGCTGAAAGGGAGGGCAGACACTCCTGTCTGCCACCCCTACCGCGGCTCCTCCCGCGGCGGGTAGTGGTCATACTGCCGCGCCGACTCGCTCATCCAGAACGGCGACGAACCCCACAACGGCACCGTCGGCAGCATGCTCTGCCAGCGGCCGATTTCCTCATACAGCTCCGCCAGCGTCTCCGCATCCTCGCCGGCCCGGTCGGTCTGCTCCCCCGGGTCCTCCGCCGGGCGGAAAAGCTGCGCCGGCCGATGGCTCAGGGTGATCAGTTTGTGCTCGCCCTTGAGCACCGCCACCTGGCCCTGCAGCCGCCAGAAAAGCCTCCGTTCCGGCGCCTCGGCCTCTCCCTTCAAGACCGGCAGCAGATTGACCCCGTCGTAGGGCCCGAAGGACTTCAGCCCACGCTGGAAGTTCCGCTTGTCCTCGTGCGAAAGCGGCTGGCGCAACGGCAGCGCCTTGGCTCCGGCCGCCGCCAGGAAGGTCGGCAGCAAATCCAGCCCCGACACCGCCTCGTCGTGCGTTTTCTCCGCCGGCACCGTCCCCGGCCACGAAACAAAGAACGGCACCCGCACGCCACCTTCACGAAGCGTCCCCTTGGTTCCCGAAAGCGGACCATTCCAGGACGCGTTGTTCCCCGCTCCGCCGTTGTCGGAAAGGAACACCACCAGCGTGTTCTCCCGCTCGCCCGACTCGTCCAGGCGGGCCAGCACCCGGCCGATGTTCTCATCCAGCGAATGCATCATCGCCGCATAGGTCCGGCGCTTCTTGTCCCCGATGTGCGCGTAGCGGGCCAGGTCCTCCTCGGTCGCCTCCATCGGCGTGTGCGGCGCGTTGTAGGAGAGATAGAGAAACCACGGCCTGTCCTTCTCCACCCCGTCGATGAACCGCAGCGCCTCGTCGGTGAAGAAGGTCGTCAGGTAGGCCGACGAGAACTCCGTCAGCTTCCCGCCATTGCGCTCGAGATGGTTCTTCTCCGCCGTCGGAAAATAGTGGTGCCCGCCACTGAGCATCCCGCAGAAGTGGTCGAACCCTCGCTGGTTCGGATGGAAAGCGTCGCCGTGCCCGAGGTGCCATTTCCCCACCAGCCCCGTCGCGTAGCCCGCTGCCTTCAGATGATCCCCCAGCGTGTGCTCGCCCGGCGGCAGACCGAGCAACTCCGGACGCGTCGCGTAGTTCGCCGCGCTCTGGTTGAGGTTTCCCTCGTAGCCGAAGCGGCGCGGGTCGCGCCCGGTCAGCAGCCCGGCCCGCGACGGCGAGCACACCGCCGAAGGCACGTAGCCCTGGGTGCACAGCACCCCCGAGCGCGCCAGCGAGTCGAGGTTCGGCGTCCGGATCGTCTGGCTCCCGGTGACGCCGGTGTCGCCGTAACCCATGTCGTCGGCCAGGATGAAGAGGATGTTGGGCTGGCCGAACGCCGGCAGCGCCGCCAGCAAGGTCACGAGAAGAATCGAGCGGAGTTTCATGGAATCGATGGAGTGACCCATTCAACGCGTCGTCGATGGGGCTCTTTCAAATGTCGTTTCCGGGCAAATCGTTAGCCCGAGGGCAATTCCTCCCCGGTCGGAGCGGCACGGCGCGGACTCCGTGGCCTGCGCTCACCGATGCAACAGGATTGGCACGGCCTCCATGCCCTCGTAGGATGCCGCCTTTCGCCCCCATGAAGGCCCTCACCACCGTCATCACCGCGTTTCTCGACAACCAGACCAGCCGCCGGAATCTCCTCGCGCTGTTCCGGCTGCTCGGCGTGCTGCTCGTGATCGTCACCGCCTTTTCGATCACCTTCCACGTCCTGATGGAACGGGAAGGGCAGCATCACAGCTGGATGACCGGCTTCTATTGGACGCTGACCGTGATGTCCACGCTCGGCTTCGGCGACATCACCTTCGAGTCGGACATCGGCCGGCTGTTCTCCATCGTCGTGCTGGTGACCGGTGTGGTCTTCCTGCTGGTGCTCCTGCCCTTCACCTTCATCGAGTTCTTCTACGCGCCATGGATGAAGGCCCAACAGGCCGCCAACGCCCCTCGCTCGCTGCCCGCCTCGATGCGGAACCACGTGATCCTCACCTTCCACGGCGCGATCACGGAGCGTCTGGTCAAGATGCTCCGCAAGCACCACCACCCGTACTCGGTTCTGGTCCCCACCCTCGCCGAGGCGCTCGAACTCCGCGAGAGCAACATCCCGGTGGTCGTCGGCGACCTCAGCGATTCGGAAACCTACCGCCGCCTCCGCATCGATCAGGCGGCCATGGTCGTCACCACACGCTCCGATGTGATCAACACCAACGTGACCTTCTCGGTGAGGGAGATCTGTGAGAAGATCACCATCGTCGCCTCAGCCCGGTCGAAGGCCGCCCGCGACGCCCTCGAACTGGCCGGTGTGACCCACATCCTGCACCTCGAGGAGATGATGGGACAGGCGCTCTCGCGCCGGGTCGTCGGCAGCGACTGCTGCGCCCACATCATCGGCGAGATGGGCGAGCTCGTGATCGCCGAGGCCGCCGCCGCGGCCACCGAACTGGAGGGGCGGACGGTCGCCGAAAGCGGCATCAAGCCCGCCACCGGCGTCACGCTCGTCGGCCTTTGGGACCACGGAAAGCTCCTGCCGGTCAGCCCGGACACCCGCATCGAGGGCGACACGATCTTCATCCTCGGCGGCACCGCCGAGCAGATCGAACGCTACAACCAGACCTACCGACGCCAGGGGAAGGCCGAGTCGAACCGCGTGGTGATCGTCGGCGGGGGGCGCGTCGGGCGCGCCACGGCGGCCGCCCTCGACCAGCAGGGCATCGAGTGGATCATGATCGAACGACTGGCCGAGCGGGTGCGCTACAAGGACCGCACCCTCGTCGGCGACGGCGCGGAATTCGACCTGCTGGTGGAGGCCGGCATGCACGAAGCCTCCTCCGTGATCATCACCACCCACGACGACGACACCAACATCTTCCTGACCATCTTCTACCGCCGCCTGCGCAAGAAGCTCCAGATCATCAGCCGCTGCACCCGCGAGGCCAACGTCGCCCGCCTCCACCGGGCCGGCGCCGACGTCGTCCTGTCGTATGCGACGATGAGTGCCAACACCATCCTCAACCACCTGCGGGGGAGCGAGACGCTGCTGCTCGCCGAAGGCGTGAGCCTTTTCACCGCCAACACCCCCCGATCCCTCGACGGCCGGACGCTGGCCGATTCGCAGGTCCGATCCAGGACGGGCTGCTCGATCATCGCCACCGAGCACCGGTCGGTCCGACAGATCAATCCCGCCCCCGGAACCGAACTCCACGCCGGCGACAAGCTCTGCCTGATCGGTTCGCTCGAAGCCGAAGAACGCTTCTTCGAAATCTACCCTCCGGACTGAGGCGACCGGGAGCCAATCGTGCGGCCGACGCGAGGCCGGCATCACGAATGCCGGAAATGGCGGACAGGGAGGGATTGCCTTCGCTCCGCTCCAGCCATTCCGGTTTCGCTCGCGCCGCTCGCCCGATGGATTCGGTCGCGATGCTCCCGGCGAATTCAAACCCGGTCTCGCCTACGGCTCGCCAGCCTTCTCCACCCACCCCGAAACGCCAGACCCCGCTCCCGGGCACGCCGGGAGCGGGGTCTGGCGGACAGGGAGGGATTCGAACCCTCGGTACTCTTTCGAGCACACACGCTTTCCAGGCGAGCCCATTCGACCACTCTGGCACCTGCCCTGTGTCCCGCCTTTCCGCGGGGGCGCGCACCCTAAGAACCACCCGACCACTTGGCAATACTTTTGGAGCACGAGCACCCCGACTCGCGGTCGGGCGTCTCGTGGCCACTTCCTGGCGACCCTCGACCGGTCCACGATCTCCGAATCGGTGGCCGACCTGGACGCGCACGTTCCGAACCGCCCACCGCGTCAGAGTGACACCCAAGAAGTGCGCCACTGTGTCCCAATTTCCAGCGATCCATCGGCGCAAAAATGTCCCGAAGCATCTTTATTCAACTCACTACCAATACCTTACGAAACCTCGAAACCTCATGGCACAACGCATGCGAGAAGCTCGGCAGCAACCTGCGCCCTCAAACGGGCACCCATTTCCAACCACGAACCTCACTCCAATCATGTCCAAGATTCTCGGTATCGACCTCGGCACCACCAACTCCTGCATGGCCGTCATGGAAGGCGGCGAGCCGGTGGTGCTTGAAAACTCCGAGGGCGCCCGCACGACGCCCTCGGTTGTCGCGTTCACCAAGTCCGGCGAGCGCCTCGTCGGCCAGGCCGCCAAGCGCCAGGCCGTGACCAACCCGCAAAACACCATCTTTTCCGCGAAGCGCTTGATCGGCCGCAAGTTCTCGGAGCTCTCGGAGGCCGACAAGGCGATGCCCTACAAGATCGTCGAAGCCTCCAACGGCGACGCCCACATCCAGGTGGAAGTCGGCGGGGAAACCAAGGTCTACTCGCCCCAGGAAATCTCCGCCATGGTGCTCGGCAAGCTCAAGGCCGACGCCGAAGCCAAGATCGGCGAGACCATCACCGCCGCGGTGATCACCGTCCCCGCCTACTTCAACGACTCGCAGCGGAACGCCACCAAGGCCGCCGGCGAGATCGCCGGCCTCGAGGTCAAGCGCATCATCAACGAACCGACCGCCGCAGCCCTCGCCTACGGGCTCGACAAGAAGTCCGACGAGAAGATCGCCGTCTATGACCTCGGCGGCGGCACCTTCGACATCTCCGTCCTCGAGATCGGCGACGGCGTGTTCGAGGTGATGGCGACCGACGGCGACACCCAGCTCGGCGGTGACGACTGGGACAACGCGCTCATCGCGTGGATCGTCGAGGAGTTCAAGACCAACGAGGGCATCGACCTCAAGGGCCAGCCCGACGCGCTCCAGCGCATCAAGGAAGAAGCCGAGAAGGCCAAGATCGCCCTCTCCTCCTCGCAGTCCTACGACATCAACCTGCCCTTCATCACGGCGGACCAGACCGGACCGAAGCACATCCAGCTCTCGCTCAGCCGCTCGAAGCTCGAGCAGCTCACCGACAGCCTCTTCGAGCGCACCAAGAAGCCGGTCACCGACTGCCTCAAGGAAGCCGGAGTCAGCCCCTCGGAGATCAACGAGCTGGTGCTCGTCGGCGGCATGACCCGCATGCCCAAAGTCATCGAGGTCGCCAAGGACCTGGCCGGCAAGGAACCGCACCGCGGTGTGAACCCGGACGAGGTCGTCGCCATCGGCGCCTCCATCCAGGGCGGCGTGCTGCAGGGCGACGTCAAGGACGTGCTGCTGCTCGACGTGACCCCGCTCACGCTCTCGATCGAAACCGAGGGTTCGCGCGCCACGCCGATGATCGAGCGCAACACGACCATCCCGGCGAAGAAGTCGCAGATCTTCTCGACCGCCTCGGACAACCAGCCGGCTGTCGACATCCGCATCTGCCAGGGCGAGCGCCCGATGTTCAGCGACAACAAGCTGCTCGGCAACTTCCGCCTCGACGGCATCGCGGCGGCCCGCCGCGGCGAGCCGCAGATCGAGGTCACCTTCGACATCGACGCCAACGGCATCCTCCACGTCTCCGCCAAGGACAAGCAGTCCGGCAAGGAGCAGAAGATCTCCATCCAGGGCTCTTCGGGGCTTTCCGAGGACGAGATCGAGCAGGCCAAGCGCGACGCCGAGGCCCACGCCGACGAGGACAAGAAGCGCGTCGAGGCCGTCGACACCAAGAACAAGGCCGAGCAGCTCGTCTTCCAGGTCGAGAAGCAGATGGAGGAACTTCCCGAGGGGGCGCCCGAAGAAATCAAGTCGGGCATCCAGGGCAAGGTGGACGCCGTCAAGGACGCGCTGAAGAGCGACGACCTCGACAAGATCAAGGAGACCACCGCCACCCTCGAGTCCGCCCTGCAGGACCTCTACAACGCCGCCCAGGCCGCCCAGCAGGCCGCCGGTGGTGGCGCGGGCCCGATGCCCGAGTCCGCCGCCTCGACGCCCGACGGCGACACGCCGGAAAGCGACGAGCCCAAGCCCGCCAAGGGCAAGGTCGTCGATGCGGAAGTCGTGGATAAGGACTGATCAAGCAAGCCCTCAACCACACTGCAAGCCGACCATGACTACCGCTAAAGAAGAAGCCGTAAGCAAGTGGATTGGTGTACACGCACTAGCGCTCAAGAACCTGCTTTTCGGGCTCGCCCAGAATGGCGTCGAACTCACCCCTAACATCCGTCGCCTCGCCGCAGATTCCCTTCGCCTTATCACTTACAATCTTGAAGATGAGATTCCTGAGATCGAAGTCTCTCACGAAGGAACCCTAGTCAACGACCAGAGCTTCGAAGCGGCAACAACCGTAGGCAACGAACTCACCCGGATTGCGAACGAGTTCGATCCAGAAAATCCAAGCTAAAACACAATGAATTCGCAATACAGATCCGGTGCCCTCTCACTATACCTAACAGCACCAATAAGCGAACTAGGCGGATCGATCATCCTAATCGGCGGATGCTCTGATCACTTCCCTGAGCCCAATGGAATAACCGGCATTCGTGAATACATTGTCATTTTCCCAGGATCTGAGAGACCGATGATTGCCTCAAGAATATGGGATTCGTTCAAAGGAAAAAATCTCCCAACCTCTCACTGGGGCAAACAAGAGGCAGAGCGCCTGAGAAAACTAGCGGCATCCAAGCTGCATGCTTGGGCCAGAAGCAATCACCCTCACCTTTCCGATGAACTCCGAGATGCAACGCGCGAGGGAGCAACCGTGAATCACAATGACTTGAGAGAATTACACGTCCTTGGCGAAATCGGCAATGCCTTCTACTCGCTCGACGAACAAAGCGAACTTGAAGCTCTTCGGACGACAGTATCTGAGATTAAGCGTCTCCGCCGAAACTCACACGATCAATGCGAAAATTTCCAGGACCGATCGGCTTAACCGTCAATTAGTTCATCTCAGCCAATGACCCTCACCTCCAAACATTCACGCCTCGCCGAGCTGCGGCCGCTTTCTCCGGAAGCGGTGCGCAGCGTGGCGGAGGCGTGGGAGGTGCGGATGATCTACGAGTCGAACTCGATCGAGGGCAACTCGCTCACGCTTCGTGAAACAGAGCTGGTCCTCTCCAAGGGCGTCACCGTTTCCGGCAAGCCGCTCAAGGATCACCTCGAAGCGGTCAATCTGGGCAAGGCCTGGGACCGCCTCAAGCAACTCGCCGGTCCCGACGCCGACTTCACCGAGCATGACCTGCTCGATCTCCACGGGATCATCCTCGGTGGCATCGACGATCACGGCGCCGGACGCTACCGCGACTCCGCGGTCCGCATCGCCGGCTCGAACCACGTGCCGCCCAATGCCGTCAAGGTGCCCGACCTCATGGAGCAACTCTTCGCCGAGACCGCGTCCGACCCGGTCGAGCGCGCTGCGCGGCTGCATCACGGCATCGCCTCGGTCCACCCCTTCCACGATGGCAACGGCCGCGCCGCGCGGCTCGCGATGAACTTCGTGCTCATCGCCGCCGGCTACCCGCCCGTTTCCATCTCCCCCGACCTGCGCGCCGACTACTACAGCGCGCTGGAAAAGGCCGACGCCGGCGATTTCGCCGCATGGCTCGATTTCCTCACCACTCATCTCGACCGCGAACTCGACCTCTGGCTGGAGGCTCTCGCGGAAAAGTAATCCCTCTCCGGTTCGCGGGTGCGAACCGGCCTTTCCAACCAACAACCAACAACAACCAGAAACAACAACATGGCCAACATCCAACCCATCGGATCGCGTGTGCTCGTGAAGCGGCTTGAAGCCGAAGAAGTCTCCGCCGGAGGCATCGTTCTTCCCGACACCGCCAAGGAGAAGCCCCAGGAAGCCGAAGTCGTCGCCCTCGGAACCGGCGGCAAGGACGACAGCGGCAACACCATCGAGTTCACCGTGAAGGTGGGCGACAAGGTGCTCATCTCCAAGTATGGCGGCACCGACGTGAAGCTCGACGGACAGGACATGCTCATCCTCTCCGAATCCGATATCCTCGGAATCATCAGCTGACGCTTCGCGTCAGGGATATTGGAAATTGGGATATTGGAGATTGAGGATTCTTCTTCGCTTCGCTCCCGAGCCAATTTCCCTGATCACTTAATCACCTAATCAACCAACCACTCAAACAAAGTCATGGCCAAACAACTACAATTCGATGAAAGCGCCCGGCAGGCCCTCCTGCGTGGCGTGGAGAAGCTCGCCAAGGCCGTCAAGGCCACCCTCGGACCGGCGGGCCGCAACGTGATCCTCGACAAGAAGTTCGGTTCCCCGACCATCACCAAGGACGGTGTCTCGGTCGCCAAGGAAATCGAGCTCGAGGACGCCTACGAGAACATGGGCGCCCAGCTCATCCGCGAAGTCTCGAGCAAGACCTCGGACATCGCCGGTGACGGCACCACCACCGCCACGGTCCTCGCCGAAGCCATCTACAAGGAAGGCCTTCGCAACGTGACCGCCGGCGCCAACCCGATCAGCCTCCAGCGCGGCATCCTCAAGGCCACCGACGCAATCGTCGCGAAGCTCGCCGAGATCTCCAAGCAGGTCTCCGACGCCAAGGAAATCGCCCAGGTCGCCACCGTGTCCGCCAACTGGGACACCGAGATCGGCAACATCATCGCCGAGGCGATGGACAAGGTCGGCAAGGACGGCACCATCACCGTGGAGGAAGCCAAGGGCATCGAGACCACCCTCGACGTCGTGGAAGGCATGCAGTTCGACAAGGGCTACCTTTCGCCCTACTTCGTGACCGATGCCGAGAGCATGGAAGCGAACCTCGAGAACGCCTACATCCTTATCCACGAGAAGAAGATCTCGAACCTGAAGGACATGCTTCCCCTCCTCGAGAAGGTGGCGAAGACCTCCCGCCCGCTCCTCGTCATCGCCGAGGACGTCGAAGGCGAGGCGCTCGCGACCCTCGTGGTCAACAAGCTGCGCGGCATCCTCAACATCGCGGCCGTCAAGGCCCCGGGCTTCGGCGACCGCCGCAAGGCCATGCTCGAGGACATCGCCATCCTCACCGGTGGCAAGGTCATCACCGAAGACCTCGGCATCAAGCTCGACTCCGTCGGCCTCGAGGACCTCGGTGAAGCCAAGCGCGTCACCATCACCAAGGAAGACACCACGATCGTGGAAGGCGCCGGCACCTCCGACGCCATCACCGGCCGGGTCAACCAGATCCGCCGCCAGATCGAGGAAACCTCGAGCGACTACGACCGCGAGAAGCTTCAGGAGCGTCTTGCCAAGCTCGCCGGTGGCGTGGCCGTCATCAACGTCGGCGCCGCGACCGAGACCGAGATGAAGGAGAAGAAGGCCCGCGTTGAGGACGCCCTGCACGCCACCCGCGCCGCGGTGGAGGAAGGCATCGTCCCCGGCGGTGGCACCGCCCTGATCCGCGCCCAGGCGCAGATCGGCGAACTCACCCTCGGCGGTGACGAAGCCACCGGCGCGTCGATCGTCGCCAAGGCCGTCGAAGCCCCGCTCCGCCAGCTGGCCGCCAACGCCGGCCGGGAAGGCGCCCTCATCGTCGAGCGCGTCAAGAACGGGGCCGAAGGCTACAACGTCGCCACCGACACCTACGAGGACCTCATCGCCTCGGGCGTGGTCGACCCGACCAAGGTCACCCGCTCGGCCCTGCAGAACGCCGCGTCCATCGCCGGCCTCCTGCTCACCACCGAGTGCGTCGTCACCGACCTTCCCGAGAAGGAAGAACCCGCTGCCGGCCACGGTCACGACCACGGCATGGGCGGCATGGGCGGTATGATGTAAGTTCCGGAGTGGCGACATTCCTGTCGCCCTTCAGACTCCCAAGGCCGGGCAGCTCAAGCTGCCCGGCCTTTCTTTTGGAGTGCGGTGGCCTGCCACCGCACTCCAAGCCCCCCCACTCTTCCGGCTGGAAAAACCACCACTCTTCGCGCACGGTCCGGACATGTGTTGCTTCAGCCGTCCCGTCGACATGGTGCGCGCCACCCGCATCTTCGCCCGCATGTCCGAGCCGTCGCGACAGGCACTGGCCTATCAGATGGAGTTTTCCTCGAAGGAGGACCTGGCGATGATCCTGCCGCTGCCGGTCGGAGGGGACGCCGGAGAGGATGCGCTCAAATTCATCAACCTCGAGGGCTACCCGAAGTTCTTCGATGATCTCCGGAGTGGCTTCCCCCGACCGAAGACGCTCGCGGGCCCGTCGCGGGCCGGCGGGCTTGCCGACAACAGCGCCCCGCTCAAGGTCGAGCAGGTCGGCGCTTTCGAGGCCTCCTTTGTCCCCACCGCCGCCGACTTCGACCGGCTCGACGCACGCTTCAGCATCCGCAAGGAGATCTGGGACAAGATCCCGCTCTACGCCGACTACGGCTTCGCGGTCTTCAAGCTGCGCAAGGGGAAACACGAGGCGCATCCGATGGCCTTCACCTTCCCCACCCGCCACGCGGACAAGTTGTTCTTTCCCACCGTCCACATCCACGACGGCGAGGTGCACGAAAAGGAGGAGTTCGACCATGAACTCTACTGTCAGGTGAACCGCACGGGACTCTTCGCGCTGACCCGTTGGGATGAAAGCCCGAGTCCCGCCGGCAGCTTCACCAAGCCCGACGAATCGAAGCAGCTCCTCATCAAGGACAAGCACGTCTACCGTCGCGAACTCCGCGGCATGCTGGAGAATGAGGATGTGATGCTCGGCACGGCGTAACACCGCCAGGCCGTGGTCCCGCGGACCCGGGATCCCGGTCATGAATCCCGGACGCCCGCCTCACTCGCCCGCCCTTACCCGGGCGAAGATGCGATCCTCTCCAACGGGCAGGCCGACAACGACCTCGGATCCCTGACCTTCCACGGTCGTTGAGTGGTCCCAGCTCACGAGGTCGTCGCACCATTCGATCGTGTAGATCACCCCTTCGGCTCCGGGAAAACGCAACTCGGGTCCCGACCCGGCATCGACCACCCGCAACTCGAACACCGAGCCCGGATCGAGCGGATCGCTCCCGAAGGCCAGTTCTTCGTCGTCGGGCTGGCCGTCGCCGTCGTCGTCGGCATCGACGTCATCGGCAAGCCCGTCCCCGTCCGTGTCCTCGACAAAGCCAACCGTGACGAGGTCGATCGCCAGGCCCTGGGACGGGACACCGGGGGAAAGCAGGGTCTGGCCGTCGTTCAATGAACCCGGGCTGTGCGCGACTCCGGCATCGAACCGAACCCACGAAAAATCGCCCGGCTGCGTGCCCGAGCCGGTGCGACCGAGCGCCCGCTCTCCGACCGGCGTGCTCGACGTCTGGGCCACCCCCACGTCCACCGAGGCCATCCCGTCCGCCGGGCCACCGCTTGCCGTGAACGCGCCTTCATACGAGATGAACTCGACCACGGCGCCATCGACCACAAGCGCCATCCCATCGGGCGCGCCGTTCTGGATCCCCGGGATCAGCTTGGAAAACACCCGATGGCCGGAGGAGGTCGTCGCTCCTTCGGTGAAGGTGTCGAGCCCGTGCGCCGAACCATCCGGCGCCCCGTTGCTGCCGTTGTAGAGCTGGAGTTCGATCGCCGAGGGATTTCCGGTGAATCCGGGGCCCACAACCACTTCCACGAACTCTCCCTCGTCGTCACTCGCATTGTCATAGTGGAACTCGTTGATGAACACATCGTCCGGCAAGGGCGCCGATCCGCTCCCCGGGACGAACCGGAAGCGCAGGGTGAAGTCATCACCCGGGGCGACCGCCAGATTCTCGACGCGCGTCGAAAGCGTCGTCGGCATGCCTCCCGACACCGGACCATCCGGCAAATCCGTGCGAGCATTGAAGGAGAGGGCCGGCAGCGGGATGACCAGCCCGTCGATCTCAAGCTCGACTTCAATCGCATCCGCCGCGCCGCCGAACGCGGAGCGCCATTGCTCGGCGACGTAGGAAAGGTCGAGCATCGTCAGGGGAACCGCCGCCGCGTTGGTGTAGTCCGTTTCCACCCGCCATGCCGAACCGTCGCTGACGAATCCGAGCGCCTCCTCGCCGACCGGACCGAAGGACCGCCCACCCGGTGCCGCCGAACTTCCGTCGTCCGTCCCGACCCAGATTGCGGCATCGCTCGTCCACGGCGCCGGATCATGGTCGCCGCCGAATCCATTGAAGTTCTCGACGATCACCTCGCCGGGCTGGCTGAAGGTGTAGCCGGCATCCGAGTCGACGATCTGGACCGGCACGGTGTCCGACGCGTAACCCGCCGCACTCGCCGTGAAGGTCACCGTCCGCGTGCCGTCGAAGAGATAGTTGCGGGTGGTGGCGACCGGGGTGGATGCCGTGATGCCTCCCGTGCCGATCGTGAGATCGGCCGTCACGGGCGACGCCGCCGTATCGTCCGAGGTGAGGGTGACGGTCACCGGGGCCATCGCCGGCTCGGCGAGCGTCACCGTCAGCAGCACCGATCCCACCGGATCCGCTTCCGACACACTCGGGGCGGAGGCCGCGAGGGAAAGATCAAAGGGATCCTGATCGAGCTGGAGATCGGCAAACACCGCGTAGTGATCGGAGGCGTCGAGGCTGTCCGATGAGTTCAGGGGGGCGCCCGACTTCACGAGCCCGTCGCCGTTCGAGATGTCGAGCGACGACCGATAGACCTCGGTGGCGAGGGGCCGGCCGGCGAGCCCGGCGGAAACCATGATCAGATCGAGCGTGCTGCCGTAGACGGTCGTGGCGTCGTTTCCACCCAGCTGCCGGGGATCGAGAAGGGTCGGCACCGGAGCGGAGAAGTACGACACCATGTTGGTCGAGTAGGTGACCGGATAGGACACATCAGCCCCCAATGAGAAGGTCGTCGGGAGACCCGACGGTTCGGCGACGAAGCTGGTGCCGTTGCCGGACGGATTGAAGTCGCCGAGGACGATGAAGTTGTCCGCCGGGCCGAAGCCCGACGCCGACAGGTAGCCGGCCAGGCGCTTCATCTCGATCGCCCTCCGGAAACGGTCGTCGGATCCCGTGCCCGACTTGAGGTGGGCGGCGATCATGAGCGGATCGTTCGGGGTGCCCGGCACATCCACCACCACGGCGGGCGAGTGACGCGCGATCTCCTTCGCTCCCGGGGGTGAAAGGATGGAGTCCGTCGAGAGGAAGGGATGGCGCGACAGAATCACCACCCGCAGGCTGGTGTCGAAGTTGCCCGAGTTGCTTCCCGCGAACTGGTGGGGCAGTCCCAGCACCGCCCCCAGGGCCGCGACGTCCCCCTCGTTGATGTCCGAGGTGTGCACCTCCTGCAGCGCGACCACGTCGGCATCGATGCGCGAGAGGATCGCCGCCACGCTGTCGAAATCGACGGTGCCCGGTTCATCCAGCGCGTAGTCCGGCCACCCCTGCGTGTTGCGGTGGGTCTCGATGTTGAAGGTCGCCACGCGCAGCGGCACCGCCGGGGCGGAGAGAACGAGCGGGAGGAGAATCAACCAAACGCGCAGCATCGCAGGTCCATAGTCCGGGAAATGTCACCTGTCGATCCCGGCCCCGCGAAATAGCCGCCCCCCCCGCCGAGTATGCTCCGGCCATGCGATTCATCCCGATTCTCGCGGTCTTCGCGCTGGCGCCCCTCCTCGGGGCGAGCGAGCGGCCGAATGTCCTGCTCCTCTGCATCGACGACCTCCGGCCGGAACTCGGCTGCTACGGCAAGGACTACATCCATTCCCCCCACATCGACCGGCTGGCGGAAAGCGGCCTGCTGTTCCGCCACCACTACGTCCAGGCCCCGACCTGCGGCGCCTCGCGCTATGCCCTGCTCACCGGCACCTACGACCGCGGACGCCGCGGCAATGCCGCCCTTTTCCAACGCGCCGGCACGCTCGACGACCCGCCGAAGCAGCCCTCGCTGCCCCGGCACTTCCGCGACCACGGCTACACCACGGTGTCGGTCGGCAAGGTAAGCCACCACCCGGGCGGGCGGGGCGGTGCCGACTGGGACGACGACTCGAAACCCGAGATCCCCGGCGCGTGGACCCGCCACCTTCAGCCGGTCGGCGCATGGAAGCACCCGCGGGGCATCATGCACGGCCTGGCCCGCGGCGAAATCCGGCTGAAGGCCGGCGACATGGCCCTGTTCCAAGCCGAAGCGGGACCCGATTCGCTCTACCCCGACGGACTCATCACCGAGGCCGCCCTCGAGCAGCTCGATGCACTTCATCAGAAAGGGGATCCCTTCCTTCTCGCCGTCGGCCTCATCCGCCCGCACCTCCCCTTCGGCGCGCCGCAGAAGTATCTCGAGCTTTACGAAGGCGTCGAGCTCCCGCCCACCCCCCACCCCGAGAAGCCGTCCGGCAAGACCACCTGGCACGGCTCCGGTGAGTTCATGAAGTATCAGCGCTGGGGGAAGGACCCCCGGAAGGATGAAGCCTTCGCCACCGAGGTCCGCCGTCACTACGCCGCCTGCGTGAGCTACGCCGACGCCCAGGTCGGCAAGCTGCTCGACCGGCTGGAGCAGCTGGGTCTCGAGGACAACACCATCGTCCTCCTCTGGGGCGACCACGGCTGGCACCTCGGCGAACATGCGGTCTGGGGAAAACACACGCTCTTCGAGGAATCGCTGCGCTCGCCCCTGATCCTTCGCGGTCCGGGCATCGACCGGAAGCTCTCCATCCGCGACGTGGTGGAAACCGTCGACGTCTATCCGACCCTCTGCGACCTCGCCGGACTGCCGTCGCCGGCCTTTCTCGATGGAGACAGCCTGAAGCCGAAACCGGCAGGCTCGAATGCCGGGGAGGGCTCGGCCCTTTCCTACCAGGGCAAGACCTCGACGCTGCGGACCTCACGCTACCGGCTGACCCGTCACCCGGGCGGCCACGTCGAACTCTACGACCACCACACCCCGGACGCTGAAACCCGGAACATCGCAGCCGAGAAGCCACAACTCGTCGAAGAACTCACCCGTCGTCTGGAAGACGCGCTGAAGCGCTGAATCCCCGCTCACTCCCCCCGCCAGACCTGCTCCATCAGGTCGTGGATCCACGGCTCGCGGTCCTTTAGCTCGGCCCGCGTGAAGGGCTCGAAGTCATTGCGACCGAAGTAGGCTTCGGTCATCTCGGCGAAGAACTCCTTCTGATCCGTCAGTCCGTAGTGGCGGATTCCGCGCCGGTGGATGTGACGGCATTCGTCGTACTTCCCCTCGCGCTTGAAGCGCTTCCAGGCATCGAGGATCCGGGCCTCGCCGAATCCCAGCACCCGGTCGTGGTACGCGTGCGCCAACTCGTGGAGCACCGACCACGGCTGGATGCTCTGGTGGTGTTTCGAGGCGAAGTTCGCCGCCCTCTGGATGTGCACGCCCTTGGCCAGCGCCACCTCGTAGCCGTGTTCCTCGAGCCACTTCGGATTCGGGTGATAGCACATTCCCCGGGCGCTGCCGTAGGACTCGTCGATCCAGATCGGCACCTCGCGCAGCTTCGCCAGCTTGTCGGCGGGCAGCAGCAGCGAGAGATCGGCGAGCCTAGATTCCAGCAGGCGGACCGCCCGGCGTCCCTCCTCGTCATCCAGCAGCCGTTTGTCGATGTGGACCGACCATCCCTCGATCGTCCGGGTTTCCCGCGACTCGGGGGGCTGCGGCAGGTCGACGGCGTGGAGCACGGGCGCCAGCAGCACCCATCCGACCAGGCAGGAAAGCGGACACTTCATCGTGCTGCGATACGTCGGGCGCTCCGACATCATTCAGAAGAAAAGGGGTGGCCGCTCCCCTGTAAGCCGGATTCTGTCCCCACCAGCCTTTGCCGGAAGTGGGCGATCATTTCTCTATGCGACTAATACCCGGGGATTCAACGGGCGGGCGACCCTTCCCCTGTTCTGTCTTGCACCGCGCGGGGTTTGCCGTGCCACCGTCGTTGCCTTCGGCGCGGTGGGCTCTTACCCCACCTTTTCACCCTTACCCGCCTTCGCCAAGGCTTCGGCGGGCAAGCCCGTTTCACCCTGGTTCCAGCAAGCGGTTTGTTTTCTGCTGCACTTTCCGTCCGGGCTCCTCGCGGAGACCCGTCCCCCGTTTTCACGAGGCACGCTGCCCTGTGGTGTCCGGACTTTCCTCTGCCGGATTCCGAAGAACCCGACAGCGATCGCCCGGGGAGCGGCGGGCGAAGCTTCGCTCCGCCAATGCCGAATTCCAAATGCCAAATGCCAAAACCTCAACACTCCCAAAACGCATGGGGACTCAGCCGATCCACCAGATATCGGCCAGCAGCCACCCGATCATGAGCACGCCGATGATCACCTTGACGACCAGGCTGGCCAGCGTGCCGACGGCCGACCCGACGCCCGACACCACCGCCGGCCGGGTCTCCTGCTTGGCGAAGATCGCCTCGAAGGCATAGGCGCCGACCAAGGGTCCGACGACCAGGCCGAACGGCATGAAAAACATGCCGGCGATGCCCCCGACCATGGCTCCGGCCGCGCCCCATTTCGTCCCCCCGAACCATCTCGCCCCCGCGGCGCCGCTCAGGAGGTCGAAGGCCTGCCCGACCGCGAGCAACACGCCGAGCACGACGAAGGTCCACCACTCGACGCCGGAGTCGCGCCCGAGCAACCACCCGAGCGTCAGGCGGTGCGAGACCGCCGCGAGCAGGATCATCAGATGCCCCGGGATCACCGGAATGAAGCAGCCCGCGAAACCGATCAGCAGCAACAACACCGTGGCGGCCCAGGCACCCCCGACGCTGAGCCCGTACCAACCGCCCCACTCCGTGATCGACTCCCACACGGGGCGAGAGCTACGCGCTCCCGCCGGCGATTGCAACCGCCGCTCCCCGGTGATTCTTCAAGGGATCAACCACTCGATCGGGTGGATTGAGATGCCCGCATCCGGATGTTAGCGCTTGAGAATCCGCGTCCGCACCCCTCCATCCCGGCAGGGGAAAAATGGCGTAATTCCTCGCTAGAAGCTCCAGTTTCGCCACGTTGTCGTTCGCCAATCCACCCAAACCCATGCGCATTTTCCATCTCTTCCTCGTCGGCCTGCTGAGTTCACCCATCACCCACGCCGAGTGGTATGAGGAAATGCAGATCGGCCCCGCGTGGAGCAACAGCTTCGCCGACACCTACGCCGGTGAAGAGCGCTGCGCCGCCACCAAAGGTCTCCTCATCGATCTCGGCGACGGTCATCGGGCACTCTTCGACACCGAGACCCTGCAGATGGTGACGGCCTACGAGGGCGGGGTGACGTGGGGAGGAACACCGTGGACCGGTGCCCACGGCCAGCTCGTGAAGCTCAACAACGCCGACACCGCCCGCTTCAACAACGCCCGCGGTCCGGGCTGGGCCGACCCCGACGGATCCTTCGACGACCCGCGTGAGCAGGTCACCTACGCCCTCTACACGCACGACCGGAAACGCAGCGAGGCGAAGGGGGCCTTCGGCAACGTCGCCCATCTCAAGTTCAACGGGTACTTCCGCCACGGCGCACGCGTCATCCTCGACTACTCGGTCAACGGCACGCGCATCCTCGAATACCCCGCGATGATCGATGGGAAGTTCGTCCGCCATTTCCAGGTGGATGCCCACGACGCACCGCTCGTCACCCGGCTCTGCGACGACGCCGACCCCCGGTTCACCGCTTCGGACGGCGCTTCCATTTCCAAGGGGGATTCGGCACTCGTCCTCACCCTCTCCCCGTCGTCCGAGACGCAACGGATCACCCTCGTGCACGGAGGGGCACCCCAGGCCCCGATCTCCCTCGACTCCGCCATCGAAGGTGGGCCGGGACTCTGGGACGGCGCCTCTACCACCACCGCCGAAACCAGACCGGCCGGCGAATCTCCATGGGTCGCCGACACGCTTCCGCTGCCCACCGAGAACCCGTGGAAGTCCAACCTCCGCTTCGGTGGCTTCGATTTCCTCGATGCCGACAAGGCGGTGCTGAGCACCTGGAACGGCGACGTCTGGGTCGTCTCCGGCCTGAAGGACTTCAAGCAACTGACCTGGAAGCGCTACGCCGCCGGCCTGTTCGAGCCGCTCGGCGTCAAGGTCGTCGACGGCGCCATCCTCGTGAACGGCCGCGACGGCATCACCCGCCTCCACGACCTCAATCAGGACGGTGAGGCCGACCATTTCGAAGCCTTCAACCGCGACGTGTTCGTTTCGCCGAACTTCCACGAGTTCGCCTTCGACCTTCAGACCGATGCCGAGGGCAACCTCTACTACTCCAAGGCGGCCCCGGTGAAACCGGGCGGCCGCGGTTTCGACGTCATCCTTCCCCACCACGGCACCGTCGTGAAGGTGTCCCCCGACGGTTCCTCCTCGGAAGTCATCGCCACCGGCCTGCGCGCGCCCGGAGGCCTGGGAGTCGGCCCCAACGGTGAAATCACCACCGGCGAGAACGAGGGGACCTGGCAGCCGTGCTGCAAGATCAACTTCGTCACGCCCGACCAGCTGCCCGTGTTCTTCGGCACCGAGCCGTCCCGCCACTCCCTCGAGGGAGCGCCGTACACCGAACCGCTCTGCTACCTGCCCATGGATGTCGACAATTCCGGGGGCTCGCAGGTGTGGGTGCCGGAAGGCGCCGACTGGGGGCTGCAGACCGGGGAACTGATCCACCTCTCCTACGGCACCTCGACGCTCTACCGGGTGCTGACCGATCCCGGCAGCGGGACGCGGCAGGGTGGCGTGGTGCCGATCCCCGTGAAGCTCCGTTCCTCGGCCATGCGGGCCCGCTTCCACCCGGACGGCTCGCTCTACGTGCTCGGATTCCGCGGCTGGCAGACCAATGCGGCCACCGAGTGCGCGTTCCACCGCATCCGCCGCACCGACGAAGCGGTGACCATCCCCGACCGATTCGAGGTCACGCCGACGGGCATTCGACTGCGTTTCGAGGTGGCTCTCGACGAGGAACTCGCCACCGATCCCTACAGCTTCTCGGTCCAGCGCTGGGACTACATCCGCGGACCGCAGTACGGATCGGGCGAGTTCTCCGTCGATGAACCCGACACCGCCGCCCGCGAGCTGGCGCTGCAGAAGGAATCAAAGGGCAGCCGTGAGCGCGACGAGGTGGAGGTCACCGAAGCGCGCCTGCTCGACGACGGACGGACGGTCGAAATCGACCTCGAGGGCCACAAACCGTCGATGCAGCTCAAGGTGGCGTGGGATCTCGAGACCGAGGAGGGAGACATCCTCGAAAGCGCGCTCCACGCGACCGTCCGCGAGATTCCCGATTGATCGGGAGTCCGGCGACTCTCGTCCCTCGTCGTCTCCACGAATCTGGATGCCACGGCGGAACAAGCCAACCCATTCCAAATTTCCATGCGCCCCCTGCTCATCGCCCTTTCCGCGCTCTCCGTCGCCCACGCGGACCTCACCGCCACCTTTCGCTCCGGCGACCAAACCGACACCCGCCGCGACCGTCTCCCCGCGCTGTGGGTCGGCGAAGGGGAGTCCCCCACCCCCTTCCTCGATGCCGGTCCCTTCGAAGTCACCTGGACCGGCAAGCTGGCCCTCGCCGAACGCCAGCGCCTCCACTTCTCCTTCGAAGGCGAAGGGGAAGCATCGCTGACGATCGATGGGGAAGAGGTGTTCTCCGAAGCCGGCGAACTCGGGAGTGGAAAGTCCGACCGCACCCGCCTCAATCCCGGCGACCACGACATCGAGATCCGCTTCCGGTCCAAGCCCGACGGTTCCGGACGGTTCCGCTTGTTCTGGGAAGAACGCTCGTTCCCCCGCCAGAGCATCCCCCCGGCCGCCTTCCAAAGCGAAGGGACCGCCGATCCCAAGCGTCTCGGCCGCGAACTCTTCGCCAGCCACCACTGCGCCAAGTGCCACCTCCCTTCGGCCGGCCTCGGGGCGAGCCCGATGGGTGAGATGCTCGAGATCGCCCCTCTGCTGGCGGACACCGGCGGGCGCTTGAACGAAGACTGGCTCGCGGAATGGATCGCCTCACCGTCGTCGATCAAGCCGGACACCACCATGCCGGCCCTGGTCGACGCCTCGACGGACGAAGGAAGGCAGCAGGCCGCCGACCTCGCCTCGTGGCTGGTGACCCTCAAGATCAACGACACTCCCGAGGCGCCGGAGGCCGGACTCGCCGAGGACGGGGGCGCGCACTTCCATCAACTCGGCTGCGTCGCGTGCCACACCGCGCCCGGCGGCGCGCGCGATGCGGACCGGATCCCACTCGACCTCGTGTCCCGGAAATTCCAGCCCGGGGCCCTCACCGCCTTCCTCAAGAAGCCCGACCAGTGGTATCCCCACATCGGCATGCCCGACTTCGGACTGGCGGACGACGAGGCCGAATCCATCGCCGCCTGGCTGCTGCAGGAATCCTCCGCCGTGAAGCGCGACGAGCCGGCGTTCCCCGCGGGCGACGCCGCCCGCGGAGAGGCCCTCGCCCGGGAACTCAACTGCGGCGCCTGCCACGCTGGCCTCCCGCTCGACACCAGCGCCGTCCCGAGCCTCGAAGCCATTTTCGAGAAGGACTGGAGCGAGCACGGTTGCCTGACCGCCCGGGAAAACCTGCCCCGCTTTCCGTTCACCGACGAGGAGACGGCCTCGCTCGTCCACTTCTCGAAGAGCGGAAGCCGGTCGCTCGGACGCCACGTCCCCGCCGAATATGCCTCGCGCAAGCTGACCTCCCTCCGCTGCACCTCGTGCCACGCGATCGACGAGGTTCGCCCGCTCCTCGAAACCACCCACCTCGAAACCGAGGAGCTCATCGCCCATCTCGAGCGGACCGATGAGAAGCTCGATCAATCGCGACCCCACCTCACCCTGGCCGGCGAGATGCTCCACGCTTCCTATCTCGAGTCGATGATCGACGGCAGGGAGCGCGCCCGGCCGTGGCTCGAGATGCGCATGCCCGCCTTCCATGCCCATGCCGCGTCGCTGGCCGAGGGGCTGGCCGAGCGGCATGGCATCCCCCCGGGAGAACCCGCCGCGATCGACACCGACCCGGAACGGGTCTCCATCGGCCGGCAGCTCGTCGGCACCGACGGTTTCGGCTGCAATACCTGCCATGGCGCCGGCGACGAGCCTCCGACCGCGGCGTTCGAGGTGCAGGGCATCAACTTCGATCAGGCCCACCAGCGCCTGCGCAAGGAATGGTTCATGCGCTGGATGGACCATCCGGCCTCCATCACGCCGTCCACCAAGATGCCGCGCTACAGCGAGCGGGGAAAATCCCAGCGCACCGATGTCCTCGACGGCGATGCCGCCGCCCAGTTCGATGCGATCTGGCACTACCTCATGAGCGAGTCGAAGGAGTGATCCGGAGAGTCCGGCTCCAATTCCCGCGACACTTTCCACTCAGTTTCGCCCGGTTCCCGGCGTAGGATCCGGTGTCGTGTTCTCCGATACCCGGAAACTCCTGCGAGGCCTGTCCGCGCCTCACCTGCTGGTCTGGCTGATGCTGATTGCCGGCATGGTGCTGTTCATCGGCGGCCTCCTGCCGCTGGCCTGGCCCACCGTCTGGCACGGAGCGGGCCTCATCGCCCTCGGAGTCGTCGTCATCCTCTTCCTGCCCCGCGACCGCGCCCCGTCGGATGCCCGTTTCCGCACCGGCGTGTTCATGTCGGGCTTTCTCACGTCAACCGTCGGCCTGCTGATCTTCGTCCCCCTTCTGGCCTTCAGTGGACTGGTGATCGGGTTGATCGACGGATTCAGTGCTTCGCTGGTGCTCGCCTGCCTCCGCATGCTGGCCATGCTCCTCGCCCTCGGTTTCGTCACCGGCATTCCCCGTTGCGCCCGGATCGGCGACCGCTCCTGACCTCATGTCCCACCATCCTGAAATCTGGAAAACCGTTCGCTGGATCGCCCTGCTGGCCGCCCTCCTTCTGGTCGCATTCTTCGGCTTCCGCGCCTTCGACCGCTCCGTGAACCACACGGCCTCCGGTCTCGAGCGAGGCCTCGACAAGGTGCTCAACGCCCTCACCGGATCCGACACCCGGGTCGTCGAGGGACGGGCCGAGGTCGTGGCGCGGAACGAGATCAACGAGCTCTCGCTGCTCGAATTGCGGATGTCGGCCACCCGCCGCTACGAGAACCAGGCCTACATCCTGAAATACGTCTCGGCCGGCACCAAGACGCTGATCATCCGCGGCGACTACCGCATCACCGCCGGCTACCGGCTCGAGCCCGGAGTCTCGCTCCAGGTCGAGGATGGCGTCCTCATCGCCCGCTTTCCCGAACCGGTGATCCTCGGCGTCGAGTTGATCGATTTCGAGGTCTTGAGCGAGGAGGACGGGTGGTGGAACAATGTCACCGCCGAAGACCGGGCCACCCTGCTGCGGGAACTCCGCCAGCAGATGCGCCGGGAGGCGATGGAAAGCGGCGCACTCGACCTGGTCGACGGCACGCTGGAGTCGCGCATGAAGCAGCTCGTCGGCGCACCGGAAGTCCGCATCGAACGCCCGTCCGACGACGAAGCCGCAGCGGACCAATGAAACGTGGTTCCCGATAGGTTTCGCACCACGGCCGCGTTTCAGGGGCCATGCCGCTGCTCCGCCTCGTCCCGCTCGTCTTCCTGCTGGCTTCCGCCGCCTGCGCGAAACCGCCCAACGTCATCGTCATCCTCGCCGACGACATGGGCGTCGGCGACGTCTCCCACCACAGAGGCAAGGCCCCCACCCCGCACCTCGACCGACTCGCCCAGGAGGGCATGCGTTTCACCGACGCCCACACCTCTTCTTCCGTCTGCACCCCGACCCGTTACGCGCTGCTCACCGGTCGCTACAACTGGCGCTCACCGCTCAAGAAGGGCGTGCTGGGCGGCACCAGCTCCGCACTGATCAAAAATGGCGAAGTCATCCTTCCCGGCTTTCTCGGCAAGCACGGCTATCACTCGATGGTCGTCGGCAAATGGCATCTCGGACTCGACTGGGCGAAGTTGCCCGAAAAGGCCGAAGCCGCCGAAGGCCCGACCAAGGGAACCGGCTGGAACATCGACTTCACCCGCAAGGTCACCGGCGGTCCCACGGACCTTGGCTTCGACGAGGACTTCCTCTTCCCCGCCTCGCTGGACATGGCCCCCTACGTCTACCTCCGCGACGACAAGGTCATCGATTTGCCCACGATTTCCGCCACCTTCTGGCAGAACCGCTGGGGACCGGCGATGAAGGAAATGAAGGCCGAGCAGTGCCTCGGCGACTTCGCCCGCGAGGCCCGCGCCTTCATCAAGCGGCGCAGCGCGGAGGACGCGCCGTTCTTCCTCTACCTCCCGCTGACCTCCCCCCACACCCCGATCGCGCCCTCGGAGCGCTTCCGCGGCAAGTCGGAGCTCGGCCCCTACGGCGACTTCCTGATGGAAAGCGACTGGGTCGTCGGCGAGGTCCTGGCCGAACTCGACGCGCAGGGCGTTGCCGAGGACACCCTGCTGTTCTTCACCACCGACAACGGTTGCTCGCCGCAGGCCGGGTTCGCCGCCTTGGCCAAGCAGGACCACCACCCGAGCGGGCCCTTCCGCGGCCACAAGGCCGACATCTACGAGGGCGGCCACCGCGTGCCCTTCCTGGTCCGCTGGCCGGGCAAGGTCGCGGCCGGGAGCTCCAGCGACCGCACCCTTTGCCAGACCGATCTCTTCGCCACCGTCGCCGCCGCCATCGACCAGCCCCTCGGCGACTCGACCGCGCCGGACTCGGTCCCCTTCCTTTCCACCCTCGCCGGCGAAATGCAGGAACCCCGCCCCGCGACCGTCCACCACTCCATCAACGGCTCCTTCTCCATCCGCAAGGGATCGTGGAAACTCTGCCTCTGCCCGGGTTCCGGCGGCTGGTCGTCCCCCAAGCCTCAGCAGGCATGGAAGAACCCGCAGCTCCCCCGGGTGCAGCTCTTCGACCTCGACAACGACCCCGGGGAAAAGACGAACCTCGAGGCGGAACACCCGGAGAAGGTCGAAGAACTCGTCGGGGAACTCGCCTCCCTGATCGACCGCGGGCGCACCACCCCCGGCCCGGATCAGGCGAACCACGGCAGGATCCCTTTCCACCCGGAGCTCCTCGAACGGTTCGAGACGCTCGCGAAGTCCGGGTCGGTTCGTCGTCAGTGAGGCGCGGCGCCGCCCGGCAACTCGCCGTTGCAGTTCCAGCAGTGGGCGAAGGTGCCGGGGGAGGTCTCCCCGCAGGCCGGGCACCGGACTTCTTCGGAAGGATCGCCGACGGGTTGTTCGAACTCCCGGATCAAGGCCACGGCCCGCTCGTAGTCGCCTTCCTCGACAATGCAGAGCGCCGGCTGGAAGACCGGGATCGGTGCCTCGACCATCGCCAGGTTCTCGTTTCTCACGAAGGTCCGGATCCCCTCGCGCTCCAGCATCTGGCGCAGCGGGCCGATCCGGATCAGGTCGGGTTCACGGAGAAGCTCGATCATCGGTCGCACCGACGGTAGCCCGCGATCCGGAAAGCTCAAGCCGGGCGCCATCGGGACACCTGTCGACGGGGCTGGTATCAGAGCCGCACCTCGTAGGTCTTCTGCACGGCGAGCTCGGACTCCGGCCGGCGCTCGAGGCGCGAGCGGCGGTGAATGCCGCACAGCAGGCCCACCGAGGCGAGGGTGAAGACGAGGTTGGTGCCGCCATAGCTGACGAAGGGCAGCGGCAGACCGGTGTTCGGCAGCACCGCGGTGGTGACCGCGATGTTGACCATGGCCGGAACCACGATCACGGCGGTCAGGCCGACCGCCAGGCAACGGTTGAAGACGTTCGAGGCATGCAGCGCGATGCCGGTCCCGGCGATGGCGATGACCACGTAGCACAGCACGGTGAGCAGCGTACCGACGAGGCCGAGTTCCTCGCCGATGTTGGGGAAAATGAAGTCGGTGTGCGCGTAGGGCATGTGCCCGAACTTCTCGAAGCCGTTGCCGAGCCCCTGACCCTTCACGCCGCCGTTGCCGAAGGCGAGCAGCGCGCGCCACTGCTGGAGGCCCTTGTGCATCTGGTGATACGGGTCCTCGAGATTCAGCCACGCCTCGATCCGGCTCCACCGGTTCTCGTTCGAGCGGACCAGGAAATAGAAGGCGGTCGCCCCGCCGACCACGGTCGGGAGCAGATAGCGGAGGCGGACACCGGCGGTGAAGAGCACCGCGAAGCCCGCCGCACCGAGGCCGACGGCGGTGCCCATGTCGGTCTCGAACAGAATCAGCACGAACGGCACCCCGAGCAGGATCCCGGGAACCACGAAGCCCTTCCAGAAGGTCGGAATCTCGGTCTGCCAGCGGGCGAACCAGCCGGCGAGGCCGATCATGGTCAACGCCTTGGCGACCTCCGAAGGCTGGAAGCGGTTGACCAGCGGGAAGTGGATCCAGCGGCGCTCACCGTTGAGGTCCGCCGCCACCCCCGGCACGTAGCATAGCGAAAGCAGCAGGCAGCCGCCGAGCAGCAGCCACGGCCAGATCCGGCGCAGGTGGTCGGGATTGATCGCCGCGAGCAGGAATGCCCCGACCACCCCGGCGACGGCCATCCAGCTCTGCCGGACGAAGAAGTAGTACGGCTCCTCGGTTCCCTTCACCCACGCGCTGGTGCTCGCCAACATCACCAGCCCGAGCGCCACCAGGGCGGCCACGCCGGTGCAGAGGACGAGATTGAGGTGGCGGGTCATGGGATGGGAAACTCTAAACTCTAAGCTCTCTGCTCCTACTCCGGGATCTTGAGATTCATGCCCACCCTGAGATGGCGGGCGTTGTCGATGCCGTTGAGGGACATGAGCTTGTCCACCGAGGTGCCGTAACGCTGGGCGATCGCCCAGAAGGTATCGCCGGGCTTCACCTTGTAGCTCGTTCCGGAGGCTGCCGCCGGCGGGGCCTCACGACCCGCCGCACGGGCATCGGCCGCACGCGCGGCGTCGGTGGTGACGAGACCCGCCGCGGGCGGGGCCGCCGGAGGACGGGTCACCTCGGGCTCGGGCGGCGCGACCCGCACCGGCGCGCCGCCGCTCCGGAGTTCGGTGATCTCCGGAGGTTCGACGGCGGTGATCGTCTTCGGCGGGATGCGCAGGTAGCGCCCCTGCCGGAGCGGAATGTTGTCGTTGGCGGACCGGAGTTCGGTTTCGTCGATACCGAAACGCGTCGCGATACCCTCGTAGGTGTCGCCGGTGCCGACGGTGTAAAGCGAATCGCCGGAACGGATCGTCGGCAGGTCCGAGTCCTCCGCCGGCGGCGTGATTGCCGGGCTGCGCACGGGCTCGACCGCCGCCTTCGTCGCGGCGGCACCCTCGTCATCCTCCAGCCAGTGGCTGTGGAAGAAGATGCCGGCGATCGCGACGACGTGGATCGCCAGGATGACGATCAGGGCACGGGCGATGCCGAGGTTCGGCACGTCTCCCTCGAAGTCCGCCGGGGTGGCGGTGGTGGCGGCACGATGCCGTTTCTTCTTCCTCGCGACGTTCGCGAAGAGCGTGGTCAGCCCCCCTTTACGGGCGGGACGGCGTTTCACGGTCAGGCGTTGGGGTCTCATGATGGCAGGGTGTTTCAGCGAAGTTCTTTGACGAGTTGGCAGAAGGCGTCCCCGCGTTCCTCGTAGCCGCCGAACTGATCGAAGGACGAGGTTCCGGGAGAAAAGAGAACGGTACCGCCGCGCACCGCCGCCCGCCGGGCGGCCGGCACGGCTTCGGCCAGCGATGCGACGCACTCGCTGGGCACCGCGGCACCCAGCGTTCCGGCGAGGGCCGGACCGATCTGGCCGAAGGTCACGACCGCCTTCACCCGCTCGCCGAGCAGCGGCAGCAGCGGGGTGTAGTCGAGTCCCTTCTCCTTGCCGCCGGCGATGAGAACCACCGGCCGGTCCTGGGAGCGCAGGGCGCTTTCGAGCGCGTGCAGATTGGTGGCCTTCGAGTCGTTCAGCCACTCGACGCCGTCGAGCGTCAGGACCAGCTCGCATCGGTGCCGGGGCGGTGCGTAGCCATCGAAGGCACGGGTTACCGAGGCGCGGTCGGCGCCCGCCGCCAGTCCGGCGGCGATGGCCGCCATCGCATTCTCGGCATTGTGCATGCCGCGCAGGTGCGACCCCTCGTGGAGGTCGAGGAAAAGCTCTCCGTGGTGGAGAATGCGGCGCCCGTCGGAGTACCACTCGGCCGCTTCGTCCTCGGTCGAGAAGGTCACCACTTCGGCCGCCAGCTCCGGCAGGTCCTCGCCGTGCCGCACGACGGCCACGTCCCCGGGGCCCTGGTTCTCGAAGATCCGCAGCTTTGCCCGGCGATAGCTTTCGACATCGTCGTAGCGGTCCATGTGATCCGGCGCGAAGTTCAGCCAGACGGCGACGTCCGGCCGGAACCCGGAGATGGTCTCGAGCTGGAACGAGCTCGCCTCAAGCGCCAGCACCTCCGGCGCCGGGTCCCTCATCACGACCTCGCAGACCGGCGTGCCGTAGTTGCCGCAGGCCACCGCGCTCATCCCGGAGACCTCCATCACCCGCTCGACGAGCTCGGTGGTGGTGGTCTTGCCGTTGGTTCCGGTGATCGCGATGATGCGGCCGTCGAAGTAGCGGCTCGCAAGCTCGATCTCCCCGATCGTCTCGCCCGCGTCGCGAGAGAAGGAGGCCACCAACTCGCCGTAGGTCGGCACGCCGGGGCTGACCACCAGCAGATCGCCGCCCTCGGCGGACTCGGGCGTCGCTCCCGCATGCAGGGTCGCCCCGTCGATGGGGCCGTCGATGCAGTCCCGGCCGTCGTACACGTGCACCTCGGCGCCCTCGCGCAGGGCGAGCGCCGCCGCGGCCCGGCCACTGGTGCCGGCTCCGAGGATGTTCACGCGTTTGGCGGTGAGGTTCATCAGACGATTTTCAGAAGGGCGAGCCCGAACAGGGCGAGCATGATGGAGACGATCCAGAAGCGGATGATCACCTGGCTTTCATGCCAGCCACGCAGCTCGAAGTGGTGGTGGATGGGCGCCATCGCGAAGATCCGCTTGCGGCGAAGCTTGAAACTCCCGACCTGGAGCATGACCGAGAGCGCCTCCATCACGAAGACACCGCCGATGATGACCAGCAGCAGCTCCTGCTTCACGCAGATCGCGGCGGTCCCGAGCGCGCCCCCGATGGCGAGCGAGCCGGTGTCGCCCATGAAGACCTTGGCCGGGTGGCAGTTGAACCACAGGAATCCGAACCCGGCGCCGGCCAGCGCCAGCAGGAAGACCGCGAGTTCGCCCGCGAAGCGGTTGTAGGGAATCGTGAGGTAGTCGGTGGCCATGAAGTAGTGGCCCGCCAGGTAGGCGAGGATCCCGTAGGCGAGCGACACGGTGATGGTGCAGCCGGTGGCGAGACCGTCGAGGCCGTCGGTCAGGTTCACCGCGTTCGAGCAGCCGATGATGATCGCGGCGAAGAAGGGGATGATCAGGAAGTGGAGGTCGATGATGGGAGCCTTGATCAGGGGAAAAGTGATCTCGCTGATCCGCAGCGGCAGCTCGCCGAGCCGGAAGCCCGGGGCGGTCTGGACGTCCGCCATTTCCGCGGCGCTGGCCCCGAAGCCCGAGATCTCCGGCTTGAAGAAGATGAAGGACGAGGCCACCAGCGCGATGACGAGCTGCCAGAACAGTTTCCCCCGCGCGCTGATGCCGTCGGAGTTCTTCTGCTTCACCTTGGTGTAGTCGTCGCAGAAGCCGAGCAGTCCGAGCGCGCCCATCGTGCAGGCGCAGACCGCGACGAAGGGATTGAGCGGACGGGCGCAGATCAGCGTGGCGATGAGCACCGAGCCGAGGATCAGCACGCCTCCCATCGTCGGAGTCCCCACCTTGCCCCCGTGCAGTTCGGCGAGCTTGTGGACCTCGTCGGCCGTGCGGATCGGCTGGCCGACCTTGAGCGAGATCAACCGACGGATCACCCGCGGCCCCGCGACCACGCTCAGCACGAAGGCCAGCAGGCAGCCCAGCGCGGCCCGGAAGGTGATGTACTTCAGCAGGTTGAGAAAGCTCAGGGCGTGCGCCCAACCTTCGACACCGTCGGCGTTCTCCTGATTGAAGGCTTCACGCCACCATTCGTAGATCCAGTAGAGCATCAGTCAGTCTTGGGGAGGAAAGGCTTGGGTCATCACGCGCTCCATCGCGGCGCTGCGGCTGGCCTTGAACAGGACGGCATCGCCCGGAACGACCCGCCGCGCGATTTCGGACGCGGCTTCGGACGAATCGGCGATGACATCGGCGCCACCCGCCCCTTCGGCGATGCCGGCGGCGGCTTCGCCGATCGCGATCACGACCACCCCCGCCTCGGCGGCGAGTTGCCCGACCCGGCGGTGGGCCTCGGGGCCGTGGTCTCCGAGTTCGCCCATCGGTCCGAGCACCGCGTAGCGGTGACCGCCGTTGGGCAGCGGGGTCTCGGCGAGGGTCTCGATCGCCGCGGCCATCGACTCCGGGTTGGCGTTGTAGGTGTCGTCGAAGACCATGACGCCGCCCGAGTCATACTGGCGAAGTCGACCGCTGGTCAGCCGGGTCTCGGTGAGCCCCGCCGCGATCTCCTCCGGCTCCATCCCGAGCACCCACCCGCAGCCGGCCGCCAGGAGCGCGTTCTTGACCATGTGGCGTCCCAGCACCGGGAGGTCGACCTCGGCGGTCGTCCGGTCCTCGATGACCAGCGTGAAGCGGGTCCGGCCGTCGCCCTGGCTGAGGTTCTCGGCCCGGACCAGCCCGCGACCATTGCCCACCGGCACCACGCGGGCCCGGGTCCGGGAACGGAAGTAGTTGAAGAAATCACATCCCGCCGGGACGAAGAGGGCGCCATCCTCCGGCAGCGCACGGGCCAGCGCGCCCTTCTCCTCGGCGATGCTCTCGCGACTGCCAAGGTGCTCGATGTGGGCGCTGCCGATGTTGGTGATGATGCCGAAGCGCGGCATCGCGATCTCACACAAGGGCGCGATCTCTCCGGCGTGGTTCATGCCCATCTCGACGACCGCGGCGCGGTCGCCTTCCCCGATCGAGAGGACCGTCAGCGGCACGCCGATGTGGTTGTTGAGGTTGCCCCTGGTCGCCAGCACCGGCCCGCGGCGGGCCAGCACGGCCCTTGCGAAGTCCTTGGTGCTCGTCTTGCCGTTGGAGCCGGTGATGCCGACGACCGGAAGATCCAGCCGGCTCCGGTGCCAGCGGGCCAGCCGCTGCAAGGCGAAGAGGCCGTTCTCCACCCGCACCACCGCGGTCCGCGCCGGGGCCTCTCCCTCCCAGCGCTCGACCAGCAGCAGGGAGGCCCCCGCCTCCGCCGCCTTCGGCGCGAAGTCGTTGCCGTCGAAACGGTCGCCCCGCAGGGCCACGAAAAGGTCTCCCGGACCGATCGTCCGGGTGTCGGTGGAGACCGTGGTCGCGGTCACCGATCCCTCGCCGGCGACCAGCGTGCCCCCGGTCGCTTCCGCGAGAGTGGTGGCATCGATCGGGCTCATGACCGGTCCCTCCTTTCCGGACCCGGCCGCTCCTCGAGGGCGATGCGGGCCTGGTTCCGATCGTCGAAGTCGATCGTCCGGTCCGCGAACTCCTGATAGGTCTCGTGTCCCTTGCCGGCGATCAGGACGATGTCGCCCGAACCCGCCGCGTGGATCGCGATGCGGATCGCCTCGGCCCGGTCGGTCACGCTGCGGTAGCGCGAGCCGCCCATGCCCGACTCGATCTCGCGGATGATGGACTCGGGGTCCTCCCCGCGGGGATTGTCGGAAGTGATGATGCAGGCATCGCTGTGCCGGGCCGCCGCCTTGGCCATCAGCGGCCGCTTGCCCCGATCGCGATCGCCCCCGCAGCCGAAGACCGTGAGCAGGCGCCGCGGCTCGAGCTCCTTGAGCGTGCGGCAGGCGTGTTCGAGCGCGTCCGGCGTGTGGGCGTAATCGACGAACACCGCCACCCCGTCGCGGGTGCCGCAGTGCTCCATCCGCCCGGGAACCTGGGGTGCCGCGGCAAGCGCCGCCACCGCCGAACGCAGCGAGATCCCGACCGCCCGGGCGGCCCCGAGGGTGGCCAGGATGTTGAGCACGTTGAACCTCCCGATCAGGGGGGCGCGGACCAGGAAACTCTTCCCCTTGGCATCGAGTTTGAACTCGAGGCCTCTCGCCGACTGGCGGAAATCCACCGCGCGCAGGTCGTTGTGCAGACCGAACCCGTAGCGCGTCACCGCCATCCGGCCATCCAGCCTCTCGGCGAGCTCGGCACCGCTGGCATCGTCGGTATTGATCACCGCGACCGGCTTCTTCCCCGCGGGCTCGTCGGCCGCCTGGTCAAACCACGACATCTTGGCCTTGGCGTAGGCCTCCATCGTCCCGTGGTAGTCGAGATGGTCCTGCGTGAGGTTGGTGAAGACCAGCGCATCGAAGGCGAGATCGGCGACCCGCTTCTGGTCGATCCCGTGCGACGAAACCTCCAACGCCGCCCCACGGCAGCCGTTGTCGAGCATGCGGCGGATGATCCTCTGCAGCGCCACCGCGTCGGGAGTGGTGTGACTCGCCTCCACCGGCGCCTCGCCGTCATCGATGCGCACCGTGCCGAGCAGACCCGCCCGGTGCCATTCGCTCGTCATCACATGGTGGCAGAGAAACACCGTGGTGGTCTTGCCGTTGGTGCCCGTGACCCCGATCAGTTTCAGTTCCTTGGCGGGATCCCCCTCGAGGGCGGCGGCCAGCGCCGACAGCGCGGCCCGTGGATCGGAAACCTGGATCCAGGGGAGGTCGGACGGATCTCCCGTCTCGCGAGCCGAATCGGCGACGATCGCCACGGCGCCGGCCTCGACCGCCGGGCGGATGAACCGACGTCCGTCGAGACTCCCGCCCCGCACCGCCACGAACACCGAGCCCGCCTCCACCGAGCGGGAGTCGGACGTTACCGAGGTGATCTCGGTGTCGAGATCGCCGTCGATCAGCGGGCGGTGGAGCCGGGGGATGAGCTCGCGGAGTTTCATGGTTCCTCGGTGCCGGCGAGCGAGGTTTCCTCCTCGTCCTCCAGCGGTTCGGTGGGGGTCAGGTTCATGTGGGTCGCGAGGCGACCGGCGATCTTCGAGAAAATCGGCGCGGCGACCGTTCCGCCGTAGCGGGAAACCTCGGTGGTGAGGGGGTCGTCGACGACCACGAGACAGACGAAAGCCGGATCCTCGGCGGGCATCATGCCGGCGAAGGAAACCGTGTAGTGACCGTGCTGGTAGGCTCCATTGACGATGCGCACCGCGGTGCCGGTCTTGCCCGCGACCTTGAATCCGGGAACCGCCGCCCGGGTGGCGGTTCCACCCTCCTCGGTCACCGTGGTCAGCGCCTCGCGAAGCTGGCGTGCCACCCGCTCCTTGAGCACGCGGCGCTCGACCTCCGGCTTGAAGCGCTCGATCACCGTGCCGTCGCCGGCCACGATGGACCGCACGACCCGTGGCCGGACCCACTCGCCGCCGTTGGCGATCACCGCGTAGGCGGTCGCGATCTGCAGCGGCGTCACGTTGAGGGCGTAGCCGTAGGACGCCCGGCTGAAGTCGATCAGGTTCCCGGTGTTGCGGACGATGCCGGAAGACTCGCCGCTCAGCAGAATGCCCGTCTCGCTGCCGAAGCCGAACTCGTGCGCGTAGCGGAAGAACCGGTCGCCTCCCAACTGGCGGGCGATCTTGAAGGCTCCGGGATTGCTCGACTTCTTCAGCACGTCGGAGACCGAGAGCATCCCGTAGGGATGGTGGTCGGGAATCCGGAGCTTGCCTTCCACATAGAGCCCGTTGTGGCAGAAGATCATCGTCTGCGGCGAGACCAGACCCTCGTTGAGCGCCCCGGCCGCCCCCACCACCTTGAAGGTACTACCGGGCTCGTAGATGCCCTGGAGCGCATAGTTCATCGCCCCTTCCTGCAGCCCCTGCTTGAGGTTGAGATTGAAGTGCGGACGGCTCGCCATCGCCAGGAGTTCCCCGGTCTTCGGGTCGAGCACGACGACGCAGCCGCGCGTGCTGACAAACTCCCCGAGCCCGGCGTCCAGCTCCTCCTCGACGATCGCCTGCATGCCCATGTCGAGCGTCAGGCGGACGTTGAGCCCGTGAACCGGCGGGATCATGCTCCCCTCCTCCCCGGGCATCGGGAGGTTGAGGTGATCCCAGACACCGTCCTGCCCGCGCAGGTACTCGTCCATCGCGGCCTCGACCCCGAACTTCCCGGCTTGCCGGAAGACCGGCTTGCCCTTCGGCCCTTCGGTCTTCTCCTCACCGGTGTAGCCGATCACGTGCGTGGCCAGCTCCGGCGACGTGTACCAGCGGCGGATGGAGTTCTCGAAACGAAAGCCCTTGAGATGGTTCTCCTCGATCAGCGCCCGCAGGCGGTCGGCGTCGTCCTCCGGCAGATCCTTGGCGATGGCGTAGTAGAGCCGCCCCTTGCCCTTCGGACCTTCGATCCGGGACCGCAGTTCGTCGCGGCGCAGGCCCAGCGGGCGTGCAAGCGTCTCGACCACGCGGGCAAGATGCTTCGAGACGATCACTTCGGGCGGCTCCTCCTCGAGGATCATGCTCCGGTAGGCCTTCAGCATGCGGCCGCGCTCGTTCTCGTCGAGCTCGTCCCATCCCGGCTCCGAAGAGGCCCGCTCGTAGGCGACCGCCCGGACGACCACCACCGGATCGTCGAGCAGCTTCGCGTCCACCATCACCGTGCTCAGGGCGATGCTCTTCGCCAGCACCTCGTCGTGGCGGTCGACGATCTTGCCCCGCAGGCCGGGCAGCACCTCGCTCCGGTCGTAGGCCGCCCGCGCCCGCTCGGCGTACTTCTTGCGGTCCCAGATCTGGATCTGGATCAGCCGCACCGAAAGCAAACTGAGCCCGGTCACCAGGACCGAGCACAGCAGCAGACAGCGGAGCTGGAAGGCGCGCGACGACATGAATCAGGGCCGCAGGGCGACCGGCGGATCTTCGGGTCCCGGAAGCGGGCGGACTTTCTCGACCACCCCGTGGCCGACGGCCACCAGTGCCGAGTCGTAGAGCTCGAGCTGGGCGCGGATCTCGTAGCGGTCGAGCTCGCGCTCCTTGCGGACCTCGATCATCTGGATGTCCAGCTGGTGCTGTTCGATGCGTTCGCGGGTCTTGGCGATCTCCCGCTCGGTCTTGATCTGCCCGTTTCGGTAGATCGCGTGGAAGGCACCACCGAAGGTGCCGGCCACGACCATCAGGGCCAGGGCGACAAACGCAGCGGTGTGGGATCGGGATTCGGAGGAACGTCGGCGGTTCATGGTCGGGGAGTGTCGGGTGCCAGAAGCTCGGCGACCCGCAGTTTTGCACTGCGGGCCCGCGGGTTGACTCGGATCTCTGCGTCGCTCGGTGCGATCGCCTTGCGGTGGGGAAGCCGGAATGCCCAGCGTGGGTTCGGCCGGGGTTCCGGCCATTCGGGCCGGTCGAGCCATGGCCGCGACCGGTCCTGCATGAATTGTTTCACCATCCGGTCCTCGAGGCTGTGGAAGGTGATCACCAGCAGCCGGCCTCCGGGCTTGAGCAGCTCGACGGTCCGATCGAGCGCCCGCTCCAGGGAGCCCAGCTCGTCGTTCACCGCGATGCGGATCGCCTGGAAGGTGCGGGTCGCCGGATGAGTGCGGCCACGACGTCCGATCTCGCGCTCGATGTGGTCGGCGAGGTCGAGCGTGGTTTCGAACGGGCGCTCCGTGCGGCGTTGGGCGATCGCCGCCACGATGCGGCGGGCCTGCGGTTCTTCGCCGTATTCGCGCAGGATGCGGACCAACTCGGCCTCGGACCATTCATTGACCACCTCGGCGGCCGTCAACTTGGTCGCAGGTCCCATGCGCATGTCGAGCGGCCCGTCCTTCTGGAACGAGAAGCCGCGCTGCGGCGCATCGAGCTGGCGAGACGAGACCCCGAGGTCCAGGAGCAGGCCATCGGCCCGCTCTCCCCCCTGGACCCCGGGGTTGTCTCGGAAATAGTCGGCGAAGTTGCCCTCCCAGGTGCGGAAGCGGTCGCCGAAGCGCGCCAGCCGCTCGCGGGCATGCGCCAG
>JAUIJD010000056.1 GCA_030431475.1 Verrucomicrobiia bacterium | reverse complement strand
TCCGTCAGCCCTTCACCCGCAAGGAAAACCACCAACAACCAAGACGTCATGGTGTCCGCAATGTGAGGCAATGGGCGCTCACCCGAGCCAAAGGCTTCGGTGTCCTGTTTCAATGAGGCAACAGGCTCCTTCCGAGGAGCCATGAGCGGGGTGGGAGGATGTTCATCCTCCCCCGCATGGCCCGGCGACCGGAGGTCGTCCGCCCGGCCCATGGCGCTTGGAAAAACGCCACTCCGAGTCCTTGCGCCACCGCCGCCCGCCGCTAGCTTCGCGGCATGGGGATTGATTCATTCGCCAACCGCTTTGTCTGCGACCTGCACGCGTACGAGCCGGGCAAGCCGATCGAGGATACGGCGCGCGAGCTCGGGCTCGAGCCTTCGTCCATCATCAAGCTCGCCTCCAACGAGAACGCCCTCGGTCCCTCGCCGCTCGCCCGCGAGGCGATGCGGATGGCTCTGGAGAAGGCCCACATCTACCCCGATGGCGGCGGGCTCGCGCTGCGTGGGGCGATCGCGGAGAAGCTCGATCTCGGGATGGAGCACGTGGTGCTGGGCAACGGCAGCAACGAGATCATCGAGCTGCTCTGCCATTCCTTCCTCAACCCGCGCGCCGAGCTGATCGCCGCCGAGCACGCCTTCGTCGTCTACAAGCTCATGGCGACGCTCTTCGGCGCCCGCTACGTCGAGGTGCCCGATCCCGGTTTCGTTCACGACCTCGACGCGATGGCTGTGGCGATCACCACCGACACGCGACTCGTGTTCATCGCCAACCCGAACAATCCGACCGGGACCATGGTCGGGCAGGACGAGATCGACCGCTTCATGGACCGGGTTCCGGAGCATGTGGTCGTCTGCTTCGACGAGGCCTACCACGAGTTCCTCAAGGAGCCGCCGGACACGCTCAAGTTCGTCCGAGAAGGGCGCAACGTCTGCGTGCTGCGCACCTGCTCGAAGATCCACGGTCTGGCCGCGCTGCGGATCGGCTACGGCCTGGCCGCGCCGGGCGTGGCGTCCATTCTTCAGAAGGCGCGCCAGCCTTTCAACACCAACGCCATCGGCCAGGCCGGGGCGCTGGCGGCGTTGGGTGATGCAGAACACGTGTCCAGGACGCGGAAGCTCAACGACGAAGGTCTGGTGTTTTTCCAATCCGCCTTCGCGGAGCGCGGGCTGAACTTCGTTCCGAGTTCCGCCAACTTCGTGCTGCTCGAGGTCGGCGATGGCGACGCGGTGTTTTCCGGGATGCTGCGGCGGGGGGTGATCGTTCGCGCGATGCGGAGCTACAAGCTGCCCGGTTGGATCCGCATCACCACCGGCACCACGGAGCAGAATGCCCGGGCGCTTTCGGTGCTCGATGAGGTGCTCGCCGAGACGGGCGCCGGCGCGGGGATGACCGCTTGAGTCCTGCCGGGCTTCCTCTACCATCGTCCACGATCATGCCGCCCGAGCAACCCAACGCCAACCAGCGGGAGTTCCGCTGCATTCACTGCCACGGCAAGATCCTCGTCCCCCGGGATCTTCCTCCGACCACCGGTCCCTGCCCGCATTGCGAAAAGGAGATCACGTCGCCGGGGCCGTCGCCCGACCCGGAGCCCGAAGTCGATCCGATCTTCGGCAAGCCCGTTCAAGAGGACGCTGCCGGAGCTACGACGCCTCCTCCGCCAAGTCCCTCGGTCGCCGAGATCGCTCGTCGTGCGGAGGAGAAAGCGGCCGCGGAGGAAGCCGAGCGCAAGGCCGCGGAGGAAGCGGAACGCAAGGCCGCGGAAGAAGCCGAGCGCAAGGCCGCGGAGGAAGCGGAACGCAAGGCCGCGGAAGAAGCCGAGCGCAAGGCCGCAGAGGAAGTGGAACGCAAGGCCGCGGAAGAAGCCGAGCGCAAGGCCGCGGAGGAAGCTCAACGCAAGGCGGCGGAAGAGGCGGAACGCAAAGCGGCGGAGAAAGCCAAGCGGAAGGCGGCGGAGGAGGCGGAACGCAAGGCCGCTGAGGAAGCGGAGCGCAAGGCCGCTGAGGAAGCCGAGCGCAAGGCCGCGGAAGAAGCTCAACGCAAGGCGGCGGAGGAGGCGGAACGCAACGTCGCGGAAGAAGCCAAGCGCAAGGCGGTGGAGGAAGCGGAACGCAAGGCCGCTGAGGAAGCCGAACGCAAGGTCACGGAAGAAGCTCAACGCAAGGCGGCGCAGGAGGCTGAGCGCAAGGCGGCGGAAGAGGCGGAGCTTGAAGCGGCGGAGGAAGCCAAGCGGAAGGCGGTGGAGGAGGCGGAACGCCAAGCCGTGGAAGAAGCCGAGCGAAGCGCTGCCGAAGATGCCCGGCGACAGGCGGAAGAAGAGCGCCGTCGCCGTGAACTTGCCGAGCGTCAGGCGGAAGCGGCGAACCGCCAGCAAGCCGGAAGCGTCGCCCCGATGCCCCCCATGGATGCCGCGGATCCAGCGCCGCCGCCCGCCGAGCCGGAGCGCGAGGGGGTTTCGAGCCCCCGGAGTGAGCCGGCCGCGGCCCCGGCGCCTTCGGTGGAGAATCCTCTCAAGCCGACGAAGGAGGCGACCGCTCCGGGCAAGGGCAAGAGCCCGGGCAATCGGCGGAAAGGCCGGTTCCCGGTCGCGGCGGTGGTCGTGCTGCTGGTGTTGCTGGCGATCGGGGGGGGCGGTTTCCTCGCCATCACCCACTTCATGTCGAAGGACGGTCCCGCGCCGCCGACGGTGAATACCAACGCCGCCGCGCAGCGCGAGATGCACTACTTGGAGAAGGGGTGGGAAGAGGACGCCTTCCAGACGCTCGACCGATTCCTGGCGGCGCGCCGTCCCGCGGGCAAGGCCGCGTATTCGATCAATGGCAGTGGCCTGCTCGGCAAGATGGAGGCCTTCTATCAGGGGGCCCCGATCGATGACTCCGACACCCCGGCGGAGGCTTTCTCGGTCTTCGACTACCCGCAGGCGATGGAGGACCGGAAGCGCGGGATCTTCATGCTGACCTACGACCAGCCGCCGGTGTTCGAGATCGACGAGTTCTTCGCGCCACTCGCACCGCTCGATGTCCAGTACAAGCTCCGCGAGCCCGACATGTTGCTGGCGGCCGTGGCGCGCTCGTCGAATTTCTCGGCCGAGCCCCTGAAGGTGCATGTCCTTTTCCGCCGCACGCCGGAGGGCCTGCGCATCGATTGGGAGACCTTCGTCCAGACGAAGCACCGGACCCTGCGCGATTTCCTCGAGCTGCCCGTGGCCGGGCACTCCGAGGTGTTCCGGGTCATTCTCAGCGAAACGATGCCCGAGAAGCGCGCGGTGCCGGCCGGCCACCGGACCTATTTGGTCAGCGATCCGGCCTACCGGCGCGAGGACTCGACGCGGGTGAACGTGCCGGTCGACTCGGAGGTGGGTCGCGCCCTGTCCATCCTCAACTGGCGCGGGGCGCGGGATCGTCGTGCGATTTCCAAGACCGCGACCATCGAACTCCGTTGGACCCGCGAGGAGACCCCGCAGCTCGAGATCAGCCGGTTCCTCTGCTGGGAGTTTCTCGGTGTGGGGGGCGAGGCCGTGGAGCGTTCGGAGTGATGGCGGCGGGTGAAACCATCGCCGCTCTGGCGACCCCGGGCGGCACCGGAGCGGTGGCATTGATCCGCGTCTCGGGCCCGGAAGCCGGAGATGTGATTGCCGGCGCCTGCCGCGTCGGGAAAGCATTCCCCGATCGACGCGCCACACTCGCCTCCGTGCGCGATGCCGATGGGGCGGTGCTCGATCAGGTGCTGGTGACCCGCTTCGCCGCACCGCGCAGCTACACCGGCGAGGAGGTGGTCGAGATCTCGACCCACGGGGGGCGCCTGGTCGCGCGCCGGGTGCTCGAGCGCTTGCTCGAGTGCGGGGCGAGGGTGGCGGATCCCGGGGAGTTCACCGAGCGGGCGTTCCTCAACGGAAAGCTGGACCTGACCCAGGCCGAGGCGGTGATGGACCTGATCTCCGCCCAGAGCGATCTGGCGCTGCGGGCGGCCCACGAACAGCTGGAAGGCGGGATCGGTCGCCGGACCGAGGGGCTGCGCCAGGACCTCATCGAAACCGTCGCCCAGCTCGAGGCCTGGATCGACTTTCCCGAAGACGACATCGACCCGGAGAGCGGGGAGGCGCTGGCCGCCCGCATGGCCACGGTGCGCGGCGCCATCGAGGGTCTGCTGTCGACCGCCGACCAGGGCCGGATCCTCCGCGAAGGTCTGCGGACGGTGATCTGCGGACGCCCGAATGCCGGGAAGTCCAGCCTGCTCAACGCTCTTCTCGGGCTCGACCGGGCGATCGTCAGCGAAACCGCCGGCACCACTCGCGACACGATCGAGGAGCTGCTCGTGGTCGAAGGGGTGCCGCTGCGGATGATCGACACCGCCGGGCTCCACCACGCCGGCGATGCGATCGAGGAGGAGGGCATCCGGCGGACGCTGCAGGAGGCGGGGCGCGCCGACCTGCTGCTGGTGGTGGCCGATGCCAGCCTGCCCCCCGCTCGGGCGCTTCCCGGCGACGTGCCCGAGGCGCCGCGGCGCATTCTCGTCCTGAACAAAGCCGACCTGCCCGAGGCGCCCGGATGGAGCGATCCCGAGGCGCTGCGGGTGTCGAGCGTCGATGGCCGAGGGCTGGAGGAACTCCGGCATCGCATCCGCGAGCTGGCCGACCTGGGAGAGGCCGATTGGGGTGAACAGTCGGTGGCGATCAATGCCCGGCATCGAGACTGCCTGTCCCGTGCCCACCAGTCGCTCGAGGCGGCCGAGACCTCGCTTCGCTCCGGCGACGACGTGGAGATCACCGCGCTGTCGTTGCGGGAGTCGCTTGAGTTTCTCGGCGAAGTGGCGGGCAAGGTGGACACCGAGGAGATCCTCGGTTCCATCTTCAGCCAGTTCTGCATCGGAAAATGAAGGGCGTCGTCCTCACCGGCGCGGGCATCTCGGCGGAGTCGGGGGTGCCGGTCTTCCGCGGCGACGACGGGCTTTGGGAGGGACATCGCATCGAGGATGTGGCCACTCCCGAGGGTTTTGCCCGCGATGCCGAGACCGTTCATCGATTCTACAACGGCCGGCGCCGACGGCTGCTCGAGGTCGAGCCGAACGCCGCCCACCTCGCCCTGGCCCGGCTGGCCCGGGAGTGGGCCGGGGAGCTGGTGCTCGTCACCCAGAACATCGACGACCTCCACGAGCGGGCCGGTTCGCCCGAGGTGGTCCACCTGCATGGCGAACTCCTGAAGAGCCGCTGCACCGCGTGCGGGGTGGTCCGGGAATGCCGCGACGACCTTTCCCGGGCCAGCCTCTGCGAAGTTTGCGACGGCATCGACTGCCTGCGGCCCCATGTGGTGTGGTTTGGCGAGAGGCCGTTTCACCTCGGGGAAATCGAGCAGGCGCTGGATTCGGCCGACTGGTTTGTGTCGATCGGGACGTCCGGACGGGTGTATCCGGCGGCGGGCTTCGTGCTCGCGGCCAAGGCGGGCGGCGCCCGCACCCTGGAGCTGAACCTCGACCCCGGGGCCCTGGCGTCGAGTTTCGACGAATCGAGATCGGGGCGGGCCGGGGAGCTCGTGCCGGCCTGGGTGGAGGAGGTCCTTGCCGCCGGGTGAGTCGGGCCAGGATCCCGCGAGCGTGCTTCGGGGATCGGCTGGTGAAACGTGTGATGCACCGCGGTCCGGGGGATTCGGGGTTTGATTTTCCCCGAAATCTCGGGACGCTTGATGTCGTGATCCGCTCCGTTGCTGTCGCCTGCGTCATCCTGGTCCTGTCGGCTCCCGTGCCGGCGATCGAGGAGAGGGCCGAGGCGGTGTCCGTGCTCCAGTTGGTCGAGGATCTCGGGGACGAGCGGTATCCGGTGCGCGTGCAGGCCAGCCACGAGCTCTGGCTGCGGGGCGAGGCGGCGGAGGAGGCGCTCCGCGAAGCCCTTTCGAGCGACAGCCCGGAGGTGGTGCTCCGCGCGGGGGAGCTGCTGCGCAAGATCGAACTCGGCATCCTCCCCGACAGCCCGCCCGAGGTGGTGCGCCTGGTGGTGGCCTACGACAAGGCCTCGGCGGATGAACGGATCCCCATCATCCGCGGCCTCAAGCAGCTCGGGGCCTGGCGGCAGGTGCTCAAGATCCACGAGCTGGAGCGTGATCCCGAGACGCTGGCGAAGATCGCGGCGGAAATGAAGGGCGTCTCCGTCGCCGCCGCGCGCGAGGTGCTCTCCGGGGACTCCCCGGACCTCGATTTGGCGAGGCGGCTGCTTGAGATGGGCCGCCCCGAACCGGAGCAACTGATGTCGCTCGCCGATTTCCACCGCATGAACGGCAGCCTGGAGGAGGAGCTTGAGCGGGCTGCTTCCCTCAAGGGCGAAGCCGGGCATCTCTGGCGCTATGCCCTGAATGCCGCGGGCGGACGATATTTCGAGGGCGCCCAGGAGGCCGAGGCGCTTGAAATGCCGCTCGTCGCCGCCCGCCTGCGCCTGCTGGGGGGGGATCCCGTGCCGTGGGTTCGCCGGGCGCCGGTGCCGCAGGGGCAGATTCCTCCGGCCTCGCTCGACGCCTATCGCGAGACGGTCGCCAAGCTGTGGGACGGCAAGCGGCCGTCGGAGCGACTGGTCAAGGCCCTGGGTGAAGGCGTGAAGCATGAGTTCGACGACGAGAGCTGGCACTCGCTCGCGGTGCTCTACGCCCTCGGGATGAGCGAGGTGGCCAATCCCCTCCTGGCCCGCCTCTCCCCGGAGAAGGCTTTCTACTATTTTGATAGTATCGAGCAGGTCGACGAGGCCCTGGGAGCCCTGGGGCTCGATCCGGCGGATCCCGACTTCGGCGCCGCGATCGACCGCGACTTCGCGCGCTACCTCGACGACCCGGACGAGGCCGAGGAGGAAGGCCGGCGGCTTTTTGCGCTGGCCGGCTTCCTCGAGGCGCGCGGGCGGACGCAACTGTTGCTCGACCACTACGTGGAGCCGATGGAGAAGCTCGGCCGCGAGGATCCGGAACGCTTCATGGAGGTGCTCGGGGAGTTGTTCTCGGCCTACACCCGGTTTCCCGTCGCCACCCCGGTGATTCCGGCGGCCGTCAGCTTCGCCGGCGAGGACAAGGTCCGCTGGCGCGAGGTGCTCACCACGCTGTTCGGGGATGGCGAGGCGGTGGATGCGGCCTGGTCGAGTTTCGACGAGTTTCAGGCCGACATGTCGCCGCGTCAGCGCCTGGAGCTGCTGGCCGCGCTGCTCGGCCGGATCCCCGATCGCGACGGACGTAGCTCGGGCTGGTGGGACTGGATCGAGAAGCGCGCGGACGAGGGAAAGGACATCGATCGGCGCGCCGACTATGGACTGATGCTCACCCTTGCGGTGATGAATACTGATGCGGGTCGATTCGCCCGGGTGGCCGCCAAGGTCCGCGAGGCCGGGTGGAATCTCGGGGAGTTGGGGGATGACTATCAGTTCGATGGTTTCGAGGTGCTCTGCCTCGGCGCGCTCGACCGCTGGGACGAGGTGGCGGACCATTGGCGGAAGCAGGCGGAACTTTTGCCGGAGGACCCGGTCCGTCAGGCCTACCTTGCGGGGTCACTGCGTCGTGCCGGGGAGCCCGAGGCGGCGTCGGAGGCCGATCGGCGGGTGGACCTGCTGGCCCTCGGGGACCCGCGAGCGATGCGCCGGATCGGGCAGGCGTACGCCAGCACCGGAGAGTTCGTCCGGGCCCGCGAGTGGTGGAAACGGGGCGTGGCCGAGTCGGTCGAGGACGACATGGAGTTCTACTACTGCTCCGTCCTGCTCTACGAGGAGTCGAAGTTCAGCGGTGACTGGTCGCTCGCGGCCTCACTTGGCGAGATGTACCTGCTGCAGCGGGTCATGATGGGGGATTCGATGGACGATTCGCTGCAGATCGCCCGGGTCCGGATCGAGATCGAGACCGCGCGGGCGCTGTCGCGCCTCGAGGACGATCGCGAAGCCTCGATCGAGGCGCTGCGCCGCTGTCATGAGCTGGGGATCAGCGATGGCTCGATGGCGGATTACTTTTTCCCGGCGCTGAGGGAGGCCGGTTTGAACAAACTTCACGACGAATGGTTCAACGACACCTGGGACGTCTATGCCGACGTGCTGGAGCGGTTCCCGGACAGTCACAACACCATGAACACGGCCGCGTGGACGGCCTCGCGGGCGAATCGTCGCCTCGACGAGTCCGAGGAACTGATCCGCCGGGCGCTGGAGCTTCTTCCCCGGCAGGCGGCCTACCTCGACACCTACGGAGAAATCTGGTTCGCCCGCGGCAATCGCGAGCAGGCGGTCGAGTGGTCCGAGAAGGCCTTGATCCGGGAGCCTGCGGACGACGGATTGCTGCGTCAGCACGACCGGTTCGCCGCCGGTCCGTTTCCGGTGAAGTGATCAATCCGCGCTTGCGGTGAACGGCTCCTCCGGGCTTGCTCGACCGCACTTGGAGAGGTGGCAGAGTGGTCGAATGCGCCGGTCTTGCCACGTGCATTACTCCGGAGGAGCAAAAACGCGAAAAACCGGATGGAGATGTACTGGGTCTACGTGCTTCAGAGCCAACAGGATGGAAGCTGGTATGTTGGGAGCAGTGCGCAGCCGGACGAACGGCTCAAATCCCATCAGGCCGGTCGTGTGAAATCGACCCAATCCAAGCGGCCGTGGACACGAGTCTGGCGGGAGGAGCATCCGGACCGGGTGGTTGAGGAAAGGCGTGAACGCTACTTGAAATCTGGGTGGGGAAGGCGTTGGCTGCGGGCGCGCCTGTGACGCAAGGAGAGGTGGCAGAGTGGTCGAATGCGCCGGTCTTGAAAACCGGAGGGCCGCAAGGTCCCGTGGGTTCGAATCCCACCCTCTCCGCCATCGTGTTCTGGAAGTCACGAATCCAGTTCACATTCAGCAACTTGTGATGCCTCTGGAGGGGCTGCGACAGATCCTCCACACGGTTTTCCACATCCGTTGAATCGATTGGTAATCAATGGTTTGCATCGGTAAATCACCGCAGATTGGGGCAATTTTCAAGATCGGATTTTTCGGCTCGGGCAGTCCCCGGCAGGTTCCGGCAAACCGTTTGTCAGATCGTGTCAGATTTCAAGCCCTCCGCGACAGGTCGCCGTTAGCGGGGCCGATTGGCGCTTCCGGCTGGTCGGACGGGGGTGCTTCGGATAGGTGAAACGGCAGCTTCTCTCCCCGCCGACATGCCTGACGCCACCACGCCCGACGCCATCGACGCCTTCATCACCCGCTGGCAGTCATCCGGGGCCGCCGAGCGATCCAACTACGCCCTCTTCCTCTCCGAACTCTGCGACCTCCTTGGTGTCCCGCGCCCCGACCCTTCCAGCGACCAGACCGAGCTCAACGACTACGTCATCGACCGCGCCTTCACCCGCATCGACAAGGACGGCAATCGCACCACCGTCTATCTCGACCTCTACAAGCGCCGCTTCTTCGTCCTCGAAACCAAGCAGGGCTCAAGCGGCGAGGGCGACCGCCTCGGACACGGCCGGCGTGGCACCCAGGGCTGGGACAAGGCCCTCGACAAGGCCTACCACCAGGCCCGCGAATACATCCGTGACCTGCCCGCCGACCACGGCCGCCCGCCCTTCCTGATCGTCGTCGATGTCGGCCACTGCATCGACCTCTACGCCGAGTTCACCGGCACCGGCGGCACCTACCTCGCGTTCCCCACCCCCGCGAAACGCCGAATCTTCCTCGAAGACCTCCGTGACCCGGACATTCGCGAGCGCCTGCGCACGGTCTGGACCGATCCCCATTCCCTCGACCCCTCGAAGCACGCCGCCAAGGTCACCCGCGAGGTCGCCACCACCCTCGCCAAGCTCGCCGCCTCGCTGGAGAAGCACGGCCACGACCCACAAGTCATCGCCACCTTCCTCCAGCGCCTGCTCTTCACCCTCTTCGCCGAGGACGTCGAGTTGCTGCCCAAGAAGTCCTTTGAGGAATTGCTCACCCACGCCGCCGCCAGCCCCGCTGGCTTCGTCTCTCTCATCACGGCTCTGTGGAAGGACATGGCCAGCGGCAACGACTACTCGGCCGCCATCCGCGCCAAGGTCATCCATTTCAATGGCGGGCTCTTCGAGAACCCGAGCGCCCTGCCGCTCAACGCCGACCAGATCCAGCTGCTCGTTGAAGCCGCCGAACAGGACTGGAAGGAAGTCGAGCCCGCGATCTTCGGCACCCTGCTCGAACGCGCCCTCAACCCCCGCGAACGCCACAAGCTCGGAGCCCACTACACGCCCCGGAGCTATGTCGAGCGCCTTATCGAGCCCGCGCTGATGCAGCCGCTGCGCGACCAATGGTCGGCCGTCAAGACCGCCGCCGCGCTCCTTCACGAACAGGGCAGGGACGACAAGGCCCGCGCTGAGATCGAGAAATTCCACCGCCAGCTCTGCGACACCCGCGTGCTCGACCCCGCCTGCGGCTCCGGCAACTTCCTCTACGTCGCCCTCGCCCGGATCAAGGAACTCGAAGCCGAGGTGCTCGACCTGCTCGAAGAACTCGGCGGCAACCGCACGCTCGAAATGGACACCGCACGGGTCCGTCCGTCGCAGTTCAAGGGCATCGAGCTGAACCCCCGCGCCGCCGCCATCGCTCAGCTCGTGCTCTGGATCGGCTACTTCCAGTGGCAGCTCAAGACCACCGGCACCGCCGACACCAACGACCGCCCGCTGCTCCGTTCCGAGAACACCATTGAATGCCGCGACGCCGTGCTCGCCTACGACGAGCGCATCCCCCGCCGCGATCCCGAAAGCGGCGAGATCCTCACCATCTGGGACGGCCGCACCACCAAGCCGCATCCGGTGACCGGGAAGGAGGTGCCGGATGAAAGCGCGAGGATTCCTCTATTCGATTACCCGAATGCACGGCGTGCCGAGTGGCCGGCCGCGGATTACATCGTCGGAAATCCGCCGTTCATCGGCGGATGGAAGACGCGCGAAGCTCTTGGCTCGGGATACGTGGAAGCTCTCTGGAGTATCTACGATCTCCCGGAGAAGGCAGACTTCGTGATGTATTGGTGGGCCAAGGCCGCCGACCTCGCCGCCGCCAACAAGATCAAGCGTTTTGGCTTCATCACGACCAACAGCATCACGCAGGTATTTCAACGGCGCATCCTTGAGAAGGCGTTCGCCAAGACCTCGCTGGCGTTCGCCATTGCGGACCATCCTTGGATTGATGCAGCTGATGGTGCCGCCGTGCGGATTGCCATGACCGTAGTGCGAAGCGGTAATGCCGCAGGAACTCTGGGCACGGTGACCGATGAGCGATTCGGGGAGTCTTCGGAAGAAGCGGACGTCACCGTGGAGTTCCGGGACGGTGTGATCACCTCCGATCTCAAGTTGGGTGTGGACCTTGCTTCGATTGTCGCGCTCGAAGCAAACGACAAGGTGATTTCTCCCGGGGTCCAACTCTACGGCAAGGGGTTTGTGATCGGACCCGAGGAGCGAGCCGGCTTGGCTGCAACCACGGACACGGAAACCGCTTCAAGATGTCTGCGGCCGTATCTCGGAGCGAAAGACTTGGTCCAGCGTCCCCGTGAGGTGTTCGTCATCGACTTCTTCGGGCTCAGCGAAGAGGAGGCTGAGGCAGTCTTCCCGAGCGCCTACCAGCACTTGGCAGTCCACGTGAAGCCGGAGCGCCAGCAGAACAAGCGGGCATCCATTCGTGATATCTGGTGGAGATTCGGATGGGAACGACCCAAGTTGCGGGAAGCGTTGCAAGGACTGGACCGCTACATCGTCACTCCCGAGGTTTCGAAACATCGTCTGTTTGCCTTTCTTCCGATCGAGATTCTCGCAGACAACATGCTGACCTGTATTGGTTCACATGATGCGGCCATCCTTGCAGTTCTATCATCTTCGATCCACACGATGTGGGCCGCCCGAGCCGGGGGACGAATGGGTGTAGGAAACGACCTGCGCTACACGAAGGCGCGTTGCTTTGATCCCTTCCCATTCCCCGGACTCGACGAATCCCCGCTCAAGCAGCGCATCCGGGACTTGGGTGAGAAGCTCGACGCGCACCGCAAGGCGCGGCAGGCGGCGCATCCGGAGCTGACGCTGACCGGCCTCTACAATGTCCTCGAAAAGCTCCGCAGCGGCGCCTCCCTCAGCGACAAGGAGCGCAAGATCCACGACCAGGGCCTCGTCACCATCCTCAAGCAGATCCACGACGAGCTCGATGAAGCGGTGCTGGAGGCGTATGGGTGGTCGGACTTGGGGAGGTGCGACACTCCTGTCGCACACGTGCCGGTCCCGCCGCACGACAGGAGTGTCGTGCATCCCCTCGCTGACCGCCTCGCCGCCGGCGACGAAGCGGCCCAACAACTCGAACAGGAACTCCTCAAGCGCTTGGTCGCCCTCAACCATGAGCGTGCCGCCGAAGAAAAGCGCGGCCTGATCCGCTGGCTGCGTCCCGAGTATCAAGCCCCCGACGACACCGGCGTTCCCACCAGCGAACAGAAACAGATCGAACTCGAAGCGGAGTCCACAAGCGCCAAGCCACTCGCCCCGGCCCAAAAACTCAAGTGGCCTGCCTCCATGCCCGATCAGGTCGCGGCCATCCAGCGCCTTCTCCCCGCCACCGGCCCGGATCCATCAGAACTCGCTGCCTGCTTCGGCAAGCGCACCCAAGCCCGCATCCGCACCATCACCGAGATTCTCGACACCCTCACCGCGCTCGGGAAGCTCTGATGCCAGATCCTCAGCTCCGCTGGGCCGGGGTTCAGAACTCCGCATTTCTTGATATGGAGCGTCCGGATGAATCGTATCAGCGGCAATGAAAGCCCCGATTGGCCTTGGTGTGATTCTTTGCGGGTTGAGCATGTCAATCATGGGGCAGACGGAGACCGAGCCGGACTCGTTGGCGCCCGAATCGGCAGACAAGCTCGAAGTTCGCTCCGGCACCCTCGATCCGTCGGCGATCCGGTTCGTGCCCCCGGCCCCGCCGGAGCCCCTGCCGCCGGTTCCGGTCCAAAAGGCGACGGCCGTTCACCGGCCCACGCACACGATCACGGTTGTCCGTGGGAGCCCTTCCACCCTACCGGACCTGCCGCCGGTCCCTGAGCCACGGGAGCTGCCACCCGCGCCATTCCTTGAGCCGGGGCCACCCCACTACCTGCTCGGGCTGTCGGTCACGATCTATGACCGAACCTTCAGCCACCTGAAATGGCAGGACCCAGAGACCAAGGAGTCCTTGGAAGCATGGTGTGGCTGGGACTGGGCCTTGCTGGCTCCGATGCAGGAGGTTTCGTCCGAGAACGTCACCTACAGCGTCTTCTTCTCACCTTGGCGCATCGATACCACCCGGCTCCACCCACTGGCAAAGCAACGACTTGTGCCCGACCATCCGAACGTGGCCCCGGGTGAAATCGTCTTCACGTCTGGCTCAGGTGATGCCATGGCCGGGCGGACGTTTCTCGAAGTGGTGCGTGACTACTGCGCCAAGCATCGGTCTGAGCTGGAAGCGATGGAGGCGGCCCGGGAGAAGTATCGGGCGGACGCGGATGCATGGAAGGCCGCGAATCCGGACCGACCCCGGGATCACACGATCATCCTCCGCCCTCACCGGGGTAGCCGCTATCTCCAACCTGCGATTGAAGGAGGCGACCGATGAAGCGGGCAGCCTTTCTGATGGCGGGGACCTTTGCCCTGCTCGCGGCGGTCGGAAACGTCGAGGCTTCTCCCGACCCGGAGAACACGGACGTCATCATCGTCCCGGCAGGCGACAAGTTCCTCCGCTGGGATGGCCAGGTGGGCCGGACCTACTTCATCCAGGCATCGGACCCGAATGCGCCGTTGAAGGAATGGCTCTGGATGCCGGTCATTGAATCGGGCACCGGTGTCGAAATCACCCATGAGATCCTCACCACCGCCGATAAAGCGTTCTTCCGGCTCTGGTTCACGGACGACCAGCCTCCCGGCGGCACCATCCTGGAGGATTGGGATGCGGATGGAGATGGCCTGTCGAATGAAGACGAGATCGAGCTCTATCAGACCAACCCTCTTGACCCGGACACGGACGATGACGGGCTGCTCGACGGTGCCGAGGTCTCGGGTGGAACCGATCCGAAGGACGCGGACTCCGATGATGACGGCCTCACCGACGGAGAAGAGGTCAGCCTTGGAACCGACCCCAACGACCCGGACAGCGACGACGACGGAATCACGGATGGCGGGGAAGTCGATGAGGAAACCGATCCTGCAGACGCGGGTGAGACACCGCTTGCTGAGTGGTTTGTGCTGACAGGAGACTTCGGCAAAGACGAAGTGAAAAAGCGCAACCGCACCCTCACCATACCGCAGGGCGAGAGGCGCTTAATTTTGGTTGGGATCGCAAGCGAAGAATATGTGGAAGGATGGACTGACCCGGCGACTGCTCCGGACTACAACGACAAACTTGCGTGGTCGATCAAGCCATCTGAGGGATCGCCCAGTTCAGGGACGATTGATGTGAACGCACGGCATGTGAGTTGGCTTGCCGCAGAAGCCCAGGGAACCACGTTTCACGGGTTTGATCCTGTCCATTTCGAGCACGACTCTGTCTTGCAGGCGCCAGAATCCTCCTCGCTCACAATTGAGATCGAACTATCCGCGACCAATGTTGGCGATGGTCTTCTGCCGAGCACGGTGGTAGTTGCCGTGATGCCGCTTGAGATACAGATCAGAAACCCTCTGTGGGTTTCCACTGATGAATTGAAGGTCGCGAAGTGGGAGAAAGCGTGGGACAGTGTTGGAGCGTTCAGGCAGGACTTTATCGATACCTACGTTGGCGAGGAGCTTGATCGATTCCGCATCCTTGTTGCGACAGATGAGCTTCCAGCTCCATTCGATCAGTTCTTCGTTGAAACGACAGGTTCATCCGACGAGCACGATGACACTCCGACTAAGGTAGTGCTACAGCCCGATCCTGCAGGGGCAGGTTTTTCTTCTGATGGCTACGTGTCTCAGCCGATGATTCTCGTTTCTGATGCCGTAGACAACACGTTCAACAACGCCGATCTGGTAGATGACCAAACCCATATCGTGGCGCTTGGGAGCCAAGTAAAGTTCAGGGTGTCGGCCCTTGATGGAAGTATTGGGGCAGAGCTGCCAGTTGTGGCCCGCGGATCTGTTAATGTCCGTTCGGTGATTGTGACTCCGAACGGGGTCATCGACGAGGATCTGGGATTGATCGCCCTGAACGACATTGAGCTTGCGAGGGAGATCTACGCCCAGATTGGCTTGGAGGTATTCGGCGACGTGCAGTTTGTGGAGGCTCCTGACGATGATGATGTAGATCTCGACGATGGGTTGCTGCTGGATACGACCACGACACTCGGAACGCTATCCACGGAGGCTCTGGGATTACTGAATGCGCTCGGCACTCCCGGTGATCAGTCCGACGTTCGTGTGATTTATGTTTCTGCTGAACTGCTCACGGGGCAGACCCAGAGCGGAAAGGCGCGGGGGATGGCCTTCCCGTTCGGATGGAGTAACGCATCGAACTTTCAGCGGACGATTCTCGTTTCTTTCGCTGGGCATGGAGAGGCAGTGTGGGCCCACGAACTAGGACATGTCCTGCTAAATGGTGCCGGAGATGTGAACGGCCATTACTCTGAGTCCGGGAATCTGATGCGTTCTGGTGTCAGTTATTCCCGGGACGCGGGAAGCTATACGACCAACACGAGGCGTCTGACCGAAGGCCAGAAAACTACGATTTATGGAGCTGGCGTGATCGAGGTTTACCCATGAAAAAAGACTTAACAGCGAGATTTTCATGGATCACAGCGGCTTTAATCTGCCTGTCGATCCATTTCACGTGGGGCGAGCCTCCGAGCGATCCAGTAAGTTCACGGGTGCTGCAGTTCACGAGGGAGCACGGACATTACGTTGATGCTCCCGGGTATCCGAAGGATCATACCTACTGGGAGGATCTTCAGTGGTATCGGGCTCAGGGAGCTGCTGTCCGGCCGGCATTGATGTATTTGCTGACCGATGAGTACCGGGGCGATTACGGAAAAATGTCGGATATCGTGACGGCCCTGAGAAGCGCGCCGGGGGATCAGACGGAACTTCTCGAGTTCCTTCGCTCCGAACTGGCACAGCAGCCCGAACCCCGTCCGGACAACTACTATATGCTGGTGAATTCCGCCTTGCCTGTGTTCAGTGCCTACGGCAATCGGGGAGATCTTGACTTAATCCGGCAGTACGAAGCGGACGACGATGTACGCGTGAGGGTGAATGTCGGCAGGCATATCGAGAACCTGGAGGAGAGACTCTCAAACGAAGGTAGTAACCCGGTTCGAGAGCCCAGGGCGTCCGATCGACAAGAGAACGACGCGGAAGCCGGCAGCAAGGTTCCGTCCGGGGGTGTTCCTGCTTTCAAACTCGATGATGCTGAGGGTGGCGGCCTTAACTGGGCTCTTTGGTCCGCCGGATGCGTGCTGGTGGTCGCGATTGCGGTCTTTTTCGTGTCACGACGTCATAAACCGTGACTTTACTCTCGCGGCAAGTGGGTCGGCGTCGCTTGCCGACGCCTCTCCTCGAATCGCTCGACCATCCATTGCGGCGGGTCGTTCCGGTCGCGGCGGATCAGGTCGGACTCGCTGACGGCACGCTCCAGCGTCTCCAGAGCTTCGCTGAGGTGGCGGCCCAACTGCTGGAGGGTCGCGCCCGGGGCCGGCCATGGCCCCACCTTCCGGACCTCGTCAAGGTAGTGCTGGGCGAAGGGGCCGATGGGGCAGGTTGTCAGGGACGCCTCTCCCCCGACCGCCGAGAGCAGGATCTCGCGCACGGCATCGACGGCAGCACGCTTGAGCGTCCGGCCCTTGGCCAGGTGGAGTTGGAACCTGAGCTTGGCGGCGGCGTGGCGGCTCCGCAGGACGGCGATGTCACCGAGGTCGGCGCGGAACCGCCGCAGGTGTTGCAGGGCGTCACCCTTCCCGGGATTGGCGATCCGGGCGCTGGTGTCGTCGGCGACAAGCTCGTCATGCTCGGCGGCGTTGAGCTGGTGGCACAGCCCGTTCGCCTCCTCGACGAAGCGCTTGAAGGCCGCGATACGGCTGTCGGATGCAGGGTCCATGGCGGGCTCAGCGCTTGGTGAAGACCTTGAGGAACGCCTCGCAGGCGGCGACGAGGCGCTTCGCTTCGGCGAGGATCTCGTCCTGGGCGACGTTAGCGCGGTCGAGATGCCGGAGCGCGCCTTGCAGGCCCTCCAGCCTCCTTTCGGGGGTCTCGCTGTTGAGTCCCACGGAACGGCTGGCGGAGCTGAGGTTGCCTTGCTGGGTCTCCGCCATGGCCAGGGGATTGACGCCAAGCGCCACCTGCTCAGTGGCCTGACGGCGACGGTCACGCTCGGCCTCACCTTGGACTTCATGAATGAGCTGGCGGAAGATGTCGGCGGCCTCGCGTGGCAGACCGGCCAGTGTCCGGGCGACCTCATGGCGGGCGGCGTTGCATGCCTTCTCGGTTTCGGTCAGCAACGCGACCAGATCGGCCCGCAGGCGGGGTGCGCGGATGCTCTTGATCGTCACGACCTCCTCGGCCTTGGCGAGTTCGTTGAGGAGCGTTCGGGCCTCCTCCTCGTCGCGGCAGTCGCCCATGCGGGTCTTGATCGCGTCGCGGTCGCGGGTGGCGGTGTCGAGGGTGGAAAGTTCCGCGTGCAGGGATTCGGCCTGACCGAGGAGGGAACGGAACGCATCGAGCTTGGGAGTGGAGTTGTCTTTCATCACCAATCCCAGGGGTGTCAACGATTCGTCGGGTTTTTCCACCGACGACCGGCGGCAACTATGCGTCGGACGGCGTCAACGGGGCCGGTGAGGCGTCGCCCTGCCCGTCACGGGTCCGGACAGGGCAAGCGTCGTTCATGCCGGTGAGAGCCGCCGCGACGGCCTCCGCGCCCTTGCGGTAGAGCGTGACGACCAGAAGCTCGCCGTCCACGAACACCGCCCAATGGCGGGTCGGGAAGCCGTCGCGTTTGCGGTAGCGTGTGACCTCGACCCTCACTTGTTCCAGCCTTCCCGGCGGGCCCGGGTTTTGACGGTGTGGTGGGACAGACCGAACGCCTCGGCCGCCTTGCGGTAGTTCCGGCACTCCTCCCAATGAGCCCGGACCTGCTGCCAGAGGTCATCGCCGAATCCCGGGTTGCCGGGTTTGCCGTCGCTGGGTGCCTGGGCCGGCTTGGGCTTCGACTTGCGGGCCGGCTTCGGTGCGGGCTCAGGGGTGGCGGTGTCGTCGGTGGCGGCGGGCGGCGGTGTCGGCACGGCGGCGGGCAGGTCACCGCCAGCGAGGATCTCGGCGACGATCTCACGAATGAGCGGCACCGGGATTTCCGTGATAGTGAACACGACGCCCCGCAGGCAGGTGCGGCCGACCTGTTCCTTGAGGAACTTCAGCGCGGCGCCTCGGGTGCGGGCTTGGTAGCGGCCTTCATAGAGGGTCTTGTCGCCCTCCTCGCAAACGATCCAATACAGTTTGTCCATGGTCTTGGTGGTTGTTTGTTAGGTGGATGCGGTCATCCATCGTCGGGTCTAACCTGTCGCCACCACCGATCCATGTTTTTCGGAGGTATTCTGTCCCCCGGGATCGTCAGGCGGGTGCCGGAGCTTGCGAGCGTGGACCCGGCGCGGCATAAGGTCCCGGGGACACGCGATGAACGGGACCAAATGGATCCAGGCACGGGCGGCATCCGGGCAGGCCCTCAACCTGCATGCGGTTCAGCGCGAGCGTCCCGACCTGCTCAAGCAGGCATTCGCCGGCCCCTCGCCGCGTGGCTGGCGGAGGACCCTGATCGGTGCCGGCGTCGATCCCTACGAGATCGAGCACGAGTACGAGGATCAGGTCGAGTGCCGGATCTGCGGCTACGCGTCAGCCGTGCTGGGCACCCACCTCAAGGCACACCACGGCGTCACGGGCGAGGAATACCTCGAAGAGTTCGGACCTGACTGCGAGCTGTCCTCCGAGTGGTTCCGGGCGGCGCGGTTCGGCTCCCGACCCATCGCGGGCATCGAGCACTGGGAAAGCATCTGGAGCAGGCTCTACGTGGTGGACTGGATCATCCGCCTGCATGAGGAGGGAGTGAGCCTGAATTTCCACGGCCTGCGCGACATCGGGCAGCCGTTGGCAAGTGCCGGGTGGAAGCTGTTCGGGTCGTGGGATGCCGCGTTGCAGGCCGCCGGCTTCGACCCGGACGAGGAGCGGGCCATTCCCCCGTTCCAGCACTGGACCGAGGAGCTGGTCATCGAGCGGCTGAGGAAATTCGCGGTGGAGAAGGCGGCGGACTGGCGGCTCAGCATGTCCAACGAGCTGAGGTCGGCTGTCCTGCGATTCTTCGGGGGTCCGGAAGCGGCGGCGAAGGCGGCAGGGCTGCGGTTCGTGGACATCAATCACCGGGCACTCTCGTCCGACAGCAAAATCCCCAGGCTGGTGGCGTCGCTCCGCAAGCTGGAAGGACTCAAGGGACGGGCGCGGCGGAAGAGGCTCGGCACCATCTACCACCGCAACGACGAGAACCGGCGGATCATCCAATACCGATACGGATCGCTCCAACGGCTGGCCGAGCGGGAAGGCATCAACCCGCGTGCGTTGGCGATCCAGACCTACCGCGACGAGGACGACGTGCACCACGACCTCGACCTGTTGGAGCAGGCGGGCAAGATGCTCCGCCACGACACCCTCAAGCGGGGACACAAGACGCTCTACAACGTGATCAGCAAGACCGGTTGGGGACGGGAGCGCCTGGCATCGAACTCCGGTTGAGCGTGGCAAGCGGTCGCCGGATTTCCCACCCGACTGCACACCCGATTTCCCACTTTTCCCACGACGGGCGGCGCTGCGACCTGAGTTCGGAACAAAACAGATTGCCCGTGGTCGCGGGTGAGAGTCGCGCCAGACACCGAGCTTGCCGCACCACGGACGCACCTGAGCATCGAGGAGACCGCGCCGTTATGTGGGAAGTCCACGATGGCGGGTTTCATGGGAAATGGACGCCGGTGGGGACATCCCAGCAAACAGCGGCAAGGTAAGAAGACTTCTGAACCGGGGTCCGCAGGCATGCCGTGGCGGGCATGGCTCACCCGACCCTCGCGCCGGAGATTGCAGGTCGCTTGCGTGTCCCGCTGCTTGATCGACATCCCGTGATTCGTGCCCGGATTGCCGCTGTTTGCCGGGGGACACATAGGGGACACGATGCCTTTTGCCCCTTGTTTTCAGGCCTTGTTTTTCAGGCTTTCTTGGATCGTGTCCCGTGTCCCCCCTATAAGGGGGGGGACACGGAGGACACGTTCGGATTCCCCGTGTCCCGGACACGTTGGGACACGTTAGGGACACGGGACACGTTCGGCCGGAGCCTGCTTCACTTTGCCAATCGAGTAGTTGGCACCCACCGGCAGGCTGAATAGGTGGCGCCTGCCGTCGATGGTGCGGATCAGGCCGCCCTCCTCGACCATCAACTCGACGGTGCGGTCGATGGTCTCGGCCTTGCCCAAGGTCCGCAGGGTGCGCTTGTCGGCCTGCTCGTGGACCTCCAGATACTTGCGGATGCGCGACATGGTTCGGATCGGGCGGTTGGAGGTGGCGTTGTCCTGCGGCTTGCTGAAGGTGACGGCGGTCTGATTGCCGTCGCCGGGCGCGAACTCGATCTCGACCACTTTGCGGCCGTTGGGCCCGACGCCCCCGTTGCGGTCCTTGGCGATGGTGAGGCAGACCGATCCCTTCTGTCCCGGCGAGTAGGGATCGACGACTTCGAGCGAATAGACGACGCCATCGTAGCGGCCGAGCTTGGCCCCCGAGCCACGCGACCACCGGCCCCGGTCATCCGAACTCTTGGCGACGTGGTCGGAGACAAGGACCGCCGCGCCGGCCCCCTCGGCGAACGGCCTGAGCCGGGTGCGGAAGAACTCAAGGACATCGCCCGCCTTGTCTTCGACCAGTCCCTCGGCGGCCATGCTTTCGGCAAGGCCATCGAGCACGATGAGTGTCGGTCGGTTGGCAGCGGCCCAGCGCTGGGTGAGGACGATGTCATCGGGCGTCGGGTTGTGGAGGTATCGGCAGCGGTCGCGCAGGTCATCGCCGGAAGCACCGAACTGGAGACAGCGCCGGGTGAATCCAGCCGGGGTGTCCTCGGGGTCGATGTAGACGACCAACCCGCCGTCCCGCATCACCGCGAGGCTCGCCGCGATGGCGACGTTGCTCTTGCCCGCTCCCGGCTCGGCATGGATCTCGTTGATCCGGCCCGCGTAGAACAGGCAGGAGTCGAGGCCTACATCGGCGACGGTGGGACGCTCGAGTTCGCAACCATTGGCGATGATCTCGGCCAGGTCGATGAAGGGGGGCGTCTCAAGGCCGACCTGCTGAGCCTCCCACGCGTCCCATGACGCCGCCCCGAGACCGGTGGCCAGCAGCGACTGGGCCCGGACCTCGCCGTCAACTATCCTCCAACCCCCGGGGCATCGGGACAAGCGCGACGGATTACGGTTCTGGCGGTCGAGGTCCATCGCGCCGAACCATTTCCAGATGATGGCGACGCGGCGCTCGTATTCGGCCTTGTCGCGGGCATCAACCCGCACCCAGGCATGCAGGCTCTTGTTGCCGGAGTCGATGAGCACTGAAACCGGCATGCCGCTTTCAATGATGCGGCGATACTGCTCGGCCTTGGGGATCGGGTTGCCATCGGAATCGCGGTCGAACTCGACCAAGGCATGGCGGAACTCGGTGACATCCTCGTTGCGTGACCCGCCTTTCTCCATCGGGTTGATGCGCAGGAACAGGCCGAGCTTGGTCCCGAAGCAACGGTCGATGCCGCCCTTCCTGATGACACGCGCACGCCACTCGGCGGCGGTGAGCGTCACGCCTTGGCGCGGCTTGACCTCGCCGTCGTCATCCTCCGCTGCGGGAGCGATGGCGACGAACTCATGGTCCTGGAAGCACGCCTCCAGAACCTTGAGAAACCCGCCCTCGATAGGCTCAGGCGGCCCGGTGACGGCTGGCGGGGATGGTGCGCCATGGGAACATCCTGCGCCGGCCACGACCGGCTCACGGGGAGCCTTGGCGTATGCCGAGCGAATCGTCTGGCGGGCTTCGGATTCGCTCAGGCCGTCAGCGGTGGTTCGCTGGAGGAGCCAGGATTCCGCCTCGTCGGGCGGCTTGCCAGCATCGCGGAATTGGCAGGCCGCGTCGAAAAGCTCGGCATTGCGCGTGCCCTCGGCCGCCCCGGAGGCGAGGTAGTCGAGGGTCCGCTTGGGCAGGGGCGTGGATTGCCCCGGTGAAGTGTAGCTGGGCATCGGGTGAAATCAGTGAAGGTCGATGAAACCCGACGAATCGTTGACGCCGCCCGCATTCACAGACGGCCTCCTTTCTTCGAGTGGGAGCCGTTGTCTTCGAGTTGGTCCTCATCAGCGGCGGGGGGATGCGAGTCCCCTCGCCGCACTGTTTGAAGGTGCCGGTCGCGCTGTTCCCAGCGCTTGAGCCGTCGCAGGTGAGCCGCGGACGGTCGCAGGCCGAAGTATTCCCTGAGGATCTTGAGCCTGCGGCTGACGGCCGCCGCCGAGCATCCGGCCCGCCGGGCACAGGCGCGGATCGAGTCCCACGCGTCGTCATCCAGGATGCGCCAGGCGATGACGGTGATCTTCGGGTCGCCGGTGAAGAAGGTCCGGGCGACGTGCAGAACGAGGTCGCGGAACTGGGCGCGGGACATGCCGCGCTCCGGCTCCTCGTCGGCTTCGGGCTCCAGCAGGTCCACCGGGTGGGTGAGATCCACCGCCGTCGGCCGTCCGTCGTGATCAAACCAGGTCATTGTGTGATCGTGGTTGGAGGTTCCTGACGGCGGGCGGTCACAGCTCGGAATCCGGCTGGATGGGGTTGATCGTCATCCGGTCGAGCGCGGCATCGAGGTCCGACACGCGGTAGCGCACGGCACGGCCGATGCGGATGAACGGGACGAGTCCGAGGCAGCGCCAGTTGAAGAGCTGGCGGGGACGGACGCGGAGGTATTCGCAGGCTTCCGTTTCGGTGAGCAGGCGACCGGCGGGGGTGGTAGCTTCATTTTGCATTTCACCAACCCCCGCCGTGTCAACCAAACGTCGGCTTTGGGCATCTATGCACGTTGACGCGCCTTCATGGGCATCTTTGCGGGACCGGGGGGCGCACCGTTTGTCATTACGTAGTGACAAATGACCTGCCCGGAGGTCGGCCAAATCTCTGCACGTGCAGAGAAATCCGCCGGGAAATGTCGTTCCGGGACGACAAGTGTCAGCGCGCGCTGACGTTTGCGGCTCCTCGCCGGGCTGGTCGTATCGTTGACCGGATGAGCAACCCGGCAGGAAACGTCTGTCCGGACAGACAATTGTTTGCCCGCGCAAACAATTCCCGGCCCTGGGCGTTCACCACCATGCGTCTCACGGCGTCACCATGCCCGACACGCGCTCGGCCCAGTCGTCCGGGGGCATGATGCCAAACCACACCTTCGCCGCCTCCTCGTCCACGACCTCGCGGTAGTGGCGGAAGATGACGTCCGGCGAGTTTCCCGACTCCAGTGCCGTCCGGGGGACATCGCCGCTGAGCGCCACCCGGTAGCTGATGAACGAGTGGCGCAGGACGTTGCGCGGCCAGCCGATCCCGAGTTCCTTGGCAAGCTTGCTGGCTTCCCTGCGGCGCCAGCTTGCCGGAATGATCGGCCCGCTGTTCATGAGGGGCTCGATCCATGCGGCGAGGTTGTCGCTGATGGGGATGAGGCGGCGGGCGGCCGTCTTCGCCTGGGTGGCGCGAAGCTCGATGTGACGACGTTCGAGGTTCACCGCATCCCAGTCGAGCCGGTCGAGTTCCGCACCCCGGATTCCGGCAAATCCCCGGATCGCCAGCATCGGGATCAGGTCCGCCGGAGCCGCCCGCAGCAGCTTCTCGAACTGGTCCGGGGTGTAGATCTCGTTGTCCTTCGCCGGGACCTTCACCTTCGACAAACGCGACGCCTCGGTGATCTCGGACTTCGGCAGGTAGTTCCGCTGGCGGGCGAAGTTGAACAACCCCTTGATGCACTGGAGGAGGTTGTTGCGAGAACTCGCCGCGTAGCCGGTGCCCCGGAGCCATTCGTCGATCTGCTGGCTTTTGACGTGCAAGATCGGGCCGGGAAACCGCTCCGAGATCAGCTTGAACTGCCCCTTGAGCTGGATCAGGTGGACCCGGCTGACGTTGTCCTGGCGCTTCGCCTCCAGCATCTCCTCGCAGACCTGCGGGACGGTGACGCCCAGCGTGACGCCGTCGTTCTGCCGCATGAATTCCTGAACGGCGGTGACCAGCGGGATGTCCCCCAGAATCTCCCGCGCCCGGATGTATTCCTCGATGGCGGCGACCATGGGGGTGTCGAGCGGGCCGAGGAGTTTCCTGACGGCGTGGAACTGCTCGCGGTCCCGCGTGCTCAGGTCGTTGTTGGCGGCCAGCCCGCGCTGGATCTTCTCGGCGGCGAGTTTGGCTTCCTTCTTCGCCTTTTCGAGGTCGGTGAACATCCGCCGCCGTCGCCAGCCGTCGTGATAGAAGGCGATGGTGTAGCGGGTCTTGCCGCCCGTGGTGCCGGAGTAGATCGGGATGGTGACCGACCCGTGCCGAACGGTGGTGTGGGGTCCCTTTGGTGCTTGGTTCTGCTTGGTGGTCTTTTTGCCGTTTGTCAGATATTTGTCAGACATGCCTATGACGAGGTGTCAACGACTCGTCGGAAGGGCATTTCCGAGGCTCCCAATCCGTTGATCTACAAGGCGTAGAGCGGATCAGGTCCGGGCCGACTATCCCGAGGCCTCGCGAGATTCCACACAAGTTGACTCGGAAGCCGGGGTCGATGACCCCGAAACGCAAGAAGCGCCGCAGTCGCGTAGTCGAAATCGGTTCCAGCCCCTTCACCGCCAAGATCTACACGATCCAGCGGAAAGACGGCTACCCGCAGTTCACCGTCGCCTGGAAAGAGGGCGGTGGCCGGAAGACCCGGAGTTTCGCCTGCATGGACGAAGCCCGGATGGTCGCCCAGCAGACCGTCGTCCGGCTCCAGAACGGCGGATTGGTCGACGAGGTGACCAAGCGGGACATTGAATTGCTCCGGTACTGCGAGCGAACCGCCGAGAACCTTGGGGTCACGCTGGCAGCCGCCATCGAGGAATGGGCGAGCGCCAGGAAGGTGGCCGGTGAAACGGCGCTCTCCGATGCCGTCCGGTTCTACCAGGCGAACCGCACCGACCTGCTGCCGGTGAGGTCGCTCGAGCAGGTGGCCTCGGAATTCCTCGAATCACGCTGTGCCAGCGGTGCGAGCGATGTCTATGTCAGGAGGTCCCGTGAGTATCTGACGCGCTTCACGGGCCAGGTGAGCGGCAATATCGGGGACGTGACGGTGGCCGAAATCAACCGCTACCTCCAAAGTCAGGAGACGCTGGGTCCGGTCAGCAAGAACACGATCCGGCGCACGCTGGTGACGATGTTCGGGTTCGCCAAGCGCCAGGGCTATCTCCATCCCGACAAGCAGACGGCGGCCGAGCTGAGCGAGCCATTCAAGCAACCGGATACGGAGATCGAGATCTTCACCGTCGAGGAAATCGGGAAGCTTCAGCTCACCGCCCACTCGCGCCTGCTCCCGCTAGTGGCCATCGGGGCGTTTGCCGGGATCCGTTCCGCCGAGATCCGCCGGCTCCACTGGGAAGACATCAAGTGGGACCGCGGCCACATCGAGCTCGCCGGACGGAAAACTAAGACGCGGGCACGGCGGCTGGTGCCGTTGACGGACAACCTGAAGGAATGGCTGGCCCCATGGCGCCACGAGTCGGGTCCGGTGATCGCGATGAAGAGCGTCTCGGGTGCGCTGACCGTCCTCGGTGACAAGGCAGGGATCGAGGGAGGCTGGCGGAAAAACGCGCTGCGCCATTCCTACATCAGCTACCGGGTGGCAGAGACCGGAGACGTGGCCCGGACGGCACTGGAGGCGGGGAACTCGCCCGAGATGATCTTCCGACACTACCGCGAGGTCGTGGACGAGGAGTCGGCGAAGGAGTGGTTCTCGATCCTCCCGCCGGAGGGCTGGGCGCCGAAGGAACTGCCGTGGCCGATCCGGGAACGAATCAGAAAGGCGTTGGAGGAGCGCGGAATTGACAGCGGAAACGAAGCGTGAAGACCGACGATCCCGAACCAACGTTCATCAAGAAGAAGGAACTTGCGAAGCGCCTGTCGGTGAGTCCCCGGACGATCGACGAGTGGACGCGCAAGCGCCTGATCCCGCACCTGACAATTTCGGCCCGGCTTTACCTCTACAACTACGACGAGGTGCTGGCCGTGCTGAAGGAGCGCTACCAGGTGAACGCCCGCTGAGGCGTTCGCTGCGCAACGAAAAAGGCCCTGGACGGTGAGAGCCATCCGGGGCCTTTGGGTATGCCGGGAGACCGGCTCAGGAGCCGAAGCTCTGGTTCGCCTTGCCGTCGTCGGCCAGGTCACCGATGCGATTCACCGTATCCTTCAGGATCGAGGCCGCGGCGAAGATCACGGCTCCGAGGCCGGGTTCGACGAACGGGATGGCATTCAAGGCGGCGACGAAACCGGCGATCTTGCCGAGGTAGCTGAGGATCTTGAGTGCTTTCATGGCACCCGGCTCTTCGTGTCAACGGCAGGAACTCGTAAATGGGGCACGTTACCCCCTATGGTAGAATCCTCGCATGAGCTACTCTGACAGGACGATCAAACGCCTCTTCGCCCGTTCACAGAACCAGTGCGCCATGCCGAAATGCATCGGTCGGATGGTCGTCGGTGAAACCGTGATCGGGGAAATCTGCCATATCCGCGCTCGACGGAAAAACGGTCCGAGGTTCGACCCCAACCTTACACCCGCCGAGCGGAACGCATATGAGAACCTTCTGCTCCTCTGCCCGACATGTCACAAGCTTGTCGACCGAAACGCGGCAACCTACAGCGTCGATTTGCTTACGGACATCAAGACCGTCCAGGAGAACGAGGGGGGGCTTGAACTCAGTCCTTCTGATCGGAGGGCCGCAATGTTGCTCATCGAATCACTGAAGCCAAAGAGCCGCGCGAAGGCGTCGGCGAGGGGGAACGGAGTCGCGATCGCGGTCGGTGGTGACAACCATGGCAACATCACGATCAATCAGCCAAGTGTCGGGAAGTCCAAGGGTAGTCGCTACCCCAAGAACAGCATTGGAGCGGACGCGAACTTGTGTGGGTATGTCGACTACCTTTTCGGTCTGGCCATCGATTACTGGCAAGGGGCGACAAATATGGGCCCTGCTAGGCTCGGGAAGAAGATCAAGACCAAGTTCCGGCTGAAACAGCGCACCCGGAATCACTTGCCAATCGATCGCTTCGAGGAACTGGTCAGCTTCATCGTACACGAAATGCTTGAGCCCTCGCCAGTAGGGAAGCAGCACCGCCATAATGGCACGAAGCTTTGCCGAACTTTTGAAGAATGGCGCTCCGGGCCGATGTGAACGCGGATCAAAGCTGAAGGCGTTGGGATCACCCGACGCGATTGAGTCAGGACGCGGCTACCTGCGCCTGAGTTTCCGGATCATCGCCACCATCGAAAGTAGGCCGACGAGGAGACCGACGACCAAGGACGCGACACGCAGATGCCACTCGATCTGCTCCTGCATGGAGGTGACGACGCCCAGCAGGGGTGAGGCAGTGCCGACGATACTGCGGAGGACGAACTCGAAGTCGATGGGGGCGCGCATGGTGACCGGGTGGTGCTGTCAACGGGGACCCTTCGACTGGTCCCAGAGCCGCTTGTAGTGGTTGCCGTAGGCGATCATCAGCCGGACGAAGTCCTTGGTGGTGATCGTGTGGGTAGTGCCCGCGATGTCGGCGATGGTCTGGGGCGTGTTGTTGTCGATCAAGTCGTTGGCGCGAGCGGTGTTCACCAGAAGGAGCATCTGGGAGAACGCCTCGCGGTCCTTCGAGGTCAGGCCGAGCCGGAATCCGAGTCCGGTGTCGAAGCCCTTGGCAATCTCCAGGGCCAGCGCGACTTCGACCGGGTCGAGCTCGGCAGGTGGCTCGGGCGCCGGCGTGTCCGGGTTGTCGGCCTTTTCCTGGATCCGGACGGCCGCGGCGACGTTTGCGTCGGTGAGACCCTCACGGCTGATCCGTTGGAGTAGCCGGCGGGCACGTTTGGCGACGGCGGTCCCGTTGTAGCGGCCCTCGGCGGCCTGTTCGAGAGTGGCGGTGACATCCGGGTTGCGGATCAGCGGCTCGACGGTGCTCGGGGGCACGGCGACCTCGGTTTCCTCTGGAACCTCGATGTCCACGCCATTGATCGTGACGGTTCGGGCGGCGAGCACTCCGGTCAGGAGGATGAGCGTTAGGATCGTCTTCATTCGAACTTCAGTTTCTGGTCCTGGATCTTGCGGATGGTTTTGGCGGTCGACTCGTTCAGCTCGATCGTGCGGAGAAGGCCGTCATAGAAGGCAAGCTGTTCCTCGTTGGTGGCGAGGCCCGGCTGGAAGGCGTAGTAGAGCGGCTGAACGGCACGCGCTGGGACGCTCTCCTGGAGACCGGCGACCAGCGCCAGCAACTCGGCGTTCACGTTCACACCAAGCTGCGAGCGCCGCAGGAGGGTGTTGATCCGGATGGTGAGCTGGTCGCGCCCGGTGGAGGCATTGATGAGCGAGTTGAAGAACGTCTCGTAGGTCGCGACATCGGTGACACCCGCGTCCTCGGCCGATTCGATCCACGCCCCGAGCAGGTATTCGCCGGTCCGTCCACCGACCGGATTGGTGGCGGCGACCATCGCTTCGACATCCGTCCGGACATCCTCATCGGTCCAGGCGCGGAGCAGGAGTTTGCGGGCGGGCCGCTGGGTGTCGGTGGGGTCGGCGGCAATCCACGAGTCGACGTAGCCGAGCACTTCCTGCGAGTCGCGCTTGCCACGGATCGCGAAATCGACGGCCAGCCCCCAGGCCAGATGATCCTTGGCGAAGTCGATGGCGGTGGCGATCGAGACCTTGTCGGCTCGCAGCCGGGCGGCGGCAGCGATGAGCTGGTTGTCGAGCTGCTGCTCGTAGGTCAGGTTCGCTCCCTCGGTCCAGGTGCCAGCTTGGGTAGTGGTCGCCACCACCACGGCTTCCACTTCGCGGAGCTGGGGTCGTTCCTCGCGGTTGAGCGCCTCGGTGGCGTCGAGCAGGTCGGCCTTGTCGACGGTTTGAGCGAACAGGTTTCCCGCGACGAGGATCGCGGCCATCAGGGATCGGAGCATGAGCTTCACGACTGCAGACCGGTGTCAACGGACGCGACGGCAGTAGAGGTAGCCGGTCGCGTTGAGCGTGGAGGTGGTGAACCCGGTCTTCGTGACCAGATACACCGTGCTGGTGGAGGCGAGGTTGATCCGCACGACCGGGGTCGTGAATACGGACGGCACCGTATCCGAGAAGGAGGCGGCAAGAGAGGTGTAGGTTCCCAATGCGCCGAGCGAGACGCTGTTCAGGTTGATACCCTGCTGGGTGTAGCTGACGACGGTCGACGCCCCGCGCGTGTAGCTGACGGTCCCCTGGATGTCCCAGTCGCCGGCAGGGAGGGAGAGCGAGTAGACCGACTGGACCGTGGCCGTGGTGAGCGACTGGCTGGTGCCCGTTCCCGTCCGAACCTCGCCGATATCGCCCACCGGGGCATTGGACCCGTTAGTCACCCCGTCGATCTTCAGGAACTGGCCTTCGGCGTAGCCGCGGGTCACCAGTGCGTCGGTGGCGGTGTAGTTCTGGAGCGGGGCGGTGACGCTACCGTCGTCTCCGATGCGAAACACGAGCTGGTCGTGGTGGCCGCCGTCGACTTTATGGCCCACTCGGAGTGAGAAGATCCGGGGATGGTTCTACGGGTTGCAGGACCGGGCGACAAGGTGATTCAAGGCGACCGGAAGCGGAAGAACAAAGGCCCCCTGC
>JAUIJD010000055.1 GCA_030431475.1 Verrucomicrobiia bacterium | reverse complement strand
CAGACAGGAGTCTCTGACCTCCCCCCGGTAACCGCTTCGGGGGAAGGCAAAATCTGCGCATCCGGGGCATCTTGAGCGGGCCATGTTTCGCCCCACCCTCGCCGTTCTCGGCGCGGCCGCCCTGGCGGTGCCCGCCCTGCACGCCGCGTCCCAGATGGAATACCTGGACCGCGGTCTGGTCGCGGTGCGCCTCGACAGCTCGCGCGTGCTGCTGAGCTGGCGCCTGCTCGGCACCGATCCGGCGGACACCACTTTCCACGTCTACCGCGGCGCCCCCGGCGAGCCGCTCCAACCCATCACCACCGTCCCGCTCTCGGGTCCCACGCTGTTCACCGACGACTCCGCCGACCTGTCGCGGGCCAACACCTACGCGATCCGCCCCATCCACGGCGGTGTCGGCCAGGCCCTGAGCCCCTCCTTCACGCTGCCGGGCGACTCCCCCCAGCAATCCCACTTCTCGCTGCCGCTCGACCGTCCCGCCGACGTGCCGGACGACGGCACGGTCGGCACCCACAGCTATTCGGCTGGCGATTGCTCCGTCGCCGATCTCGACGGCGACGGCCAGCTCGAGATGCTGGTGAAATGGGACCCGTCCAACGCCAAGGACAACTCCCAAAGCGGCCACACCGGCAAGGTGCTGATCGACGCCTACGAGCTCGACGGCACCCGGCTCTGGCGCCTCGACCTCGGGCACAACATCCGCGCCGGCGCGCACTACACGCAGTTCATCGTCTATGACTTCGACGGCGACGGACGCGCCGAACTCGCCTGCCGCACCGCCCCGGGGGCCACCGACGCCCAAGGCGACTTCGTCGCCGATCCCGCAAAGTGGCAGAATGCCGGCGGCCCGGTCCGGCCCACCTTTTCCCATAACGATGATTATCGGAACAGCGGTGGCTGGGTGCTCGAGGGACCCGAGTTCCTCACCTTCTTCGATGGCCTCAGCGGCGACGAACTCGTCTCCACCAGCTTCATCCCCTTCCGCGATCCCGACAACAATCTGCACAGCCCCGGCACCACCCGCATCGATCAGGTCTGGGGTGACGGCTACGGCAACCGCATCGACCGCTTCCTCGCCGGCACCGCCTACCTCGACGGGGAAAGGCCCAGCCTCATCATGACGCGCGGCTACTACACGCGCAGCATCCTCGTCGCCTGGGACTGGCGCGCCGGCACGCTCAGCCGCCGCTGGGTCTTCGACAGCGCCACTCCCGGCAACGGCGCGTGGGCCGGCCAGGGCGCGCACAGCCTGGCGGTCGGCGACACCGACGGTGACGGACGCGACGAGATCGTCTTCGGCTCCTGCGCCATCGACGACGACGGCAGCGGCCTCTGGTCGCAGCAGCTCGGCACCGGCGACGCGCTGCACCTCTCCGACATGGACCCCACCGAGCCCGGCCTCGAGTGCTGGATGGTCCATGAGTCGCCCTCGACCTACGGCGTCCACGGCTCGGTCTTCAGCAATGCCGCCACCGGCTCCATCCTCTACAGCGTCGACAGCGCCGACGACATCGGCCGCGGTGTCGCCGCCGACATCGACCCGCGCACCCTCGGCTTCGAGGCCTGGTCGTCGCGGGCGAATCTCCACGACGCCGACGGCAACGAGATCCTCTCCGGCCGCCCCGGACCCATGAACTTCCTCAGCTGGTGGGATGGCGACCTCACCCGCGAGCTTCTCGACGGCACGACGATCTCGAAATGGGACTGGAACAGCGCCGGCACCTCCACCCTGCTGTCCCCCGCCGGCGTCTCGTCGAACAACGGCACCAAGGCCACCCCCGCTCTCAGCGCCGACCTCTTCGGCGACTGGCGCGAGGAGGTCGTGTGGCGGGAAAGCGACAGCAGCGCCCTGCGGATCTACACCTCCACCCTCCCCACCGACCACCGGCTGCCGACGCTGATGCACGACCGCCAGTACCGTCAGGCCATCGCGTGGCAGAACGTCGGCTACAACCAACCGCCGCACCCCGGATACTACCTCGGTGCCGGCATGGCTCCCGTGCCTCTCCCCGCGCTCGACGTGGTCCTGCCGCCCGGCGCCCCCGTCCCGACCGCCGACCGATTCCCCGACTGGCTCGCCGCCCGCGGGCTCGATCCCGCCACCGACCCCGAAGCCGATCCCGATGGAAACGGCATGTCCTTCTTCGGCGAGTATGCCTTCGACCTACCGAACCAAACCGCGCTGGCGATCCGCCACGAGGACGACCACCTCCACCTCGATCTCGCCGCGGTGCGCGACGAGCTCGACTACCTCGTCGAACGCACCACCGACTTCTCGGAATGGACGGAAGTCCTGACCCTCTCCGGCACCGGCGGTGGGCGGGTGGAGATCCCGGTGACTCCGGGCGAGACCCGCGAGTTCTTCCGCGCCACCGCCATCTCCAGCTACCCGGTCACCTCGAGCAGCGTCACGCTCCAGGCCGAGGACACCGCCTTCTCCGGCTTCCTCGAAAGCAACCACTCCGGCTTCAACGGCTCCGGCTTCATCAACTTCGACACCAGCGGCTCCTTCATCGAATGGACCGGCATCGACGGCGGCGGCGACGGCACGGCCACCCTGTCCTTCCGCTACGCCTACGGGAATGCCGACACGCGCACCGGTCTGCTCATCATCAACGGCGTCGCGCAGCCCATCACCTTCTCCGGCACCGGCGCCTGGAACTCGTGGGCGGAGCTGGAAGTGGCGGTGTCGCTCAACCCCGGCGCGACCAACACCATCCGCCTTGAGAGCAACGGCGAGGACCTCGCCAACATCGACGAGATGACGGTCACCACCACCGTCCTCGGCGAGCCCGAAGCCTCGGTCACCCTGAACCTGCCGATCTTCGATCCCTACGAAACGACCGATCTCTTCATCATCGGCGACTCGACCGTGGCCAACTACGGCAGCTCCTACGCCCCGTGGAAGGGCTGGGGCCAGCTTTTCCAGACCTTCCTCGATCCCGCCCGCTTCACTGTCCACAACCGCGCCCTCGGCGGCCGCAGCTCGAAGAGCTTCATCGTCGAAGGCCTGTGGGACGGGGTGAAGGGCGAGCTCGGACTCGGCGACTTCCTCCTCATCGAGTGGGGCCACAACGACCGCGACTGGACCAAGCCCGAGCGCTACACCACCGAGACCGAATACAAGGGCTACCTCGCCCAGTACATCACCGAGGCCCGGACGCTCGGTGCGGTGCCGGTCTTCGTCACGCCGATGGTGATGAACGCGTGGAACGGCTCGACCATGCGCAACGTCTTCACCGAGGCCGGCAACGACTACGCCGGCTGGATGAAGCAGGTCGCCGCCGACCTCGACGTCCCGCTGATCGACCTCAACCAGAAGTCGTGGGATTACTTCAGTGTCCTCGACTACGACACCGCCGGCCGATACTTCTACAACACCTACGTCGCCGGCGAATACCCGAACTATCCGAGCGGCAACACCGACGGCACCCACTTCCAGGAAATGGGGGCGCTGATGATGGGCAAGTTTGTCGCCGAGGGATTCCGGGAAATCGAAAGTGATCCCCGGGTCAGCGCCCTCGCCGCCGGGCTCAAGCCGCAGCACCCCATCGCCATCCAGGCCAACCTTCCCGCGGCGGGCCGCGTCAGCCTGAGCACCGAGCTGCCGGAAGGCGCGAACTTCCACCTCAAGGCGCTCGTCGATAGCGGCCACAGCTTCCTCAACTGGAAGGACGGCGCCGATCAACTCGTCACCAACGACAGCCTCACCACCTTCACCGTCGGCACATCCGGCCAACAATTCACCGCCTACTTCGACAATGAAACCCCGGTCGCGCCGCCCGCCCCCGGCAGTCTCATCCCCGGCGGCGAACCCTTCGACTTCACCGTCACCCTCAGCGCCGAGGCCTTCGATCCCGACAGCGAGATCGATCTGGTCGAGTACTTTGACGCCGACACCGACCTCAAACTCGGCGAAGCCACCTCCGAGCCCTGGACCTTTGTGTGGACCATCACCAGCGGCGTCCACCGGGTCTATGCGGAATCGACCAGCAAGCTCGGCATCAAGACCCGATCGGCCGTGATGGCGATCGACACCGGCGCTCCCAACACCCCGCCCGGCGCCACACTCACCTCCCCCGCCGACAGCTCGACCTTCGACGCTGGCGACGACCTCACGCTCACCGCCGTCGCCTCCGATGCCGACGGCATCGTGACCAGGGTCGTCTTCGAGCGGAACGGCAGCCACCTCGGCGAGGACGACACCGCGCCCTACACCTTCGAGTGGACCGACATTCCCGGCGGCAGCCACACCCTCGGCGCCTACGCCATCGACGACCGCGGCGCCCTGTCCCCCGTCTCCACGGCCGCCATCAGCGTCAATTTCAACACCGCCGGCGAGCTCCTGCAGGAGGCCGAGGCCGGCACCCTCGCGGGCAGCTTCACCGTGGTCGCCGACGCCGCCGCCAGCGGGGGCCAGGCCGTCGAGGCCGTGAGCGGTCCCGCCGACACGAACTACGTCGAGTTCACCTTCGACGTCCCCACCGCCGGCGACTACCTGCTGCGCGGCCGCATCAAGGCCATCGACGGCAACCACGACTCGATGTTCGTCTCGATCGACGGCGGCCCGGTGGACGAGTATCTCTGGGACACCGCGCGCTCGACCGGCTATGTCGATGACTACGTCTTCAACCGCGGCGGCCCGGACCCGGCCATCCTCACCCTCACCGCCGGCACCCACACCATCCGCTTCGGCTACCGCGAGAATCTCTTCCTCGACCAGGTCGAACTCGAGCCCGCCCCCTGACCCAGGAGGGGCTCCTTCCAGGTGCCCACCCAAAGCAAGCTCCTTCCAGGTGCCTCCATCCCCGGCGCCTGCAAGGCGCCGCTCCTTGTCGTCACTCGCCGTTGGCCGCGGCGGACGGCGCCACCTCGGTCTCCCCGACGAAGCGGCTCAGGTGCGGCGGCTTGTTGTAAACGACGTTCTGCCAGGCGATCGACAGGCGGTACTGCCGGTCCTGCATCAGGCACGGCATCCGGTGCTCGGTCGGAATCGTGGTCGTGTAGAGCCGGATCGATTTTCCGTCGGGTCCCAGCACCAGCATCTCCTCGCGCCAGTCACCCACGAGGTCGGCGGTCAGCACCGGCCAACGCCCGCCCCACCAACGACGGCGCCCGCCACGATCCGGCATCTCGGCGGCGAAGATCTCCTCCTCCCGCTCATTCGCCCAATCCCACTTGAAGACCCGCAGCCCGCCGTAGATCTCCCGCAGGAGGTCACCGTCCCACCAGATCACCCATTCGGACGAACGCGGCCGCTTGCCAATCTCCTCCCCCTTCACATTCCTCAGGCCGCCCGGACCGCCCCAGACCTCGGCACCGGGATGCCGCGGATCGATGTCGGCGACCACTCCGCTGCTGATGTCGACCCCGGGGCTGTGGCTCCACAGGGGCTCGCCGGTGCGGGCGTCGTGCATTCCCGCGCCCGGCGTGCGGAAACGCTTGGTGTCGTCCTCGTTCTCCGACACGAGGTAGAGCTCCATCCCGGGACGCCCGGGATCGAAATCCCCCACGTGCATCGAGTCGCCGTGACGCCGTCGGGTGGAGTAGAGCCCCTTGCCGTCGTCATCGACGGTCATCGCCTGATAGACGACCTCGTCCTTCCCGTCGGCATCGACGTCGGCCACGGACAAGGAGTGCCCGCCCATGCCGGCGAAAGGCGACGGATCCCGTCCCAGCCCGCTTCCCGAATCGAACACCCACCGGGACGTCAGCTCTCCGTCCCGCCAGTCCCACGCCGCCATCACGATCCGGCCATAGACCCCGCGGCACATCACCAGGCTCGGCTTCTCGCCGTCGAGGTAGGCCACACAGGCCAGGAAGCGATCGCAGCGGTTGCCGTAAGAGTCGTTGCCGCCATTGCCACCGATCCCCCCCCAGCTTCCGATGTTACCCCGGCCCGGCACGTAGTCGGTCGTGGCCAGAGCCGCTCCCGTCTTCCCGTCGAATACCGTCAGGAACTCGGGGCCCTCAAGAATCCTCCCGTAGCGCCGCGTCCCCTCGTCGTAGTTCAGCCAGTCCTTCTCCGGGTCGCCGATCACCTTGCCGGTGCCATCGGTCGTTCCATCCGCGGTCTTGCAGGCGACCTCGGCCCGGCCGTCGCCGTCGAGGTCGTAAACCATGAACTGGGTGTAGTGCTCGCCGTCGCGGATGTTCTTCCCGAGATTGATCCGCCACAGCCGGGTGCCGTCGAGCTTGTAGGCCTCGAGGATGGGCGGATCGGTCATGCCCGCGGAGCCGTTGTCGCGCGCACGTCGGACGCGGTGCACCACAATCTCCCACTCGCCGTCGCCGTCGAGGTCGCCGACCGAGCCGTCGCCGATCCGGTAGCCGTCGATCTCCGCCACCGGGATCTCGAGAAACGGCTTCTCCCAAACCTCGACCTCCGAGCCTTCGCCCCCCACCACCTCGACCACGTAGCCCTCGCCACGCGCGTCATCGACGAAGCTCGTCGCCGATTTCAACGGATCCGGAGTCAGTTTCTCCTTCTTGCCGTCGGTCACCCGGTAGACGTCGAACCGGATATCGTCGGGATCGGACGCCAGCAGCCTCCAACTCACGAAGGTTTTCTCCGGATCCATCGGCAGCGCGACCGCCCCCCGGTCGAGACGCTCACCCGTCGGCGAGGCCGCCACGGCGAGCATCCCCGCCCCCAGCCAACCGATGATCATCCTGTGCATTCTCCTCATTCTCACCATACGGAGGAAAACGCCATCCCCAATCCCGATTGCCCTTACCCGCTTCGGGTTAAGCCCCGCCGGTTGTCCATCGGCGGGGTCGGGCGGTAGGGTGGGCCGTGTTCTTCCGCGGCGCACTCGCCATCCTGTTTCTCACCACTTCGCTTCACGCCCACAGCGGCACGGAAACCGAAACCACCGTCAGCCTCTTCAAGGAGCGCGTGACGGTCGTCATCCGCTGCGCCCCGGAACTGGCCTGGCGGTTCCTCGGACCCGACGCCCCGCGCGGTCCGCTCACCCGCTCCTTCGCCACCGCCAAACCACGGCTCGAGAAGCTGGCGCCCACCCTGCTCCGGATCGACGGCTCCGACGGCAAGGCTCTCGAGCCCACCCGCATCCGCGCCGACCTCGAACCCGACGACCACGTCGCCCTCACGCTCACCTACCCGCGCCCGGCGGGAGCGATGACCCTGCACGCCGTCTTCCTCAAGCGTCTCGACGCGCTCGACCCGACCACCGTCCGCTTCTTCGACCGCACCACCGGCAAGCGGGCCGCCGACCCCTTCGCCACCCGCCAGCTCGAGTCCTCCCGCCAAAGCCTGCGATTTTCCCCCGGCCAAGCCCGCCTGATCGAACCATGAGAGCCCTGCTTCTTCTCCCGCTTCTCGCCCTGCCCGCCATCGCCCAGCGCCAGATGGACGACCTCGGGCGCGGCGTGATCGCCCAGCGCACCGGCGGCAGCTCGACCTACATCGGCTGGCGGATGCTCGGCTCCGACGACGACGACATCGCCTTCAACCTCTACCGCTCGGTCAATGGCGGTGCCGGCGTGAAGCTCAACGGCAGCCCGCTGACCGCCACCACCGACTACCAGGACAACCCCGGCTCGGGGACCCTCGACAGCAGCAGCGTCGGCTACTATGTGCGGCCGGTCGTCGATGGCGTCGAGCAGCCCGCCTCCGCCACCTGGACGCTGCCCGCCGGTTCCGCGACCGTTCCCTACTTCGACGTCCCGTTCATCGGCGACCCGACTCCGGACGGCCCCTACGACACCAAGTTCGTCTGGGTCGGCGATTTTGATGCCGACGGGGAATACGACTTCCTCTGCGACCGCATTTCGACGCTTGGAAACGGCTACGAGCAGTACCTGGAGGCCTACCTCCGCGACGGCACCTTCCTGTGGCGGATGAACATGGGCCCCAACAGTGCCGACCGCTCGGACATCTACCGGCCGGGTTCTTCGGCGATCTCGTCGGGCGACGGCGACAACGTCACCTGTTTCGACCTCGATGGCGACGGCCATGCCGAGGCAATCGTCCGCACCGCCGACGGCGTCACCGTGGAGAAGCCCGTCGGCAACGTCGTCACCAGCATCACCGCCGCCAGCGCCAGCGACCAGTTCATCACCGTCATCGACGGCATGAGCGGCACCGAGATCGACAGCGCCCCGGTGCCCAACGACTGGGCGGTCCACGGCACGCTCCAGTCGAAGTGCTTCATCGCCTACCTCGACGGCAAACGACCCTCGATCATCCTCTACGGCTACAACCGCGCCGCCAGCGGGCAATTCTACCGCCAGTGGACGGCCTGGGATTTCGTCGGCGGCAGCCTCGTCCAGAGATGGACCTGGGCTCAGGACCCGTCCACCCAGCCCGGCTCGGAGGGCCATCAGGTGAGAATCGGCGACGTCGACAACGACGGTCGCGACGAGATCATCGACATCGGTCACGTCATGGATGACGACGGCTCGCAACTCTACGTCACCGACGTCACCCACGGCGACCGCTTCCACGTCGCCGACATCCACCCGCTGCGCCCCGGGCTCGAGACCTTCCTCATCCAGCAGACCAATCCGACCTACCTCGCCACCGCCTACCTCGACGCCGCCAACGGCAACTTCTACAAGAAGTGGTACTCGGAGGCCGTGGTGGATGTCGGCCGCGGGCTGACCGTCGACATGGATCCCAACCACCTCGGCATGGAGATGTTCTCGACCCAGCCGGGCATCTTCAACGCCGACTCCGACCCGATCTTCGCCAACAGCTTCTTTCCCTACGAAGGGCTCTGGTGGGACGGCGACACCGGCCGCGAGTTCATCATCGGCACCAACGGCCCCGGCACCTCGCCCGCGATCAACAAGTTCAACCCCGCCACCGGCGGCCAGGACCGGATCTACCTCAACGGCCAGAACATCTACAACTACGGCGTCATCCAGGCCTACGGAGGACGCCCCGCGTTCTGGGGCGACATCCTCGGCGACTGGCGCGAGGAGCTGGTGTTCACCCGCAGCGATTTCTCCGGGCTGCGCATCCTCTCGACCAACACCCCCGCCGACGACCGCCGGAGGACCCTGATGCACAACGCGCAGTACCGCGTGCAAACCACCACCAAGGGCTACGTGCAGGCCTCCTACGTCGACTACTACCTCGGCTTCGAAACCACCGAGGATCCGCCGCCGCCGATCGACGATACCGATCACACCTGGGTCGCCGGCCCCACCTTCGATGCGACGACCTGCCCCGACGGCGAGAGCATCCTCTTCGACCTCTCCGGCGACAACAGCCAGCCGGTCGCCCTGAGCGGCACCCGGTCGCCGTCGAAGCTCAAGGTCTTCTCCCCCATCGACTACACCTTCGACGGCAGTGCCGGATCGCTCGCCGGGCCGATGCGGCTGCTGAAGTCGGGCGCCGGCTCGCTCACGCTGACCGGCAGCCACCCCTACACCGGAGCGACCGAGGTCTGGGACGGCGCCCTGGTCATCGACGGCACGCTTTCCACCTCCCCGGTCACCATCCACGGCGGCACCTGGGGCGGCCCCCTCGCCACCGGCGAAACGGGAGGCCGCCTCGGCGGTTCGGGCACCGTCGGCCAGCCGGTCACCCTGGCCTGGCGCGGCGCGATCGCTCCCGGCACCGGGAACGGCGACGCCGCCACGCTCCAACTCGGCAGCGGGCTGAGCTGTGCCGATGCCACCGTGATCTCGCTCGACCTCGCCAACGGCCCGACCTCCGACCTGCTGGCGATCACCGGCGACCTCAACCTCCAGGGCACCACCACGCTGGCGATCCACCCGCTCGACCCCACGCTTGATGCGGGCAGCTATCCGCTCATCACCTACACCGGAACCTTCAATGGCTCCCTCGGCGACTTCGACGTCAGCCTTCCCGACGGCACGCCCTACTCGCTCAACGACACCGGGTCGGCGATCGAACTCGTGATCCCCGTGACCCGCGCTCCGGACACCCTCGTCTGGGCCGGCGGCGCGAACGGCAACACCTGGGACCTTTTCAACACCCCCAACTTCCTGCTCGGCGGGAGCCCGGAAACCTTCATCGCCGGCGACGACCTCACCTTCGACGACGGCGGATCGCCCCACACGACCGTCACCCTCGACGGCAGCCTCACTCCGGGAAGCGTCACGGTCGACTCCTCGCTCGACTACACCTTCACCGGCACCGGCACCCTCGACGGCGGCGGCGGCCTGACCAAGGCCGGCACCGGCACGCTCGACATCGGCGAGAACCACGGATTCACCGGTCCGGTGACCGTGACGGGCGGCACGCTCGCCGTGACCTCGCTGGCCGACGGCGGACTCCCTTCCTCAATCGGCGCCGCCAGCACCTCGCCCTTCGCCCTGGTGCTCGACGGCGGCACGCTGCGCCTCGACGGCCCGCAGGCGAGCACCAACCGCGGCCTCCGCCTGGAGGTCGGCGGCGGCACCCTCGACACCCCCGGCGAGTCGCTGCAGATCGGAGGCAACATCAACGGTGCCGGTTCCCTGACCAAGACCGGTGCCGGACGCCTCATCATCGGCAACGGCAACTCCTTCGGCGGCGGCAGCTTTCTCGACGAAGGCACGCTTCAGCTCGCCTCGGACACCGCCAACGCCTCCGGCCTCGGCACCGGCCCCATCACTTTCCGCGGCGGCACGCTGTCGATGACCGACAACTCCAGCTCCTACAACTCCGCCAGCTACGAGCTCGTCGTTCCCGCCGGGGAAACCGGCCGCCTCAATGCCGACAGCCGCGTCTACCTCGGGGGCACCCTCACCGGCGCCGGCGACTTCACGCTCTACTCGCCCTTCGTCCGAACCGATCTCGAGGGCGACTGGTCGGCCTTTACCGGCACGCTGCACGTCATCACCGACGGCGACGGCGGCGACTTCCGCATCGACAACACCCACGGCTACGGCGGCGCCACCGTCGATCTCGGCCCCGACATCTGGGCCTACTACATGCCGACGATGTACTCGAATCTCACCCTCGACCTCGGCGCGCTCAGCGGCGACGCCGCGGCCACCCTCAACGGCGGCCCGACCGCCGGCCGCACCCTGACGTGGCGCATCGGCGGCAAGAATGTCGATGCCACCTACGAGGGCGCGGTCAACGACGGCACCGCCACCACCGCACTCACCAAGATCGGCAATGGAGTCCAGACCTTCACCGGCCCGCTCGCCCACAGTGGAGACACCACCATCTCCGGCGGCATCCTCCGCCTCGAAGGCACGAGCAGCGCCTCGGATTTCATCGTCGAAAACGGCGGCGTGCTCGGCGGCGGGGGCAGCATCACCGGCCAGGTGACCGTCAACGACGGCGGCGCTCTCGAACTCGGGTCCTCGCCCCTCGCCATCGACGGCAATCTCACCGCCGGCGGCACCGTCACCATCCAGCCGCGCACCGCGGTGGGCACCGGCACCTACGTGGTCGCGACCTTCTCCGGATCCTTCACCGGCAGTCCAACCTTCGTCTGGACCGGGGCCGGCACCGCCTCCTTCTCCACCTCCGGCAACCAGCTCAGTGTCACCGTCAGCGCCCCCGCGCAGAAGGTCCACCACTACACCTTCAACGACGGCACCTTCACCGACCTCGTCGGATCGCTCGACGGCACCCCCACCGGCTCGGCGACCATGGCCGGCGGCGCCCTCGTGCTGACCGGCGGCACCGGTGAACTCGACGCCTCGACACTGGCCATCAATTCCTTCGGCTCCGCCTCCTTCGAATTCTGGGCCACCTCCGACGATGCCGCCAACACCGGCTTCCATGCCCTCCTCGGACTCGGCGAGGTGAACCCCTCCAACGGCGGCCTCGCCTCCAACTACCTGATCTTCACCACCCACCGGGGGGACGACTCGATCCGCGGCGCCATCGCCACCAACAATCAGGACGGCGATCCCTGGACCGAGGAGGACGGCATCTCCACCGCCGAAATCAACGACGCGTCGGAACATCACTACGTCCTGACGATTTCCGGCAACCAGCTCGAGCTGTTCGTCGACGGCCTGTCCGTCGGCCAGCAACCCACCGCCCAGTCGCTCGCCAACGTCGCCACCGAACTCGCCTCCCTCGGCACGCTCTACCCGAACGATGCCGCCTGGCAGGGAAGCATCAACGAGTTCGCGATCTACTCCGGCACCCTCAACCCGTCCGAGGTCGCCGCCGCCCATGCCGCCGGACCGGTGCCCAATCCACCGACCGACAGCGATGGTGACCTGATCCCCGACCTCTGGGAAACCACCTACTACCCGAGCCCCGCGACCGCCGGCCCGCTCGACGACACCGACGGAGACGGATTCAACACCTGGACCGAATGGAAGGCCGGCACCGACCCGACCAGCGACGCGTCGGTCCCCGGCGCGGCGGGACCGGGCAGCACCACCCTCGAGCCGGTCGCGGATGCCTTCATCTTCCACAACGATGGCGGCGGCGTGGTCAACACCACCAACTTCGGCACCTCCGCCGAGCTCGACCTCTACCAACAGGGGACCGGACTCTACGCCTTCAGCTACGTCCGCTTCGACCTCGCCGCGCTGCCCCCGAACGCCACCATCGACGCCGCCACGCTCTCCTTCACCAAGGTCACCAACACCAACGAAGGCGTCGATGCCGCGCGCAACGACAACCTGACCACCGGCCGTTTCGGCGTATGGGGGCTGCTCGACGTCTCCGGAAACACGCCCCAGGACTGGGCGGAGACCGGCATCACCGCCGACAGCGTCGGATCCGAACTCACCGGCGGCTCCAATCCCCAGTTCGACACCTCGGTCCCGCGCAGCGTCAGCTTCGACGGAATCGGTGAGTCGGTCTCCGGCTCCGGCGTCGGCGACACGGCCTCGAATGCCGATGCCGGCGGCGGCGCGCTCACCTCCTTCCTCCAGGGTCGTGTCGACGCCACCAACCACTCCGGCCTCGCCACCTTTCTCGTCGACTTCGCGGAGAACCGAACCAGCGGCCGTGGATTCGCCTTCGGCAGCCGCGAGGCCGACGCCGGCAGCCGCCCGACGCTGGTCCTCGACTACACGGGGAGTACGCCGCTCCCCGACACCGACGAAGACAACGACGGCCTCGACGACGCCTGGGAGGCCCACCACTTCGGCAGCTTCGACCCGGTCGCCGGCGACGATGCCGATGGCGACGGCACCCCCGAGTGGCTCGAGCAGGCCCTCGGCCTCGACCCCCATGACCGGAACGAGCACTTCCGCGCCACCATCGGCCCGGACCTTTCGGGTGACCTCCTTCTCACCTGGCCCAACGCCCCGGGCGTCACCTTCACCGTCGAATCCAACGACACCCTTGAGGGCGATTGGAATCCGGAGGCCACCTACCCCGGCGCCAGCACTCCGGCCGAGCAAAGCCACCCCATCGACACCACCGGTACCCGGAACTTCTACCGGATCGGGGCCTCGCCCTCACCCTGAGAAGCGACCCGATCTCCCTGCCTCCGGTAGGGCCGGACGCCCCCGGTGCGAATCTCCCTCCCCTCAGAAGGCAGCCGCCTCGCGGGTTCGGAGCCTCAAGCGGGGCGTAGGCACCTATCCACGGGGTGAACCCCGTCGGTCGACGAAGCCATTGAAGCAAGAGCCCCGGAGGGGCGTGGGCGATTCGCCACGGGGCTCACCCCGTGGACGGAAGACACTCAAGCATCAAGAGCCCCGGAGGGGCGTGGGCGATTCGCCACGGGGCTCATCCCATGGACGGAAGACACTCAAGCATCAAGAGCCCCGGAGGGGCGTAGGCGATTCGCCACGGGGTTCACCCCGTGGACAGAAGACACCCAAGCATCAAGAGCCCCGCAAGGGGCGCAGGCGAGGCCGTCCACGGGTTGCCGGGCCCGCCTGCGCCCCTCCGGGGCTCGTTTCCCTGACCTGCTCCTTCCACGGGGTGAACCCCGTGGCTACGTCCCTCCACCCCTTCGGGGCTCGTCCTCCCTGCAGGACTTGCCGCCAACCCCAGAACATCCACGACCCAGAAAATACCTCTCCCGGGTTATGGCCTCGATCCGGGAAGACGGCGATTTTAACGGAGCCTTTAGGAAAGGCTTCTTAAGAACGCTAGGAACCAACCCATATGAAGACCCTCCCACTTCTCCTTGCCCTGTCCGCACTACCGGCTGCAGCGGCGACCGTCTCGGTTGAAGAATCGGCCACTCCAACCTCCTACAGCAACGCCGACTTCACCACCATTGCCGCAGCCGATGCTGACTCTTTCGTGACCTCTGCCGGCGCTTTCCAGTCGTTCACCGCAGAGCACACCGGAACCGTCGCTTCCATCAGCGTGCTGGTACTCCGGCTCGGCACCGGGGACTTCAATCTTGAAGTCTACGAGTCCTTCGACGGCGACGGGGCAACCCACACCGCGCTCCCGTCCAAGTTCCGTGATTGGACCGACCTTTGGCTCGATCCGATCGGCACCTTCAATTTCTCGGTGGCGAGCGGTCAGGACCTCGGATCGGGCTCTCCAGGTGGAGCCCTGACCATCCAGTTGAGCGGGGCCGAGCAATTCTCCATCACCACCGGAGCCACCTACGCGGTCCGCGTGACCAATGGAGCCACCGGCGACTACTTCTACCAACGCTATGAAGATGCCGGCTCCTACGCCGACGGCGCGTTCGGCTACAGCAACGGAGCACCCACCGGACGGGACAACGGAATCGCCTACTCGCTGGTCCCCGAGCCCTCCATCGCCCTGCTCGGCGGTCTCGGACTGCTCGGACTGATCCGCCGCCGCCGCGCGTGACGGCCGGGGGCTCCCGATGATTTCCACGCCGCCCCTGCACCGCAGCGGGCGGCGTTTTCTTTGGTCCGGTCCTCTGAAGCGCGGCAGGAGCCACGCGGTCCTTTCCATCCCCCTCGCGACAAACCGACGCCCGCCGGACTCGTATCCTCAGGCCCCCATGCTTCCGCGCCTCGCCATCCTCGCCTGCCTGCTCGGGCCCCTTGCCGCCAATACCCCCGGCGGCGGGCCGGAAAGCGGCGCGCCGGACGTGACGCTCACCGACCACGGCGCCACCGTCACCCTGGAGAACGGCACGCTGACCGCCACCATCGAAAAGGACACCGCTTACATCACCTCGCTGCTCTACCGCGGCACCCAACTAGTCGATACCGCCACCCAGGGCATCTACTACTCCATGCAGGGCATGGACACCTTCCGTCCGCCCGTGGCCTGCACCTTCTCGGTGACGACGAACACGCCGGAAATGATCGACGTCTGCCTGAAGGAATCCGGCGCCGGCCGCACGCCGGCCTTCGATTTCGAGATCCACTACGTTCTTCGCCGCGGCGACACCGGGATCTACACCTACTCGGTGCTGGACCATCCCGCCGCCTACCCGGAAGCCAGCCTCAACATCTGGCGCCTCGTCTGGAAACGTCCGCTCGACACCTTCGAGCGCCTCTTCGTCGACGATCTCCGCAACCGCGAGATGCCCAACTCATACGACTACGCGAACGCCTCGCCCACACCTGTCGCCGAAATCGTCCACCTCAACACCGGCGTCCTTGCCGGGCAGGACGAAGGGAAATATTGCTACAATGCCCGCTACTACGACACTCCGGTCTACGGCCACGCCACCGACGACGAGGACATCGGGATCTGGGCGCTCTACCCGGCCCACGAGTGGTTCAACGACGGTCCCACCAAGCACGACCTCACGGCCGCCCATTACGGCATGAGCTGCCTGATGAACATGACCCACTACAACGGGTCCCAAGTCGACGTCGCCGCCGGCGAGGAATGGCGGAAGCTCTACGGTCCCTTCCTCCTCTACTTCAACCACGACCCCGCCGGAGCCGAGGCCTGCTGGGAGGACGCGCAGGCCCAGGTCGCCGTCGAGCAGGCCGAGTGGCCCTATGCGTGGCTCACGGGCAACCCCGATTTTCCCGACGCGGCCGGCCGGGCCACGATCACCGGCACCATCACCATCGACGATCCCCTCAAGCCCGCGCTCGACGGCGAGGACGCCTGGATCGGCCTCGCCGCCCCCGACCCCGGCGGCCACTGGCAGTTCGAGGGCGAGCGCTACCAGCACTGGGTGAAGGCCGGCCCCGGCGGCGTCTTCTCCCTCCCCCATGTCCGACCCGGCACCTACACGCTCTACGCCTTCACCGAGGGCGCGGTCGGGGAATTCGAGCACGCCGCGCCGGTGATCGTCACCGCCGGCGAGACCCTCGACCTCGGCACCCTCACCTGGAACGTCCCGCGCAGCGGCTCGTGGCTCGCCTGGGAGGTCGGCCTGCCCGACCGCGATTCGCGCGAGTTCCGCCACGGCGACGACTACTTCACCCCCTTCGCCTGGACCCTCTTCAACGACGACCTCCCCAACCCGCTCGTCTACGATGTCTCCAGTAGCCTCGCCTCGCAGGACTGGAACTACTGCCAGACCGGCTACGAACCCGACAGCGGCCCGCCGCGCTCGGCCTGGCCTTGGGAGATCCACTTCAACCTCCCCGCCGTCCCGGCATCCGGCGACGCGCGGCTCACCCTCGCCTTCACCGGATCGAACAACGCCCGGATGCAGATCTTCATCAACGGAGCCCCCCAGTTCGGACCGAACCTTTACCCGGACCACGAAGGCGGCAACGGACTGGTCCGTCAGTCCTTCCAAGGCAAGTATGCGCTCCACACCATCGAGATCCCGGCCTCCGAGCTGCAGGTCGGCCCCAACACGATCTCCCTGCTGCAGGGACGTTTCAACGAAGACGCGACCCTGCAGTTCGACCACGTGATGTACGACTACGTCGGGCTCGAGATGCCCGCCCTCCCGGGCGGCAAGCCGGACGATGCCGATGGGGACGGACTGGCCGACGCGTGGGAACTCCAGCACTTCCTCACGCTCTCGCCAGTCGCCGGCGAGGACAGCGACGGCGACGGCTTCCACAACGCCGACGAGCAGGCCGGAGGTTCCGATCCCGCGGACCCCGCCTCGGTGCCGACGGATGAACTCGACGACGATCTGATCGACGACAGCTGGGAGGTGGGCTTCTATCCCTCTCCCTTCACGGTCGGTCCGCTCGACGACAGCGATGGCGACGGCTTCAATACCTGGACCGAGTGGAAAGCCGGGACCGGTCCCACCGACGACGCTTCGATCCCCGGCATCTCGACCGGCGCGATCGCGCTCCAGCCGGTCGCCGACACCGCGGTGTGGTTCCGCGACGGCGTCCCCGCCTACGCGGCCACCAACTACGGCAGCGACGTTGATATCGACAACTACACCTACCCCACCGTTCCCATCATCGCCCTCGGCTACTTCCGCTTCGACCTATCCGTGCTGCCAAGCACCGCGACGATCGACGCCGCCACCCTCACCCTGACCAAGGCAGCAACGAACCCCGTCCAGTCCCCGCAAGGCACCCATTCCGACGCCAACGGCAACCTCGTCCCGGAGCGCTTCGCCATCTACGGCCTGATCGACTTTCCCGGAAACACGCCCCAGAACTGGAACGAGGCAACCCTCACCGGCGACAGCACCGGCGACGAATTCGACTTCACGAACGCCGGCATCGACCCACCGGTGGACACCACCACCCGGACGCTCGACCTCGACGGCGTCGGCGAGGTGGTCGACGGGGAAACCGGCCGTCTCAGCGGGAGCCCCCTCGTCAACTTCCTTCAGACCCGCGTCGATGCCACAACCCATCGCGGCCTTGCCACCTTCATCACCGACATCGAGTCCCCCGACAACGGGAAGGGCTACGCTTTTGTCAGCCGCGAAGGCGTCGAGGGTTCCCGGCCGCGGCTTGAACTCGATTTCACCGCCGGAGTCCCGGTCCCCGATCCGGACGAGGACGACGACGGCCTCGACGACGCCTGGGAGGCCCATCATTTCGGCGATCTCGACGAGTCCGGCGACAGCGATGCCGATGCCGACGGATCGCCCTCGTGGCTCGAGCAGCTCCTCGGGCTCGATCCGAACGACCCCGCCGAGGCATTCCGCGCATCGCTTGAAGACGACACGGAGGCCGATGCCGCCCTGAGCTGGCCCAATGCCGCCGGCGTGACCTTCACGGTGGAGTCTTCCGGCTCCCTCCATGGTGGATGGAGCTTCGAAGCATCGGTCGCCGGGAGCTCAAGCCCCGAGCGGGCGACGCATGCGATCGATTTCTCGGATACCCGTCGCTTCTATCGGGTGTCGGTGGCCGCCCCATGAAGCGATGCTGCCTCCTCGACACTCCGGCGCCCTTCCGACAATGTCGTTGCCGATGAAGTTCCTCCTGCTGAGCCTCCTGATGCTGGGACTCGGTACGGCCGCGTCCGCCCAGAGTGCGGTGAACGGTTCGGGCTTCCTCATCCGGGTGTGGCAATCCGAAGAGGGACTCCCCGGCAACGTCGTCCGCTCCATCGGCCAGACCGACGATGGTTTCCTCTGGGTCGCCACGGCCGAGGGCCTCGCCCGCTTCGACGGCATCGAGTTCGAACCGCTGATCACCGGCGGCCCCTACCGCGGGCGCCGCTTCGGCTTCCACCGGGTCTTCACCCCGAGGGACCGCGGCGTGTGGGTGTCGACTTTCCTCGGGGGCCTGTACCGGGTGCGGGGCAACGAGCTGGTCGGCGTGATCGAGGACACCTCGGAGCGGAACCCTCCCGTCATCACCCGCCTCTTCAGCCATTACGGCCACATCTACTTCCTCCGGGACGGCGAACTCTGGCACCTCACGAATGACGGACCCGTGCGCCTCCCGGACCCTCCGGTCGGCGTCCGGCGTGCCATGTCCGCCGATGCCCGAAACGAGGCCGAACGGGGCCGAAGCGATGACGTCCAGAGCCCGAACCTGCTGGTGAGCACCGAGGGGGACCGGTGGAGCATCCGCAACCGCTCGCTCTACTTCGAGGACGCGAACGCGGACGAAGCCGTCCCGGTGATTCCCGAGCTGCAGGGACGAATGGTGGCCAACGACCTGCTCGAGGACCGGGAGGGCAACCTCTGGGTCGGCAGTCCGGTGCAGGGACTCATCCGGATCCGCAAGAGCCGGGTGACCCCGCTGCAAACCCGCGACGGCCCCTACCTCGCCGGCGTCCAGGCGGCGATCCGCGACCGGGAAGGGACCTGGTGGATCGGCAACCGCAGCGGCGGCGTCGATCGCATCCGGGACGGCGTCATCGATCGCCTCGAACTCGTCGAAGGCGGCTACCCCCGCCCCCTGTCCTGCATCTTCGAAGACTCCAGCGGGAAGATCTGGTTCGCCTCCCGCGACGGAAGCCTCTTCGCGTGGAACGGCGAGAATTTCGACATCCCCTTCTCCGGCGTCGCCGGGGTGTCCCAGGTCAATGCCATCGCCGAAGACTCCGACGGCTGGCTGTGGTTCGCCGGCGGCCGCGGCATCTGCCGCTGGGACGGGGAAAGCATCGACCGCTTCGACGACCAGCCCGAACTCGACGCCCTCGAGTTCTCGGCCATCGCCCTCGGCGGACAAGGCCTGGTCGTCGCCGCCACGACCGACGGGCGCATCTTCAGCTCCGACGGCAGCGCCCTCACCGAACTGGAAACCCACCCCGCCCTCGAGCAGCGCTGGATCTCATCCATCCTGGTTCTCGAGAACGACGAACTCTGGGTGACCACTGTCGGGGCCGGATTGTTCGTCCGCCGCGACGGTGCCTGGCACCGCTTCTCTTCCTTTGACGGCATGCCCGACGAGCGGCTGACCGGGCTCGCCCTCGAGGACCAGGACAGCCTGTGGATCGGATCGCTCGGCGGAATCCTCCGGGTCTCGCGATCCGAGCTTCTGCGCCGCATGACCAACCGCGCGATCATCCCCCGCTGGGTTCGCTTCGACCGCTCGGACGGCATGCCCACCCGCGAGTGCGTCGGCGGGGCCCAGCCTGGCATCTTCGTCGGACGCGACGACTCCCTCTGGTTCCCCACCTCCGGCGGGCTCGCCGGCGTACGCCCCGCGGAGGTCCGGATCAACAACGCCCCGCCGGCCCTCCACATTCACCCGGTGGAAATCGACGGCCGCCCCTTCCCCGCCAACGGCGACGAGCTGGTCGTCGGCCCCGGCCGCGTCCAGATCGACTTCCGCTTCACCGGCCTCAGCCTCAGCGCCCCGGAGAAGGTCACCTACCGCGTGCGCCTGCAACCCTTCGACGACCGGCCGAAATACATCGGCACGCAGCGCACCGCCAGCTACCAGGCCGTTCCACCCGGGCGCTACACGTTCGAAGTCATCGCCATGAACGGCGACGGCGTGGCCAACATCCTCCCGGCCAGCGTCACGGTCGTCGTCGAACCCCATTTCTGGGAAACACCGCTTTTCCTCGGCCTCGCCACGACCGCCGTTCTCCTCATCACCCTCTCGACCGGGTGGATCGTCGCCCGCCGCCGGATGAAGCGCAGCCTCGAGCAATTCCGCGTCCAGGGGCTGGTGGAAGGCGAGCGCTCCCGCATCTCGCGCGATCTCCACGACGATCTCGGCGCCAGCCTCACCGAGCTCTCCATCCTCTCCGCCCTCGGCGCCGAGGAGAAGGACGAGTCGCAACTCCGCCCCACCATGGAAACGCTGTCCTTCAAGGCGAAGCAGGTCGTCGGCACCCTCGACGAAATCGTCTGGGCCGCGACCCCGCGGGAGGACACCCTGCGCTCGCTCATCGACTACCTCGCCGCCTTCTGTCGCGAGTTCCTGAGCTCGGTGAACGTGCCGCTCGACCTCGATGCCACGCGCGACATCCCCGACGTTCCCATCGGTCCCCGACGACGCCACAACGTCTTCCTCACCACCCGCGAGGCCATCAACAACGCCGTCAAGCACGCCGACGCCTCGTCCATCGCCGTCCGCATCGCCATCGAGGCCGGCCACCTCCGCGTGACCGTCACCGACGACGGCAAGGGCTTCGATCTCGAGTACGCCGAGAACACCGGGAACGGCCTTTCCAATCTCCGCCAGCGCATGGAGGATTGCGGCGGCAGCTGCACCATCGACAGCATCCCCGGCGAGGGAACCGTCATCGACATCCGCCTCCCGCTTCCCGAAACTCCCGCATCATGACCGCTCCCGAAACGCTCGCCATCGCCATCGTCGAGGACAACGCCGCGCTGGGTGCCAGCCTGCGGAAGATCATCGAGGCGAGCGACGGCATGGACTGCATCGGGGTCTGGACCAGCGGCGAGGACGCGCTCAAGAAGATCGACGCCTTCCGCCCCCAGCTCGTCCTCATGGACATCAACCTCCCCGGCATCTCCGGCATCGAGACCACGGCGCGGGTCAAGCAGCACCTCCCCGAGATCCAGATCATCATGGTCACCGTCTACCGCGACCACGACAAGATCTTCGCCGCCCTCAAGGCCGGCGCCTCCGGCTACCTGCTCAAGCGCTCCTCGCCCGGCGAAGTCCGCGACGCCATCCACGACGTCCGCGCCGGAGGCGCGCCGATGAGCCCCGAGATCGCCCGCCGGGTGGTCGAGGCGTTCCACCAGCCGGCCGAGACCCAGACCGAGGAGCTGAACCTGACGCCGCGTGAGACGGAAATCCTCGAGCTCCTCTGCGAGGGCCTGGCCAACAAGGAGATCGCCGACCGCCTCGGCATCTCCAACGAAACGGTGCGCGTCCATCTCAAGCACATCTACGAGAAGCTCCACGTCCGCTCCCGCACCGAGGCCGCGATGAAGTACCGCGACGCCCGGAATCCGGACCGCTGGATGCGCTGATTTCCTGCCGAAAGGAAACGCTTCGTGTCGCCGCCCGAAGCAGGCGGCCATGGCGCGTCGCAGATGCTTCGGAGAGCCGAAATTTTCGCCCTACCCCAAAGGGTTACTACCCAAGGGGTATAGCCTCACGGCGCCAGGATTGATGGACTCGATATCGAAAGACTGGGGACTCGACTCCTCCCCGTCCGAACCCATCGAAACCACAATCCATGAAATTAAAACCCAACCCAAGAACCTGCCTGACCGGCTTGGGGGCCTTGCTCGCCCTCGGGACCAGCGTCCACGGCGTGGACATCCCGACCAGCTTCGGCAACGGCGCCGACACCTACCTGTCCAATGACGGGAACTCCGGCCCCACCGTCAACCACGGCGGGGAAGCCGGCATGAATCTTCGCGAATGGGACACGGTCCGCATGCGTCACCTCTACATCCGCTTCGACATCAGCGGCGTCCAGGGCGACCTGAGCGGCGCGACGATCACCCTGAACGGAACCACGGTGAACCGCAACCGCCCGCTGGATTTCTACGGCGTCCTCGACGGCGCCACCGCCGGTGAGGGCGAGAACTGGAACGAGGGCACCGTGACCTTCAACACCGCCGCCGGCCTTCCGACCGGCGACGGCACCGCTCCCGACACCGTCTTCACCGCCGACGCGACCCCGACCCGGATCGCCTCGACCGCCGGCAGCGCGGTGGGCCTCAACACCACCGCCGTCAGCACCGACCTCGACAACTTCATCGCGGCGGACACCGACGGCCTGATCACCTTCATCGTCACCCTCGAACAGGTGAACAACGATTCGGAGGACTTCACCTTCTCGACCAAGGAAGGTGGCACCGCCCCCTACATCACCTTCCCCAACGCCAGCCTCGGCGATGCGGATGGCGACGGCATGGGTGACGCGTGGGAGATCGCCAGTTTCGGCAGCACCACCTTCACCGACGATCCCAGCGCCGACCTCGACACCGACGACGGCACCACCACCGGCAACCCGATGCCCGACGGCTTCACCAACGCCCAGGAAGAGGCTGCCGGATCGGATCCGCTCAACTTCGACTCGGTTCCCGACGACATCGACGGTGACGACCTTTCCGACACCTGGGAGGACACCTATTTCGGTGACGGGGTGGCACCGGCCACCACCACCGAACTGGCCGCCCAGGACGGCACCGGCGACCCCGACAACGACAAGGGCACCAACGAAGAGGAGGAAACGGCCGGCACCAACCCGACCGACCGCGCCTCCTTCCTCGACGATGAGGGCCCTGGCGTCGGCGACGGCTTGAACGACTGGTGGGAAATCCACTACTTCAGCGACACCGCCACCGCCACCGCCACCACCGGCGATCCGGATGGTGACACCGAGGACAACGCCACGGAGTACACCAACTTCTCCAATCCGAACAACATCGACTCGATCGCCGGAGATATTGATGGAGATGGCATCAACGACCTCTTCGAAGATCAATACTTCGGCAACAATGATGGCATCATCGACGACTCACCGGCAAGCCTCGCTGAGTTGGCAACCGCCGATGCCACCAGCAATTCCGACGGTGACGTCTTCACCGACCTCGAAGAGTCTCTCGCCACCCCGCCGTCCGACCCCACCGACGCCAACTCCGTGCCTGACGACGCGGACAACGACGGACTCAGCGACGCGTGGGAGCTCACCTACTTCGCCGACATCTTCGGCCAGAACGGCTTCAACGACAGTGACAATGACCTCTACACGAACGAAGAGGAGGAAACCGCCGGTCTCGACAGCTACGGGGACCCCTGCGACCCCACCGACATCCTCTCCTTCCCGGACGATGCCGACACCGACGACCAGAACGACCGTTGGGAGGAACTCTACTTCGGCAACGGCAACGGCATCGTCGAAGCCGGCGAGCTGGAAGTGGACGACGACCCCAGCGGCGACCCCGACAACGACCTCTTCGTCAACCAGGATGAATACGAGGGCTTCGGCACGGACCCGAGCTACTTCGGCTACTCCAACCCTAACCTCCAGGCCTCGACCCCGGACGACGTCGAGGGCGACGGCCTCCTCGACACCGACGAGATCTTCTACTTCGGTGACATCTACACCTACGACGCCACCGACGACCCGGACGGCGACAAGGGCACCAACCTCGACGAGCAGAACGACCTCACCGATCCCACCGACCGCGCCGACACGCTCGATGTCGACAACGGCGGCGGCGGCGACGGCCTCGGCGACTACTGGGAGCTGTGGTCCTTCGGCGACCTGACCACCACCGAGCTCGGAACCGACGACAACGACAACGACGGCTTCGACAACGACACCGAGTTCGCGGCGTCGACCAACGGCAACGATCCGACCTCGACGCCCGACACCGATGCCGACGGACTTCCGGACGGCTGGGAAGTCACCTTCTTCATCCAGGGGGGTGAAGACCCGATCGCCGACCTCGCGACCATCATCGCCCGTCAAAGCGGCGCCGACGACTCCGATGCCGGTGGCACCAGCAACCTCATCGAGTTCTACGCCGGCACCAACCCCAACGACGGGGGTGCCGACGACGAGACGCCGATCGAACGCACGACCGCCGACGGCAATGGCGCCGACTCCGCGCTTTCCAACGATGGAACCGGCGGTGGCGGACCGAACGACAATCATGGCGCCGCCGGCTCGCTTCAGATCCGCTACTTCACGGACGCGCGTCTGTTCTTCGCCATCCTGCGCTTCGACGTCAACGGACTCAGCGGCGACCTCAGCAATGCCCTGCTCCAGTTGAACGTGACCAATGCCGGCCGCACCCGCACCTGGGGTGTCTACGGGCTGGTCGATGGCGACCCGGGCGAGAACTGGGATGAATCGACCATCACCTACGCCAACGCGCCCGGCATCATCGAGGCCGATCGCGGACTGCTCAACCAGTTCGCCCGCGACCCGCAGAAGCTGGTGCGCATCGGTGGCTTCCCCGTCACCCAGGGCCTCAACCAGGTCTACACCTCGACTCCCGACGAGCTGGACCTCGCCGGCTTCATCGCGGACGACACCGACGGGCAGATCACCCTCGTCATCCACGACGACAGCGCCAGCGGCCAGTTCAACTTCTTCGACTCGAAGGAGGGCACGATCGCGCCGAAACTGATCTTCCCGCTCGCGGAGGACGCGGATTCGGACATCGACGGTCTGGCCGACAGCTGGGAGAACACCTACTTCGGCGACCTCACTTCCGCGCGGGGCACCGAGGCGCAGGATCCGGGCCTTGGCGCCGACTGGGACAACGACAACGACGGCGACGACAACGCGACCGAACAGGCCAACGGCACCGACCCGACCGACAAGGGTTCGTTCACCGACAGTGAGCCGGATGGACTCCCCGACAGCTGGGAGCTCACCACCTTCGGTGACCTGGACGAAGACGGCGGCACCGACACCGACCTCGATGGCTTCAGCAACGTCGAGGAGTTCTGGGCCGGCACCGACGCCGACGACATCAACGACGTTCCGGTCATCCCGGCAGCCTCGAAGGCCCACCACTACACCTTCAACGACGATAGCTTTACCGATCTCGTTGGCGGTCTGGACGGAACCCTCGATGGCGCAGCGGCGATCTCCGGCGGTGCCCTTCAGCTGACCGGTGGCACCGGCGAACTGGATGCAGCCACCCTCGCGATCAACACCTACGACTCGGTCACGATCGAGTTCTGGGCGACCTCCAACGATGCGGTGAACACCGGCTTCAGCGCGCTGTTCGGCGCGGGCGAAACCAATCCGGCCAACACCAACCTCGCTTCGAACTACCTGCTGTTCGCCACCCACCGTGGCGACAACAACAACCGGGGCGCGATCGGCACCAACAACCAGAACGGCACCCCGTGGCTGTCGGAGGAAGGCGTCAACAGCGCCGAAATCAACGACAACTCGGAGCACCACTACGTGCTGGTGATCAACGACATCACCAAGCAACTCGAGTGGTTCGTCGATGGCGTGTCGCAGGGGGCGGTCACCACGCAGCAAGACCTCGCGGATGTCGCCACTGAGTTCGCCTCGGTCGGTGCCCTCTACCCGGCCGATGCCAGCTGGCAGGGCAGTGTGAACGAGTTCGCGATCTACGACGGTGCGCTCACGGACGCCGAGGTGGCCGCGAGCTTCGCCGCCGGCGCGACCGTGGGAGCGCCGGCCAGCGTGGCCGTCACCAACGTCTCGCTCAGCGGCACCACGTTGAGCGTCACGCTTGAGGGACTCCAGAACGGTTCCGAGTATCACTGGGAATCGTCCTCGACGCTGGGTGGCTTCACCGCCATTCCGGGCTCGACCTTCACCGGTGACGGGAACCCGACGCAGACCGAGCTCATGACGGTCGACCCGCTGACCAATCCGAAGTTCTTCGTTCGGGTGGCGGAAGGCGCGGCACCGGCCCCGTAAACCCCGACTTCCCAGGAGATTCGAATTCCCACGACCCGTCGGCCCCGGCCGGCGGGTCGTTTTCTTTCCCCAAGGTGGCTGCCGCATCCCGCGGCAGGCCGTGCTTGCGGCGTCCCGCCGCAATTCCCCGAACCGCCAGGCGGCGCGACGCTGCCGGACCCGTGCGCGACGGGCCGTCGCAGTCAACCACGGCTCTGCTCATTCCCGTCTCCGCCCCTTCCCCAAGAAGTTCCCTTCAGAGGAAGCCCCATTCCAATTCACCCCCCGGTTGGAGTAACCCCCTCGTGGGATTGAGAAAAAACCTTCCCACGACGATCCTCTACCCAGCGTCATGAAAAAGCCTTCCCACATTTCCACACGACATCGCGGCTTCACCATCGTCGAACTGATGGTCGCCATCGTGATCGTCGCCGCTCTCGCCGCACTGATCTTCGCCCTCACCTCGCGGGCGCTGAAGAAAGCCAAGTCCATGCAGTGCGTGCAGAACCTGCGCGACTGGAGCATGGTCTTCAACTCGTCCTCCACCGAGCGCAACGGAAGGCTCTATCTGCCGGACAACTGGGCGGCCGTGTCCGGTCAGCCCTACAACCCGACCGGCGACAATCAGGGAGCCTCACCCTTTCTGCGTCACTGGGATCTCGACCTCCAGACCGCCATGGACATTCAGTTCTCCAAGCGCGGCTGCCCCCTGATTCGAGATGAGGCCCCCGACAACAACTACGGCAACCCGGCGGCCACCTACCGCATGAACGTCAACCTCCGCGAACCGCGCACTGCCAGCAACCGCAACCCCCTTCCCGAGGTGGACCTGACCCGGCTCAAGCGGGCTTCGACCAAGATCATCTTCATGGACGGCTACATGGAAGGCGATCTGACCCTCGAACAAGCCGACCTTGAAAAGGAACTCGTTCCCGCCGGCGAGGTCCATGGCAACGGCAAGGTGCACGCCGTCTTCGCCGACCTGCACGTCGAACCCATCAACGTCAGCGACCTGCAGAACGACTGGGACCGCTACGTCGAGCGCGCCGACAACAACTGATTTTCCCGCCCGATCCGCGACGATTCTCCCGCACCGGCCTCCTCCAGGGGGCCGGTGCTTTTCTTTCTGAAAGGAGTACCACCGGCCCCCATCGACGGACGCGAATGCCGCTCCTCCGAATGCGGTAGCTGCTCCCTCGATGGATTCGTCCTACGCTCCGCGCCGGCGCCATGAAATCCATCCTGCACCTCCTGTTCCTCGCTCTTCTGGCCCTGACCACCCTGGCACCGGCCGCCCCCACCATTCATCTGATCGGCGACTCGACCATGGCCGACAAGTCGCGACCGGAACACCCCGAGCGCGGCTGGGGCCAGCTTTTCCGGACGCTGGTCAAGCCACCGGCCAAGGTCGTAAACCACGCCCGCAACGGTCGCAGCACGAAATCCTTCATCGCCGAGAAACGCTGGACCCCGGTGGTCGAAAGCCTCCGCCCAGGCGACTGGGTGATCATCCAGTTCGGTCACAACGACCAGAAGAAGGGCAACCTGAAGCTCCACGCCGACCCGCACGGCGCCTACCGCAACAACTTGCTTCGATTCATCCGCGAGTCGGTCGCCCGCGGCGCGACACCCGTCCTCGCCACCCCGGTCGTGCGCCGACGCTGGAACGATAAGGGAGAGATGTTCCCCACCCACGGGGAATACCCGGACGTCGTCCGCGCCGTCGCCCGCGAGGAGGGCGTGCCCCTGGTCGACCTGAACCGCCTGACCCGGGAACTCGAGTCATCGCTCGGACCGGAAGGCAGCAAGGCGATTCACCTCTGGTTCGAGCCCGGCGAGCATCCGGCCCTGCCGAAGGGTCTGCAGGACGACACCCACTACTCCGAGGAAGGCGCCCTCCGGGTGGCCCGGTTGGCGGCGGCGGAGATGCACCGTCTGGATCTTGAGATCGCCCGCTGGGTCCGGCATGACTCCGCCTCGACACCCCCCACCACCCGGGCCGATGCCGTGGTGGCGGCCGACGGCAGCGGCGACCACACCTCGATCCAGGCCGCCATCATGGCCGCCCCCCATCAGGAGTCCGGCGAGCGCTGGACCATCCGGATCAAGCCCGGGACCTACCACGAGCGGGTCTACGTCCAGCGGGAACGCGGTCGCATCCGCCTCGTCGGGGACGACCCGGAGACCACCATTCTCACCCACGAGATCCACGCCCACATGAAGGGACCGGACGGCGGCGAGATCGGCACCTTCGCCACCCCCACCCTGCGCATCGACGGGCCCGGCTTCGAGGTCGAGAATCTCACCGTCGCCAACACCGCCGGCCCGGTCGGCCAGGCGCTGTCCCTGCGCGTCGACGGCGACCGGGTGTCCTTCCGCAACTGCCGCTTCCTCGGCTGGCAGGACACGGTGCTGCTCAACCGCGGTCGGCAGTTCTTCAAGGACTGCGACATCGAGGGCGACTGCGACTTCATTTTCGGTGGTGCCACGGCCTGGTTCGAGAACTGCCACATCCACTGCCTCGACGACGGCTACATCACCGCCGCCTCGACCCCGCGCGACCAGAAGCACGGACTGGTTTTCGAAAACTGCCGCATCACCGGGGAAGAGGGCGTGGCCACCTACCTCGGCCGCCCCTGGCGCCCCCACGCGATGACCGCCTTCATCAACTGCGAAATCTCGGAGGTCGTCCGCCCCGAGGGCTGGCACAACTGGGACGACCCCGATCGCGAAAAGACGGCCCGCTACGGCGAGCATCGTAACAAAGGCGCCGGCGCCCGGCCCGGGAATCGCGTCGCGTGGTCCCGCCAACTCCGCGAGGACGAGGCCGCCGCGCTGGATCGGACCACGGTCCTCGCCGGCTGGGATCCGGAGGCTTCACCGACCACCGGCGCCCGTGGCTGGCAGGATCTCGACGCCATCCTCGCCCGCATCGTCCCGCCGACCTTCCCCGACCGCAATTTCCCCATCACCGATCACGGCGCGAAACGCGGGCAGGAAAGCACCGCCGCCATCCAAGCCGCGATCGACGCCTGCCACGCCGCCGGCGGTGGACGCGTGGTCGTCCCGCCCGGCGAGTGGCCGACCGGAGCCCTCACCCTCCGCAGCAGGGTCAACCTTCACGTCGAGGAAGGCGCCACCCTGCGCTGGGTCTTCGACCTCGATCTCTATCCCAACGTCTTCACCCGTTGGGAGGGCATGGAGTGCCTCAACCACTCGCCGCTGATCTACGCCTTCGAGGCCGAGGACATCGCCATCACCGGCAAGGGAACACTCGACGGCGGCGCCACGCTCGAGACCTGGTGGTCGTGGAACCTCAAGGGCAAGGGCGAGAAGCAGCTCCAGGTCCCGGCCCGCAACCGGCTCGGCGAGATGACGAACGAGGGTGTGCCGGTCGAACAGCGCGTCTTCGGCGAGGGCCATTTCCTGCGTCCCAACTTCATCCAGCCCTACCGCTGCCGCAACGTGCTCATCGAGGGCGTCACCCTCCACCGCTCGCCGATGTGGAACATCCATCCGGTCCTCTGCGAGAACGTCACCGTGCGCGACGTCAAGGTCGTCACCCACGGCAGCAACAACGACGGCTGCAATCCGGAGTCGTCGCGCGACGTGCTCATCGAGGGCTGCCTCTTCGACACCGGCGACGATTGCATCGCGATCAAGTCGGGCCGCAACAACGACGGCCGCCGGGTCGGCGTTGCCTCCGAGAACATCATCGTCCGCAACTGCATGATGAAGGACGGCCATGGCGGCGTGGTCCTCGGCTCGGAGTGCTCGGGCCACATCCGCAACGTCTTCGTCGAGAACTGCCGCATGGACAGCCCCCACCTCGACCGCGCGCTCCGTTTCAAGAACAACGCGGTGCGCGG
>JAUIJD010000054.1 GCA_030431475.1 Verrucomicrobiia bacterium | reverse complement strand
AACAAGGAGTTATAGCACCCGTGGCAAGGTATCGACGTATCCGTAAGGGTGGAGCAAACGGCTTTACGCCAAAGAGTTCCGCTCGCGCCAACAAGGCTCGATGGAATGCTGACCGTCGGCGGCGGGATGCGATGGAAGAAGATCGAGTGCGGGAGTTGGTGCTTCTCCACGCTGCCTATCCGCCGATTGAAAAAGGCACCGCGATTGGATGCTTCGAGTATCGGGATTTTCGTTCGGGTGAGGTAAAACGATGGGTGGTTGAGCGGGGTGATCGGGTGGATCAAATTCGATTCCGGCACCCGGATGGCAGGCGATCCCGCAGCGGTGGGTGGGCATGGGTTTTCGTCCAGCTCCGCAAATGGATCTGCTCACGCCGCGGTCAAGCCGCTTGACGCTCGCTCTTGCATCCCGGCGAAACGTTCGACAGGGTCGAACGCATGTCGGTCACCCTGCGTCAGTCTGAGATCGAGGAGGCGATCCGGAATCCGGTGTTCGGAGCATGGATGCTCACCGGCCTGGAACTCGATACCTTCCAGGCGGCGGCTCTCAAGACCATGTGGTTCACCAAGGAGGTGATCGACAGCTCGGCGATCAATACGGGTAAGACCTTCCGCCTGATTCTTTGGTGCTGCATGCGGGCTGTGTTCCTGCCGAATCCTCCAAACTCGCGCTATCCGGGCCGCCTTATCGGGGCGTTCTACCAAGAGAAGGGATCGGTGGGGGAGATCTTCGTCAAGGAAATGGACGCGATGATCGCCCTGCCCGGTGCCAAGCTCCTCCGGCGTGAGCTCAAGCGGCAGTCGCGAGGCCGCCTCGGCTACCACGAGAAGGATAACACGGTGAATTACTACTTCCGCAACGGTGCCAACGTCTCGGCGCCCGCGCTCAACGTGATGCGGAAGTCGAAGACCATGGCGGGCCGGCGCTACTCCGATGGCTACGTGGAGGAATACACGCAGATCGACTCGGACTCGGAAGCTCTCGACGAACAGGTGATCGACCGGATCAACCGGGTGGACTACAACCCGAACCATCCGGTATTCTCGCCACACATCATCCTCTCCGCTCACGCGGAGGATCCGGACTCGCATCCGTCCTTCGCCCGAATCAAGCAGTTCAAGGAGTTGATTCGTGGGGGATCTCAGAATCACGCGCTCATCACTTCCTCCTCGAGGGATTGGAGTGCGAACCATGAGTTCTTCCGGACGAAGCGCCACAAGGCCGATGCCGACCGCCGGCGGGATGCGCTGAAGCAGGGCAAGGCCAAGGTCATGCAGAAGCACGACGGTGCCTGGGAAGCTGGCGGAGCCGATTGGTATGACGGCGAGGAGCGGAAAGCCTGCCTCGACGAGGGGGTGCTGCCGGAAGGTCGGGCCGAGACGAAGGGCGGGCTCTATGCGCTCGGCTGGGACACGGCATCCTCCGGCGGCGACAAGGCGGACTGGAATGCCGGTGTCGTGTGGCGTGCCGTCCAGGTCACCGAGCGGCAGCTTGGGCAGCTCGGGGTCATGCCCCTGGACAACGGCACCTTCTGGCACCTCTCGCCGGTGAACGCGGTGGCGGCGCTCGACCGCTCCGGCCCCGAGTGCTCGGGGATCATCCACACCATCCACGAGCGCTTCGGCCTCTCCCGCATCGTCATGGATGGCGGCGGCGGCGGCCAGATGGTGAAGAAGGAGCTGTGGCGGGGAACTCAGCTCATCGACGGCGTGGCCCGCAAGGGCGTGGTCGGGCTGTGCGAATGGGGCATGGAGCACGAATACCCCGGATGCCGGGGGATTGTGCAGGAGTTCAAGCCGACGGCGCCGAGATTGCTGCATGTGTGGCCGCCGGGATTCGAGGCCGGGATGGACGGCATCACCGATGCGATGCACCGGGCCATGCGCGATGCGTTCGAGACGCGCACCGTCGCCTGGCCGGCGCGCCTCGAGGACAGGGGGAAGCTCGGCGTCAAGAGTTTCAACCGCCACCAGCTCGATGCTCTCAAGTGGCTGGATGCCGCCTATGGTCAATTCGGATCCGTGCGCTTCAAGACCGAGAAGGACGGCCGCGCGAAGCTCACGCAGAAGGGTTTCCACTCCTTCGAGGCCAAGGGCAAGCGGAAGAAAGACCTCGCCTATGCCGCGCTCTACGGGTTCATCGCCATCCTCTCGTTGATCTCCGATCCGGAGACGGTCGGCGGCGACGGTGACGACGAGGCCGATCAGTATGGTTGATCCGACCCGAACGTTCGGGTCGGGGATCCGGATGTTCAAGGACGTCGAACAATCAAATCTTGACGCCGTGGCGGCTTGCGTTCGGGATGTCGCTGATGTCCGTTGACACAGGGGAATCCGCGGAGGCGGTCAAGGAAGCCTCCGCTCGGCGGCTTGCGGCCTTGCAGGCGGCCTCGACGCGGCGTGCCAACGAGGAGGCGGCGCATGTGGTCGAGGAGTCGCTGTTGCTCCAGGCGTCCTACCTGAATTCGATGGAGTCGGCCGGCGGCGCGGCGTTGCCGGTGGGTGGCGGTCGCTCGATGATCGACGTTCAGAAGTACCGCCGGAACTTCTACCGGCTGGGGTTCATCAACTGCTGCAAGATGGCCCGTCTCCAGGTGGAGCGGAATTGGTTCGCCCGGCCGGTCACCGAGCGCAATCTCGCGATCTTCGGCGACGGATTCCGATTCAACACCAAGGACGCGCGCGACTTCGCCGTGGATCCGGACACCGGGCTTTGGCGCTATCCGTTTCAGCGGATCCACGACGACGCGCTGCGGGAGTGGTTCACCACCTCGAACATCGTCGCCCTCTGGCGCCGTGACTCGGCGCAAGGGAAGATGCCCTATGTCGAAATCATCGCCGCTGAGCGGTGCGACTACAAGGTTGTCTCGGGGGTGGAGATGCTGACCATCGACTACAGCTCGAAGAAGAACGCCCGGCTCGACGCCAAGCTCAGGGCGCGCCTGGGCGACCGGATGTATGAGGCCATCCGCAAGGGCGGGAAGCTCGAGATCCTGGACGACGATGAGGAGTGGGACTTTGAGGTGATGACTGGCGCGAAGTCCAGCGACGGCCTCGCCATCCCCTCGATGACCGTGGTGCAGGATGACCTCGAGTTCGTCGAGGCGGTCAAGGCCGGGGACTGGAATGCCGCATGGCGCCGCCGCATCACCATCCTCCATGTCACGAAGGGCTACGGCGTGCAGAGTGGCACCAATGCCGGGACGGTGAGGACGCACGCGAAGCGCAAGCAGCTCCAGGCCATCAACTCGTGGCTCAAGGAGTTGCAGGGACACGGCAATGCGGCGACGAATTTCGACCAGGAGTTCAAGCATGTGGTCTTTCCGTCGGATTTCTTCTCCGACGACATCACCGCCCCCGCCTACGCCCGCATGCTCCTATGGGGTGGGCTTCCGGCGGTCCAGCTCCTCAAGAGCGAGAGTCAGATCACCGGGATCTCGCCCTACCTCATGGCCCTGCTGCGGGCCGAGGCGTCGATGTTCCGCAATCGCTTCCGGTGGTTCCTTTCGAGGATCTTCGAGGCGGAGTCCTTCCGGGGAAAGATCAACGGGGATGTGCCGCCTCTGGTCCCGGAGTGGTCCGACAAGCTGCTTTACACCATCGAGGAGCTCCAGGATCAGGCGGAGATGTTGAAGGCCTCGGGCGCCTCGCGCCGCACCCTCCGCGAGGGAGCCGGGCTCGACCACGAGGAGGAGGCCTCGCGCAACAAGGAGGAGATCAAGGATCCGGATGGGGTCATTCCTGTTTTCGAGAACAACCAAGGCCTCGCCTCCGCCCGGCATGTCGAGATCTACCCCGGAGCCCCGGGTCAGGCCGGTCAGGCAGAATCAGAGCCGGGCAAGCCCGGCCGCCCCAGCGCCCAAATGTGATGAGCAAGAAGGATCCCACCAAGTTCAACGTCGCCGGCGGCGGCCTGCGTGTCATCGCGGCCGGAGATCCGCTGTGGCAGAACCTCAAGCCCGACGATGCCAAGGCCTACGTCGGCTTCCGGATCTGCAAGTCGCTGCCGGCCATCGCCGGGCCGGAGAGTCATGGCCGATACTTCGGGACTCATCCCCAGGTCATCGCCAACTCCTACAAGTCGCTGCTGCACCAGCAGACCAACCTCGAGCACCTTCTCAAGGTCCACGGGGCTCGTCGCGACCGCATCGTCGGCACCGTCGTCGGGGTCGCCTTCCCGGAGAAGCCCGGCCGCGGCTGGGAGATCCCGGAGTCGGTCGAAGCGGCACCCATGATCGAGGTGGTGGCCGTGCTTCACAAGTTTGCCGAGGGTGTGGACCGTCTCATCGGCGGCCATCAGTCGAGCAAGAAGCCGCAGTCGGTTTCGATCGAGGCATGGTCGCCGCATCCCTACATCCTGGATCCCGGCGACATGGAGTTTGTCGCCCTGGCCGAGGCGGTCGATCGGTTCGAGGGGGCGGTGACCTACACCGAGGAGAGGGGGTGGCAGGCTGGGATGTTCGAGGGACGCCAGCTCGCCTTCGCGCCCGGCGGCGCCGACAAGACGGTGAACTACGAGGGAGTCGGCTACACGGGAACCCCTGCCGAGAAGCCGGCGCACATCACCGAGATCCGCGCCGAGCTCGAGGACGGCGTGCGGCTGGCGGCCACGGCGGGTGCCGAGTGGGAGCCGGGGATGGATGTCTCCTGGACGCCGGTATTGTGGGGCCGGGATGCGGGTCGCGGAACCGTGGTCGAGGTCATCACTGAAGGGGAGCATCGCGTCGGCGGCATCCTCCAGAAGGCCGATGCCGCCCACCCGCTCCTCACCGTGAAGGTGGCCGGGAAGAACCTCAAGGTCACCCGGAGTGCCGCCACGCTGAAAAAAATCCCCGAATAGTATTGACGCCGATCGGGGGTGCGTTCAATCGACAGAATCGTTCGGATAAACGTCCTACTCAGTAAAACGAAATACACCTTCCCATGAATCCTCTTCAGCAGTTCCTTGACGAGATCCGCCGCCAGCAGACTGAGCTGCGCGCTCGGGCCAACAAGCTCCTCTCCCAGCTCGGCCCGGTCGAGTCCTACGAGGCGGGCAACCCGATCGTGGGCGCCATTCGCGAGCTCGACTGGCTTCACTCTCGCCTGGAGGACATGGGCGAGTCGATCGCCACCACCGTCGGGAATGCCGAGGAGTTCGTCGCGAACCTTGCCGAGCAGTTCGGAGCCTCCGCCATCGCCGCCGCCATCGCCGACGACGAGATCGTCAAGAAGGCGGACCACGACGCGCAGATCACGGCCGCCAAGAAGCAGGAGCGCGAAGCGGTGGAAACCGAGTTCCGCGCGGCTGCGGAGGCTTCCGAGAAGGCCGAGAAGCGCCGCGAGAAGCTGGCCGCCACCCTCGAGGAAAAGGTCGGCAAGGATGCCGCGCCGATCGCGGCCCGCTGCATCGCGCTCGACGACCTCAAGGCGGACGACGCCGACGCTCGCGAAACCAAGTTCATCGCCCGTGCGGTGGCGCTCAAGGATGCCGGCCTGGATGCCGGTGAATTCGAGGGTGCCTACTGCGACCTCCTCGCCTGCGCCCTCGACGACGAAGGGCAGGGGCAGTTCGACAAGCGGCTCGAGGCCTTCAAGCCGCTTCTCGCCCGCAAGCCCGAGGAGCCCACCAAGCCGAAGAAGCCCGGCACCGAGCTCGAGGACGAGGCGGACAAGACTCGCATCAAGGCCTCCGCCGAAGGTGGCGCCTCCAAGCGCATGTTCTGATCCGCCCGCCCCGACCACCCCGCATCAACTAAGATCCAACCGATTCCATAGCCATGTCGTTTCCTTCCAAGAACATCTGCCAGCTCACCCAGCCCGCCGCCGCCGGAACCCCGGGCATCGACGGCCTGACCGCCGCCGCCCTCGTCGCGGGGATCATGGTCGCCCACGAGGCCGACACGAATCCCGAGGACACCAAGAAGCTCGTCGTCGCCGAGGGCGTCCCCGGATTCTTCCTCGATGTGAACGTCGTCTCGGAGGCGGACTGGAAGCAGCATATGTGGGGTCCGGACGGCCCGCAGGACAACACCATCGAAACGCCGGTCCCGGTCGGAAAGACCGCTCACGCCCGGCCGTGGGTCACCATCGAGGTCGAGGGCTCGGCACACGTTGACACCGACAACCTTGACGAGAACACCGCCGTCAAGACGCCGCTCAAGCTGGTGGCCGGCAAGTGGACGCCGGTGGCTGCCGAGGGTGAATTCTTCTCGGGGATCCTCGAGCGGAAGATCACCCCCAAGGTGGCGGCGAACACGACCCGCTTCGTCATCCGCAACGTCAACGGAATCTACGCGCCCACCGCCTGATCGCTGAGTCCACCGCCCATCGAACCGAACGACTGACCCACCCTTCCAAAATCGAATCACCATGAAGTCTCTCATTCCCGCCACTCCGCTCTCCGCGGCCGCCCGCAAGGCGGTCAACAAGCGCCTCGCGCCCCTGCGGGCCAACGCCCTCGCCCGCATCGGCGGGAAGGGGGTCGGCTCGGCACCGGCCAGCCGCTACCAGGGCGCCGAGCTGGCCCGCACCTTCAATAGCCTCGCGCTGCGTGCGAGCATCGTGAACCCCTCCGGCCGGGGGCAGGAGCTCAAGGAGTTCTTCACGGAGATGGCCGAGTCGGTCGTCGATCCGGAGGTGCTTGAGAAGCGCGGCGAGATGATCCTCGCCGCCCGCGAGGGCGACCAGGAGCAGATCGAGCTCCGCGCCGGGCTGGTCAAGACGCTGGTGTCGAACATCATCCTCGCCTCCTCGAGCTGGGGGAACTTCTTCAACCAGGTCACCCTTGGCGCTGAGGATTGGGCAGCCTACGAGGTGTCCGTCCCGCAGGAGATTCTGGTCGAAACCATCGGCCTCGGCGGGAAGACGGATACGGTCCAGCCCATCATGGACAAGACGCAGTATCCCGTCCCCATGGAGCTCTACTGGACCCAATGGTTCGAGTATCCGCTCCGGGATCTCTACAAGGGGAACCGCGTCAAGGATCTCGCCATGGCGCAGATCGACATGGCGCGCGACTTCGCCGAGGCGATCGAGGGAATCCTCGCCGGATACATCATCAACGGCGCTGCCGACAGCCGCCTCACCGCCACCTTCGAGACGGCCAACGCCGACGCGAAGCTCAACGACTACGTGGCCCACAGCCGGATCAACACGGCGAACTTCCCCACGGGGAACCTCGTCACCCTGTCCACGAACACCACCTCGACCACCTTCCGCAAGGCGGTGCTCGATGCGGCGCTGACCTACGCCGAGTCGTGGGGCGGCGATCTGGACGGCACCGGCCCGCTCGAGATCCAGTCGATCCGGGTGGCGTCGCAGGATGTGGGCGCCTGGCGCGACTCGATCACCATGACCAGCGAGTCGAACTCGCTGACCGAGCAGGTGATGCAGGGCGGCGCGGTCCTCAACTACGCGGGCAAGCGCTTCACCCTCGAGGGCGACAACACCATCGACCCGGACGACGGCACCGCCTACGTGCAGTTCAACAAGCCCATCGGCGAACAGTACGAGAAGACCGAGTTCGCCGATGTCCTCATCGACGAAGGCGTCGAGCGGGTCCGCGAGAACAAGGGCCGCATGTGCCAGGGCACCGCCCTCGGCTGGGCGCTGCCCCGCCCGATGCGGAAGAACATCCTCGGCATCGTCTATCGCACCGCCCCGTAAGGGACGGATCCTCGAACGGAATTCCACGCACTCCAGCGAACTGACATACCTCCCGGCCGGAAGCCGGTCACCCGGCCGGGAGGTTTCCCACACCAAAGACCGCACCCTGACTTTCCACGATCATGCTCAATCTCGGACCCTTCACGCAGGCGGAACAGGAAATCGGCTTCAAGCCGGAGATCGGCCTCGAAACCAAGATCTACTTCGCGCCCGAAGTGGCATCGCTTCTCGGAGACTTCCGGGCGAGTGCTGCTGACGATGGCGACTACACCTCCGCCGGAGGTCCGCAGATCCCCACGGCCGGCCGGGACGTTGCCGTGGTGATCTCGAGTCCTCACGGTGCCGTTGGCGCCGGAGCCATGTCCATCACCTTCGATGTGACCCTCGTGGGCGACATCGACGACACCGCCACCGCCGACTTCACGGTGCCGAGCTACTCGCAATACGCCGGAAATGCCTGGGGCTTCGGCGTCTCCCGCGACCTCCTGCCCGACACCCCGGCGAACGATGGCGTGAAGATCAAGTCCATCGACGGCTTCAGCGCGTGCGCCAACCTCGCGTCGGGGATCCAGTTCCAGCTCTACTCGGTCCCGCTCCTCACCGACTACGCCTTCATCGGGAACACCACCCGGAAGGATCTCCCGTCGGACATCCCGGTCCAGGTCGCCATCCCCGACGGCCGGGATCCTGCCGCCCATGTCAAGACGGGCCGGGGCCAGATCAACGAGTGCGCCGTCGGCTTCCGCTACAAGGGCATCACCGAGCAGCTCACCCGCTTCAACGGCATCCCGGGCACTCTCCGCGCCGACATCGACAAGGAGGGCATCGTCGTGTGGGAGCGCCATCTGTTCACCGGCTTCCGGCCGACGATCAACGTGTCTCGCGGCGACGGCAACGACGAGGTGGAAGGCACCGCTTCGGGCATCTACCGAACCTTCATGTCGGGCTACGGGCTGCACGCCTGATCGCCGCCGTCCTCTGAAACCTCGAACCCCAGCTCATCATGTCAGGATCCAGCGATTCCAACTCCGCCGGCGGAGCGTCGGCCAAGTCGTCCTTCTCGGCCATCACCGCCAAGGCGCCGAAGTATCACCAACCCGTCGAGGTCAAGGCGCCCGGCAACAAGGCGACGGCCGCGGTCCGCAAGCCGGAGGGGTGGTATGACCCTGAGACCGGCCGGAACATCGGCTTCGAGCCCAAAGAGTTCAAGGATCTCCCCAAGGGTTGATCCGCGCCTTCTCCTGGATGGGGGATTCATCGAGCCCGTCGTGCGTGTAGGAGCGCCGGCGGGCTCTTTGCGTGGCTGGAACCGTCAGTCGGCTTGACACGAAAAAGCCGACCCGAACGTTCGGGTCGGCAGGAAGAGGATTGAGGCCGGGTTGACCCGAACGTTCAGGTCGAGGGATGGCGGCCTACGTGGGCGGTGCGATCGGCACGAGGGTTTCCGGCCAAATGCCATCCATGGCCGAGAGCTCGGTGAAGGTCCAGCCGTAGCGGCCGGTGAAGTCGTGGAGGCGGAGCGTTTCGCCGTCGAAGGGGACGAAGGAATGGTCGAGGTTCTCCTGTGGGGGATCCGTCTCGAAGTTGTTGGTGCCGAGTGTCCCGAGCCCGGTGGCGATGGAGCGGTGGCCCTGCACCCATTCTCGCGCGGTGGCGGCGAGGCGGGCCTTGCACCGGCCGTTGATGACGAGCCGCGGGGGTGTCCACCCGGTATTGCTTTGGGCGACGGGGCGGCCGTAGGGGATGAAGTGAACGATGGGTCGGTTGATCGCGCCGGTGCGCTGCACCGAGAGCGAGGCTTCGATGATGTCGTTGCCGGGCTCGCCGTCGATCGCGCTCACGTAGGTTCTTGAGAAGTCCAGCGAGATCCAGTTGGACACCGGAGAATCGTCCACGGTTCCGGTTTCGTAGGGCGAGCTGTCCGAGGTGCGCGTTGGGTTCTCGAGCTCGAGAGAAGTCAGCAGGGAGTCTCGCCCGGCGGCGGCCGTGGTCAGGTTGGTCGAGCGGGCGGTGCCTTCGATCGAGCGCTCCTGGGTCATGCTCGTCTCGTCCACCACCGTCCGGTCCACGTAGCGGATCCGGAGCTCGGCGTGGGCGGTGAACCAGGTGTAGGTGAAGTTGAAGGTCGAGAAGGTGCGGTCGCCCGAGCTGATGGTCGGGCTCGCGGGCGGCGACTCGATGTGGATGTTGTCGCCCTGTTGCTCGTCCTGCGTCCGGAGGATGGTGTCGGAGGGGATGAGGGATTGTGCGGCCGCCTGGGCCTTGGCGTAGGTCGGGGCGGCGAGCGAGCCCCGGAAGGTGGCCGTGTGGTCGCCGAAGGCGGGCCGGGCCTGCGCATACTCGAGTGTGCCCCGGAGATCCACCGCCGGCGCCTCGAACTCGTGGCTGAACTTCACCAGCGCGATGTGAGCGGTGGAGCCCTCGACCTCGGTGGTGTAGTCCACCGTGAGCTCGCTGCGGATCTCCCGGCCGGTGGAATAGGTGGCCACGATGGCGGCGGCCTTGGTCGTCATCGCGCCGAGGTCGCGGCCCCGGATCTCTCCGCTCACCCGCACGGTGCGACCTCCCTCGTCCTCGACATCCGTGGTGCTCGCCCGGTAGGCGGTGATGCTGTCCTGCGGCAGTCGATACTCGAATGAGAAGGGCGCCGTGCCGATCCACTCCTCGCTTGCGGCGTCGCCTCCCTCGGTGCGGCTGGGGGTGAAGCTCATCTTGCTCAGGCGGCGGCCAGTGGCGGCCTTGGCGGCGACCAGGGCATCGAAGTGGGCGACGGCCACCGCCTCATCGTCGGCCGTGATGGTCCCGGAATAGGTGAACACTCGCTCGCCGCTGCCTTCGTCCTCGCTGGAGGACTCGTTGAGCTCGACGATCGCATCGTTGGAGCCGGGGATGTCGGTGTAGAAGAACTCCACATTGGCATCGACCACGCCCCGGGCTTCGTCAATCACCGGCCGGAGCAGGCGGAGGCGGACGGTGTGAGAGCGGCCGCCGCAGACGAGCGAGCCGTAGCGGCAGTCGAGGTCGCGGAGCTCGGCGGCGGCCGTTTGCAGCGCGGCGTGGCGGGCGCTTTCGCTGTCGGCCGGGTTCGCCTGGGCGTAGCGAGCCGAGAAGCTGATGGTCGTGGTCGTCAGCTTGCGGGCCGAGGAAAGCAGGGCGACCCGCTCGGTGGTTACATTCTCGTCCCAGCCGGTCAGCGCGTGGAGGTCGATGGCATCGCCGCCGGCGGGAGTGAAGGTCGCCTTCTCGAGTGATTCGACCATCGAGCTCGAGTGGGCCTCGAAGGCCTCGAAGCCGAGCTCCACATGGTTCGTCCTGCCGGCGATGGCCTGCGCCAGTGAGTCGCCCGTCGGGCGGGCCAGCCAGGACAGGTAGTGCCCTCGGCCGCTGTCGCTGCGGAGGATGCCCTCCCGGACCTGCATCGCCGCCTGGAGGTATTCGAGCCGGGCCTGCAAGGTCGAGGGGTCCGCCGCGTCGAGGCGTACCACCACGGCCAGTGAGACACGTTGCCTTGTCGGAGCTGCGGGCGCCGGTGGATCCGGTTGCCGCTGGATCCGGAGGGTCGCCTTGCCGATCCGTGAAAGATCGACACCGTTGAAGAGGATCGTCCCCGCTTGCACGGTTTTGTTTGTTTCACAATGCTGAACGATTGACAAGCGGCGAAGGTTTGCCCTTCATGGGTCCATGCCTTTCGAGGAGGTGACCTATCCCACCTACACGCCGAGCTTCGCGGATGTGGCGGATCCGGTCACGCTCACCGAGAGCCGCGATCTTCTCGCGTCGGACCTCAACCGTGAGGTGAAGCTCTCGGGCTACATCCTCACGCTCGATGCGGTCGGTGCCTCGGGCATCATCAACTGCGTCGGCCCCGGCATCGTGGCCGGCGGGGGGCTCGACGAGGCGGTGGTGCTGCCCGCCGAGAAGATGCTGTCGGTCTATGTCTCGGATGCCGGGGTGGCGGAGCTGCGCGGAGTCGCCGTGGCCCGCGAGCAGCGGGCGGTGGTCGAGAACTTCACCGCTTCCTTCACGCTCGACGAGGGCGACTTCGGCAAGCGGTTCAAGCTGAACCTCGGAAGTGGTACCCGCTCGGTCACGCTGCCGGTGGGGTTCGCCTCCTCCTACTACGGGGGGAGGATCTACGTGGAGGTGGCGTTTGGTAGCGCCTACATCCAGCTCGTCGGGGCGCTGCTGGCGCCGGATGGTCGAGCCGTGTCGCGCATCTACGCCGCCGATGGTCTGGTGATCCTTGAGTATGGCGCCGATGGGTGGAGGGTCGCGGGTGGATTGGTTGGTGCGGGCGTGCAGGCCTGCCGCGACCCGCGTGGCGTGCCGGTGGTGGCGAATTCCACCGCGCTCTACACGCTCCAAAGCTCCGCCGGGCATCGGCCGGGGGAGTTGGTGGCCTTCACCAATACCTGGGGCGAGACGCTGGCCGATGTGGTCGATACGATCGTCGGTCTGTTCCTCGCGCTGCCGGAGCGCTGGCCGATCCGGTTGGTGAACTTCACCGGCTCGGCGATCTCCTTCGGCACCGGTGTCAACTTCGACGGGTGGACCGCCGTGGATGGCGACTCTTTGGCAGAGGGCGGGCGCTACCTTGGCTTCGCCGGGGATGCGGCGGATTGGTCCGTGCCGCCCGGTGGCCAGGTCGAGATCCGGCCCTTCGATGCGGGTGGCTTGGGCTCGATCTACGCCATCGTCAGCGGCGACATCGCGACCACCGGGGGCTCCGGACCCGGCACTACCGCCGGGGGAGGCGGCACCACCCCTGCGCCCACGACCTGATCCATGAAGCTCACCGTCATCGCCTTTACCTACGGTCGGGAAACCGGCCTTCTCCTGCCGCTGGTGCGGAACATTCGACGCGCCAGTGGAGAGATCCCGGCGGAGGATGTCCGCATCTGTATCATCAACGATGCGAATGCCTCCCTGCCGCAGGAAACCATCGACCTTCTCAATGCCGAGGTGGGCGTCACGGTCGTCAACTCCACGGTGGATCGCCGCGGCAACCTGCGCTCGGCGGAGTTCATCGCCGAGGCGGCGGGGGCCATGGCGGTGCTGTCCGAGGGCAGCGACTACGTGGTGAAGCTCGATCCGGATACCGTGCCCGTGTCCCTGGAGTCCATCGTCAAGCCGCTTGTCGAGGACGAGGGGGTGGTCGCCTCCTTCCCGCCGAGCGGGGCCGAGGTCGAGTTCGGCATGGGCTTCTGCTACTGCATCCGCCGTAGCGTGCTGCCGCTGTTCGCCGAGGCCATGGAGGGGATCGACGCCGCCACGCTCGACATCGCCATGGACTACGCCCGCGTGTCCATGCCTTCCGCTGGCCCCGGCTACAACTTCCCCATCCGCGAGGATATGTTCCTCTCGCGGCTGGCCATGCGCTTCGGCGAGGTCGTGTTCGGCGTGAAGGGGCGATACTTCGACGAGCCGGCGGTCGAGATCGAGACGGCGAAGGCCGGGGTGGATGCCGTGCTGATCGGCCCGGCCGTGATGAGCTACGGCCGCGAACGCGCCGGGGTGCTGGCCGAGTTGATCGCGGGCGCCTCGGGCGAGGCATCGGTCGTCGGCGAGGGTCCGGCCAAGGTGGTGTTCGGCATCGGCACGGGATACTGCGGGACGGCCTACGCCGCCCGCCTGCTGTCGCAGCAGCCGGGGTGCGTCGTCACGCATGAGATGGCGGGCCTGATCGCCCGCGACAAGCCGCTCGTCGCGGCGAGCTGGATCCGGAAGAACCGGAAGCTCCACGAATCGCGAAGCCCCGTGCTGGTCGGCGATGTGAACCTTTGCCTCACGCATCACGCCCGCGCCATCCTGGAACACGCCGCCAGTGTCGGCGACGAGGTGCGGGTCTTCGGGCTCAAGCGCGACCGTGACGAGCTGATTGCCTCGATCGTCGCCGGAGCGGCCGGGCGCTCGCCCATCGGCCTGCATGGCTGGCGTCGGGCGCTGCCCGACTACGACGCCGAGGCGGATCCCGAGGTCATGGCGGCGGCGGTGGTCGATGGCATGTGGGCGGAGATGGATGCCCTGGCCGAGGATTTCCCGGAGAGCTACCGCGCCTTCGACATCGCCGACCTCAACGACCAGGCCGGCGTCGATGAATTCTTCGATTGGTGCGGGGTGCCGGCGGCCAACCGCGTCTATGCTCTCGTCGGAATGCCCATCAACGGAAAGTCGTGAGCATCGCATCGTCCATCGCCCGAGGCATCGCCGGTCCCATCGGCCGGGGCTTGATCCCTGCCGATGCGATCCCGGATCTGCTGCGGCAGAACCTCCTCGACTCCGCCCAATACCTCCCCGGAGGCTGGCTGTTTGGGCTTCATTCTCGCGATTCAGGCGGGATGGTGAGGAACGCCAACGGCAACGTGGTGTGGGCACCGGAAAACCTCTTAGACGGTTCCGAGGGTCCAACGGTTTACTGGACTCTTACAGGAGTGACGCACGTTTTGACGGGCGAAACGTATGAAGGACGAGTTGTCCACGAGCTCACAAAAACTTCTGCGGCGGGGGTAAATGGCTACGTCAGGGACCATGGACAAAACGGCACACTCAGCGAAAACTCCCGCCTGTATCTGTCCGCCAAGTTTGAGAAGACCGAGTCCCCGCTGATTGCCTCGATCTATTTCACCAATCAGGGGGTCGCGTCATATTACGTTGAGTTGGATTTGTCCGATGGTAATATCACAGGCGCAAACGGGACAGGCGGAAACCATGAGGTGACAGACGACGGGGATTGGTGGCTGGTCCGCACACCCGTCGAAAATGTTGGCGGAACAGGCAGCGACTTTTTCTCAATTCGCTTCGATCCTGACGAGGACACCGGGGCTGTTCTGCGGTTCACGCAACCGATGGTTTCGCGAGGGGGGGTTCATGAATACATCCCCTCGTCTGGTGGCAACCCCACATTCACCCCCCGCCTCCAGCACGACATAGCTGGAAATCCAGACTACTATCTGCATGAGCCTCAGGCGACAAAGCTTCGGACTTGGCGAGCCGAGGATTTCACAGTCACGGGAACGGGATCGGTGACGGCTGATGCCGGAACGGCTCCGAATGGAGAAGATGTCGCGGCTGAATTTCACGCCGTCGGCGGGACGGATACTTGTGATGCAAACGGTGTGACTGCCTCACAGTCTGCGGGGCAGTTCGTAGTCAGCGCCTACGTGAAGAGGGTAGATTGGGACCACTGGCGTTTTCAACTCGTCGGAGGAGCAAACCGCCACCTTCTCAACGGGTGGCTTGATCTTGGTAGCGGGACCGCAGGAGCCACGGCAAGTGGAGGTTCCGTATCGAGCCCTACGGCAACGTCGTGTCGCATCACGGAGGAAGCGAATGGGTGGTATCGTTTCGAGCTGACGGGTGATTTCGCATTTCCGACGACAGACTACCTGACTCTCCGCATCATGTCCGCAACGGGCGACGGGATCGTGACCCGAGAAACCGATGTGCGACTGCTGTTCTGGTGTGCGGAGCTTGAACCCGGAGATCGTGCAACATCGCCCGTCGATGGCGATGGGGGCGAAGTGGTTCGTCAGGACGACGATCTCTCGGCTTTCTCGGCTTCGATCATCGGGCTCGACGGCAGGACGGAGTTTTCCCTGTTTGCCGAGGCTGTGCCCTTGGGTGACGGGGACACCGTTTCTCTGCTGAATGTCGCCAGCAATAACCGGGCGCTCGGTTCATATAGCGTTGGTTTTGCTACGGGGTCCATCACCTACACCCCGAGGGTGAATGCCTACGGAGACCCCGTAAGCAACTGGCAGAACGAATACAACGTCAATGGGGCGAGTGAAGCCTACGGGGACACACTCAAGGTCGCCGCTCGATTCCAACCGGATGACTGTCGTGGCGCGATCAACGGCACGCTAGGAGTGGTAGATGACGGATCATCATACATCAATCCCGCCATCGAAGATGTCGGCGTTATGCGGGCTCCGAACAACTCAGCGGGTGGTGGACCGACCGACGCTCCAATAGGCATCCGCCAGTTGCGGATTATTCCACGGGGACTGTCGGACTCAGAACTTCAAAATCTCACAAGCTGATGGATGGGCTACTAAACTGGTTGTCGCGGGAGGACGCGATCGAGTGCGGTCAGGACGCAGGCGCGACGGTCATCGACCCGGAGACGGGCGAGGTCAAAACGACCGTGCGGCTGGAGACGCCGTTCGGCGTCGTCAACCTGTCCCTCATCGGACAGCACTCCTACGTTTCCGACCTCCAGCCTGTCGAAGACTCCACTCTTGAAAATCACAGTATCGGGACCATTACGACCGTCCCCGGATGGTGGTATCTGTTCCGAGCCCCCAACGGTTTTCCGATCGGTAAGATGCGCTCGTCCATGACCAAGCCACCGACGGTCGTGTGGCACTCCGAAATGGTCGATGAAGAAACCGGAGTCCTGATCCCCCGGCCTCCGATCGAGGAGGCTCCGCAACGACGCTGGGCATGATGAAACATCTCTCCATCCTCCTCCTTGTCGCGGTGATCGTCGGGTGCGCTCCTCGGGTGCAGACGGTGGTGCCGGAAGTCTCCACCGAGCCGCCGATGGCCGAGGTGGTCAAGCGGCTTGACGTGCCGGCGGATCGCATCGGCCAGGTGAATGCCGCGCTTTCCAATCGGGTCGCGGTGCTGGAGCGGGAGCGGTCGCGGCTGCGGGCCGAGGCTTCGGAGTGGGAGAGGGAGATGGCCCGCTGGGAGGAGCGCGGGCTCACGGCCGAGGAAAAGCTCGAGCTGGTGGTGGACGAGCTGGCGAAGGTGCGCGCGAATTGGTTCGAGCAGCTCGACGAGGCGACCACGGGACTCAAGGCCGAGGTGGAGGAACTGACCGCCGCCCGCGACCATTGGGAAGGGCTCTATCGCGAGGTGCTGGTGCAGGCGGGTCGCAGCGATAAGGACCGGGAGATCAGCGAGGCGACGGTGACCGCTCTGCAAGCGCAACTCTCCGAGGCCGGCGAGGTGATCCTGGAGCGCGAAGCGACCATCAAGACGCAGGACGCGACCATCGCCCGCCAGGAGGTCGGACTCTGGATCCTCGGCTCCGTCTCGGGGCTGGCCCTTCTCTATCTCATCGCCCGGATCGCCAAGCTCACCGCCTGGGGACGCCCGTTCCTTTTCTGGCTGCCATGAAGCCCGAATGAAAGCCCGCCTCGCCGTCATCATCCTCATCGTCCTACCGCTGCTCGCGGCGGGGGTGCTGACCCTCGACCAATGCTCCCGGACTCGGGTGCCCCGGTCGGGAGGCGAGGCGGTGCTTTACTCGGCGTGGCAGAAGCTCCGCTACGGCGACCAGATCGACCGATTCACCCCACCCGAAAACAACGACCATGAGCAACAACAAGACTGACTCCAACGGCTTCCTTGAGAAGTCCCGCCTCAAACTCCTGTGGACCTGCAAGACCGAGCTGCTGGTCTTCGGGGTTCTGTGCTTCGCCTTCGGCCTCACGCCGACGGTGATTCGCTGGTTCGCCCCGACCGCCGGGGAGATGGATCCGAGCTATCTGCAATTCTTCGCGCTGGCCCCGGTCGGCCTGCTGTCCGCCCTGCTGTGCTTCTGGCTGGTGCAGAACCTCGGCCTGACCCGCTTGGACAAGTGGTTCGACGGCGACTACGAGGAGCTGAAGTCGAATGATCCGGAGGCCGGCAAGTCGCTGTGGCGCGATTTCTTCAATGCCTCGGGCGTGGCGCGGCTGGCCTTCTTCGCCGCGATCTTCGCGACGGTGATGCTGACCTACGGACTCATCGCCATCGCCGTGCTGCAAAGCGGCTGAACCCCTCTCTCCGGTCGCCGTGCGGCCGGGAGGAACCGAAGAACGAAACGTATGAAGACACTACTGTTGTCGATGACACTGTTGGCCGGCGCCGCGCTCTGCGCGGACGCCGGATCGTTGCGCCGATCGGATGACGACCACAAGCCGGATGCGCCGCCCCAGGTGGAGCGCCTGCTGTCGGATCGTGAGAAGGTTCTGCGTGTGGCCGATGCCGAAGTCGGCGTCCGGGAGAAGACCGGGCGCAACGACGGCGAGGTGGACAAGTATCTGCGTGCGGTCGATCTCGGCGGGAGCCGGGCGCCCTACTGCGCGGCCTTCGTCTATTGGGTCGGTGAGGAAGCCCTGGCGGATGCCAACCCCTACCCGAAGACGGCGTGGTCGCCTTCGATGGTGGTGCGCGGACCCAAGGTGACCTCGGACTTCCGGCCGAAAGGCGGAGAGACGTTCGGGATCTACTTCCGAAGTAAGAAGCGGGTAGCGCATACCGGGCTGATCGAGGAGCGACAGGGGGCCAGCCTCATCACGGTCGAGGGGAATACCTCGGCGAGCGCATCGGTCGGATCGGCAGCGGATCGTGAGGGCCACGGTGTCTATCGGAAGCGACGACATCTCCGCACGGTGTACAACTACCGGGACTGGCTCGCGGGCCGTTCCTGACTTTCCAGGGAACCAAGACGAGCGGATTTCCATGGCTGGTTTGCCGCTCGGATTCGATTGCAAGACCCCGTCACCGCATCGGGACGCGGTGACGGGGTCGCTTCATTCAAGCCGGCCGAGGACTTGAGAAGATGATCGAATTTCTCAACGAGCATTGGCTCTACAAGCTGCTGCTGTGGGTGGCGGCGGCGGGGACCGCTGTGGTCGCGGTGATGACCGCGTTTGTCGAGGGGCGGAAGAAGCTCAAGGGCTTTCTCGCGGTCCTGCGGATCATCTTCGTCGATTGGATGCCGTGGGGGGTGTCGAGGCAGATCGCCAAGATGTCGGTGCAAGTGGTGTCCTTCAGCGAGCGGCAGGAGTCGATGCGCAAGGACTTCGAGGAGCGGTGGCGGTCGAGGGCGAAGGAGATGGAGGAGATGAAGGCGGACCTGGTGGCGAACCGGGACGCCTGGGCGACGGTGAAGAAGGAACTCCAGACGAATAGCTGGGGCTCGCTCAAGGACGCTCACACGTTGTTCCTGGCTTTTATGAAGCAGACGATTCGCGAGCGTCCTTACCCGTCCTTCATGTGCGATGGGGAGGGGTCGAACATCGTCGTCAGCCGCGCCTATCTGACCCTGCTGGGACTCGGCTCGCAGAAGGAGCTCTCGGCCTACGACTGGAGACGGTGGCTGTTCAACGAGGATCTCGAGCAATACTTCGATGCCTTCGTGATGGCGGCGAAGGAGCGGTCGGCCTTCCGCGGCACGGCTCGGTGGGTCGATCGCCATGGGAAGGATCTCGGTCGCTGGGAGGTCACGGCCGAGGTGATGATCGAGAGCGACGATTTCCGCCTGCTCTACATGGGGATGATCCGTCCGATCTGCGACCTCGCGCGGGAAACGGCCCGTCGCTTCGGCTTTGAGTATCCGCGATGAAAGTGATCGACCTCGGAAAGCTGCTGGAGGAAGTCGAGCTGCGTCCCGAGGAGTTCCCGCATCGGATGGTGGTCGAGCTGGCGAGGATCCCGAGATCCAGCGAGGATCAAATCATTGTGTTCGACCCGGCCGGGACGGAGCTGGCCATCATTCCCGAGTCCTTTGCCCCGGACAGGATGCGCGATGCAACCGACGCGAGCCGGTGATTGACGCCGCCCGTTCTGTGAGGTAGAACGAACGCCGATGGACACCAAGCTCGTCAACGGGGGCGACCCGATTACCGCGAACGGAACCTATGTCATCCCGGCGGATCCGGGGGACACCCTGCTCGTGGACTGTGACGGCACGCCCGACGGCGCTTCGACCTCGCTGAAATGGCGCTCGACGGCTGGCAACGACCATGCGGTGAAGGACTCGGCTGGCAACGGGATCGGCGGAGACGACACGGATCCCGAGTGGGTTGGACGGGTGGACATCACGAAGGCGGGTGTCGCGGTGATCGAGGTGACCGATGCGGGGGATGATACCTCGCTCCGGGTGGGGTGGGTGTCGGTGGCCCGAGGGCCGACCAGCACCGGCGCAGGCGCCCTGGCGGCGGCTGAGTGATCGACGATCTTTCGTCAATCCGCTTGACACCCCGGGGGAGGGGTGTCATTCATGGCCTCAAGAATGCTTCGGCGATCCGGCAAGCCACCGGAATTCATTCGCCCTGTATTCGTTGCTTCCGCCGTGGTGGGTCTGTGCCCACCGCGGCGGTAACGTTTTAGGGGGCAGCGTCTTACTCGACAGCCGAGTTGGTGCCGGAGGTGTCGGGCTGTCGGCCGGAGCTCACTCTCTGGAGGATTCGCTTCTCCATGGCCTCCATCTCGCGCCCGACGACGGCCTGGGTGATCGCCTCGAACTCCTGCGCGAGCTTGATGTTGACCTGGACCTGATCGACCCGGAGCTCCACCGGGGCATCCTGCGGCTTGGTCAAGTCCGGAGCTCCCTCGAGGGGGCGGCTGGGGAGGGCCAGCGGGCCGTTGCGGCCGGTGAGCTTCGTGAGGCGGTCGCTGAACTCGCCGAGCGCCTTCCGGAATCCGGGAAGCGACTCGGAAATGCGACCGAGCTCGTCGGTGAGTTCCTTGCGCCGGCGGCCGAGCTCGTCGTTGAGATCCTGGAGATCCTGGTCGAAGCGCTCGGGGAGTCCCTTGCCGAGCTCCTCGAGGGTTTTCCGGAGCCCGGGAAGCACGCGACCCAGCGTGGCCAGCTCGGCGTCGATCTTGGCCGACTCGGTGGGGTCGGCGCCGGATCCCGCCCCGCGCTTCGGGAAGTAGTTCATCGCGACCTGGCGGGACTCTTGCGAGAGGTAGAAGAACTCGCCCATGCTCAGGGCGCCGCCGTCTTGAATGGTGCGACTCAAGGCGGCCGCTCGGAGTTGATCCTCCCGACTGGCGAGGAGGAGTCGCTTCGAGATCTCGTCGGTCTGCTTCTTCTGTTCGTCGGTGATTCCCGACTGGAGATCCTTCTTCTCGCGAAGCAGACGGGCTTGCCGCTCCATGAGGCTGTAGATCAACTCTTCCGCTCGTTGTCGGCGGTCGGTGTATTCCTGGCTCTGTTCGGCCAGGCCGGAGGAGTCGGAAGGGAGGGGCGAGCGATTGAGCTCGCCCATGGCGTTGAGGTGGGCGTTGAGCTCGTTGCTCATGCGCTCGCTTTCGGATCCCCCGGTCGAGGACTCGATGCCGGAGAGGCGCACCTTCATGCTGCCCCGCCGGCGTGCGAAGCCGAGCTCCCGGCGCCGGCGGATCTCGGCGGTGCGCTCGGCGCGTTCTTGGGGGAGGTTCCCGAGTTCGGCGCCGATCTCGGAGCGGCGGGTGGTCATGCCTTGAGTGATCCCGCGCATGGTGCCCTCATACTCGAGGAGTTGGCCGAGCATGGTCATCGACTCCATCTTGCCGCCTCCGAAATAGGGTGCGGCAAGCATGTCGCGATTGCCCGTCGCCATGAGTCCCTGGAAGGTGTTCATGTCCCGAGCGGTGCCGTCCTTGCCGATGCCGAGGGAGATGGCGAGGTCCGAGGCCAGTTGGCGCCCGGCGTCGATGGCCTCCTGGGCGCGCAGGATGCGCTCGTGAGCGGCTGCTTTCTTCTCGGCCAGTCGCACGGCCTGCTCCTCCTTCCGGATCTCGGTGTCGAAGCGGGAGATGATCTCGTCGTGCTGCTTGATCTGGAGCTCGAGTTCGCGGTTGCTCCCTTCGCCGAGCTCGTCCTCGAGCTTGGTCTTCGCCGCCACATGCTTGAAGCGTGCGGAGCGAAGGGTTTCCAGCGGCGCACGGATCCCGGTGCGGGCCACGCCGACGCGGCGGGACACCGGAGAGTCCTCGCCCCCGAGAATCTTGGTGCGGAATTCGTTGAGCATCTCGTGCTCGCCGCGCATCCGGGCAAACCAGCGCTCCAGCCGGGCGAAGGACTTGATGGCCTGGTGGGGAACGTCGTCGGCATCCTGCCGGGCCGCTTGCAGCGAATCGGAGAGTTCCTTCACCTTGGCGTTGGAGGCCTCGAGCTTCTGGTTGAGCGCGTCATAGGCGCTGGATCCCTGCTCGACCTCGACAAATTGCTCGACGAGCTTGGCCTGCTCCTCCTGCGCGCCGGCGAGCTCGCTCTCAAGGGCGGCGATGCGTTCGGCCCGAGCCGCCTCGAAGGCAGCGCTGATCTCGGCCTCGTGCTTCTCGGCGTTCTCGATGAGCTTGTCGATGCCTTCCATGGCGGCATCGTTGTCTCCCTCGCTGAGTGCGGAGCGGGTCTTGGTGAAGGTCTTGGAAAAGATCTCGGTGCCGCCGGGGAGTCCCCGGCCCGCTTTCGCGAGGCCTTCGTAGTCCTTCGCGGCGGCCGCGGGATCCAGGTCGCCGTGCTCGAGCTGGCGCCGGAGGCGCTTGAGCGATTCGATGAATCGGGGGACGGCCGCCGCGCGTTCGCGCACCGCCTCGAGCCCGGTGTCGGCCTGGTCGCCGAGAAGGGAGTCGATGCCGTTGATGAGGGTGTCGATCTCGCCGTCGTTGAATTGCTCGAGCTTCGCTCGGAGGGGGAGCAATGTCCCATTGTCGAAGACCTTGTTTCCGCCCGGCGTGAGGCGCACGCTGCCGACTTGCTCGCCATCGACCATCACGGCCTTGCCTCGGGTCCGCTCGAGCATGTTCTCGGGGTTGGTGTCGCGGATGGCTTCGGCGATGCGGCGGGCGCGCAGCAGTTGCTCGCGGTTCCGTTCCTTCTCCGGAGATCCCGTGAGCCAACTATTGTCGCCCATCAGCACGCCGACCTGCGAGCGCGTCGTCCGGTCGGTGATGGGGAAGGATCCCTCCGGGCGCCGGTCGCGCATGAAATCGGTGAGGCCGCCGACCCCTTCCCGGAGATCGAAGAGAAGCTGGGAAACGTGGTCGATCGCGCCCGTGTCGCCGATCGCCGTCCAGAGGGCGGTCCACTCGGAGGCGAGCGACTGGAGCTGGGCGGAGAGCGAGTCGGCGATCTTCTGGTTCTCCGCAAAGGCCGAGTTGGTATCCAGCGCCGCCTCGATGGTGAGCGCCTGGGCCTGGTTGAAGTTCGTCAGCACTTCGGAGAACTTCGCCGCCTGCCGGGCGCCGGCGGTCATGTCGAGGAGCTGGCTCTGCTCGAAGCTGTTGAGCTGGGGGTAGAGCTCGGCGAGTTCGGAGAGAATGTCGAGGTAGCTCTTGAGCTCGCCGGTGGGCTTCGTCATGTCGAAGTCGAAGGCGTCCTTGAGATTCTGGATCGTCTCCGGCCTCGAGGTCTTCTGAATGACAAAGCGCAGCGAGGTGCCGATCTCCTGTCCGGGGCGGCCGGTGGCACCGACGGTGGCGCCGATGAGGCCTTCCAGGTCGCGCAGCTCGAGCCCGACGTTCCGCGCCACGGCCGCGACGCGGGTGATCCCCTCGAGGAGATCCTTGTTCGTCACGTTGTAGCGGTTCGAGATCGCGTTGAGCCGGTTGAGCACCACCGGGAGGTCGTCGATCGTCAGCTTGTAGGAGGCGTAGATCGCCGAGAGCTTTTCAGCCGCATAGGCGGCGTCCACCTCGGCGACGTTGGCGGCCATGAGGGCTGTCTCGACGGCCTTCAAGACCTGCACCCGGGTCAGCCCCAGCCGGGAGAAGCGGACGGCGGCATCCATTGCCTCGTCCGCCGAGCGGCCGTTGGCGACGGCGAGTTGGACCGTCTCTTCCTTGAGCTTCTGTGCCTCCTCGGCCGTTCCTCGGAACACGGCCCGCAGCGTGGCGAACTGGCGGTCGATGTTCGTCATCCCGGCGAGTCCGGCGTTGAACATCTGGATGGTGCCGAGCACCATCTGCATCGGACCATACCACTTGGCGAAGGTCGCCGCGTTGCGCAGCAGCTTGTTGCTGTGGAAATCAAGGGCGTGGCCGGAGGCCTTCGATGCCGCCGTGAAGCGGTTCATCTGGTCGATCGACGAGTTCGCCGCGCCTTGGCTGGCTGCCCGAGCCTTCAGCGCCGTCTTGCCGAAGCCTTCCCGGTCGGCGGTGCCCTGCATGCCGGCGAGGCGAGTGGCGCTGTCCTGGAGGATCCGCTGGCGCTTCTCGGCCGAGAAGCCGGCGATGTTCGCCCGGTCGCGGGAGGTTTTGGCGTCGGCCTTGAGCGCCCGCTCCTCGGCCTGCACCTTCTTCACGCGACGGCGGGTGGCATTCACCTCGTCCTGGATCATCCGCTCGAGCTCGAGCTGGCGGTCGGCCCGCATCTTCGCGGCGTCGCGCTTCGCTTCAGCGGCGGCTTCCTTGCGGGTCTTCGACTGCTCGCGGATCCCGAGCTTCGCGGCCTCCTTGTCGTGCTGATCGAGCTTGTTCTGAGCGGTCAGCGTGCGACGGAAGGCCTTGTCGCCGAGATCCGTGTGACCGCGGCGGGTCGAGGCGGCGTCGAGCCTCTGGAAAAATCGCTGGTTGTCCTTGAGGATCTTGCGCCGATCGTCGAGCACGCGGTTCAGCTCACGTTGACGCTGAGTGGCGTCCTCGATCGCCTTGGCGTTGGTGAGCGCCACATCGTTCCGATCCAGTCGGCCGTCGATGCGGCGGCTGTGGAGTTTCTCCATCCGCTCGAAGCGGCGCCGGGCCTGTTCGTGAGCCGAACGTTCGGCTTGGGTCGTCTCGCGGCCCTCAAGGCGGGCCATGGTCTGCCGCAGGCGGTCGAGACGATTCTCGGCCCGGTCGAAGATCGGGGATCCGGCGAGTCCCGACTGTGATACCTGGGCAAGCAGTCCCTTTTGCCCCCCGAGCATGTCGATCTGTTGCTGGATCGCCCGGCGCTGGCCCGAAGTGTCGCCACGGGCGCCGGCGCGAGCATACTCAGCGCTGATGCGGCTGATGTCCCGGAGCGCTTCCTGGAAACGCCGCACGTTCGTCACATCCCGCTCGGTAACGCCGACTTGCTTGCTCCCGGAGTAGTAGGTCGAGCGGGTGATGCCGGGTGCCGTCTGGTCCTTCGTCGTCGTCATCGTCACCCCGTTGCGGCGAGTGACGGTCGTGGCGAGATTGCCGGCGCCGGCGGCCGAGCCAAGGATGGACTGTCGTGCCGGTGTGCCGCCTGGGCCGAGAATCGCCCCGGCTCCGGCGCCTTTTGCCAGCTCCTTCTGAATCTCCTGCCGCAGGATCCTCGCCTCGGCCACCGCGCCCCGGATGTCCAGCTTCACCGGGATCATCAGCGGCCGCCGGTTGAGCACCCGCTGGAAGGCGTCGAGGCGCTTCTGGTCCTTGCGCAGCTCGCCGGTGAGGTTCCCCTCATACCGGGAACGCATCACCACGTTGATCGTGCGGTCGCCGTTCATGCCTTCGTTGTCCTACAATGCAGGACAAAAGACAATCCGGGAAAGCGGACGGTCAGGCTTTCCCGCCGAACATCGAGCGGATGAATCCGCCGCGCTTGGATCCGCTCTCCGACTGCTTGTGCCGCCGGGCGATGATCTCGCCGACCTCCTTCTGGACCTTGTGGGAGAGGCCTTCCCGGAGGTTCTTCTCGCGCCACCAGGCCCGATACTCGGCCTCCTCGCGCTCGTCCATGGCGTGCCAGTCCCGGAAGCGGATCCCGAAGTGGGCGCAGATCTCTCCACCCTCGAACCAGACATCGCTTCCCGGCATGCGGTCCCGTAGCAGCTCCTCCTCGTCGTCGAGGGCTCGCTGCTGGTGGCGCCTCAGCTCGGGGTAGATTCTGAAGCGCCCTCGGAGAAAAAATCCGCAGCATCGCCTCCGGCGTAGCCGATCGCCCAAACGCTCTGAGCGATGAAGGTGATGATCTTCTCGTCGAGCGAGTTCCGCAGCTTCTCGATCTTGGCCTCGAGGTCGTCGCCGTCGGTGTCGTCCCGAAGTTGCTTGCACCCCATGAGTGCGACCATCGCGCGCTGCGAAGCCATGCCCTCTCGGCGCTTCTCGAGGTAGTCCGGATCTTCCTCGTCGTAGCCGACCTTGGTGCGGGCCTTGAGTTTTGCTCCGTCCTCCTGGAACTCCTCCTTGTAGAGCGGCGGCGCCGGGATCGCGTTGACCTCGCGCTCGGCCTTCTGGCGTTCCTTGTCGGTGAGCGCTCGGATCGACAGCTCGGCGACAATCTTTGCGCCCTCCCGCAGCTTCAACCGGGTGACTTCCCCGCGCTCGTTCTTCTCTTGATCCACGATGTCCTCGGGGCGGGCCAGTCCGATCTTTCGTTCGTAGATCGTCAGATCGGAGAGTTTGTCGAAAAGGTTGTCTGCCATGTAGAGGTTTTGCGAAGTTGAACAATCGAGGTCAAGTGTGTATCACCGGCGCATGGCGGAGCCTGTGAACCCGATCACCGAGCCGAATGCGGTGAACGTCGATCCCGACCTCTATCCGGAGTGGCGGGTCCAGGCCTTGCTCCACGTTTGGCTCCGGTTCTATTTCTCCGGTTCGGAGTTCGACACCCGGGCGGCCGGCGGCGGAGTCGAAGGCAAGACCTTCCACGAATGCAGCGTCGTCTTCCAGGAGGCGGAGGCTCCGGACAGGACGGGTGAATCCGGAGAGCGATCTCCGCAGGCCAAGCCGGAGATCCACGGCATCCTCCCCGACCAGAGATCCCGGCGTGACCAGCACTCCGCGACGCACTACGGAGAGGATCTCGACTGGACGCTGAACCTCATGGTCAAGGTGCCGAAGAACCTCAGCGGCACCGGCAATGCGGCGGCGGATCCCCGATGGCTGTGCCGGGAGACGGCCGATCAACTCGCGTGGCTGCTGAACTCCAGCGAGCGGGCCGCGCTCGCGCAGCATGGGATCCACAACCTCGCGCTCCGCAGCGGGCCGACCTTGCTCTCCTCGAACCCGTGGATGATCCGCCTGCTGGTCGTCAACTTCCGCTCGCGCAGGCTCACGGCGCGGCTGTGACTCACCACAGGCCTTGCATCCAGCGGGAGAGATCGTCGCGCAGAATGACGCCGAAGTTCTCCTGCCAGGCCGCTGCGATGGCGTCGAGAAACTTGTCAGGCTCGGCGATGTCCTCGCCGCGCATCCATCGCTGAATGTGCTGCCGCAGGTTGTCCCATGAGGAATTGGGCTCGAGGCCATAGTAGGCCTTCATAATGACCGAGGCTCGAGCCCGCTTGGCTCCCTCGCTCTGGAAGGCGGCCTCGTCCTCCGGTTTGATGATCTTGCCGCCGGGCTTTCCGTCGAGCCCGTCGCGGATCCATTGCATGACATCCTCGAAGGTCACGGCCTCGACGCCGGAGCGCGCGCCGACCTCGGGGTTCACGCCGCCGGCGGGGCGGTCGGTCAAGATCAGGCGCAGGCCATTGCCGGCCGAGAGCATCCTCGTGGTGATGGCCGTGGCGATCTCATCGACGCGCCGCTCCCAGCGGTCGGGCTCGGTGTCGGGCGGGCGCATGGCGATCATCACCGAGCGGGCGATGTTGCGGGCGACCGCGAGGTAGTGCGACGAGCGATCGGCAAAGAAATCGGCCGGGTGGCGAAGGCGATCTTCGTGCGCGGCCGTCTCGGCGATGAAGTCCTCGAGGTTCACTGTTGGGGACGCAGTAGCAGGGTTCGCAGGATGGCAACGTCGCCGAAGCGGACATCCCAAGCCTGCGCCAGCTCGCGGCCGTGGTCTTTCTGGACGTACTGCACGCCGTCGATCTCGAAGCGGAGGTCGTCTTTGCCGGAGAGGTCGGTTTCGGCGTCGATGTCGAGGATCACATCCCCCTGCTGGATCTCCTGGAATCGCTGGAAGCCGTTCGTCGCCGGGGTGACGTAGTGGACAAAGCCGCGAATGGTCACGGGATCCTCCTCGCCATCGTTCTCGACGATGGTTCCGGGATTGCTCAGGGGTTTGATCTCCGGGTCGTAGCCCACGGGCTTGCTGGTCAGATTCCTCCAGTGAATCGTCACATCGCAAGCGTTCAGCCCCTTGGTCCGGAGGAGCGTCCTCACCGCGCGTCGAAGTTTTCTGCCGTATCGGTCCATCTCAGGAGGTCACCATGAAGGTTTCGTCGTCGGCGGCGGGGTTGATCCGTCGGGTGAAGGAGGGGATCGGTGCCGGTGTCGGCTCCGGTTCCTCGGAAGGCGCTTCGGCTTCGACTTCGGTGGGAGGGTCCGCCGGGTTTGAATCGGTGGATCCGTTCTCGGCGGCCCGCTCGGCAAGGATCTCCTCCGAGGCGCGCTTCACGATGCGCGCCAGCACGCGGCACGCGCTCCGCTGAACCGGAGTGGGTTCGTAGTTCTCGGACCACAAGTTCTCGGGCTCCAGAGCCTCCTTGAGCCGGATCACGATGTCGGGGCGGTATTGAGCCTCCCGGAAGTCCGTCGGCGTGAGAAGCCACATCACTTCGTCCCCCGTGAAGATACCGTCAAGCAGCTTGCGTTCGCGCTTGGCATACCACTCCTGCATCCCTCGGGCGAAGCTCGAGTAGGTGTCCAGGGCCAGGCTGCGCTGGGCGTCCTCCTCGATTTCGTCGGCGCCGATCTCGGCGATGAGATCCTGGTGCTTCTCGGCCAGCTTGGTCTGCGCCTCCTCCAGCTTGCGGAACTCCTCCGCCTTGAGGTTGTCCTTCAGTAGAAGTTCCTCGTAGCGCCGGAGGTTCAGCTCGGCGTTCACGATCTGCCGGGCAGTCTCGCGGGATTTCTTGTCCTCGAACCAAGGCTTGAGCTCGGAGATACGGCGGGCGGCGTAGATGCGTTTGTCGTCGTCGGCGATCTTCGCGAACCCTGCCTCGGCGAGGATGGAGTTGACCTCCTCGGGCTTCACTTGATCCATCACCGTGAAGTGAATCCCCGTGGGTTTGTCGTTCTGCGGTGCGTCGCCCGCGGTGTCGCCTGGATTCGGCTTCTTGAGCATCCGATCCTCAATCGGGATTTCCGACCGTCGCTTCTGCCAGAACTTCACCGCCTCGGCGATGGTTTCCTCGACCCGCTTGAGGCTCATCCCGAGCTCGCCGGCAATGTCGCCCTCGGTCCACGGATCCAGCGTGCGCTGGTCGAAGCCCGCGCCGAACAAGGGGCCGACCTGGTAGCGGAGTCGGATGATCGTCCATGAGCTCGTGCCCGAGAGTTCGCGGTGCCACAGGGGGAGCTCCTTCGCGCGCACATCAAAGCGCGTGCAAAGCTCGCGCCATTGATCCACGGTCCACTCCTGCTTGAGATCCAGCGGCCGGTAGCTCTGCGTGCTCGGGTTGGCGCTTTTCGCCGTCAGCGCTGGTTGCGTTTCTGCCATTTCGCGGATTTGTTGGTCGATTGCCGGATGTCGCAACTCTCTCCCCGCCGGGCGAGCGCCTCGTTCACTTGCTTCCTGAACTCACGCTGGCCGAGGTATTGGCTTTGGGCCGTTCTTCCGACTTTCTTCTGTTGGTTGCGAGCCATGGGGGATCAAGCCAGGTAGGCACCTTGCGGGAGGAGGATGACATCCCCGATTCGGAACGAGGGCTCGTGCGTGTCCGGTGGGGATTCGGCGTTGATCGAGGGAATGCAGACGAGGCCGTGGCCCACGCTGGCATACACGCGGCGGAGGTAGCGGAAAACGGCCACCGGCTCGTCGAGCACCCGGCTCTGAGAACTCATCAGCAGGGGCTCCGGAGTGCCGTTGCTCTGCATGTTGTGTCCGCCGTGTGGGGTGAAGTCGGTGCCGTCGGCCAGGGTAAAGGCGATGGTGTGCTCCCACTGGATCTGGTTCTCGGGGTTCAACCGGGGGAGCATCAGGGAGAAGAATGGAGATCCGGTTTCCAGCGTGCCGATGGCCACATGGGGAGGGGCTTCCTCGCCCGTCGAGTTCTCTCCGGTGCCGCTCCATGTCAGCGTAGCGGGATCGTAGGTCAGGCAGGGGATCCGGTGCGGCCCGCAGATCCACTCGACCTCACCGAGGACTTCGGGATCCGCAGTCGGCGGCGAGTTGTGCCCGGTGGTTTCCTGCATCCAGCCGGCGCGCAGCGAAAGCGAGCGGGAGAAGGCGATGGAGGTGTCGCTGTTGGCGTTGGCCTCCTGCTGGTCGGTAGCGGGCGCCACGTAGAAGAACTGCCGCTTCGTCCACTCGTTCAAGCTGCCCTCCTCCAGGTAGCGGAGCGTCACGATATGGAAGCCGCCGGCGTGGAAGCGGGACAGCATGCGGGAGAAGTCATCCTCGATGGCGTGTTCGAGGAAGTTGATCGTGAGCGCGTAGTTGCAGTCGGCGGCCGGACTCGAGTTCGTGTGGTCGAATGCGCCCGGCTCGCTCGCGGGGAAGGATTGGTCGATCTTCACGCTCGCCTTCCCGCTGAAGATGGCGGTCTGCTTGCGTCGCCCGTCGCCGGGTCCGGTCATCGGCATGCCGTCCTTCCATGCCGCGTAGATCGCGACCTCGCACTCGTGGATTGACCATGGAAACAGGGATCTCATTCGCAGCAGAGGCCGTGTTCCTGGAGGCAGGCATGAATCTCCGTCATCAGGTCGGAGGATCCGGAGAAAAGTCCGGGTGTTTCGTTGGAGGTGGCCGTGGTGGAGCAGACGTTGCCCCTTGATTCGACCTCCTCGAGGATATACTCGATGACATGCAGGCGGTCCCGCACGGCGGTTGGTTGGCTCCCCACCGAGACGCCTCGCGTGCGGATCGTTTCCGCGTGCTCGCCGGCGGTCAGGAGGTGGGCGGCTTTGGCGATCAGGTAGGATCCCGTGTCCACATGGGCCGGAGCTTCGGCGAGTTCCTCGGAGGGATTGCCCCCGTTGGGTTCGAGTGTCACGCCGGGGAGGAAGCCCATGGCGATCACCGAGCGGAGCGCGGCGGTGAGTCGTTCCGCCTGCCAGTCGAACCCGGCCGTGCTGTCTCCTTCGTCACCGAGCAGGATCCGCAGCGGCTCATGGTAATCGCTCAATGCCTTCGTGGCCATGCACCACGGGGTAGCAAATGCTTGACCTTCGGGCAAGTTCTACAACGTCGAACGAAAAGGGAGGAGTGGCGTGGAGTTGTTGCTACGGAGGGTGGCCTCATGTGGAGGTCTGTTGCGCGACGCCGAACAACCCGAACGTTCGGGTTGTTGTCGGGTGTTTGTGGTTACCCGTTTTCGTTACCATCCACGCAAGAAGGCTGGTTTTCAGTAGGTTGCGAGGATAGAGGGATGATTTGTAATCATCAGGTCGCCGGTTCGAGTCCGGCAGCCGGCTCCAT
>JAUIJD010000097.1 GCA_030431475.1 Verrucomicrobiia bacterium | reverse complement strand
GCCATTCGCTATCCCGACGGGCCGAAAGGTTCACGGAAGATGGCATGACGAATTGGAACCGCCCGGTGCGGATCCGCACGCCGGGTGGTGTGGGGGGTGACGGTTAGAACCCGTCACCTACCCGATTTCAGACAGTCGTTGAACGCATCGCCCAGAAGGGTTCGGGAACCGGTTGCCCTGCGCGGAGCACCCGTCCGGGCAGGATGTCTGGAGGTCGCGCGAAAGCGGAGGCAAGCCTCCGCACTCCAAAATGCTAGATACCCAGTGCCTCGGAGACCGGCGTGGTCTGCATCCCGTGGGCCTCGCCGACCGGGGCGCAGGTCAGCTTTCCGCCGTGGCAGTTCACGCCACCGAGGAGTTCGGGTTGCCGGACGCAGGCGCCGGCGACCCCCTCGTCCGCGAGGAGCGAAACCCAGCGTTGGGTGACGTTGCAGAGGGCCTGGGTGGCGGTCCGCGCGAAGGCGCCGGGCATGTTGGCGACGCAGTAGTGGATGACGTCCTCTTCGATGAAGGTCGGGTCGTCGTGGGTGGTCGGGCGCGTGGTCTCCGCGCAGCCGCCCTGGTCGACGGCGATGTCGACGAACACGCTGCCGGCCGGCATGGCCCGCAGCATCTCGCGGGTGATCAGCTTCGGCGCGGCCGCGCCGGGGACCAGCACCGCGCCGATCACCAGGTCGACGCGCGGCAGCAGCTCGACGAGGTTGGTCTCGTTCGAGTAGACGGTGCGGGTGCCGTCCATGGTGATGTCGAGGAAACGCATGCGCTCGAAATCGACCTCGAGAATGGTGACGTCGGCCCCGATGCCCTTGGCGACGCGGGCGGCATTGACCCCGGCGGTGCCGCCGCCGATGACGACCACGCGGCCCGGGGCGACTCCGGGCACCCCGCCGAGCAGGATGCCGCGTCCACCGGCGTGCTTGGCGAGGTGGTAGGAGCCGACGATGGAGGCCATGCGCCCGGCGATCTCACTCATCGGTTCGAGGAGAGGCAGGTGTCCCTTCACCTCGATCGTCTCGTAGGCGATGCCGGTGCAACCGGTGGCGACCAGGCCGTCGGTGAGCGCCTTCGAGGCGGCGAGGTGGAGATAGGTGAAGAGGATGTGCCGGGGCTCCAGCAACGCGAGCTCTTCGGGTTGGGGTTCCTTCACCTTCACGATCATCCCGGCTTCGCCGAAGACAGCGGCCGCATCGGGGAGGATGGTCGCGCCCTGGGCCTCGTACTGGTCGTCGCCGTAGCTCGAGCCCTCGCCGGCGGAGCTTTGGACGAAGACGTCGTGGCCGCGCCGGACGAGTTCTCCGACGGCGCCGGGAATCATCGAGACGCGGTTCTCCTGGGCTTTGATTTCCTTCGGGATGCCGATTTTCATGCGCGGTTCTGGGAAAAGTTCGCGCAGACGCTAGGCCTGATTCCCGCGGATGTCGTGGCGGAAAGATCAGGTTTTGGGTGGCTGTCTGACAAAATGAGACCGTGCGGGTCAGAGAGCCGTGTGTCTTCGGCTGTGGGCGGCGGCGTAGCCGTAGATCGCGATGACCACGAAGCAGACGAAGGGCAGGTAGAAGGAGCCGCGGGTGGCGGTGGTGCCGAGGAAGCCGTCGAGGTCCATGATCCCGCCCTGGAGTCGTGGCATGAAGGCGCCGCCGACGATGGCGAGAATGAGTCCGGCGGATGCGATCTTGGCGTCGGGCCCGAGTCCGTCGAGCGCGATGCCGTAGATGGTGGGGAACATCAGCGACATGCACGCCGAGATGCCCATCAGGCTGTAGAGCCCGGCCATGCCCGGGAGATGGATCGCGCCGAGGGTGGCGGCCATCGCGGCGACGGCGAGGATGAGCAGCAGCCGGCCGGGCGAGATGAACTTGAGGAAGAAGGTGCAGATGAAGCGGCTGGAAAGGAAGACGACCATCGCGCCGATGTTGTGGTTCTGGGCGGTCGCCTTGCTCATGCCGAGCTCGTTCTGCGCGTACTGGATGATGAAGGTCCAGCACATGATCTGGGCACCGACGTAGAAGGTCTGGGCGACCACGCCGCCGAGGTAGAGCGGGTTCCGGAAGAGGCGTCCGAGGATGTCCGACAGCGGCGAGTTCTCGCGTTCGTCGTCGCCGTGCGAGGTGTGGGGCAGCTTGTTGACGAGGAACAGGACCATCACGCCGAGCACCACGAAGCCGATGATCATGTACGGCGTGGAGACGATCTTGAGGTCGTGCTGCTGGAGTTCCGCGTGACTGACGCCGTCGAAGGACGCGATCTCGCCGTCCTTGTAGTCGGCGAGCGCGTCGGCGAGCTCGAGCTTCGGGGCGTCGTCCTGCGCGTAGTGGTCGGCCACGTAGGCGCCAAGCACGGGGTCCTCGATCGGGTCTTTCTGCTCGGCCTCGAAGATCGGGAGCACGTCGTGCTCGGTCCGGGCCTCCTCGGCCGGGCCGTGCTTGACCTGGTAGTTGTCGAAATCGTTGCGGAACTCCTCGATCTGCAGGTTGGAGAGGATGAAGACGCTTGCGACCGTCATCCCGGTGAGCGAGCCGATCGGATTGAACGCCTGGGCGAGGTTGAGCCGCTGGGTCGCGGTCTTCGGATCGCCCATCGAGAGGATGTACGGATTGGCGGTGGTCTCAAGGAAGGCGAGGCCGAAGGTGAGGATGTAGAGCGAGATGAGGAACAGGTTGAAGCTCGCGTTGGCGGCGGCGGGCACGCACAGCAGGGCACCGGCGGCGTAGAGGATGAGGCCGAGGATGATGCCGGACCGATAGCTGAACCGGCGGATGAACAGCGCCGCCGGAATGGCCATGGTACCATAGCCGCCGTAGAATGCCATCTGGACCCAGCTGCTCTGGGCGTTGCTGATGACGAAGACGTCCTTGAACGCGGCGACCAGGGGGTTGGTGATGTCGTTCGCGAATCCCCACAGGGAGAAGAGGGAGGTGACGAGGATGAACGACAGCAGGAATTTCTTCGGAACGACGGGCGTGTCGTTCGCGGCACCGGGTTGGCTCATGGGTGGGTTTCGGGGTTTGTGGACGAAAGACCAGCAGGTGGCGGGAGTGCTGGCAAGGATGGGGGGAGCGAAGGAGGAGTGGGGCAAAGGCGGAACGAGGTTTCTCGGTAGGGCGCTCGGGCTCCAGCCGGGTGAACCCGGCGCTCCTTCATCCGTAAAGCGGGCCGTAGTTGGTGCAGGCGCGGAAGTCGGCGCCTTCGCGGTCGGCGGTGCCGAAGGCGTTCCACGCGCTGGGCCGGAAGATGCGTTCCTCGGGCACATTGTGCATGTAGACCGGAATGCGCAGCATGGAGGCCAGCGTCAGGTAGAGGTGGCCGACATGACCACAGGTCATCACGCAGTGGTTGGCGCCCCAGTGGTTCATCACCTCGTAGGCGCTGCGGAAGGCGCCCTCGCCGGTGAGGCGCGGCGCGAACCAGGTCGTCGGCCAGGTCGGGTTGGTGCGCTGGTCGAGGGCGTCGTGGACCTCATCCGGGAGGTCGATGGTGTGGCCTTCGGCGACCTGGAGGGCCGGACCGAGGCCGTCGACGAGGTTGAGACGGATCATGGTTGCCGGCATTCCGCCCTTGGTACGGAACCGGGTGCTCCAGCCGCCGCCGGGAAAATACTCGGTGATCGACGGGTGCCAGGTGGTGGCTTCGAGACACTTTCCGACCTCTTCGTCGGTGATTTCCCAGAAGGGTTTCATCGTCGGGGTGCCGTCGGCATCGGTCTGCTCGCCGGTGCCGTCGAGAGCGGCGGGGCCCGAGTTGATCAGGTGCAGGATGCCGTCATCGACGAGCGGAAGTTCGAGTTTCCTCCCGCTGGCGGACTCGATCGCCGCCAGCGACCAGTAGGTTCGGAGGTCGGCGAAAATCTGCGCCGAGTGGGTGAGCAGCGAGCCGAAGAGCATGCCGGCGCCATTGAGCGCATCGTTCTCGGTGGCGAGAATGTGCGGGGCGCGCCTGCCGTTCCAGTCGAAGGAGGAATTGAGGATGGCCTCCATGAAGTCGCCGTTGGGGAAGTGGTCGGTCCACTGGCGCTGTCCCTGGAAGCCGGCGGCGATCGCGTGGTGGCCGTGGGCCTGCTCGCCGAGGCCCATCTCGGCGAGCCTGGGATTGCCGATCATCAGGTCGCGGGCAATGAGCGCCATCTTCACGCTGTCCTCCCATTCGCGGTCGAGCTGCTCGCGGGAGCGGGTGGTTTCGGGCGAGTTGTCGTCTTCGCCCTCCGGGCAGTGCTGCTTCACCCAGGCGAGCGCCTTCTCATACTCCTCGGGATCGTATTTGCCGTCGCGCATGCGGCCGGCGACTTCGCTCATGTCGACCGCCTCGACCCGCATCCCGAGCCACTTCTCCCACATCGCGGGGTCGACGACCGACCCGGCGATGCCCATGGAGGTGCCGCCGATGGAGAGGTAGGCCCGGCCGCGCATGAGGGCGACGGCGAGCCCGCAGCGGGCGAAATCGAGGAGCTTGTTGCGGACGTCGCCGGGGATCTCGGTATCGGTCGATGCCTGGACGTCCCTCCCGTAGATGCCGAAGGCCGGCAGACCCTTCTGGGTGTGGCCGGCGAGAACGGCGGCGAGATAGACCGCGCCGGGCCGCTCGGTGCCGTTGAAGCCCCAGACGGCTTTGGGCGTGTGCGGGTCCATGTCCATCGTTTCCGATCCGTAGCACCAGCAGGGCGTGACGGTGAGCGAGACGCCGACGTCCTCGCGGCGGAACTTGTCGGCACAAGCCGCGGCTTCGGCGACGCCGCCGATGCAGGTGTCGGCGATCACGCACTCGACCCGCGACCCATCCGGATAGCGCAGCGTTTCCTCGTAGAGGCGCGCGACCGAGCGGGCCTGGTCCATGGTGCGTTCTTCAAGTGACTCGCGAACGCCGCCAAGGCGGCCGTCGATGGTCGGGCGGATGCCGATCCGGGGAAACGAGCAGGGTTTCATGGCAGGAGAATCCTGAGGATCGAAACGGGGTGTGTCACGTTCGATGTTGAAAATATGACTTTGAAGAGGCGTTGATGGCCGTATTTAAAATCTAGCTCTTTGGATAAATGTCGTAAATTGACATGCAAAATGAAGTGCGCTGGGGAAGCCGCAAAGTAGCGGGCGGGATCCGACCGCCTCGCTGCTGTTCGTGAGTCGGGGAAGCCACGGCCTCCTTGTGAGACAACGGCGGTCGGCCTCGGGATCAGGGTCATGGGGCGGAGTTTGCGGTTGCAGGGTTTCATTGCTGCGGGTAGTTCCGCGGGCGCCTTGCGGGATGATTCGCCGGCTTAGCTCAGTTGGTAGAGCAGTTGATTTGTAATCATCAGGTCGCCGGTTCGAGTCCGGCAGCCGGCTCCAT
>JAUIJD010000096.1 GCA_030431475.1 Verrucomicrobiia bacterium | reverse complement strand
GGCGGACAGGCGTGTCGGCGGCGGTCGATGGGGCCGGTCTGCCTGAAGCGGCGACGGCGTTGCCCTGAGGTGGTGGCTCGAGACGGGATCGAACCGCCGACACGCGGATTTTCAATCCGCTGCTCTACCAACTGAGCTATCGAGCCTGATGACCTCGGAAGGTGGGCGGGGATTTAGGGAGGGGCGCCCGGTTTTGACAACGGAAAAATGCGTCGAAATTGCGCCGATGACGCAGCGGTTAGGGGTCCCCGGCCGGCGGTGCCTCGGCGAGAAAATCGAGCGTCATCCGGCCGACCTTCTCCAGCATCCCGGCATCGACCTTGTCCAGCGTGTCTCCGGGGGTGTGCCAGTAGTTCATCTTGCCGAATTCGCCGATCACATGGAGGCAGGGAATGCCGGAGTTCTGGAGGGGCACGTGGTCGTCGATGATGGGGAAGGGGGAGACCCGGAACGGTTTGGCGAAAGTCTGCCGTTCGGCGCAGGTGAGGACCGTGGAGGCGAAGGGTTCCGGGGCTTCCGGATTGAAGAGGAGGTCGTGATCGGGGTCGCCGACGATGTCGAGGACCACGCCGGCCGCCGGCCAGCTCGATCGGCGGGCCAGCGCGTGGGCGAAGTACTTCGATCCGTAGAGTCCGTCGGTCGGGGTGATGCCCGGCCGGAACGCCTCCTCGCCGTCGAAGAAGACCAGCTCGACTTTGGAGGCCGCGGAGGGATCGGAGGAAAGGACGCGCGCCATCTCGAGCAGGATGCCGGTCGAGGAGCCTCCGTCGTTGGCGCCGAGAAAGGGCTCCGGGAGGATCTTCGAGTCGATGTGACCGCCGACGACCCACGGGAGCGAGGCCGGCTCGTCCGGTGCCGAAGCGTGCCGGGCGAGAAGATTGCTGAATTCGACCGGCCCGTCGGGAGTCGCGGCCTTGAATCCCTGTCGCGTCGTCTCCCAGCCGAATCCGGCGAGGGTCTCCTCGAGGTAGGCGAGCGTCTTCGCCATGCCTTCGCTGGCCGGAGGGCGGGGGCCGAACTCGAGGATGTCCTCAACGTGGCTGAAGGCGCGATCGCCGGAGAACTGTCCGGCAAGCCCGGCGGGGATGTTCTCGTGGCCCAGACGGCCGGCCGAGACCGCGGGCGATTCGGATGCCTCCTTGCAGCGGGTCAGTCCGATCGTCGCCGCGGCGAGGATCGAGGGGCAGAGAATGGCGACGACTTTGTTCACGTCGCGCAGCCTGCCTCAGATCTCGCCGATGCCAAGCAGTTCGAGCAGGCGCTGGAGATCATCGTCGCCGTAGTACTCGAGCTCGATCTTTCCCTTGCGGCTGCCGTGGTGGACCTGGACGTGGGTGGCGAAGCGGTCCCGCAGCTTGTTCTGGATCGCCCTCACGTGGGCGTCGACCTCGGCGCCGGAGGACCTTTTCGACGAGCCCTTCGAATCCGGTTCCGCGGGGGAGCCGAGTTCCCGGGCGAGTTTCTCGGTGGCACGGACCGTGAGGGACTTCTTCAGCACGCGGCCGGCGGCGGCGAGCTGCGTTTCCTTGTCCTTGATCGAGAGGATGGCCTTGGCGTGGCCGACACTGAGGCGGGTCTGGGCGACGAGCACCTGGACGTCGGGGTGAAGCTCGAGCAGGCGCATCGCGTTGGCGACGCTGGCGCGGGACTTGCCGACGCGACCGGCGATCTCGTCCTGTTTCATCGAGAACTCCCTGGCAAGGCGGACGTAGCCGGTGGCTTCCTCGATCGGGTTGAGGTCCTCGCGTTGGAGGTTCTCGATGAGGGCCATCTCGAGCACGTCGCGATCGGACGCCTCGCGCTCGATCACCGGGACGGTGGCGAGTCCGATCTTCTTCGAAGCCCGCCAGCGGCGCTCGCCGGCGATGAGCTCCATCTTGTCACCCACCCGGCGGACGATGAGGGGCTGGATGATGCCGTGCTGCCGGATCGATTCGACGAGCTCGTCGAGTGGGCTTTCGATGAAGTGGGTCCGTGGCTGGAGCGGGCTGGCGACGACCTGGTCGATCGGAACCTCGCGGGCCTTGCCGGCGCCGTCGCCCGACGTCTTGCCGGCATCCGCAGCGGGCGCGTCTCCTTGCTTGCGGATCAGTGCGCCGAGTCCTTTGCCGAGAGCCTGCTTTGCCATGGGACGGGGAGAGTGGCAGAGTGGCCTCTCGAAAGCCAAGCGGATTTGCGCCGATTTTGGTGCGAAGGCGGTGGGGTGGCGCGCTTGACGTCCCCCGGGCGCAGGGCGAGCATTCGCCCATGCGAAGCGTCATTGCCTGTCTCATGCTCCTGTGCGGATCATCCCTTTTCGCGCAGACCGCGGCCCCCCGGGAGGTGGTGGCCTCGGCCATCGAAGCGGTCGACAAGCTCGGCAAGCAGGTCGTTCTCGGCAACCACAAGGCGGCGGTCGACAGCATGTATCCGCAGTGGAAGAAGCGGATGGCGAAGCGCAAGGGTGGCCTGGAGAAGCTCGAGCAGGAACTCGACGGGATCGGCCAGGAGATGGCCCGCAACGGGATGGCCATCACCTCGGTGAAAACGCGGGGGGCGCCACGCGTCTACGAGGTATGGCCGGGCAAGCCGAAGGACGGTGCCGGTGCGGATGCCGAACCGGTCTTCGACAAATGGTTGCTGCTGGTTCCGACGGTGACCCGGCTCCGGATCATGAAAGGGGATCCTCCGAACCTGCAGGTGGTGGACATCGACATCCACGGCTTCCAGGTCGCGATCGCCGACAAGGCGAAGAACGACTGGACCTTCATCAACGGCTCCGATGTTTCGGTCTCGGACCTGCGTTCGCTGTTCGCGAGCCTTCCGGCCAACATGGAATTGCCGGAGGTGAAGCGAGAGGTGGTTCAGTAAGTGCTACGGTTTTTTCAACAACGATGGGCAAGAAGGGCAAGAAGCTGAAGGAGGAGGCGCGCCTGCGCCGCAAGCTGACCGATCTGTGGAACCGAGGTCAGAGCGACCTCGTCGAGGTCCGGAGTTCCGAAATCCACGGGAGCGGGGTCTACGCGGCCGCCGACATCGAGGAGGGCACGCGGATCATCGAGTACATCGGGGAGCTGATCGACAAGGACGAGAGCGAGAAGCGGGCATGGAAGCAGCACGAGCACGCGGAGAAGACGGGGGATGCGGCGGTCTACATCTTCACGCTCAGCAAGCGCTACGACATCGACGGCAACGTGCCGTGGAACACGGCCCGCCTGATCAACCACTCCTGCGATCCGAACTGCGAGGCGTGGATCGAGGGCAAGCAGATCTTCATCTACGCCCTGCGGGACATCGCGAAGGGCGAGGAACTCGGCTTCGACTACGGCTTCGACATCGACTGCTACGAGGATCATCCGTGCCGCTGCGGCAGCGACGAATGCGTCGGCTACATCGTCAGTCGCGACCAGTGGGACGAGCTGCGGGAGCGGATCGCTACCAGCGGTGGAGACTGAATCCGAGCGAGACGTACGGGGCGGCGTCCGTTTCGCCGAGGGCGGTCGGGAAGCGATCGCGGCCGCCGGGTGAGTAGAGCTTGATCTCGTTGGCAAAGGTGTAACCGGCGCCGATCTCGACCCAGGCCTCGCCCGCGATACGATGGCGGTAGTAGATTCCCGCGCGGATCGAGCTCACCTCGAGTCGGCTGTCGGCGCGGAACGCATCGGTGCCCCACCAGCCGCCGTTCCAGCCGGCTTCGAAGCCGATGCGGACGTCGTCGCCGAACTCCCGGCGGGCGACGAAACGGGGGCCGTAGTAGCTGATCAGCCAGTCCTCGGTGGGTAGCCAGAAGAACACGGGCGCGGGGACGACGAAGGGATCGTTGAGGAGATTGCTGCCGTAGAGGCCGAGACCGATGGTGAAGCAGTCGCTGAAGCGATAGCCGGAGCCGAAGGCGGCGGAGAGCGCGATGTGCCGCGTGTCGAAGGTGCCGAAGTCCGAATTGGCTCCGGCTGCAAAGTAGGCGCCGTGCAGCCAGCGGGAATTCTCAGGGGTGTGGAGGACGAAGTTGTGCAGGGTGATCTGGTGCAGGCCCTGGTCGAGTCCCGGAGCGGCGGGGTTGGCGCCGAAGGGATAGGCGTCGAGGTCGAGGCTCGAGAATTGGTAGCGGAAGGCGGGGATCCATTGCCAGTCGGGGGCGAACTCGCTGCGTCCGAGCAGGGCGAACACGCCGGCGGTGGTGAAATCGGCCTCGCCGCGGGTCAGTCCGTTGAACTCCATGCCCGAGGTGTGGACGACACGGGCCGAAAGGACGTCGATGAACTCGGAGACGTCGATGCCCGGGAGTTCCTCGGGAAGTACCTCGGGCTCCGAGATGGCGGGGAGCGTGAGTGCGGAGAGCGTGGCGGCGAGAGCGAACCTCATGGGCGCCGAGTCTGGCGCCTCGGGTGGTCGAAGCAAGGCCGGAACCTCAGCCGTTGGCGAGTCTCACGATCCAGGAGATGACGGCGGCGGTGGCCGTCAGGAGCAGGAACATCAGAAGCAGGCTGCGTCCCTGGGTCCGCCGCTCGTTGCGGATCTGTCCGCGGGCGGCCTGTTCCTCGAAGTGCCGCTGGCGTTCGCGCTCGGCGAGGTCGTCGGGCGGCGGCATGGTCCGCTCCGACTCGAGCATTTCCAGCTCGAGCTGCTCGGGCATGCCCTCGAGTTCCGCGATCTGCTCCTCGAGCTGGCGCCGACGGAGCTCCAGCTCGTCGACCTCCTTCGATTTGCGACTGCGGGTGAGCGTCATGATCCGTCAACGAAGCAGGTAGACGATGAGGGCGGTCCCGCCGAGGAGAAGCACCGGGAGATTGAAGGCGAAGCCGCGGGCGAGCTGCTGCGCGAACTCGCCCTGGGGCCGGCGGGCACGGCGCACGCCCGAGAAGATCGAGGCGCTGCGGGTGCGGGCGAAGTGGTCGGCCGCCTGGCCGTATTCGTCCTCGGCGTGTTCGACGATCGCCTGAGCGCGGTCGAGGTTCTTGTCGAGCTGCTCGCGCGACCAGCCTTCGGGGTTGAGCTTCTCGATCTTCGTCAGGTGTCCCGCGAAGCACGAGCGGCATTGCTCAAGGTCGTCGATCTCCTGGCGCATCTCGAAGATCTGCCGGTCGATGAGAGTGACGGAGGACGAGAGGCGCTCGGTCATTTCCACCTGCGAGGAAATCAGGTCCCGCTTCCGCGAGTTGAGCATCTCGGTCTCCTGCTTGAGTCGTTCCAGCTCTTCCCGCTGGGCTTGGAGTTCCTCCAGCTGGGTCTGCGCCATGCGGAGGCGTCCATCGACATCGTCCCCGGACTTTCCGGAGCGGTCGGGATCCATCTCAAGCTGGGAGTTTCGAACGCGGATGTGGTGGGTGTGCTCGGTGGCGGGAGGCATTCGGTGTCAGAAGGTGGCGGGACAGCCAACGCGGTTCTAATCGGTTTGGGGCCGAGCTTCCAGCCAAATATTTCAGGTTCCTGAAATGAT
>JAUIJD010000053.1 GCA_030431475.1 Verrucomicrobiia bacterium | reverse complement strand
CATCCAGGCGATCAAGGCCGCAGCGAGGGGATTCAGGAACTTCGAGCATTACCGTATTCGCATCCTATTCTTCTGCGGCCGCCTCACGCTGCGACCCGATCCCACCCACTAAAACCCCGGAAGAGCCAAAAAATTATTCGTTTAATTCAGATCCTGTCCTGGCTCCGGGAAGGGGTGAGAATCTCACTGGAAGTGACATCGATTGCTCAGTGATGGGTGTCCGTCCGGAAAAGAACGGCAGGTAGCCCGGCATCGTTCTAGGGCGCGGCATCTGGGATGCGAATGCCAAGCGGATCTGACGCACTTCCGGCGGCGCAACGATGACCTTCTGCCCGTCAATCCGGGCTCAGGCCCGAGCACATTTCAGGTCCTTGCCGGCGATGGAGCATTCCGCCAGTGCGCACAGCGCGTGCCGCTCGCCGGTCTCGCGCTTGTCGCGCGGATGCATATCGGTGGCGTCGCCCCTGTCGATGGCGAGGGCCAGGTCGCTGCCTTTGACGGTGCGGTCGACATGGTCCTGCACGTCGCGCAACTTCGCCCAACGGGCCGGGCCACCTGGCTCCTCCGAACGGTTCATGAAGGCGGCGAGGCTGACGATGCAGATGCCATCCTGGCCGAAGGCGCGGGCGCCGGTTGGCGATCATCGCGGGCAGGAGCGTGCGGTATTGCCCGGCACGGCCCCCGTTCGCTTCTCCCTGATGCCAGATTGCGCCGGTGAAAGACATTGGGGCGAGCGGGTTTCGACCAGCGGGGTGGGATCTGGTCCACCGCCTTCTCTGGCTCCTGTTTCGGGGCTTCCACCTACTTCAGCTCGACTTTGGCCGCTCCCGGGCGCTCTTTCTCGCCCAGCTTGACGACGGCGGTGAATGCGGGCTTCGGATTGAGCTGGCGGTCGAAGAGCAGCGGGTGGTTCGTCCGGCCGCGGACCGGGAAGCCGTTCAGCCAGCTCTGGCGGTCATCGAGACCCCAGAAGGTGACCCGAGTCACGTGTTTGCGATGCTTGAGGTAGATCTCGAAGATGTCCGCATAGCGCTCGGCGAGTTTCTTCTGCATCTCGTCCGGGAGGCCATCGGTGTAGGGGTTCGCGCCCTGTTCGCGGCTGCCGATGTCGGCCACGCCGGGGCGATTGCGGGGCAGCACGTCGACGTCCAGTTCGGTGACCATGACCTTCATGCCCAGTTTGGAGAACTCCACGATGGTCTTCTCGATGTCCCCGAGCGGAGGAAAGCCGAGCTGGAAGTGGGACTGGGTTCCAATCCCGTCGATCGGAACGCCGCGTTCAAGCATGCCCTTGACCAGTTTCACGCAGTTGTCCCGCTTACGCGGGATCTCGAGGTTGTAGTCGTTGTAGTAGAGCTCGGCCTGCGGGTCCGCTTCCCTGGCGAAGCGGAAGGCGTGGTCGATGAAATCGTCGCCGATGATCCGCCGCCAGGGCGAGTCACGAAGAATGTCCTCGCCCCCGTCGGAGAGTGCCTCGTTCACAACATCCCATCCCTTGACCCTGCCCTTGTATCGTCCCGCGACCTTGAAGATGTGCTCCTTCATTCTCTCCAGCAGCTCCTCCCGCGTCGGATCGCCGCCGTCCGCACCCTGGAAAACCCAGCGGGGCGTCTGGCTGTGCCATACCAGGGTGTGGCCGATCACCTCCATGTCGTGCTTCTTCGCGAACTCGAAATAGGCGTCGGCGGCCTCGAAACGGTAGCGGTCCGGCTCGGGATGGACGAGCTGCCACTTCATGTCGTTCTCCGCGGTGATCGAGTTGAACTGCTTGCCGGCGAGCTCAGCGGCCTTCTCGTTCCGGCCGGACACCTGGCGGGAATTCAGCGCGACGCCCACGGTGAAGTCGTCCTTGAAAACCTCCCGCAGCGTAGGCTCCGCGGCGGCGGTGGAGACGGCGGCGAGGAAAAGGACGAGGCGTTGTGAAATCGGATTCATGGCTCGGTGTCAGCGGAAGATTTTCTGCATGAAGAAGTGCAGCGCGTTCGCCCAATGGGTCGGGTCGTGCCCTTGGTCGTCCACGTGCCAGACGTGCGGCACGTCCTTTTCCTTGAGGTAGGCGTGGACGCCCTTGCTGATGTGGAAAAGGCCGTCCTTGTTGCCGCAGGTGACCACCAGCAGCTTGAGCTTGTCCTTCGCCTTGTCCGGGTCGGGCACCAGTTCCGACGGAGGCTTGGTGTTCGGGGCGCTGGAGAAGGCGCCGACCCACGCGAACTTGTCCAGGTTGCCCAGGCCGAAATTCAGCGTCTGCCCGCCGCCCATGGAAAGGCCGGCCAGCGCGCGGCCCTCGCGGTCGCTGCGGGTGCCGTAGCGCTTCTCGATCGCCGGGATCACGTCGTCCAACAGGTCGCGCTCGAACACCGCGAAGGCCGGCGCGGCTCCCATGCCGGCATTCGCGCGGTCGTCCTTCTGCGCGCGGCCGTTCGGCATCACCACGATCATCGGCACGGCCTTCTTGTCGGCGATCAGGTTGTCCATCAGCGCATCGACCTTGGCGAAGCGCTGCCACTCGGTCTCGTCGCCGCCGATGCCGTGCAGGATGTAGAGCACGGGATACTTCGTGTCCTCCGAGTAGCCGGGCGGGGTGTAAACCTGCATCTTGCGGGTGGTGCCGACGGTCTTCGACTCGTACTCGATCATCTCCAGCTTGCCGTGGGGGATGCCGTCGCGCTTGTCGTTGAAGCCGGCCGGCGGCGGTTCGTAGGCGGGCTTGTCGTCCGGCCCGATCTCGGCGCCCTGGCCCGGCCGCGGCGGGATCGAGGGCTCGGCGGGACCGTCGGGCAGCGCGCCGCGGCTGGCCTTGAAGTCGGACGAACCGAAATCGCCGACCTTGCGGGTGAAGTCGATGCCATCCCCGCTCACCTTGCCGGTGTAGCTGATGCGCATCTCGTTGCCTTGGAAATTCAGCACCTGGACGAAGCTGAGGGTGTCGCCCTCGATCTTGCCGTCCTGGATTTCCGTCTCGCGGGTGCCGCCGCCGAAGCGGGAGAGCGTCTTGCCGGTCAGCTTGTCGCCGTCGGCCTTGAGGTCGAACTGGATCCGCTGGCGGCCGCGCGGGCTCTCGAATTCGGCATGCCATGCGCCGGTGATCTCGGCGGCTTGGGCGAGGGCGGCGAGCAGCCCGAAGGCTGCGCCGAGGAAGATGGGTCGTTTCATGGTCTGGTGGGTTGACGGGTTTCTAACAGGATGGTCAGGGCTGGAGGATGAGCAGGCGGTAAAAGAGGCGTTCGTTTTCGGGATCGACCGGCACGAGGAACTCCAGCGGGCCTCCGGTGCCGGCCTTCGCGGTGCCGTGGTTCTGCCAGCTTTCGGAGGAGAGGTTGTCGCTATACTGGAGCTGGTAGAGCCGCCCTTCCACGGAAACCGCGGCGGTGATGGCTGCGTTGTCTCCGCGGGGTTCGATCGACGGCGCGCGCCGTTCCTCTTCCAGAATTGGCGGGGCGACCGGCGTGGCGCTGACCTGCGCCGAGCTTCCGCTTTCGCCGATACCGTTCACGGAGGTGACGATGTAGTGATAGGTCGTACCGACGGTCACTGCCGTGTCGTTGAAGACGGTCGCTGGAATGTCCGCGATCGTCGCATACGGACCGCCACTCGTGGTCGAGCGTTTCACGCGATAGCTGGAGGCACCCGAGACGACCGACCAAGCGAGGTCGATCCGCGAGGGCTGGACGGAGCCAACGGTCAGACCGCCCGGGGCGGCGGGCAGCACGGTCTCGGTGGGGCCAAGTCCATCAGGTGCGGGATGGCCGTCGGGCTGGATGACGAACTTGTCGAGGCCGGTGCCATTCTCGCGATGAATGATTTCCAGCACGTGCTCGCCAGCGGCGAGGTTGTCGAGATGGGCATTGCCCACGGAATACCAGGTGCCATCGCCGACGCGCCCGTTTTCCATCGTCCAGTCGCCGCCGTCGATCCGCCAGAAGAACGAGTCGTCGTCCGCAGTCGCCGCGAAGACGCGGAACCAGAGGCGGTGGCTGCCTCCGGCAGAAAGGTTGAAAGGATAGGCGGCCACGTATTCCGGCGTGGTTCCCGGCGGCTCGAAGCTGGTGCTATTGTGGATCGGATCGACCTGAAGGTAGGCGCCGTTTGACGCGCCCGCCCCGGCGGTGACGATCCAGCGGCTGCCGAGAAATCCGTTCTCAGCCTCTATGGAAACGATGCCCCCGCTTTGCTCGAAAGGCCTCGGTAAGGCACTCGCCTCCACGCTGCGCGGACCATCGGTGAGGCCGTTGCTCGCGACGACGACGTAGTGATAGTTCGTGCCATTGACGACACCCGTGTCGAGAAACGCATTGGCAGACACCGCGCCGACGGTTTCGTAAGGGCCGCCGGCGACGGTGGAGCGCCGGATGGTGTAGCCCGTTGCGCCGGCCACCGCCTCCCAGGATAGCTGGACCTGTGAGGCCGCAGGTGACGCTGTCAGGTTCGCTGGCGCTGAGGGGGGATTGGCGAGCTTCGCCACATCGGCCGCTCCAAGCGCGCCCCGGTAGATGCGGAAGTCGTCCAGCGCGCCGGCCATTCCATGGCGCCCGAGATGATTCACCGTCGTGACGCCGAGGTCGGACGGTCGGTGGGTCATCGTCGAGGTCGTCGACACCGGGGCTCCATCGAGGTAGAGGGTCGCGGTGTCGCCTGCCTTGGCGAGGGTGACGTGTGTCCAGCTTCCGGGCGTGAACTGGACGGCAGGCGGTGCTTCGAGGAACTGCTCGATTCCGCCGGTTGTCAGAGAAAATCGCATCAAGCCTCCGGGCGTGCGGGGCGTGAAGGACATGCCGTTGGCATCGCTGCCGGTGCTGAAGTCGAAGACCCGCGCGCCGTCGGTGATCGCGGCGGGCTTGAGCCAGAAGCCGATGGTGAAATCGTCAACTCCCGCGATGACGCCGTCCGGCAAACCGACGTGGCTGCCGGAGGAGAGCGCGAGCGAACCTTCGATCCGCCCCTCCTCCCACGCCGAGCTGCCAGCCAGCGTGCCGTGCCAGCCCTTGCCGGTGGCATCCGCCGCGATCGTGCCTTCGCCTTCGTCGAAGCGCAGGTGCGCCGTCTTCACCGCACCGGGAGTCGCCACCGGTGCGGCCAAGGTGTATTCGAGCACCGGGCGGAAGGCAGCCGTCGTGCTTTCACGGGAGTGGAAGCCGACGAAGTTCCAGCCTTCGTTGGTGATCCGCAGAGAGAGGATGCCGTCGCCCGCGGCCTCGGCCTGCACGGCATTTGTTAGATCGATCTCGGCCGCTTGCCCGACCGCGTAGTCGCCGACGCTGGCCACGAGCGTTCCGGCGACGGTCGGCCGGTTGATAAAGGTGATTCCGCTTTCCGCCCAAGTGTCGTCGGCAATCCGCTCGAAGTGCAGCAAGGTCGCACCATCGACCTGGAATGGAACGAGCTTCAGCTTCGCGGACTGCACGCCTGCCAAGCCGGCCACGTCGAATTTCAGGTAAGTGATGCGGTTGAAGTTCAGATCGACCGCGTCGTGCTTCGCCACGATCTGGGCGGCCGGCCCAAAATTCGCGGTCGCCGATCCGCCGCCTCGCACGTAGGCATCTGCCACCGGCGAAATTTCACCGGTCGAGGATTCCACGCCCACGCCAAGGAAATCGATGTCCGGCAGGCCGGCCGCCGACACGCCTTGGAGCCGCACGTGGGTGAGGCCTGCGGGCACCGCGACATGGGCGGCGGCGAGCTCCCCTGATGTCGATGCGGCGAAGCGGATCTTGGAAGCGGTCCTTACGCCGTTCACATAGAGGTCGGCGATTCGTTCGTCCGGGCCGGCATAGCGGAAGGTGAACGCGCCGGTGCCGGCCGTGGGAAAGTCCAGCCACCACTCGACGCCAGTGCCCGCCGCGTATCCCTCGCCGGTGAAGCCCGCGCGGCTGGAGTCGATCGTGCCGTCCACGCCACCGAAGCCGGCGTCGTTTTCCTGAATGACCAGTCCGCCGCTGTAGGTGGTCGGCACGACCACGAGGCTGTCGAAGTAGATGTCCCGCAGGCCGTCCGCGGTGGCGCGGAGTTCGATGACGTTCGAGCCGGCGTTCAAGTGCACGTCGTGGGCGACCGTTGCCCAGTCGCTGAATGACGGTGTCTCCGGAAACGCCAGCTCGGTCACGCGGCTGCCGTTCACATGGAGTTCGATGCCGCTGCGGCTGCCGCCTTCCACCGAGTAGCGCATTTCCAGCCGGTAGGTCGCTGCGGCGGACACGCTGACCCGGTCCCGCACCGCCGCCTCGCCATTCGTTCCGAATCTCAAGAAGCCCTGGCCGTGGAAGCCGGTGATGCTGCCCGGGGCGGCGTTGGTTTCGATACCGCCAATGCTCTTGTAGTCGAAATGCTCTCCCTCGTATTGGCGCGGGCCGTGGTAGCTGGCGGGAGGCGGCGGTGCGCTGATCGCGGCCGGGGTGTAGTCCGTCTGCCGGCCCTCCGCCGCACCGGAACAATTCACCGTGATGTCCACCGGGCCGTTGTGCACCACGGTAAGAGTCAAGACTCCGCCGGACCAGGAGCTGGTGACGCCGGGCGCGGCCGTTCCCGGTGTGCCGCGGTTCACGTAGGACCAGCTCGGCTGGAAGGAGGCCCCGTGGATGCGGATGGTGTTGGTCTTGGGAGTGTTGTCGAGTTGGACGTCGTGGTTGTTCAGGTAGATCTCCAGTTTGTCGGAGCTTTCCTTGACGACCCCGGAGGTGTAGCGGGTCAGCTCCAGCTCCATCCGCTCCGCGGTGTTATACTTGAAGAAAATCGAGCCGCTGGCGGTTTGGCCGGTCTTGTAGGGGTTGTAGAAGACCCATCCGTTCTCGTGGCGGCCGGCGTAGATGTCGCCGCTGGCCTCTTCGGGGAAGAGCGTGTTGAATTCATTCACTTTCGCCGCGTTGGTCGGCCAGCGCGACAAATAGCCGGAACGGGCCACTTGGATCGCAAACGACTTCGCGGGCTCGTCATCGAGCTGATAGACCGTCGGCACCGTCGGGTAGCGGCCGGACTTCTTGAAGAAGCTCTTGTTGGTCGAGTGCGGCCCGCTGGTTTCCATCCGATAGAGGCCATCGAACAGGGTATCCGGCGAGCTGTAGATCGTGTCCGCACTGCCGGAGTTGACGTCGTTGATGACCACCACCTTGGTGCGGTCGATGACCTCCTGGCGGCTCGGGATGCGGACGGTGCCGTCGAGCACCTTCCGAAAAAGGTCGACGCTCATGTTTTCGAACTGCGGGAAGGTGTCCCAGTTCCGCGTCATGAAGCCATCGCCGGCGGAGACGCGGCTCGTCTCGCGGAAGCACTGGGTCCAGATCAGTTCGGGTGCGTCGATGACCGTCTGCCCGGTGAGCATGACATGCTCGAGAAACGGTGCGCCGTAGGTGGCCATGGTGAAGTCCTCGTGGTTGCCCGCGGCGTCGGTCCAACCGGTGTCGTCATAGCGGATGCCGTAGTGACCGCTGTAGCCGGACAGCCACGCGCCGAGGCAGAGACTCTCCATGTCGTGCTGGTATCCCTGTTGTGTGTATTTCTCGCAGAGGATGTAGTTCTCCGTGTGCTCGCGGCAGGCGGCGGCGAAGGCGGGGCTGCGTTTGAGCATACCGATCGGGTTGATGCTCGGCGACCACTGGTTGCCGCACCAGCTCACCACGAGGTAGCCGCCGTAGTTCGCACACAGGGGCAGCAGGTTGGCGAAGTGATTGATGCGGTCGATCCAGGCCGGCGAGAGCGGGTCGTTCGGATCGTCGTAGCCCCAGAACTGCTCGCAGTAGTTGAAGCCTATGAAATTCGGATACTCGCGGAAGAACTCCTCATACACCGACAGGTCGGAGTCGGAGAAATGCGAGAACCCACCGCTGGACGGCTGGATCATGGCCCACATGCCGTTTTCCGCGCAGACTCTCAGCCACGACTTCGCCGTCTCGTAGCCGCTGCCGACCCGCAGCCACTTGCCGGTCGCCACATCGTGGTTGATGGACAGGGAAATGTTCATCACCACGAAGGGCCGGATGTCGGTCGGCACCAGCTCGATGATCTTTTGCGGATCGGCGTAATTCCACGTGTCGATGTGGATCAGCCACATGGGCTGGCTGGTCGAGATCGGCCGACGCATGGGGACCTCCGCGCGAACTGCCGTGACGGTGACCAACAGGAGCAGCAACCGGACAACCAGACCGGGAATGGCGCGATTCAAGATCATGCTGATGATGGGGCGGTATGCGCCGCCGAGCTGAGTGCCAGGAATGCGAAGCCCCGCATCCCGGCCCGCCCGGGGCACCCTTGGCCGGCTGGGGCATTGATCCCTGTCGGCTCATTCCAAATCGCCATTGATGTTCAGATCGGGCCCGACACTCACGGCATCGCCCGGTTTCAGGGAGATCTTCGCCGTCCTCTCTCCCAGACGGACAGCGACCTCCCGCGGTCCGTTGGCCACGAAGCGGATCCTCGCGGAGACGAGTTCGTGCTGCTTCCACTCGATATCCAACTCAAGTCCCCCGCGGGCACGCAGCCCGGTGGCCTTGCCGTCCGGAAGGTCCGCGGGCAGGGCCGGCAGCAGGTGGATCTCGCCGAGGCGGCTCTGCACGATCATCTCGACGAGCCCCGCGGCCCCGCCGAAGTTGCCGTCGATCTGGAACGGCGGGTGCGAGTCGAACATGTTGGGGTAGGTCAGCCCCGGTGAGATCAGGTGCTTGAGGATCGAGTACGCCCGGTCGCCATCACGAAGATGCGTCCAGAGGCAGAGGCGCCACGCGGTGGCCCAACCGGTTGCCTTGTCCCCCCGCATGTCGAGCGACTTCCTCGCGGCTGCCGCCAGCTCCGGGGTCTTATCCAGCGAGATGTCGCGTCCCGGGAACAGCCCGTAGAGATGGGAGACGTGGCGGTGATGCTTGTCGCCGACCTCCATGTCCCAATCGTCCATCCATTCCTGGAGCTGGCCGGCCTTGCCGATCTGGTCCGGGGCGAGCCGCGAGCGGGCCGAGGACAGCTTGCTCCGGAACTCCGCGTCCACCTTGAGCATCTCCGCCGCCTCGATCGTGTGCGCGAAGAGGTCGCGCAGCAGCTGCATGTCCATCGCCGGGCCCGCGCAGATCGTGGTCCCCTTCGGATGGACCAGCTCGGGCGAGTTCGACGGATTCGTGACCAGCCACTTGCCCGAGGCGTCCTCCTGGAGGGTGTCGAGGAAGAACTCGGCGGACCCCTTCATGACGGGGTAGATCCGCTTCAGCACGGCGGGATCCCCCGAGTAGAGAAAGCGATCCCACAGGTGCAGGCACAACCAGGCGCCGCCGGTCGGCCACATGCCCCAGTTCGCGGCGTCGATCGGGGCCGTCGCCCGCCAGAGGTCGGTGTTGTGATGCACCACCCAGCCCTTCGCCCCATACATCTCCCTCGCCGTGCGGCCCCCGGTGACGGTGAGGTCCTCGATCATCGCGATCAGCGGCTCGACGCACTCGGCGAGGTTGCCGGATTCGGCCGGCCAGTAGTTCATCTCCGCGTTGATGTTGAGCGTGTACTTGCTCTGCCAGGGTGGATTCGTGCTCTGGTTCCAGATGCCCTGGAGGTTCGCCGGCTGGGTCCCCGGGCGGGAGCTCGAAAGCAACAGGTAGCGCCCGAACTGGTAGTAGAGCGCGGCCAGCTGCGGGTCGTCTCCCTGCGCGAACCGCTCGATCCGGACATTGGTCGGAAGCTCGACCGAGTCGGTCTGCCCGAAGTCCAGCGAGACCCGGCGGAAAAGCGGTTGGTAGTCCTTCAAGTGGGCGCTCCGAAGCTCCTCGAACGACTTGCCCCCCGCTTCGGCCAGCGCCTTCTTGGCCCGGGCCTCCGGGTCGCCGCTGACGTCGTCGAAGCTCACGAAATTGGAGGCGGCCGCGATCAGCAGCAGGACGGAGTCCGCCCCATCGACCGAGACCTCCCGATCGCTCGAGGAAACCGTGCCACCCTCCGCAGCCACGCGCACCCGGGCCTGGTAGTCGATCGCTCCCTCGATGCCACCCCAGTCGGCCCCCTCGCCCCGCAGGACGAGGGTGTTCCCGTCATCGACCGACACCGCGGTCGACGGCATGGGCGATTCCATGCCGGCGGTGAACGAAACGCCACCCGGAGAGTCGGCGGTGAGCCGCACCACGATCACGTCGTCCGGGGCGCTGGAGAACACCTCGCGACGGTGCCTCACTCCGTCGACCGTGTAACTCACGGTGGTGGTGGCCGTGTCCAGGTCGAGCTGCCGTTGGTAGTCGCTCACCTCGCCGGCGGTAAACTTGAGCCGCAGGCTTCCGACCGTCTGGTAGGGCATCTGCCCGCGGGGTTCGGCCATCACCTTCTCATTGATCAGCCGCTCGGCGTCCGTGTACTTGCCCTCATTGACCAGTCGCCGGACTTCCGGCAGCGCCTCCCTGGCGCGCGGGTTCACGGGATTGTAGGGACCGCCGGCCCAGACGGTGTCTTCGTTGAGCTGGATGCGCTCGTTTACCGGATCACCGAAGACCATTGCTCCGAGCCGTCCGTTTCCGACCGGAAGGGCTTCCTCCCATTTCTCGGCGGGCCGATCATAGCGAAGCAAAAGCTGATTGTCGCCGGCGGCGGCCGGCGGGCTGGAGAGGAGCAGGCAGGCGCCCGCCGTGATGCAGGCTGGAAGGCAACGATTAATCATGAGTCGTAAGAAGGATGATGGTCGTCCCGGAAGACGGAGGAGCACGCGGGTCAGTGGAACTTCCAGCAATCGAAGCGGAAGCCGCCCCCCTCGGGGACCCTGAAGGTGAAGAAGATGTCATGGACTCCCTTCACGCCCGTCACCTCGTCGCTGAAAGTCTTCCACTCGTCGAGGCCGCCGGTCGCGCCGACCTCGATCTCGGCGACCGGCTCGGCGTCCTTGCCACCGAGGCGGACCTCGATCACCGCGCCGGGCCCTTCGGACGCCACGCTGACCGAGCACTTGCCGGGGTTGCGGTCACCGAAGCCGACGTTGCGCACCCGGATGAGGTCCCCATCGTCGATGTCGCTCACCACGATCCGATTCTCACCTGCCGACGCGGTCTCGACCCCGCCGGTCCAGGCGATCGTTTCCGCCTCAACGCGCTCGTAAGGGTCCAGCACCGCCACCGGCTCGGGGCCTTCCTCGGTCATGTCCATCTGCACCACCGAGCCGTCGTCCTTGAACCGCAGCTCATCGACGCACACCGAGCGCTTGAAGCCGCCCCCGCCGGGCAGCGCCGCATTGTGATAGAAGAGGTAGGTCCTGCCCTTGAAATCGATCACCCCGGGATGGTTCGTGAAGCTGCCACCCTGGGTCGGCATGACGACGCCGCCGTAGCTCCAGGGACCCTCGGCGCTCGGTCCGGTGGAATAGGCGATGTGTTCGGGAATCGGGCCACCGGCGAAGAAGAGATAGTAGAGATCCTTCCGCTTGTAGAGCCACGGACCTTCCTCGAACGAGGTGGGCCGCTTTTCGTCCTCCTTCGTCCGCGCGCCGAACTGCTCAACGGTCATGTCCAGGACCACCAGTCCCTCTTCCCCGATACTAGTATCGTAGGAGATCATGTCCTCGTTCAGCTTCACGTACCAGCACTTCGGGTTTCCCCAGTAGAGGTAGGCCTGCCCGTCGTCGTCGATGAACACGGTCGGATCGATGTGATTGCCTGCGATCAGCGGCTTGCCGAGCGGATCGCGGAAGGGGCCGAAGGGACCGTCCGCCACCAGCACCCCGATGCCACGGCCGTGCAGGGGACAGTAGAGGTACCACTTGCCATCGCGCTCAATGGCCTGCGGTGCCCAGGCGCCGTTCTCGAAGCCTCCCCACCCAGAGATCTCCGGGGCCGCCCAGTCGAAGCTCCGCAGCGAGGCGACGGCTCCATGGTGGGTCCAGTTCACCATGTCCCGGCTGGTGAAGCAGACCCAGTCCTTCATGGTGAAGAAGTTGTTCACCAGCTCGTCCTCGTCGTGGCTGGTGTAGAGGTAGACGGTTCCCTCGTGCACGAACGGAGCGGGATCCGCGGTGTAGATCGTCTGGATGATGGGATTCCCGGCCAAGACCGGCGGGCCGGCCGCGACCATCACGAGGGCAGCGAGGCAGGATCGATGAAGTCGGGTTTTCATAAAACTCTCGGAGTGGAAGGAAAGCGTCGCGCCCTACGGGTGGAGAACCGCTCCGCCGTTCGCGCCAAGCGGGACCGTGAGCGTTCCGTCGGAGCGCACCGTCACCTTGCGTGTCGCCGCCGCCCCGTCGGGTCCGTCGTGAATCATGTTGAAGGTCCGGTCCTTGAACCCCGGAAGGCGGAGCGTGATCTCCTTCGCCTCGTTCTCGCCGTTGGTGGCGGCGATGTACCACGACTCCTTGCTGCGCCGCGCCACCGCGAAGAGCCTGCCCGGATAGCCGTCCAGGAAGCGGGTGTCATCCCAAACCGTCGGCACCTGCTTCAGGAAATCGATCACGAAGTCGGGCTGTTCCTCGAGGTTGTTCGGCGTGATCCCGAAGTGCTGGAGGGGTGACTGGAAGGTCACCGCCGTGGCCAGCTGGAAGGCGTCCGTGGTGCGCCGGGTGTTCCCCCGGTCCGGGTCGCGGTTGAACCGCTTGTTGAGCAGCACCGGACCGTAGTCCATCGGCGCCACGGGGTTCCGCACGAAGGGAAACACCGTGCTGTTGAAGGCCTCGCGGTCGGCGAACCCCTGCGAGAAGATGAGGTTCTCGGAGGCCGTGACCGCCTCGCTGGTCATGAAGTTCGGATACATCCGCTGCCACCCCCGCGGCAGCGTCGCGCCGTGGAAGTTGAAGATCAGCCCGTAGCGGTTGCCGTCGGTCAGGATGTCCTCGTAGAGCTTCATCGTCGTCTGCTTGTCGCCGCCGAAGAAGTCGATCTTCAGGCCCTTGACCCCGATCGACTGCAGCCAGGCCATCTCGTTCTGGCGGGCGGGCGCGGTGTCCATCCGGTCGCGCGGACTCTGCGGCGCGTCGTTCCAGGCGCCGTTCGAGTTGTACCAGAGCAGGACCGAGACGTCCTTGGTGGCGGCGTACTCGACCAGTTCAGCCATCTTCTCGCGGCCGATGTTGTTGTCCCACAGGGCGTCGATGAGGATGTACTCGTAGCCCAGCTCGCCGGCGAGGTCGATGTAGGCCCGCTGGTCCGCCTCGTTCATGCTCGGGTCCTGCCACAGGATCCAGCTCCAGGTCGATTTCCCGGGTTGGAAAGTCTGGGACGGCTCGTAGAGCGGCTCGACCAGGTCGGTCGAGACGGTGGTCTCGACGATCGGGGCCAGCGTTTCGCCGAGGGTGATGGTCCGCCACGGGGTCGTCATCGGCAGCGAGGCGTGGGCCGTCGCGTCGCCGATCCCGGCGTTCTCGGCCTCCTCGGGGAAGGCGAGCGGGTAGGTGCCCCCCTCGTCGGGGTCGCCCAGGCGGCTGCCGACGTAGCGGCTGGTCACGCCGGTCTCGGAGACCAGCGCCCAGCCCTGGTCGCCGAGCCGGAACAGGGCGGGAAAGGTGAAGCCGAGCCCGGTGGGCGACTTGGTCCCGACCGGCACGTCCATCATGTAGCCCTCCTCGTAGCTCGGCTTGGTCTTCGCGAATCCGCCGCCCCACGCGACCTGCTGGGTCACGAAGGCGGTGGCGTCGGAGGGAAGGTTGAAGCCGGACAGCTCGCGCTCGACCACCACCCGCCGCTCGCGCTCGCTCGACAGGCGGTAGCGGAAGGCCACGTCGCGGTCGCTGACGTGGAAGATCACCTCGAGCCGGGAGCCGCGCTCGCCGACGAACGCGGAGCGCAGCGTGTTGGCCACGTAGTGGACGTCGCGGACCTTGCCGTGCGGCAGGGTGTAGCGCTCGTCGATCCGGCCGGTCTCGGTGCCGTCGGCCCGCAGGCCTGCACCGAAGCTGCCGATGCTGGTCTCGAGCCCCAGCGGCGAGCGCTCGAGCACCGGATCGCCGTCCATCCGCACGCGGTAGAACAGCCCCTGGTCGTCGACGCCAACCTCGACCGCGAGGCGGCCGTCCGGACTGCGCACCTCCGCACCTTCTGCGAGAGCGCAGAGGAGGGCGAGACACGCGATCCGACGGAGGATGGGTTGGATGAAGCGGTTCATGGGTCCGTGGAAGAAAGGGTCGCCGGCCTACCCGGAGATTGAGTCGCTGATCCGGAAGAAATCGAAGTCGGCATGGCCACCCGCCTCCTCGGTGGCGAAGTTGAAAAGACCGAAGCGGTAGCCCATGAAATGGGGCATGTCGTACGACATCTGCAGGGTATCGCCGATCGCCTTCCACTCTTTGCCGTCCACGCGGTAGAAAAAACGTGCCTTGTCCGCGCGATCGCGGAAGTCGCACTCGACCCGGAGGTGCACCAGTTGGCCCTCCAGCGGTTCGGAGGCCAACTCCCTCGGGGCCCCGTCCTGGGCGCTCACCATCACCACCTGCCGGCCGTCCGGGCCGGCCTTCACGCCGACGAAGCCATACTTCCGCTGCAGCGCGCAGAGGCCGGCGAAGTCGCCCTCCTTCATCCCGCTGGCATCGAGACGGGTCTCCGCCGAGCTCACCGGCCCGAAGGTCCGCTGGGTCAGCGTGTTCCTAGCCTCGACCAGTTCCTTGTCGACCCGCGAGGTCGTCAGCCGCAGCGCGCCGGGCCGGGCCTCGAGCGACCAATGCTCGTCGTCGGGGTTGTGGTTCCACTGCCAGACCAGCGGCAGCGCCGGGTCGCCCTGACCGCGGTCGAACTCGTCGGACGCCACGATCCCCGGCATCAGGCCCTCGCTCGCGGGCAGATCGTCGAGCTTTTCCGGCGCCTTGCCGTCGACCCCGAGGACCGGCCAGCCGTCCTTCCACTCGACCGGCACCAGCCAGGGAATGCGCCCCACCGCGCCGGTGTCGCGGAACAGATAAGCATACCAATCACCGTCCGGCGTGTCGATCAGCCCTCCTTGGGCGACCCCCTTGTCCTCCATCCCCACCCGGCCCTCGTAGGGGCCGGTGATCCGGTCGGCGCGGTGGAGCAGCACGCTGCGCGACCAGCGGCTCCGGGGCGAGGCGATCAGGAACAGGTGGTACTTGCCGTCAACCTTGAAAAGTTGCGCGCCCTCGGCCTTCAGGCCGCCGACCTCGTTCTCGCCGAACAGGCGGTTGGCGTTCTCGATGATGACCTTGTTGACTCCGCCCTCCTTGATCCCGGAGAGATCCGGCTCGAGCTCCACCAAGCTTAGGTCTCCGCCGCCATGGATTGCGTAAACGCGGCCGTCGTCGTCGAAGAACAGCGACAGGTCGTGGAGCGAGGGACGGAACGAGGAGACCTGCTCCCAGGTCCCGCCCTCGGGGTCTTTGGTCGAGTAGATGTAGGTTTTACCGGTGGTCCCGGAAAAGGTCGCCACGTAGAAGGTGCCATCGTGATGACGGAGGCTGCTCGCCCACGAACCGCGGCCGTAGGCATTCCTGCCGTTGGCGAGCTTGAGCTCATCGACGTCGTCGAGGGTGTCGTAGGCGTAGGACACCAGCTTCCAGTTCACCAGGTCCGTCGATTTCATGATCGGCACGCCGGGAGCCATGTGCATCGTCGTACTACTCATGTAGTAGGTATCGCCCACGCGGATCATCGACACGTCCGGGACGTCGGCGTGAATGATGGGGTTCTCCGCGGCGAAGGCGCTGACCGCCGCCACCACCGAGACGGCAGAAACAAGGAAAGGAGTGATGAATTTCATGAAATCGAGGGAAGGCCCCTACCGGGAGCAACGCTGTTCCGCAGCATCCGCACCGCTCACTGGAACTTCCAGAAGTCCACGTTCATGAGGGCGCCTTCGCCGCCGGCGAAACGGAGGCAGAGATCATGGACCCCGGTGGCACCGGACACCTCGCACTGAACCGTCTTCCACTCCTGCCAACCTCCGGTGGCTTCTACCTTGCAGGTCCCGATCAACTTCCCGTCGGGACCACCCAGGCGAAGCTCGATGGCGCCGCCTTCAGACTCGCTGGCGACCTTGGCGGCGAAGCGCTTGGCGCCGGAGGAACCAAAATCAACGCCCTTGATCACGACCCAGTCGCCGTCCTCCAGCTCGGTCAGGCACATGCCGCCGGCCGAGCTCTTGTCGGTCTCGATGCCCTTCTGGGCCGCGAAGGTCTCCGCCTCGACCTGCTTGAAAGGATCGAGGTGGCCGAGTTGCTTGACCCCGTCGGTGGTGTATTCGACCTCGTTGATGAGACCCTCGTCGTCGTAGGTGAACTCCTCGATCGCCAGGTTGCGGCGGAAGCCGGTCGGGATCTTCGCCTCGGTCGCCACGATGCGGTTGTGATAGACGTGATACCAGCGGTCCTTGAACTCGAACTCGGCCGCGTGGTTGTTGTTGTTGTTGTGCGGGGGCTGCTTGCCCACGACGCCGACATACTCGAACTCGAGGGGGGTGTCGCCCATCATGTAGTCGATCCGCATCCCCGCCGACGGCGTGCTCGAGTAGGAGAAGTAGTACTTGCCGTCCCGCTTCCAGACCCAGGCCGCCTCGAAGAAGTTCGGGGCCGACATCTTGATCACCTCGCCGTCGAGCGTGACCATGTCCTCCTTGAGCCTGGCGGCCCGGACGTTGTCGTCGCCGTTGCCGCCGAAGTAGATGTAGGCCTGCCCGTCGTCGTCGATGTAGACCCCGGGGTCGAACAGCCACATGTTCTTCGCCGGCTGCACGCCGGGCGTGCCGTGGGTGATGAGCGGCTTGCCGAGGACGTCCTTGAACGGACCGGTCGGACTTTCGCCCACCGCCACGCCGATGTTCGCCCCGCCGTTTCCGAAGTAGAGGTAGAACTTGCCGTTGCGCTCGATCGCGCAGGGCGCCCAGGTCTTCTTCGCCCAGTCGGTCTCGTCCTCGGCGCGGAACACCGAGCCGTGGTCGGTCCAGTTCTTCATGTCGCTGCTCGAGACGCAGACGACGTTCGGGATGTTGTAGCTCCCCTCCAGCGGACTCTCGTCGTCGTTGGAGCAGTAGATGTAGACCCGGTCCTCGGTCACCAGCGGCGACGGGTCCGCCAGGTAGCGGTTGGAGACGATCGGGTAGTCGGCCAACAACGCGGGCGCGGTGAAGATGGCGAGGCACGACAAGGGGACGACGGGCAGAACGGGCAGGATGGCGGCGGGTTGGTTCATCGAAAACAGTCTTGCTGGAATGAATCGTTTAATTTACGAGACGAACGTCGGTGGCCATGCATCCCTTGTCACGAAAAATCCACGCCTTGCATCCGTCTCCGGTGACTTCGCCCGAGCCCGGTGCCGCTGCGGGAGTTGCGCGACGCGGGATTGCTCCGGGACGTCCCGGCAGGCCCGCCGCGCCCGGCGGCGGCATTTCTCCGTGTGATGCCCCCCGCTCCGAAGCGTATCGTCTTCCGAAACCCATGACCTGACCCTGGGGACCCCCACCCCTCACCCGCCATTTCCCATGAAGCCCGTTGACCGCCGCAGATTCCTCGCCACCACCACCGCCGCCGCCGCCCTCTCCACGATCCGCCTGAAGGCGGACGAAGCCGCCACGACTCCGCCAATCCGTCTCGGGCTCATCGGCTGCGGTTGGTGGGGCCTGATCGATGCCAAGGCCGCGCTCGCCGCCGGTGGCTGCGAGGTCGTGGCGATCTGCGACGTCGACTCGGACCACCTCGAGAAGGCGGCCGGGGAGCTCGAGGCGCTCCAGGAGAGCCGGCCCGCCACCTTCAAGGCACACGACGAGCTCCTGGCCGTCGAGGGGCTCGACGCGGTGATCCTCGCCACCCCGCCCCAGTGGCATGCCCTTCCGTTCATCGAGGCCTGCGCCCGGAAGCTGGACATCTACTGCGAGAAGCCGCTCGCCTACGACATCCGCGAGGGCCGGGCGATGGTCGACGCCTCGGAGAAGGCCGGCAACATCGTCCAGGTCGGCTTTCAGCGCCGGAAGGCGGCCGGTATTGTCGCCGCGAGGGACCACATCCGCAGCGGCGGAGCCGGGAATATCGTGTCCGTCGAGGCCCAGATCAACGTCCCGGTCCGGACCGAGGACCGGACCCCCATCGAGCCGCCCGCTTCGCTCGACTGGGACCGCTGGTGCGGCCCGGCCCCGCTCATTCCCTACAGCAAGGCGGTGGGGCATTTCCATTGGCGCATGGAACAGACCACCGGCCACGGCCACCTCGTGGACTGGGGCATCCACCTGCTCGACGCCGCGCGCTGGATCCTCGGCGCGGAGGCGCCGCGAAGCGTCCACTCCACGGGCGGGCTCTACCACCTGAAGGACCACATCACGACGCCGGACATCCTGACCTCGCACTTCGAATTCGCCGACTTCCCGCTCACCTGGCGCCACCGGATCTGGGGCCCGCAGGACTTCCATCGCGAGACCGCCATCGGTCTCTTCTTCTACGGCGAGCGGGAAACGGTTTTCTGCACCGACGACAAATGGATCGTCCAGCCCCGCCAGCGCGGTGCGGAGCCGCAGGTCCACGAGGCAAAGAACGACCCCCTGGGTCTCCACATGGCGGAGTTCCTTGAGGCCGTGCGCACGAGGGGCGAGGTCGGCTGCTCGATCGAGGACGGCCATCTCTCCACGGTCGCCGCGAATCTCGCGATGATCTCCCATGAAACTTCCTCGAAGGTCCCGTGGGACGCGGAGGCCGAGGAAATTCCGGGCAACCCCGATGCCGCCGCCCTCCTGAAGCGCGAATACCGCGAGCCTTGGAAACACCCTTATCAAGCCTGACCTTCAAAGCCGTCCGCCAAGGAGGACCCCCAATATCGCCGACCCGCTCTCATGAAAACCCGCACCCTCGCACCCGTCATCCTCGGGCTCTCGCTCCACGTCACAGCCTCCGCCGAGTCGATCGATGTCACGCTCGACCGCTCGAAGACCGGCGAGCCCATCAACCCCTTCATCTACGGCCAGTTCATCGAGCACATGGGCCGCTGCATTTACGGCGGCATCTGGGCCGAGATGCTCGAGGACCGGAAGTTCTACTTCCCCATCACCGCCGACTACTCGCCCTACCGCGAGATCGACAACCCCGATTTCCCCGGCCAGGTCGTCGGCGGGGCATTCCCCGTGGTGGGCGCCTCCCCGTGGGAAATCATCGGCGACCCCGGCGCGGTCCGCATGGTGGAGAAAGACCCCTTCGTCGGCAGGCACTCGCCGCACATCGGCGCCGGCCATGGCATCCGCCAGCGCGACCTGGGCGTGAAAGCCGACCTTCGCTACGACGGCTATCTTTGGGCCAAACCACTCTCCGGCAGCGCGGAGGTCGAGGTCACCCTGGTCTGGGGCCCCGCCGAGACCGACCGCGCGTCCTCTACTCTCGCTTTCGAGGGTGACGACTTCTCGAAGCAGACCTTTTCCTTCACCCCGGCCATCGGCAGCGAAAAGGGCGCTCAGCTCGAGTTCCGCGTCTCCGGCGGCGACGTCGTGCTCGGCCCCCCCTCCCTGATGCCCTCGGACAACGTCCACGGCATGCGCGCCGACACCCTCGCCCTGCTCAAGGAGCTCAACGGCACCATCTATCGCTGGCCGGGCGGAAACTTCGTCAGCGGCTACGACTGGCGCGACGGCATTGGCGACCGCGACCGCCGACCGCCGCGCAAGAACCCGGCCTGGACCGGCGTCGAGCACAATGACTTCGGCACCGACGAGTTCATCGTGTTCTGCCGCGAGATCGGCACCGAGCCGATGATCGCCGCCAACACCGGCTTCGGCGACGACTACTCCGCGGCCCAATGGGTCGAATACTGCAACTCCCCGGCGGACACGATCGGTGGCGGCTGGCGGGTCGAAAACGGCAACCCCGAACCCTATCAGGTGAAATACTGGTGCGTCGGCAACGAGATGTTCGGGCCCTGGCAGCTCGGCTTCATGCAAATGCAGCACTACGTCCAGAAGCACAACCGCTTCGCCGAGGCGATGTGGAAGGTGGATCCCGAACTCGAGCTCGTCGCCGTCGGCGACCTCACCACGATCAATGCCGCCCACGACCCCGACCAGGCCAAGTCAGGCAAGACCTGCTCCGAGATCATGCTCGAGGAGTGTGCCGACCACATGGACTACCTGTCCGAGCACTTCTACGTCGGCCGCGTGCCGTGGGAGGACAACGATCGCACCGACACCATCACCCATGTCGGCCTCGCCGCGGAGGCGATCAAGAAGAAGGCCGACGGCCATCGCAAGCTCCAGGCGCGGCTCGAGAATCTCGACGGCCGACTCGTGCCCATCGCCATGGACGAGTGGAACTACTGGCACCGCGAATACGAGTACGGCGAGCTCGGCTGCGTTTACGAGCTTCAGGACGGCCTCGGCATCGCCGCCGGACTTCACGAGTTCTACCGCAACAGCGACCTGATCCAGATGGCCCACTACGCCCAGACGGTCAACGTCATCGGCGCCATCAAGACGAGCAAGACCGCGGCCGAGATGGCGACGACGGGCCTGGTCCTCCAGCTCTACCGCGCCCACTACGGCAGCATTCCGATCGAGGTCGAGGCCGCACCCAAGCCCTACGACCTCGCGGCGGCGCTCACCGGGGACGGCTCCAAGCTCACGGTCAGCGTCGTCAACCCGACCGACCAGGCGGTGACGCTCGAGCTCTCGTTCGCCGACGTGTCCCCGACCGGACCTGCCACCCGGTGGCACATCACGGGAGCCGACGCCCGCTCGCACAATGCCCCGGGCCGGCCGCGGGAGGTCGACATCCAGTCCACCGAAAACCTCGACACCGGCTCCCCCCTCGAGGTGCCGGCACTGAGCTGTTCCCTCTTTGAGATCCCGATCCGCTGACCCCGGAGGCTCGATGAAAGCAGGACTTCTCCTCGCCGGTCTCGCGGCGATGCTCTTCCAGGCGGCACCCGCTCCCGCCCAGGACCCGAATTTCCATCTCTTCCTCTGCTTCGGCCAGTCCAACATGGACGGCTTCCCCGGACTGCGGGACGAGGACAGGGGACCGGTGGACGAGCGTTTCCGCCTGCTCCCCGCCGTCGATTTCCCCCAATCCGACCGGGAGAAGGGCGAATGGTGCACCGCGACTCCGCCCCTCTGCCGCCCATCGTCCGGCATCGGCCCCGCGGACTCCTTCGGCCGCACGCTCGTCGACGCCCTGCCGGAGGGGGATTGGGTCGGCGTGATCGTCGTCGCCGTTCCCGGCGGCAAGATCGAGGCCTTCGACTCCGACAAGGTCGAAGCCTACGCCAAGGACGGGCCGGACTGGCTGAAGAACTTCATCCGCGAATACGACGGTGATCCGTATCAGCGTCTCGTCGATCTCGGCAGGAAGGCCCAGAAGGACGGGGTCATCCGTGGCATCCTCCTCCACCAGGGGGAATCCAACAACGGTGACCCCGAATGGCCGGAAAAGGTCAAGACCGTCTACAGCCGCCTGCTCAAGGACCTTGACCTCAGCGCCAAGGACGTGCCGCTCATCGCCGGAGAAATGGTCGGCAAGGATGAGGGCGGCAAGTGTGCGGAAATGAACGAGATCATCGCCCGGCTGCCTGAAACGATTCCCACCGCCCACGTCGTTTCCTCCCACGACTGCAAGGCGGTTCCCGACGGCCTGCATTTCTCACCCGCCGGATACCGGAAGCTCGGCGGGCGTTACGCCAAGGTGGTGCTCGAGCAAATGCCCGCCTCCGCAAAAGAGTAGGACCTCGACTCACCTGCGGTCGTGGCTGGAGAGCGAGCCCTGCAGCTCCGGGCCCCTGCCGAGGTGAATCGGCCCGGCGATACCCTGAAGGGAACGCATGCTCAGGGCTCGGCGAGACGATAGAAGCGGCTCGGCTCGCCCAGGCTCTCTTCGGTGAGCATGAGAAATCCGCTGGGATCGGCAGGACCACTGACGAGCTCATCCCACCGGACCAGGTCGTTCGAACCCTGAATCCGATACGGCTGCCCTGGAGCGACGCGCCCGACGAACGTGGCATCGATCGTCCCGTCGGCATTCGCATCCCCCTCAATCCAGCTGGATATCGGAATCGGAAGGCGGAAGACCGTCCCGGTGCGGCCCGGCCCTCCACCAAAGGTGGTGCCGAAAAGGTCCGGCCCCAACCGCAACACCGGTGCCACGGGATGCCCGCCGAAACGATTCGTGCCATCCTCCGCGATGGCCTCGAAATGATGCAGGGTGCGGAATTCGTTCAGCTCGATATCAAAGGCGAACACCGTCCCGGCTCCGCCACGTCCCCCGCTGGAGGCGACGCCATAGAGCACATTTCCGGAAAGGATCAGCCCCGCCGCCGGGCGGGCCCCATCCGCGTTCGAGCCCGTATCCGAGAGCTGCGGAAATGCATGCAGCTCCGTGAATTCGGATCCGTCACTCCGCAACGCGAAGATCGATCCATTTCCTTCGGCTCCCCCGACCAGGGTGGTGCCGAAGATCATGCCGTCCTCAACCCGGAGGCCACCGTTCGGGATCGCTCCCCCGAGGTTTGCCCCCGTGAGGGGATCCAGCGCCGCGAAGTGATGGAGCACCTCGAAATCGTTCCCATCCGGCAGCGCGGAGAACACCACGCCGCTGCCCCCGGATCCACCCGCAGCGGTCGTCCCGAAAAGACGCCCGTCCGCCAGCACCAGCCCGCCCCGCGGCTCGGAACCATCCGCATTCGTTCCATCGGCCGAGGCGGTATCACTGAACTCATGCAGCAGCTCGAAATCCCCGCCGCCGCGGGACAGGGAAAAGAGCGTCCCGCTTGAGTAGCTTCCGCCGGCCGATGCCGCTCCAAAGAGCTTCGTTCCATCCGTCTCCAGCGGGCCATGGGGAATCGACCCGCCCTGGCTTTCCGCCGTGTGCTCGTCGAGCGCGGTGAAACTGTGCAGCAGCGTGAAGGTGCCATCGTCCGCGCGCTCGAAAACCGCGCCCGCACCGCTCGCTCCACCGGAAGCGGTCACCCCGATCAGGGAGCCGCCATCGACAAGGAATCCCCCCTTCGGATGGGCGCCGCCCACCGCACCGATGAAACTCGCCAGGGCGCTGAAGCTTTCTCCGTCCGGACTCACGCGAAACGCCACTCCGTCCCCGGTGTTGCCACCCAGAAGCGTACTGCCCACCAGGTCGCCCTCGACCACCGTCAAAGCGGAGAGCGGATGGGCCCCGTCCGGGGTCCTTCCCCCGTTCGGTTCTCCGAATCGATGGATCGCGATCCCGTCGGGGCCATCAAAGGTCACCGCTTGCTCCACGACGCCGTTCTCCAGCTCGGAAACGGTGAGACTGAGGGTCTCCGGAGCGAACACGAAGCGGTCGAAATAGAGCCCGTCCTCGCGACCGGCAATCTCATAGACTTGCGCCAGCCCCCCATCCGGAACGGTGAACGGACCATCGAGACGAACCCATTTCCAAACCTCATTGCCCGCCGAGCCTCCGGAGTCCACCACCTCGAAGTCGCCGGTGTATCCGCCATCGGCGAGTCCGTTTCGAAACACCCAATCGGCGGCATTGTCCGGAGACTTCACCCCGAAGCTGTTCGCGTAAAACAGGCTGTCGTCATTGAAGCCCCCCGCACCCACGCGCAGACGCGCGTAGAGGTGATAGGACCCTGCTGCCGGGAAGTTCACGGAGTAGCGCGCAACCCGCTGCGGGTCGCCCGGCGCGTCCTGCGCCGTCACCGTCGAGGTCGCCCCGATGGCCGTCGCTCCATCGAGGCTGATCGTTTCAAAAGCGGAACCCAAGATGGCGGACTCCGCCTCGATCTGAAGCAGCGCCGAGCCCGCGCCATCCGAAACCCGCAGGCCGCTGACATAAATGCCGGGGAGCCCGCCGCTCGAGGCCGCCAGCAGGGTGACGACCCCCGAACCGTCCGAACGTGCCGGCACCACCGCCACGCTGTCCGCCAGCGAAGCCGGCACCGGATCGCTCCCCGGGTCCCCTCCGTCGAATTCAAGCGTCGCTTGGTTTCCCGTCACCGCGTCGGTCCACGTCGCCGCCCGCATTGGCGTGGACCAGAGATCATAGGCCCAGATCTCCACCACGTAGTCGGCATCCGGATCGAGACCCGTTAGTGTCGCGACCGCCGAGTTTCCATCGACGAACCAGAAGTCCCGCCACATTTCCGCCTCGGCCGGAAAGCTCCCCGCATTCCGCTCGCGGTCTTGGCCGTCGGCGTTGGTGGAGAGCGTCAGGGTGTGCGTTCCGTCGGTCCCGGTGACGGCATCGGCATCATTGGTGGCCCCTCTCACCTCCGTCCAACCCGGCAGGGTCAGGGCTGGGTTGTCCGCGTCGTTGATATCAAACGCCGCCACCGTTTCCCCGTGCAGTGTCGGAGACCCGGCGGCGATGAGCGCGATCGTCGCGGAACGAATGAAGGCAAGCATCGGCAATTCGGGGCTCACGGGATGAAGAAACTCAAATCGACCGCGTCCGCCATCGCCTGCAGGCCGGTCGGATTGAGGTGAAGGCCATCGAGACTGTAGGCCGGCCGCAACACCTGCGGATTTCCCGGATCACGCACCGCGGCATCCAGATCCATGACACCGTCAAAGTCCGGATTGTCGCGGATGTAGTCGTTGACCGTCTGCCGGGCGGCCTCCCTCGCCGGGGTGAAGTAGCCGCCCAAGGGGGTGATGGTCGCTGCGTAGGATCGGAGGCCCCTCGCCTTCGCACGCGCGGCGAAGTCCTTGTAGGCGTCGATCAAATCCTGGGCCCGGCTGGCGGCGTTGCCGTCATGGAAGGATCCGATGTCGTTCACCCCCTCGAACAGGATGAAGTAGCGCACGCCGGTCATCTCGAGCACGTCCCGCTCGAAGCGATGGGTGGCCGCCGGACCCAGGCCCCCGAAGATCGCATTGCCTCCGATCCCCATGTTGCCCACCCCGACATCCTCGGTCGCCGCGTTGGACTGAAGCCGCTTGGCAAGCAGGTCGGGCCAGCGGTTCTGGGCGTTGGTGGTCGAACCCAGGCCGTCGGTGATCGAGTCTCCGAGAATCGACACGGCCCGGCCCTCGGGTCCGGCAAGCACTTCCACCGCGTGGATGAGATACCAGCGGGTGATCTTCGCGGGTGAAGCGAGTTCGGACTCCGCGGTCTGGTCACCCGGGACGATCAGCGAGTCGGTCCGCGAGCCCCGGTGACCGCTGATCCGGGATGCGGAAATCTTGCCGAAATGGATGCTGATCGCCAGGTCGGCACCGGCGGGAAGCTCATACTCGAAGGGGTCCGAAACCACGGCCTGCCCCGGCATGATGACAGTTGCCGGAGCGCCCTTGAAGAACAGGGCGTGGTCGGTATCGGCATCGATGTCGCCCCTGCCGATGCTTTCGGGACCGGGCGCCAGGGCGATCCTCGCGGCTTTGATGTGCACCGGACCGTCGCCATAGGCGTTCGAGAATCGGACACGCACCTGCTTGCCGGCCATCGAGGTCCGCACGTACTGGCGCAGGGTTTTTTCGGCCAGCGGGACTGGGGGCAGATCGCCACCCTGAGTGGGCTCGATGGCCGTCGCCCACGTCGCCACCCAATGTCCGTTGTCGGCGTGCAGCCGGGTCGTCGCGCCGACCCCGCACAGCAAGGTCAGGCAGATGGCGGCGAGTCGGCCGGGGTTCGGGGTTGGAAGTTTCATGCTTGCTCGAACGGTGGGATCACGCGGGTTCACGGGCTGGCCAGTGGTGGCTCGACGGGCGGGCCGAAATAGCTGGGCTTCTCGTCGCCACGGCGGACGACGATCTTCTCGAGCACCACACCCGGATCCACCATCCAGACCTTGAGCGTGTGGATCCCAGGGGTGTCAATGCGATGGCGAAAGCGGAGGCTGCGGGCGTTGTCACGGACCCAGGTCGCCCAGTCGCGGATCGCCGGTGCGCTCGGATGGGGATTGGCCACCTCCTGGTCGGAAAAGGCGTCGAGGACCCGGGGTGATCCATCGCCGAAGGAGACCGCGAGACGCACGCCGCGGGAAGGATCGAAGTTGAGGGACGGTCCCGTGACCAGCTCCACCTCGATGTCGCCCGCGACCGGGATCAGCACCGGGTACTCGAGCCTCGGCGAGTTGCGGGGCGGGCTGACGCTCGCCGCCGTGACGGGAAAGACGCTCATTCCCGACTTGCCGCGTCCATAGTCCGGGATGACCTCCCAACGGACCCCGCCGGCAGCATGGTTGGCCGCCGCGTCCTCGGCCGCGATCGCCACCGGCCCGGTGAGGTTTCCGTATGCCTTCGCATCGGCCCACTGCTCCGAACGCACCGCCCTCACCCTGACCGGCACCTGTTCTCCGCCTGGCCGTGAAACCGTCACCACCGCCGAATGCTCGCCTTCGGGAACCTTGTCCCAATCGATCGAAACCTGGATGCGGAGGTCGTCATCGACCTGTCCGGACGGGGGATCCAGCCGGACCCATGCCCGATCGGCACGGGCGACGAACGGGAAAGCGTCGCTCCCCCGGCGGAACACCTCGATCTCGCGGACCTGCCGGCCCCGCGAGTCGAAGGGCGGAAGCTCGGGGTCTCCGTCCGCGCCCGGCCACGACTTTCTCGAGCCCTCGACTGCCAGCCCCATCGCCGCCCCCGGCGGGACCGCGACCCTGACCACCCTGGGCATCAAGTTGCGCCGCGGCTCGTTCCAGCTTCGGTAGCCGATCCGGGTCTGCGCCATCATGTGGTTCCACTTCCCACCACGAATCGAGTGAAACTCGTCGCTGAGCTGCTGGTCCCGCTCGAACAAGCGCTCCGCACGCGCTGCGTGGTCGTTCGTGCTGGCCCGGCCCTGCTCCGCGCACAAGCGGTTCAGGCCGACCTCGATGTAGAGGTTCGCGACGGTCGCCGAGGCTTTGGTCGGATAAAGGACCAGTTGGTAGAAGACATCACGATACTCCTCGGGAAGTTCACCGTGGATCCTCTCGGCACGGGAGACGATCTCCTGCCAGCCCTCGCGCACGCGCCGGGCCTCGTCGTAGTGGACCGGGCTGAAGGTGTCCGGCTCCAGCAGCTCCGGCTTCCGCCAGCCGTTGTATTTCGCATACCGGGAGACGATCTCGGCGATCTCCTCAGCGTGGCGGTCGCCGAACTCACGCTTGGCCCAGTCCCGGGTGAAACTGCTGAGCCTTTCCCTCGTCATCGAGGCCGGGTCCCACGCCATCCGGAGGAAGAACTCGGTCGGAATCTCCATCGGCTTGAGGTCGCCCACGTTTACGATCCAGATGCGGTCGGCACCATAGGCGTGCGCCAGGTTCATCTGCTCCCAGATCTTCGGCAGCGGGTTGGTGTTGATCCAGCGGTACGAGCGCGGTCCGCCGACGTAGTCGAAGTGGTAGTAGATCCCCGCCCCTCCCGGGCGATCCCGCTCCGCGGCGGTCGGCAGGCGCCGCAGGTTGCCCCAATTGTCGTCGCACCAAAGCAAGGTGACGTCGTCGGGCACCCGCATGCCGTGGTCATAGTAGTCCGAGACCTCCTTGTAGAGGGCCCAGACCTGAGGAACCCGGGTCACGTCGCGATCGACATGCCGCGCGATGATCTCCCGCTGGTCAGCCACAATCTCCTCGAGCAGTCGGATGTTCGCTCGCATGTCACCCCCCTCGACCATCGGCTCGTCGCCGTCGCCACGCATCCCGATGGTGATGAGGTTCTCGTAGTCCGCATTCCTCTCGATTCCCTCGCTCCAGAACTCCTGGAGGCCCTTTCGGTTGGTGTGGTAGTTCCACTGGCCGTTTCCGATCCCGTCCTTCCGTTTCGTCCATTCCTGCTGCGCCCTCATCATCGGCTCGTGGTGGGACGTCCCCATCACAATGCCATACTCATCCGCCAACTTCGGGTTGAGCGGATCATCCTCGTTGAAGGCCTTCCCCCACATCGCGGGCCAGAGATAGTTGCCGCGCAGCCGGAGAATGAGTTCGAAGACGTGCCCATACATCTTCGAGTTGATCCCCCCGAACTTCTCCCGCGCCCACGAACCGAAGGCGGGCTCCTCATCATTGATGAAAATGCCTCGGTACTTCACAGCCGGCGGACCCTGAACATGGCTCCCTTCCCGGATCGAAATCAGCTCCCGGCGACGCACCGGAACATCTGCCCACCAATGCCAGGGCGAGACCCCGATCTGCTCGGAAATCTCATAGATCCCGTAGATCGTCCCCCGCTTGTCGCTGCCCGCCACCACCACGGCCTGCGGAATCCCCGGCCCGGGATCCCGGATCGTGGAGATCATGAACGACTCCCAATTGCCGGCGATCCGTCCGGCCTCCAGTTTCCCGGAAGCGGCGAGGCGGTCGATCAGACGGTGACGCCCCAAAGTTCCCACGACGAGCATTACCGGCGCCTCGGGGAGTTGGTCCACCACCCTCTCGGGCCGCTTGCCGAAGACCTTCCCGATATCCGACTCGAGATCCGCAGCCGCCCGCAGAACGCCGGCAAAATCGCCCGAGTCCAGGACGATGGGCGAGACCACGTCTCCCTTCGCGAGGGCAACCCCGGATGCCTCCGCATCTTCTACCAAAAGATCGAGGCCGGATGCCGCCGGCGAGCGCCCGGCGAGGGCTACGACTCCGATCATGACTGCGACAAGGGCATTCAAGATCGAATGAGCGAACCGGGAATCTCTCATCTTCTGGGTAGGCATCTTCTTGCTACTGTTTCCACAGCTTGGAAAGAGCCGGCCTTGTTAGATCCAATCGCATCGTTCCGTGAAACCACGGGCTTGATCGCTCTGGTCGATTGGCATGAAGAGAAGCGAAAGGCCGGCTCCGGGCACGAAACCCGGGCCGGCCGTGGAATCGGATCGATCAGGGAAGAGTGCCTTTCAGGCGGACGAACAACTTGCCATCCTGGGCCAGGGACTTGGGCACCCGGACCGTGACGGCATCATAGTCCGCTCCCGAGGCTCCAAGGTCTTCCTCGACAATGACTTCCACCCCATCGGCGTCGGTCGCGCTCGTCGCTCCGATCACCACGTCATTCCAGCTCTCGAGAACTGCTCCCCATTGCAGGGTCAGCGTGGTGTCGCTTTCGGAGAGATCGTAGCGCTCGAAGGTCAGCACCAGGTGCGTTTCGTCTTCAGTGGTCTGGACCAAGTCGCTTTCAAACCCGAGGGGGTTGCCGTTGAGTTGATACTCCAGCACGTTCGCCAGGTCGTCGAAGTCGGGATTATCCTCCTCCGCGTCGTCCACGCCGGGCGTCAGCCCAGCCGCCGCCTTCCATGCATCGAAACCGACGATTGTTCCAACGAAGCTGAGCACACCGGTCGCCTCCGAGAACTCATAGGACCCGGACGAATCGGTCCAGATTCTGTCGCCCACCGCGCCGCCATCCGGCGTGAAGCCCGATCCGGTGACGATGAAGCCGGGGTCGAAGTTCACGGTCGCAGTCGTCAGCAGATCCCAAGTGGCTCCCACGGCCGGGACTGCCTGACCGAGGTCGATGTCGAGACTCCCGGCGAGGCCGAAGGTTCCCGTGCCACCGATGGAGTTGCTTGCACCCGCCGCTCCGGGAGCGAGGCTGAAGACACTTCCGCTACCGACACTCAGGTCACCGTTGACCACCAGACTGGTCGTCGGGCTCATCGTGATATCGCCTGCGTAGCTGTTCGTCAGGTTGTTGAACTGAACGGCGCTCGGACCGACCAGGCTCAGGGCGCCGTCGCCGGAAACGGATGCCGCGAAGGCCACCGGGCCATTCTGAGTATCGATCTCCGAAGCCGTCATGAACTCGACGCTGCCCCCGAGGCTCACCGTTCCGCCAGCATCGACGATCTGATAGATCCTGGGAGTGGTGAACTCGTCGGAGAACAGGTAATCGGCACTGAACGTGCTGTTATCACCCTTGAGGGCGAGCTCTCCGGCGACGACCAGCTTTCCGCCGGCGAAGGTGAGGGTGGCATCCGCCGTATTGGGCGTCCGCAACCTCAGTCCGGAGGGAACCAGATAGTTCCGGCCCGCGACCGGCGCCTGCCCATCAGACCAGTTCGTCCCTGCATTGAAGGAGCTTTGACCGAAGATGTCGGTCGCCGAAAGCAAGACACCATCATACACACCATCGCCGTTGCCGTCGATGAAGTCGGTGCCGTCATTCGGGTTCGTCCCGTCATTGAACTCCTCGATGTTGTCCGCCCCGTCCCCGTCGAGATCCTGCGCCGCAACCACCACGGTCAGGTAGTTGGTCGGAAAGTCGTCACCGAAGTAGAAGAACTCCCAATAGTCAGGCAGCCCATCCGGCTCAGTGTCGCGGCCGGAGAACTCGTCCTCGGGATCGAAGCCACCCAGGAACTCTTCCAGGTCGGTGTCGAAGTCCCCGTCAAAGTTCGTATCGACTGCCCCTTCACGAAGGGTCGAGTCCGCGGTTGTCAGGTCGAAGAACCAGTACTGCTCCCAGCCATCCGCCATGCCGTCGCCATCCGTGTCCGGACTGTCGTCGGGATCGGTCGGGTCGGTTCCGAAGGTCTCCTCGACTTCGTTGTCCGTGAAGTCTCCGTCCGGATCATCGTCGCCCAGTTGGAGAAGATTGTTGAAGAATTGCATTTCCCACAGGTCATCGAGATCGTCCTTGTCGCTATCCAGCGGAGTCGCCAGGGCATCGTTGGGATCCGTCTCTTCAGCCAGCTCGACATCGTCATTGAAAGTATCGGCGTCCGTATCGACCCCGGACGCGGCGGTCATCAGGTCACCGAAGCGGGCGATCTCCCACTGGTCCGGAAAACCGTCGTCATCGACATCCGATCGATCAATGTTGTCCGGTCCGAGCAACTGGAAGAGTTCGCGTTCGGCCTCGGTCAACGCTCCGTACCAGACGCGAACCTCATCGTAGGTTGCCGCCGCGGTGGCGTCTGGATAATAGGAGCGTCCGAGGGTGCAGGCGCTGTCCAGCAGGTTCCGCAGGTCACTCACGGTATTGAAGGTTCCCTTCGCTCCGTAGATCGGGTGACCTTCGGGCTGGCTCGATGCAGCCGGCGCCGAGTACCAGGTCACCGTGCATCCTTGGGTGATCGCACCGCCGGAATGGACCGCGGGCACGATGGTCATCACGATGTGATAGTCGACGGCCTCGACGTAGGGCGCGTTGCCCGGGCCCCACGCCGTGGCTTGCCCCTCCCAGGCAACCTGGTCGGCGTTGAGGTCGGTGCCCTGACTCCAGGTCATTCGCAGCGACTCATTATTACCCGGATTCGATCCGTCATCGGTGCCGAAGTTGAAAATGCGGCTCCAGTTCAAAACGAGGTCCTGCGACGCCCAGAGCTCGATGGTCATCGGCTTCACTCCGTCGGCCTGGGTTCCGCTCAGCAGGTTGCTGCCGAGCAGCAGGTAGTCGCTGGTCGCCTTGGCCCCACCGAATAGCGTGAAGGAAGTCGGATTCTGGAGAGAGGAAGCGCCGGTGCTGGGCGCGTCGTCGTTGACGACCTGGGCGTGGCTACCACCCACCGAGTCCTGAAGATCGTTGGTGAAACTCCAGCGATGAGCCAGGACCGCGTGGTCCGGCGTCCAGTTCGAATCCTGCGGGTCCGAGCCGGCCTGGAACTCTTCAAGATTCGTGCTGTCGTCGCTATCCGCATCCAGTCCCGAGTCGTCGCTGCCAACGACCAGGCCGTTGGTGGTCTCCCAACCATCGGCCATGTTGTCGTTGTCGCTGTCGGGCCAAGCCCCAGCGTCGGCCGGTGAGACGCCGGCATCCGCTTCGTCCCGGTTGGATGAAAAGTCGCCGTCGAAATCTGCGTCGGGGTCCTGAAGTAGGTTGGCGAAATACGCCAACTCGTCGGCATCCGCCCAGCCGTCCCCATCCGTGTCGCCCGGAACGGAGTCCGAATCGTTGGGATCCGACCCACCCGTCTCCTCCGACTCATTGTCGATACCGTCACCATCGTTGTCCCAGTCCGCACCGAGCGAGGGATCCTGCGCCTCGGTCCCCCTGGCGGCCGTCAGACTGCCGAAGTTGGCGTTTTCCCAAACGTCGAGCAGTCCGTCGCCGTCCGAGTCGGGATTGACGCCGGTCTCAAAAGCCAGAGAGACCTGACCCGATGGGGCGCCATTGTTGTAGGACCACCCCAGGGTTTGTGCCCCTGCGAGTCCCGCGTAGCCGTAGCCGTGGGCGAGCGCTCCGCCACCCCCTCCCCCATTGATATCGAGAACATCCGCGTTCGAAATGACGGATCCAACCGCTGGAATCGTGCCCCCTCCGTTTCCAAAGTTG
>JAUIJD010000004.1 GCA_030431475.1 Verrucomicrobiia bacterium | reverse complement strand
GCCGCTGTAGCTCAGGGGTAGAGCAGCTCACTCGTAATGAGCAGGTCGTCGGTTCAAATCCGACCAGCGGCTCCAGCCTCCGTCGGGGTTGACGGAATTTTCGGGCGCATCGGCGCCGGGATCTGGCACACTGGGGCATCACCCCAGCGACCATGAAGCCCATCGCCTTTGTCCTGCTCGGTCTGTCCGCGGCGGCCTGCGCCGAAACCCGCACCCTTTTCAATGATGGCTGGCGATTCGCCCGCTTCGGCACGCTGGCCGACGGCAGCCACCGCGACGAACCGGGGAAGCCGGTCGAGGTGATCCGCGCGACTTCCGAAGAGGCAGGCAAGGGAAACGTCGCGACGAATGCGATCGACGGCAATCCGGAGACCCGCTGGTGCGCGGCGGCGGGCCGTGCGGAGGAGTTCGTCACGCTCGATCTCGGCCGGGTGGCGAAGGTGGGGGCGATTGGTGTGATGCCGGAGAAACCGGAGCTGGAGTGCGTGGTGGAGGTGTCGGCGGATGGGGAGGACTGGCGGAAGCTCGCCGGTCCGGGAGCGGGGGAAACGCAGCGCTTTGAAGCCGGTGGGCGGGAGGTGCGGTGGATCCGGGTTTCGGCGGGCAACGTGACGCCCCAGCGCTGGGCGAGCATTCGTGAGATCGAAGTGCGGAATGCCGACGGGGCGAAGATCGAGCCGCGGTCGGAGGAGGCGGGCGAGGGACCGCAGGCGGTCGACTTCGATGACGTGGGCTGGCGCGAGGTGTCGCTGCCGCACGACTGGGGCATCGAGGGGCCATTCCGGATGGAACTCGACGGTTCGACCGGGAAGCTGCCGTGGGTCGGCGTGGGCTGGTACCGGAAGGCGTTCACGCTCCCGGAGGATGAGAAGCGCTGGTTTCTCGATATCGACGGGGCGATGTCCGACGCGACCGTCTACCTGAACGGCGAGCCGGTCGGGCGCTGGCCCTACGGCTACACGTCGTTCCGGGTGGATCTCGGCGAGGCGGTGAGGCCGGGCGCGGAGAACGTCCTGGCGGTCCGGCTCGACAACAAGGACCAGTCCTCGCGCTGGTATCCGGGCGCGGGGCTCTATCGCGATGTGTGGCTGGTGGGCAAACCGGTCGTGCAGCGGATCGTCCACAACGGGGTCTTCGTCACGACTCCCGAGGTGTCGGCCGAGGAGGCGGTGGTGAAGGTCGGAGTCGAGATGAGCGACGGCGACTGCCCGGCCGGCTATGGGGTGGATGTCGAGTTGTTGGATGCGGATGGAGCTGTCGTGGCGGCCGGTTTGATGGGGGAGGTGCTGCGTGTTTCGAAACCACGACCGTGGTCTCTGGAGGATCCGTATCGCTACACGGCGCGGGTCACCTTTCGTCATGGCGAGGAGGTGTTGGAGAGTGTGGAGGAACCCTTCGGCATCCGCACGATCGAGTTCGATGATGAGGAGGGTTTCCGCCTCAACGGTGAGCGGGTCTATGTGAAGGGCGTCTGCATGCACCACGACCTCGGCCCGCTGGGCGCGGCGTTCCACCTCGAGGCGGCCGAGCGGCAGATCCGCATCCTCAAGGAGATGGGGTGCAACGCGATTCGCACCTCCCACAATCCGCCGGCTCCGGGACTGGTCGAACTCTGCGACCGGATGGGGATGCTTCTGCAGATCGAGGCCTTCGACACCTGGGACCGCGCCAAGCGCGGCAACGACTACGCGCGCTTCTTCCCCGAGTGGCACGAGCGGGACCTGCGCCTGATGGTGCGCAATTTCCGAAACCATCCCTCGGTGGTCATGTGGTCGATCGGCAACGAGATTCCCGGCGGATATCAGACGAATCCCGACGGATGGAGAAAGGCGGACGCCTTGAGGAAGATCGTGAAATCCGAGGACCCGACCCGGCCCGTGACCATGGGCAACAACGCCCGTGGGGCGGCCAACCACCTGTGGAAGGGGATCGATCTGCTCGGGTTCAACTACAAGCCGGACCTTTACGCCAAGTTCCAGGAGAAGAAGACCGGCGTCCCGGTCTACGGATCCGAGACGGCCTCGTGCATCAGCTCGCGTGGCGAGTACTTCTTTCCGGTGAGCTGGGACAAGTCGAAGGGGCAGGCGGATTTCCAGATGTCGTCCTACGACACCTCGGCGCCGCCGTGGGCGCAGCGACCGGACATCGAATTCACGGCGCAGGACGCGACCCAACCGTGGAACTTCGGCGAGTTCGTGTGGACCGGCTTCGACTATCTCGGCGAGCCGACCCCGTACAACAATGACATGACGAACCTGCTCAACATCCGCGATCCGGAGGAGCGGGAGCGCCTGAAGAAGCAACTCGAGGAGATTGGGAGGATCACGCCTCCCTCGCGCTCGTCGTACTTCGGGATCGTCGACCTCTGCGGCTTCCCGAAGGACCGCTTCTACCTTTACCAGGCGCGCTGGCGTCCGGATCTGCCGATGGCGCACCTGCTGCCGCACTGGAACTGGCCGGAGCGGAAGGGCGAGGTGACTCCGGTGCACGTCTATACCTCGGGGGACGAGGCGGAGCTCTTCCTGAACGGCACGTCGCTCGGGCGGAAGAAGCGCGGGCCGGAGGATCACCGCTTGGTCTGGGACGAGGTGAAGTATGAGCCCGGCGAACTACGGGTGGTGGCGTACAAAGACGGCAGGCGCTGGGCCGAGGCGGACCGTTCGACGACGGGAGAGGCGACGAAGCTGCTCGCCGAGGTTGAGACGATCGGGGAGATGAGTTTCGTCGAGATCACGGTGGTTGACGACGAGGGGCGGGAGGTTCCGCGCTCGAATCCCGAACTGGTCTTCGAGGTTGCCGGCGCGGTGAAGATTCTCGCCGCCGGCAACGGCGACGCGACGAGCCACGTGACGATGTGGCGGGCGGAACGCATGCCGGCCTACAACGGGAAGTGCCTGGTGATCGCCGAAGGGAAGGGCCGCCTCAAGGTGGTCTCCGAGGGATTGGAGTCCGCGACGGTGGAGCTTCCCTGATTGGCCCCGGCCGCCTGGGCTACTTGAGAGCAGTGGGCCTTGGAAGCGGGGCGCTCAGCGGGAGAGGGTCAGCGCCGCGGCGGCGAGGCGCCGGCCGTGGGTGGCGAGTCCCTTGGGCGTGAGGTGGGACTTGTCGGCCTTCGGTAGGCCGGTCATGCCGACGAAGCGGATCGCAGGGTCCCGTCCGGCCAGTTGCTGCTGGGCCGACAGGACGACCGGCCGTCGCACGACGACGGGGTGCTGCTCGTCGATGCCGAGGATCACGGGCAGCCGGGAATGGGGGGCGATCTCGGCACGGAGATGCCGGATCAGGCGTTCGAGATTCGCCGCGTAGCGGATCGAGGCGCCGGGGTCCACGGCGTCGGACTCGCCCTGGATCCAGATGAAGCCGGCCACCCTCAGGGTGTGGCCGTTCCTTCGAAAAGCGCGGCGGGCGCGGTCGAGCTCGCGGAGCATGTCGTCGTAGAGGCCCCCTTCGCCGGGTCCCTTCCAGCGCCGGTCGAGCGAGGTGCCGCCAAGGGTGAATTTGAAGACCGCGGGCCGGCGTCCGCGGTCGGCGAGGGTCCGGGCGAAGGTGATCTCGGGACCGAAATAGCCTCTCTTGAAACGGCCCTGCTGCGGGGCGAGACCGATCCATCGTCCGCCGGAGGTGCCGATGCCCGGGGACGCGTAGTAGAAGGGTACCGAGCGATCCGTTTCCTCACCGCCCGGGGGGTAGTGGCAGGCGTCGCCTTTCCAGCCCTGGGCGTTGCTCTGACCGGCGAGGATCCAGAGTTCATACTCGGCGCCCCCGGCGAGGGGCAGCAGCATGAGGATGACGGCGAACCACTTCATGTGCCGGGATGTCCGGTCAGCCGGGCGGCGGCTTCGGCGTCGAGCGGTTCGCAGCGGCGGTAGCCGTCACCGCTCACGGGAAGCCCGGAAGTGAAGCGCTCGCGGCTCTCGGCATCGGCAAAGTCGAGGCCGATCAGGGCGCGGCCGACCCGCTCGCCCGACTGGCGGTAGTTGAAGTAGCAGAGGTTCGCCCGGTCGCGGACGCGTTGGTCGAGGAAGTCGCGCAGCGCTCCGGGTCGCTCGTAGAAGTCGAGACGGAGGAACAGCGGATGACCGAGCAGGTCGGAGCGGAGCGGAATGGCTCGGAACTGGACGTCCGGCGCACCGGCGAGATCCCTCCATTCGAAGCTCCCCTGATCGAGCCGCGTCTCCACCGCGTCGAGGACCGATGGATCCTCGGCACTGAGCGTGAACACCGGCCAGGCGTCGACGGCATCGACCTTGCCGTACTGGAAGTCGGTGATCGTGAGCCCGGCGAAGGCCCGGTCGAGCAGGTCGAGCATGGTGCCCGCGCGCTCGGAAATGCGTACCCGCAGGGTGCGGCTGCGGGCCTTCGAGGCCCCTTCGGAGGTGGCCATGTGGCCGAGTTGGAGGAAATCGACGTTGGCGCCGCACAGGACGACGAGCACCCGCTTGCCGGCGAGGTCCCTGCGGTGTTTCAGCGCGGCGGCAAGGCCCATGGCGCCCGACGGTTCGGCGACGCAGCGCAGACCCTCCCACAGGGCGCGGATGGCACCGATGACCTCGGCGTTGCTGACCGTCTCGACGCGGTCGAGGTGGAGCTTGCAGATCTCGAACGGAAGCGATCCCGCCTGACGCACGGCGGTGCCGTCGCAGAAAATGTCGAGGCGCTCCAGCGCTGTCGGCTTGCCGGCCTCCAGCGCGGCCTTCATCGAGGCCTGCCCTTCGCCTTCGACCCCGACCAGCTCGATGTCCGGCCAGTAGGTCCGGAGCCACTCCGCGACTCCGGCCGCCATGCCGCCGCCGCCGATCTGGAGAAAGGCGACATCGAAGGGGCCGTGGCCGGACAGCACCACCTCGTCGGCCAGCGTGCCCTGGCCGGCCATCACCTGAAGGTCGTCGTAGGCGTGGATGTAGACGGCGCCCCGTTCCGCCTCGTCGGCGCGGGCGGACGCGACGGCTTCGTCGTAGCTGTCGCCGGAGAGGACGATCTCGACCCGTTCGCCGCCGAGCTTGAGCACCGCGTCCTGCTTCACCCTCGGGGTCGAGCGGGGCATGTGGATGCGGGCGTCGATGCCGAGCTTCGCAGCGGCGAGGGCGACGCCCTGGGCATGATTGCCGGCCGAGGCGGTGACCACGCCGCGGCGGCGCTCGTCGGCGGTGAGCACCGCCATGCGGTTGCAGGCGCCGCGCCACTTGTAGGCCTTGATGGGGGAAAGGTCCTCCCGCTTCACCCAGACCTCGAGGTCGGGAAGATCGAGCCGCTCGAGCGGGGTGGGCCGCGCGAAATGATAGATCCTCTCGCGGGCGAACAGGATCTCCTGCCGCAGCCGGCGGTCGAGGGGAAGGCTGTCGTCACGCTCCATGGCCGGGAGCATGCCGTCGGTCCGGTGGATGCGAAAGCCCGGATGTGGGAGGCGTGCTGACGGGCATGCCCTCAAGCGGGACTTGACTCGCTGGCACCGCCTGTGCGGCATTCGGCGCATGGCGAAACTCTCGATCCGAGACCTCGACGTCCAGGGCAAGGAAGTCCTGATGCGTGTTGATTTCAACGTGCCCCTCAAGGATGGCGCGATCACCGACGACACCCGCATCCGTGCGGCGCTGCCGTCCATCCAGCATCTGCTCGAAGGCGGTGCCAAGCTGGTGCTCTGCTCCCACCTCGGTCGTCCGAAAGGCGAGGCGAATCCCGTCTTCTCCCTCGCTCCGGCCGCAGCCCGCCTCGGCGAGCTGATCGGTGCCGAAGTGAAACTCGCCCCCGACTGCATCGGTGACGACGCCGCCGCGTTGCGCGCCGCGCTCGAGCCCGGCCAGGCCCTGCTGCTCGAGAACACCCGCTTTCACAACGAGGAGACCGACAACAACGCGGACTTCGCCAAGCAGCTTGCCGGCAGCGCCGAGGTGTTCGTCAACGACGCCTTCGGCACCGCCCACCGTGCGCACGCCTCGACCGAGGGCGTCACCCACCACGTGTCCACGAGCGCCATGGGCTTCCTGCTCGCCCGCGAGCTCGAGTATCTGGTCGGCAAGCTCGAGAGCCCGGAGCGTCCCTTCCTCGTGATCATGGGCGGCGCAAAGGTCTCCGGGAAGATCGACGTGATTTCCAATCTGATGGAGAAGGCCGACGCCTTCCTGATCGGCGGTGCGATGGCCTACACCTTCCGCAAGGCCCAGGGCTTCGCGGTCGGCAACAGCCTGGTCGAAAACGACAAGCTCGACCTCGCGCTCGAGATCCTGAAGCTCGCCGAGGAGAAGGGCGTCCGTTTCGTGCTGCCGCCGGACTCGCTGCTCACGCAGGAGTTCAAGGAGGGAGCCGAAACCCGCGAGAGCGGCGTGTTCGGCGAAGGCGGAGCGATCGAGGACGGCTGGGAAGGGATCGACATCGGCCCGGCCTCCATCGACCTTTTCGTCAAGGAGGTGGCGACGGCCAAGACCATCGTCTGGAACGGCCCCATGGGTGTCTTCGAGATTCCGACCTTCGCCAAGGGCACCGAAGCCGTGGCCAGGGCGGTGGCGGCGAGCGACGCGGTGACCATCGTCGGCGGAGGCGACTCCGTGACCGCGGTCAACCAGCTCGGGCTGGACGACCAGATGACCTTCATTTCCACCGGTGGCGGCGCTTCGCTCGAGCTGCTGGAGGGCAAGGAGCTGCCGGGAGTGGCGGCGTTGAGCGAAGCCTGAACCCCAACCTGATCCCATCATGCAACGCAAACCGATCTTCGCCGCGAACTGGAAGATGAACAAGGGGCCCTCGGAGACCGAGGACTTCGCCAAGACCCTTCTCGCCAAGATTCAGCACACCACTTTTCCCTGCGACATCGTCATCGCGCCGCCCTTCGTTTCGATCGCCAAGGCGGCCGAGATGTTCGGCAACGTCTCGTCGGTCGCGCTCGGTGCCCAGAACTGCTCGCAGTTCGACTCCGGCGCCTACACCGGAGAGGTGAGTCCGATGATGCTGAAGGAGTTCTTCGTCCACTACGTCATCCTCGGTCACAGCGAGCGACGCGCGATCTACGGCGAGAGCGACGAGTTCATCAACGAGAAGGTGCTCAAGGCCCTCGAGGTGAATCTCCGTCCGATCTTCTGCATCGGTGAGACGCTCGAGGAGCGCGAGGGCGGCAAGCTCGAGGAGGTGCTGCGCCGCCAGGTGAGCGTGGGTCTCAAGGGAGTGAGTGAAGAGGCACTCGCGGATCTCGTGATCGCCTACGAGCCGGTCTGGGCGATCGGCACCGGCGTGACCGCCACGGCCGAGCAGGCCCAGGAGACGCACGCCTTCGTCCGCTCGCTCATCGCCGAGCAGTTCGGTGGCGATGCGGCGGCCAAGATCCGCATTCAGTACGGCGGCAGCGTGAAGCCCGGCAACGCCGCGGAACTGATGGCATGCCCCGACATCGATGGCGCCCTCATCGGCGGCGCGGCGCTGGAGGCGGCGAGCTTCCTCGAGATCATCGAGAACGGCACCGCCTGAGGGCGTCAGCCCTTCAGCAGCAGCATCAGTCCGACTCCCACCGCCGCGAGAGCGGCGAGGGTGATGGACAGGGTGAGTCCCTTGACTCGTGGCGCGATACGCCGGCGATGGCGTGGCGCGGGTTCTTGGCGGCTTTGAGAACCACCGCTGGCAAATCGATGCGCCAGGTCATCGAGGTGCAGGTCGGGGTCATTCTTCATAGGGGGTTGACACCCGATGAAGGATTTCTCGATAAAAATCAAGGTATATTGTCATCGGCGGGGCCGCCCCTTCTTGCCGGGGCGGCACCCTGATCCCGGCGAGTTCGCCGGGGGCCATGGGGGGAGCCGGGCGGCAGGGTGTCCGGTTCAGCCGGCGAAGAGCGGCTTCATGTGCCGCTCGAGGAGGTTGTGGGTCACGCAGCGGCCGATGGTCTCACGATTCGCCTTGAGGGCGTCGAGGTATTCGTCCCCGAGCTGGGCCGCGACCTTGAAACCGACGTGCAGGAGTTGGCGCACGTTGGAGTTGTAGTCGGGGCAGTCGGGCTCGTGGCGCACCGCGGCGGCAAAGCGCTCGCCACTCCAACCGGCCACCTCGTCGGCGCCGGGGAGCTTCGCAAAATCGATGTCGATCACGGTGGCGTAGGGTTCGCAGAGCGCCTCCTTCTTCTCCAGCGCCCCGGTGTAGATTCGCTTGGCGAGTTCGAGCGCCTCGCCGCCGGACTCGGCCAGGCCGATCACCTCCTCGAGCCAGTTGGTGCCGGCGGTCTTGATGTGCAGGCCGGCGCCGGTGCGGGCGAGGGCCTTGCGGATGACCGGGTAGATCGAGAACTTGTCGGATCCGGAGTGCACCGAGAGCTTGAGGCCCTCCGGCAGCCCGTAGGTCTTCACCGCGTGGGCGATCACGGCGAGGTCGTCGTTGAACTCCTGCTCGAACTGCGGGAGGTCGCCGACGTAGTCGACGCCCTTGTTGAAGCGTCCGGTGAACTTCGGGGCGATGGTCTGGACCGGAATGCCCTGGTCGGCCAGCGCGGCGAGGATGATCAGGAGCTCGGGAGGTGTCTGAGGGGAGTCGGTTTCGTCCATCGAGACCTCGGTGACGAAGTCGGGTCCCTTGGCGGCGAGAATGTGATCGTAGATCGCCTTGGCGTGCTGGGTCGCCTTGAGAAACTGGTTGGCGGTGCGCTCGACGTCCTCGCGGGTGATCTCGAGCGGCTGCTCGATGCCCTCGATGGCGACCGAGCCGATCAGCTCGGGGTGCTTGTCGATGAACGCGGCGACGTCCGCCGCATCGGCCGGGGTGCCGATGTCATCGGCGACATCGAGGGTGAAGAAGTCGCAGGGCGCGATGAAGCGATCGACCGTCGAAAGGTTGATGTGGTCGGCATCGAGCAGGTAATCGCCCTCCCATCCGAGCTCCCGGACGGCGGCGTCGGCGGCATCGCGGGTGGTCTGGGGTTCGGAGCCGATGATGAGGTGCTCGCGGTTGGACTTGTTCCAGACCGGGGTGATGTCGATGCCGGCCTCGCGGGCGGCGAGAAAGGCCTGGAGCTGGGCGACGGCGCCGTGGGCGAAGCGGTCGCCGACGCCAAAGGTGAATTTCGGGCAGGATTTCATGATGGGAATCGGAGGCTATCGGCGCCCCGGCGCCGTTCAAGGGCCGGGGCGGTCGCGAGCTGCCGCGAGCCTCCCAGAAGGGGGCAAGGAAGGTAAACCACCATCAGATACCGCATCGGGAGTAAGGAGCCCCTGCGCGCCGTCCCGTCAGGGGAGATGTCGGATTTTTCATTAATTTTAAAAAACCTTTAAATTTTTGCGATAGAAGCTATCAACGGGGCGCGCAGAGTCCCCCCTCCAACTCTTCCACTGCCATGAAATCAACCAGCCTGTTTCGATGGGTCGGGTTGGGAGCGGTCGCGGTCCTGGCGTCCTGTTCCTCCAATCTCGACACCACTCGTGTCCCCATGTCCTCGTCGTCGGCGGTGCCCGGCGAAGCTTCCCGATCGTCGAAGGGAGTGGCGGACCAGCTTGAGCGATCCTTGAACCGATACCGGAGCTCGATCGGCAAGCAGGCCATCTCGCGGCATGCCGGGCTCGACGCCCTGGCGCGTCGTCACTGCGAGTTCATGGCGCGCAACCGCGGCAAGTTCACCCTCGGTTCGGAGAACATCTCCCACTACGGCTTCGAGGAACGGGCGCTTCTGGCGAAACGCCGTTTCGGGATGGGGAATTGCGCGGAGAATGTCGCAGGCGGGGTGATCCGGGGTGACATCGCCTCGCAGCTCACGCAGGCGTGGACGACCTCCAGCAAGCATGTCTACAACCTGAAGCAGGATTGGCATGCGACCGGCATCGGCGTGTATGTCGCGTCCGACGGATTCGTGTATGCGACCCAGATTTTCGCCACCAAGGGTCGTTCAAAGATGGCCTTCCACGATCATTTGCGGGATTTCTGAGGGCGCATGCCCGATCTCTCGCTCGAAACCGCCTGTCGGTCCCGTGGTCTGAACGTCATCGCCGGGATCGATGAGGCGGGAAGGGGCCCGCTCGCGGGTCCGGTGGCGGCCGCGGCGGTGATTCTGCCGGCGGCCTTCTCGTGGGACGGGCTCGACGACTCGAAGAAGCTGACCGCTGCCCGGCGGGAGCGGCTTTTCGAGGGACTGACGAACCATCCCGAGATCGACTGGGCGCTCGCCTTTGCCGAACCGGAGGAGATCGATCGGATCAACATCCTGCGGGCCACCCACGAGGCGATGGCACGGGCGGTGGACGGCCTCCGTGGCAAGGTTGACTTCTGCCTCGTCGACGGCTTGCCGGTAAAGGGCTTCCCCCACGATCACGAGGGCGTGGTGAAGGGGGACGGGCTTTCGCTTTCGATCGCGGCGGCGAGCATCATCGCGAAGGTGGCGCGCGACCGCCGGATGGTGGAGGCGGCGGAGGAGTTCCCGGCTTACGGCTTTGAGCGGCACAAGGGCTATGGTACGAAGGCCCATCTCGAAGCTCTGCGCCGTCATGGGCCTTGTCGCATACATCGTCGATCGTTTCAGCCCGTGGCTCAACAGATGCTGCCGCTTGACGGGGCCTGACGGGAACCGGATGGCGCCCGCCGAGGTCGGCCGCTTCGGAGAGAGGATCGCCCGCGACTGGCTTCGCGCGAGGGGCGCGAAGGTGCTCTACCGGAACTTCCGGGCGCCCGGTGGCGGGGAGGTCGACATCGTCGCACGCCAGGGACCGCTACTGCTTTTCACCGAGGTGAAGACGCGGACGTCGAGCGCGCACGGGCGGCCGCTGGAGGCTGTCGACCGGGAGAAGCGGCGCCTGATCCGGCGCGGGGCGAACGCATGGCTCAAACAGCTCGGAAGGCGGGACATCCCGTGGCGTTTCGATGTGATCGAGATCGTCCTCACCGACGGGGAGCGGCCGCGGGTGCACCGCGTGGAAAACGCCTTCGGGTCCGGATGAGCGCCGGACCGGAAACGATCAGTTGAGCCCGGGTTCGGGCGGTGCGTCGACGAGGAGGCGGTGGTAGGGCGACATGTTCTTGAGGATGTCGGCCCACAGGTCCTCGTCGTGGGGTTTGCCGAGCAGGTCGGGGCCCGGTTTCGCCGGGATCCACGACTGGCGCCGTAGTTCGTTTTCGAGCTGACCCCCCGTCCAGCCCGAGTAGCCGATGAAGGCGCGGACGATGACGCCCGGTTGCTTGGTGCGGACGATGGCCTCCTTCGCCGGAAGTCGCATCTGCCAGTGGAGCCCGTCGTTGGGGTTCCACCAGAAGGCGGAGAAGGTGAGCTGTTCCCGCGACACCGGGCCCCCGACGTGAACCGGAATCCGTGCCAGCGCCTCGAACTCGGGTTTGTGGAGGAAGTGCCCGACCTCGTGTCCGGTGGGTTGGTTGAGGATGAGGCCGAGGGCTCCGTCCTCGGCGGAGTGGTCGGCGAGCAGGATCACCGATCGATCGAAGATCCCGTCGCGCAGCGAGGGGGTCGCCAGCAGGAGAGTGCCCGCGAGTTCGATCTGGGTGTCCGACATGGTCTTGGGGGGAAGATAGCGCGGATCAGGCCGGGGGAAAGGTCGAAGCAGGGGCGTTGGTCGCGGCGACTCGCGAAGGGTGTGTGGAGCTCCCCGCGGGTGGGGTGGTTTTTCGAGCCGGGAGTTGCTGGAGGCAGGCGGCTGGCTCAGGCTGCGCGCACGAATGTCGAGGCCGGGGCGCAGTGCGGAAGCGAGTCAGCGGGCGGTCGCCGAAGAGCGCCTGCTCGGTGGCCGTCTTGCGGGGTTGTCCTTGTCCCGACAGGTGGCGGTTCTGGCGGTGTGGCCCCTGCTGGAGCAGGTGATGACCTTTGCGGTGGGGATGACGGACCTCACCATCGCCGGGCGGATGGCGCAGGGGGATGCCCGCGTGCCGGTGCTCGATGCCATGGCGCTGGGAGGCTACGTTGCGTGGTTCTTCAACATCCTCCAGATCGCCGTCGCGACCGGCGTGATGGCATTGGTCTCGCGCTCGACCGGCGGCGGCGATCACGACCTGGCGCGGAAGGGCCTCGGACAAGGAGTCTGGCTGGGCTGCGGCGCGGGAGTGGCCTCGATGCTCGTTCTTCTCCTCGGTTCGAAGGCGCTGGTGCGTTTCATGCAGCTGGGCCCGGAGGCCTCGGAGCATGCGCTCGAGTATCTGGGGATCTACGCCTGCTCCGGGCTCTTCAGCGGGCCGATGCTGGCGATCAATGCCGCGCTGCGGGGCTCGGGCGACACCCGCACGCCCTTCATCGGCATGGTGGTGATGAACGGCGTGAACATCCTCGCCAGCTGGCTGCTGGTGCTGGGCCCCGAACCGCTCGGTGAGCCGACGATCGGACGGATTGCCGCCGGGACCGTGATCGGCTGGGCCTGCGGGCTGGCGGTGGTGGCGCTGCTGGTGAGGGGAGGCGGGGAGGCGCTGCACTGGACCCGCCAGGCGCTGACGCCGTGCCGGGACACCCTGAGGAGAATCCTGCGGGTCGGCGCGCCGCAGGCCCTGGAGATCGCCGGCATGTGGGGCATCCATGCCTACGGGGTGAGGGTGATCTCGATGCTTCCTCAGGAGGGCGCGCTCGGAGCCCACATCCTCGCGATCCGGGTCGAGTCGATGTCCTTCCTCCCCGGCTTCGCGATCGGCACCGCGGCGGCGGCGCTGGCGGGTCAGTATCTGGGAGCCGGATCGAAGGAGATGGCCGTCCGCGCGGTGCGCCTGTGCTGGAAGCTGGCGGTGCTCGTGATGTCGGCGATGGGGGTGTTCTTCGTGCTCGGCGGGCGCCAGGTGGTCGAGTGGGTGGCGCCGGGCAGCGAGGTGCACGTGGCGCTGGCATCGCCCCTTTTCATCGTCTGCGCACTCACCCAGCCCTTCTTCGCCACCTGCATCGTCCTCAAGACCTCGATGCGGGGGGCGGGGGCGACGGCGATGGTGATCCGCTACTCCTTCGGGAGCATGATCTTCTTCCGGATCGTGGCCCTGTGGGCCGCCTCGCAGTTCGGGCTGGCCAGCCTGCTGGGCGTCTGGATCATCCTCGGCTTCGACCTCCTCTGCCAGGCCGGCATCTTCGGCCGCCAGCACTTCCGCGGGAAATGGCTGGACGCCCGCGTCTGATTCGCGCAACTCGACGGGCCACAGCATGTTCATCGACCACATCCGCATCTTTGCCAGAGCCGGCGACGGGGGAAACGGGCACGTTTCCTTCCGACGGGAGAAGTTCGTCCCCCGCGGTGGCCCGGACGGCGGCGACGGCGGCGACGGCGGCCAGGTGATCCTCAAGGTGGATCCCTCGACCGACAACCTGCGGCAGTATCACTTCGATCCGAAGCTGGTCGCCGAGGACGGTCAGCACGGCAGCCGCTACAAGCGCAGCGGACGGAAGGGCAAGAGCAAGATCGGACGGGTGCCGCCGGGCACGGTGGTCTACCGCGCCCCGGTCGAGGACGTGCGTGAGGCGGTTGCGCTGGAACGCAGCGAGGAGGGCATTGATCTGGAGCCGGTGGCGGACCTGACGGAGGAGGGGCAGGAATTCGTGCTCTGCGAGGGGGGGATCGGCGGCAAGGGCAACACGCATTTCAAGTCGGCGACCAACCAGACGCCGACCGAGAACACGCCGGGCACGGAGGGCGACCGGGGGGTGTTCTACCTCGAACTGCGGCGGATCGCGGATGCGGGTCTCGTCGGGTTTCCCAATGCCGGCAAGTCGACGCTCATCGGCAAGCTTTCGGCGGCCAAGCCGAAGGTGGCGAACTACCCCTTCACAACCCTGCAGCCGGTGGTGGGGGTGGTGAAGTTCGACGACTTCCGGCGATGCACCGTGGCGGACATCCCCGGATTGATCGAGGGGGCGCACGAGAACCGCGGGCTGGGGCACGAGTTTCTCCGACACATCACCCGCTGCCGGACCTTGCTCTTCGTCCTCGACATGGCCGGCAGTGAAGGTCGCGACCCGATCTCCGATCTCGAGATCCTCCGCAAGGAGGTGCGCGAGTATGACGAGGAACTCGGAGCCTTCCCGTGGATCGTGATCGCCAACAAGATGGACCTCGAGGGCGCGGAGGACAATCTGGCGGTCTTCAAGGCGCGGTTTCCGAAGGTGAAGGTCATCGCGATCTCGGCGGAGATGGAGGAGGGGCTCGACGAATTGCGCGCCTACCTCGATGAAAGTGTCGGCTACCGGGCGTGAGTCTTCGCCGGGGTGGGAGCCACCTCGCCCATGAGTCGATGAACGAGGAAGCTGAGCTGGTTTTCGTCTACGGCACGCTGCGGGTGGGGGCCTCGAATCACCACCGGATGAAGGGGGCGGAGTGGGTCGGCACCGGAGTGGTTCGGGGGCGGCTCTATCAGGTCTCGTGGTATCCGGGATTGGTCCCGGAAGCGGGCCCGCGGGTGGTAGGCGATGTCTACGAGGTCGATGCCGACCTGTTGGCACGCCTGGATGAGTTCGAGGGCATCCGTCCGGGAACCCTGGAAGGAACCGAGTACGAACGCCGCCGGATCAAGGTCGAGCAAGCCGGTGCGACCGAGGTGTGGGACTGTCTTCACCCGCCGGAAGTGGAGGCGTGGGCATGGGTGTGGCGCCGGAGTGTTGAGGATCTCGAGGAAGTGGTCGGGGGCGACTGGCGTGATGTCGAGCGTCCCCGCCAGCCCCCGTTTTTCACGGGTGTCGGTTGCGTCGGATTGCTGGGGATCCCCCCTGTCACCGGCTTGCTTGCGACGGTCTTGACGGGGCGAACGCCGGACCCCTGGGCGGCGCTCGCTTCGGCTCTGCTGGTGATCCTTGCCGGGTCAGCTGCGGTGGTGGCCGGGATCCTGGCACAACGGCGAAGGGAGCCGGGAAGGGCCTTCCAGATCCTCCTGCTCGCGGGTGCGATCCTGGTCGTGTTCGCCGGGTTGATGCAGTTGTCCGGGGTATTCTGAATTTGCGGGTTCCGAGGCCGGTGCCAGTTTCCGGCGCCGATGAAGATCCACGTGCTCGAGCAAACGCAGGACCTGCCGATTTCCCCGGAGGAGGCGTGGGCGTTCTTTTCCTCGCCCCGCAACCTCGACGCGATCACGCCGGACGAGCTGGGCTTCAAGATCGAGTCGCTGCATTCGGAGACCATGCACGAGGGCCAGATCATCACTTACAAGGTGATGGTGGCGCCGGGGGTGTGGATCCCGTGGGTGACCGAGATCAAGGCGGTCGAGGAGGGGGTGGCCTTCATCGACGAGCAGCGTTTCGGGCCCTACAAGTTCTGGCATCACCGCCACCACTTCGAGGCGACCGACGGAGGCGTGCGGATGCACGACCTGGTGCACTACGCGCTGCCGATGGGCCCGTTCGGGGCGATCGCCCATGGCCTCTTCGTCAGGAAGAAGCTGGAGCGGATCTTCCGCTTCCGACGGGAGATGCTCGAGAAGCGGTGGAGTGGCGCTTTGCAAGCGCCATGAGCCGGGCGGGCGGCTTTCGAGCCGCTTGAGTCGCCACCGCCGGCGGAATGCCGGCGACCCGGCGCATGGCGCTCAGGCGAGCGCCACTCCCTCCGCCGCCTTCGCGATCCGGAGAAGCGTGGCCTCGCCGAGGTGGGGGGCGAGGATCTGGAGGCCGACGGGAAGGGATACTCCGTCATTTTCCACCGTGCCGGCCGGGACCGAGATCGCGCAGATCCCGGCGAGGTTGGCGGCGATGGTGTAGATGTCGGAAAGGTAATCCTTGAGCGGGTCGTCGCTGTTCTCGCCGATCCGGCGGGCGGGTGAGGGGGCAACCGGAGAGAGGATGGCATCGACCTTCTCGAAGGCCTCGCTGAAGTCGCGCCGGATCAGGGTGCGGACCTTCTGGGCGCGGTTGTAGAAGGCGTCGTAGTAGCCGGACGAAAGGACGTAGGTTCCGAGCAGGATGCGACGTTTGACCTCGGCGCCGAAACCTTCCTCCCGAGATTTCTTGTAGAGGTCGAGGAGGTCTTCGGCCTCACGACTGCGGTGACCGTAGCGGACGCCGTCGAAGCGCGCGAGGTTCGACGAGGCTTCGGCCGGGGCGATGATGTAGTAGGTGGCGACCGCGTGCTCGGTGTGGGGAAGCGAGATCTCCACGATCTCGGCCCCGGCGGCTTCGAGGGCCCTCGCCCGTTCCTCGACACGGGCGCGGACCTCGGGATCGATGCCCTCGCCGAAATACTCCTTCGGCAGGCCGAGCTTGAGACCGGCGACGCCCTGGTCGAGACCGGCCGAGAAGTCGGGAACGGCGGCGTCGAGGGAGGTCGAATCGGCGGGGTCGTGACCGGCGATCGCCTGAAGCAGGAGGGCCGCATCCTCGACGCTGCGCGTGACCGGACCGATCTGGTCGAGCGACGAGGCGAAGGCGACCAGACCGTAGCGCGAGACGCGGCCGTAGGACGGCTTGAGGCCGACCACGCCGCAGTGGGAGGCGGGCTGGCGGATCGAGCCGCCGGTATCGGAGCCGAGGGCGGCGATGGCGGTGCCGGCGGCCACCGCGGCCGCGGACCCGCCGGAGGAGCCTCCGGGGATGCGATCGTGGGCGTGGGGGTTGACCGTCTTCCCGAGGGCGGAGTTCTCGGTGGCGGATCCCATCGCGAACTCGTCCATGTTCAGCCGGCCGAAGGGGATCGCTCCGGCGGCCTTGAGGCGGGCGGTGACGGTTGCGTCGTAGGGAGAGGTGTAGCCCTTCTCGAGATAGCGGGAGCCGCAGGTGCAGGGCTGGCCGAGGGCGTTGATGTTGTCCTTCAGGGCCACCGGAACTCCACCGAGGGGACGGGAAAGGTCCGCCTTGTCGGCGGCGGCCCGGGCCTCGTCGAGGTTGTGGGAAAGGTAGGCGCCCACCTCGGCGTCGCGGGCGCCGATGGCCGAGGCGAGATCGTTGAGAATGTCGGAGGGATGGATTTCACCGGCGGTGAGGCGTTGCCTGAGGTCGCGGATGGAGGCGGTGGCGAGGGACATGGTGCGGGAAAGGGACCGGGGATTGTCGTCGGATGTCTCGTCTCAGGCGTCGGCGATGACCTTCGGGACGCGGATCTGCGACTGGGCCTGGTCGGGGGCGTTGGCGAGCACCGCGTCGCGGTCGAGGCTCGTGTGGGGGAGGTCGTCGCGCATCACGTCGTGGACGGGTACCGGGTGGGCCATGGGTTCGATGCCCTCGAGATCGAGCTGCGAAAGGCTTTCGGCGTAGCTGAGGATGGCGTCGAGCTGGGGCTGGAATTGCTCGCACTCCTCCTCGGTGAGTTCGAGGCGGGCGAGTTCGGCGACGTAGCGGACGTCGATGTGGTGAGTGGACATCGGGCGGAGAGTAAAGGGGAGGGGGCGCGGCACCGCAAGTGCGGGAAGGGCGGGGGCTTGTCAGGTTCGAACCCTCGCCCTAGGGTGCCGCCATGCGTCTCCTTGTCGCCCTGCTGTTCATGATTTCGACCGCGATGGCGGGCACGCCTTCGCAGGCGGAGGCCGTCCGGACGGCCTTCGAGAAACGCGCCGAGGCTTTCGAGATCAAGATGAAGCTTGCGAAGACGGACGCGGAGAAACTGGAGCTCGCGAAGTCGCGGCCCGACCCGCTTGAGGCCGGGAAGCGAATGTGGGCGGTGATCGCGGGCGACCTCGAGAAGGAATGGACGGTCGACCCGGCGGGATGGTTCCTGCGCGTGGTGGGATCCCTCACCGAGGAGAATGAAAGGGGGGAAGCCCAGCCGGCGATGCGTGCCGAGGTGGCGAAGGTGCGCAAGGCGCTGGACCGGTATCACATCGAGAGCAAGGAGCTGCCATCGGCCTGCATGGGTCTGGTGGCCTGCGGCGGCAACGAGTCGCTCGAGCTGCTGCGACGGATCGCCAACGAGAATCCGCACAAGGAAGTGGCCGGGGTCGCGGCCCTGGGCGTGGCGATGCTGGCCAAGGCGGTGGCCGACGACCCGCGGATCATGGGCGAGCGCCTGAGCATGCTGCGGCGTGCGATCATCGATGCCGCCGATGTGAAGATCGACGGGGTGTCGGTCGCGGAACTCGCCGAAGAGGAGCTCTACATCATCATGAACCTGACCAAGGGAGCGACCGCCCCGGAGCTGACGGGACAGGACTCCGGTGGACGTCCGATGAAGTTGTCAGGCTACGACGGCAAGGTGCGCCTGCTGATCTTCTGGGAGTCGGTGGGGTCCGACGACAACGGGCTTTTTGACTGGGTGGGTGCGTTGCGCCGGGACGAGCGCTTCGCGGGCAAGCAGTTCGAGGTGATCGGCGTCCACACCGGGCCCAACTCGGACCTACGGAAGCTTCAGCGCGACGGCGTCGTCGACTGGCCGAATTTTTCGGATCCCTCCGGAGAGCTGGCCAAGGTCTATCGCATCGGCGTTCGCCCGACGGCGTATGTTCTCGGGGCCGATCGGACGATCCACTTCATCGGCGCCACCGGCACCTTCGCCGAGCTCACCGCTGCGGCGATCCTCTCCGAGTAGGAGCGTTCATCGCTGGCAGTTCGCGCACCAGTAGGTGGCCCGCTGGCCGAGGACGGCGTGGCGAATGGGAGCGCCGCAGTTGCGGCACGGATCGCCCGCGCGTTCGTAGACGTAGAGCTTCTGCCTGAAGTAGCCGGGTTCGCCGTCGCTGTTGACAAAATCACGCAGGGTGGTGCCGCCCTGTTCGATCGAGGCGGCCAGCACCTTGCGGATCGCTTCGACCAGCCGGTCGAGCCGGGGGCGGCTGACCCGGCGGGCGGCGGTGCGGGGGCGGATGCCGGCGTGGAACAGGGACTCGCTGGCGTAGATGTTGCCGACGCCGACGACGACCGAGGCGTCCATGATGACCTGCTTGATGGGCGCCGAGCGACGACGGCAGGCGGCGTGGAGAACGGACGCATCGAAGGCGTCGGAAAGCGGTTCGGGTCCGAGTGACCGGAGCAGGGGATGCTCCAGCGGATCCCCGGCGGCGACGTGCAGCACGAGCCCGAACCGGCGCGGGTCGTGATAGCGGAGCTGGAGCCCGCCGGGCAGGCCGAAGATCACGTGATCGTGCTTGCGGAGCTCATCGCCCTCTCCGGCGATCCGGAGGCTGCCGGACATCCCGAGATGGATGATCAGGGAACCGCCCCGGTCGAGGTCGACGATGAGGTATTTCCCCCGGCGCCGGACGGCGGTCGTGCGGTGTCCGGCGAGTTGCTCGATGGTTTCCGGAACGGGATGCCGGAGGCGCGTTTCACGGACCTGGATGGAGGTGAACGCACGGTCCAGCAGGTGGGGCTCGATGCCCCGCCGGGTGGTCTCGACTTCGGGGAGCTCGGGCATGCCAGGATCTCAGCGCAGCATGTAGGCCGTGGTGGCGACGACGTGGCAGGTGCTACCGGCGATCACGAACAGGTGCCAGATCGCGTGGTTGAAGCGCATGCTCTGCCAGACGAAGAAAATGATCCCGAGCGAGTAGCAGATGCCACCGCCGACAAGCCATGCAATCCCGGCCGGCGGCAAGGCCTCGAGGAGCGGCCGGATGGCGATGATGATCAACCACCCCATGGCGAGGTAGAGCGCGGTGGATCCCCAGGTCTCCCGCTTCCCGCGCATCGTGGCCTTGACCACGACTCCGACGATGGCGAGGAACCAGACGATCCCGAAAAGCGTCCAGCCCCAGGCACCCCGCAGCGCGACCAGGGTGAGCGGCGTGTAGGAGCCGGCGATCAGGAGATAGATGGCGGCATGGTCGATGATCTGGAGGAAGGGCTTGAGGCGCGGGCAGGAGAAGGCGTGGTAGACGGTGGACGCCCCGTAGAGCAGCACCAGCGTGGCCCCGAAAATCGAGGCCGCCACCACGCGCCGGGGGTCGCCGATGGCGACGAAGACCATGAGGACCAGCGCCGTGACCGCCATCAGCGTGCCGATGGCATGGCTCCACATCGAGGCCCGTTCCTCGGCGTGGCTTTCGCAGAGCGGCGAACGCGGTTTGAAGGGCACGGCCACGGGGCAAGGCTGCGCGGTGAATGGCGAATGACAAATGCTAAATGCCAGATGGAGGATGCGCGGCTGCCGTCCGGTCTGGTAGGTTCCGGGCATGCGCGAGTGTCATGTGGTGAGCGGCCCCCCGGCGGCCGGCAAGACAACCGAGGCGCGTCGGCTGGCCGGTGAACTGGGTGCCTGCCTGCTGGACAGCGACGAGGTGGCGGATCGACTGGTCGCCTCGGGCCTCTCTCTCGCGGGACTCGATCCCGACGACCGTGACTCGGCGGCCTACAAGGACGCGTTTCGCGAAGCGGTCTATGAGACGCTCTTCGATCTGGCGGTGAGCAACCTCCCGGTGATCCCGGTCGTGATCGCCGGGCCCTTCAGCAGCGAGGGGGCTGACCCGGACTGGCCGCGGCGCCTGCGCGAGCGGCTCGGCGTCGAGCCGTGGCTCCACTTCGTGTGGTGCGATCCGGAGGAGCGACGCCGGCGGATGAAGCGACGCGGTGCCAAGCGGGATCTGGCGAAGCTCGGGAACTGGGAGGGCTACGTGGGAGCGCGCCGGGAGGAACTCCCGGTCTGGCCTCATCGGCTGGTGGACTCGGGCGGCGCGGGTTCCAGCAGTTCGCGGTAGACGTCCACGGTGCCCTCCAGCATGCGCTGCAGGGTGAAGGGATTCTCACGTTGGACCCGGAAAGGCTGGCGAAGAAGCGTGCCGACCGTGGTCACCGCGGCCGCTGTGTCCAGAGCGGGGATCCGACCTTGCGGGAAGAGGACGTCGAGTTGCTCGCCCACGCCTCCGTGGTCGTAGCCGGCGACGGGCACTCCCATTGCGAGCGCCTCCAGGGTGGTGCGACCGAAGGACTCCGGTTGACGGGTCAGCGAGAGGACGAGCGTCGAGATCGAGAGAATCTCCCGGAGGTCGTCCCGGTTGCCGGTGAAGGTGATCCGGTCGGCCAGGCCGCCGGCCTCGACCCGCGCGCGGATTTCATCGAAGTACGATGTTTTCCGTGGGTGCGCACCGCCGACGACAAGGGCGTGCAGATCGGCGTGTTCGCCAAGCTGCCCCATGATGTCGATGAGGTCGCCGTGTCCCTTCAGGCGGGTGATTCTCCCGGGAAGCGTGATGAGGCGCTTCCCGCGGGTCCCGGGAAACTCGGCGTGGAAGGATTCCCGCCAGTCGTCGGAAGGCTGGAAGCCGTGGCGGTAGTGCGCGGGATCGACGCCGCGCGGAACGACCCGGAGCAGGTGCTCCGGGGTGCGCGGGTAGTGGCGCAACACATAGTCCCGGATGCTTTGGGAGACGCAGATGACCCGCTCGCCCCGGGTCATGATCTCGGACCAACGGTTGACCGAGTAGAAGCCGTGCACCGTGGTCACCAGTCGGGGGCGGGAGCCGGGGTCGAGCTTTCTCCAGGCGAGCCATGACAGCCAGGCGGGAACCCGCGAGCGGAGGTGCAGGATGTCGGGCTGCTCGTCCTCGAGGAGCTTCCGGATCTTCGGCACCAGGGTGAGCGAGCGAAGTGATTTGCGGCCGACGGGGAGCTCGATGTGGCGGCTGCCGCCGGATTCCAGGCGCGGGACCAGCCGACCTCCTCCGGACAGGACGAGGGAGTCGTGGCCGCGGGCGGCGAGGTGGTCGGCGAGTTCGAGCGTGCCGCGCTCGACGCCGCCCGAGTTCAGTTCCGGGAGGACTTGCAGGACTTTCATGACATCCGGCCGGGGAAATAACGGTCAACAACCAGCACGGCGCAACGGTCGGCTTCCCGGAGGATCGCCGGGGCGGGCGGAAGTTCGCGACCGGGTTTCCATTGCTCGTAGGGTGTGATCCAGCCCTCCTTCGTCAGTTGCGAGATCCCCCGCGTGACGCGTCCGTCCCGCTTCAGCGGAGTCGGCAGCAGGCCCACCCGGGCGCCGCTACTAAGACTCTCGTAGATCATCGAGATCGAGTCCGCGGTGACCCACGCCTCGGCGGCCTCCGCCAGGCGCTGGGGAAGCCACTCGGCCCCGGTCCTCTCGTGAGGGTAGGCGGCGAGTGCCGGGCAGGCACGTGTGATCCGGTCGAGGGTGCCGGGCGGGGTGCGGCGCGAATCGGTGATGCGCCACGGGCGGTCGCCGCGGTCCTTCACGATGGATGCAAGGGCGTCGATGACGCCCTTCTCATCCCAGCCATGCGCGGACGAGGGACCTCCGATGAGGATGAGCCCCCCGAGCTTCTCCATGGTTCCGGGAGGGGGCACTCGGTTGAGGGCGCCCTTGCTGACGATCACGTGGGGCGGCGCGGGGCGGTCGCCCAGGTCGTGTTCGGGAATGATGCAGAGGTCGAAGAGCGCGGAGGGCAGGGTGGGCTTCATCAGGAGCACGCACGGCGCATCGGTCCGGCGGCTCAGATGCAGCATGGCGAGATGGGTCCGGTGTCCCGCGCCGACGATCAGGTCGGGGCGTCGCCGGGGAGTGGGCGGCTTGAACATGGCCTCGAGTCTCCCGCGGGGAGCCTTGAGGCGCTCGACTTGAACCGGTGTCAGGCGCCCGATCGCCTCGATGAGTCCGAGCGATTGGTTCTCATGCCCGGGTTTGCCGTCGCCGAGCATGAGGATGGAAAGTGGAGGCGTCATCGGCGGTTGCGTTTCGGGGCGCGGGCGAGGTGGTCGGCGATCTCACTCCAACCTTCCCGGTCAACGGGGGAGGCGAAGGAGCGGGTCCAGGGTTTTCCTTCGACATCGAGGCCGATGATGGCCCGCAGTCCGGCACGCTTCGCGGCCCGGGCCAGAGCATCCTCCGATCCGAAGAGAAGGACGCCGTCGAGAGGCGCGGGATGGGATTCATCGACCCGGCGCAGCGTGCCGTCCGCATGCTCCGGGGGTTGCCCGGGGTCCCACGGGTGGAGGCGAACGGCCGGTTGTTCGGGGTCGGAGAAGTCTGGGGCGAGGATCTCCAGCCTGAGATCGGGCCGGGCCTGAAACAGACGGTCGATGAAGCGGCGCCGGAGATCCGGGCCGAGGTCTCGGGGGAAGGTGAGCAGAAGCCGGAGCGGAACGTTCGCTTGCCGGGCCACGGAGGGATCGATGCGGCTGAAGAGGCTCAGGGGGCGGGCGGGATCGGTGCGCCAGCGGTCGTGGAACCAGAAGACGTCCGGAAGGCTCGCCCGCATGCCCGCCTCCAGCGAGGCCATGATGACCGGCGTGGTCGGTTCACCATCGAGGGCGCGTCCGACCATGCGCCAGCGTCCCGGCTCGGCGGTCACGATCGTGAGCACCCCGACTTCGGCCCGGCCTCGACGCGCCAGCAGCTCCGGGAGCGGCGAGCAGGTGGTCAGTTTCCCGAAGAAGGGGAGGGCGGTGCCGCGTCCGCCCGCCCGTTGATCGGCAAGCACTCCGAGGACGCCGCCATCGCGAAGCATGGCGGCCGGCGCGTGGAAACCATCGGTGCGGCTGAAAAGGCGGGCGCCGTCGGCACAACGTCGCTGGCGCGTGAGATCATCCATGAGGGGATTGTTGAGGGGACGATAGACGCCCCCGTAGTCGCCGGCGCCGACGTAGCCCTTTCCCAGACGGGTCAAGGCCTCCCAATTTCCCATGTGGGGCATGACCGCGATCAGTCCGGGTCGCCCCGGTCCTCGGCCCCCGAGCAGCTCCATCCCGTCCGAGATCGCGATTCCGCGGAGCGCATCCGGGGCGAGCGTGGGGGTGCGGAGCGCGGCGAGGAAATTGGCACCGGCCCGACGGAAGGTCTCAAGGGTGAGGGCGTGAAGCTCCCGCTGGGAAGGGGCCTCCGCGGCAGTTGCCACTCGGAGGTTCCGCCGGACGATGCGCCGGTATCGGGGACTCAGCGCATGAAAGAGACGCCCGGCGCCCCGGCCCAGCATCGCGGCATCGGCCATCGGAACGCGGGCGAGCAGGCGTTCAATGGCTCGGAAGGCTCCATACTCCAGTCGATGGAGCAGGGAAGGGCGTCGGGAATCGGAATCGCTCACGCGGGGCTCATGCTTGCGGGCGACGGCGATTCGGGCAAGCCCGGGACTTGCGCCTTCGATGCGGAGAAGCCTAGGCTCCGCCGGCCCCGGCCCCTGTAGTTCAACGGATAGAACAAGGGTTTCCTAAACCTTAGATGGAGGTTCGATTCCTCCCGGGGGCGCTCCCCAACTGCATTAATGTTGGGACCTGTAGATATTGTGCGGGAGGAGAAGGAATGGGGATGTGGGTGTTTTCGCAAGGCTGATAGAGAGGCACCGCCATTGATCAGGATCGTTTTCCGGAATCCTTCGAGAGCCGTTGTTTTATGACAGAAGAGGCGGCCGCTACCATCCGCCGACAGGCTCATGTCCCTCATCAAATCCTTCGCTGTTAGCTGCTTTCGTAACTTCGCGTATTTTATGGCTGATTTGCCTTGTCCCCGTTTCCTCTGATCTGATAGATGGCTTTCTACCTTGTACGGGTGATCTGTGCAGGGTGCCCCCAACTCCCGACCCCCAAACTCCCCTGCCTCCCCCGGCGTTCATCCCCCGAATTTTGTCCACGGCTCATTTTGAGAGTCGGCGGTGATCTGTTTCATGGATCCCGATTTTCCCGATCTAACCTGAATCTAACCCCAAAGAAATCGTGAAGAACAACACTAGCAACCAACGAGAAGTCTCCGCCCGCGGCGGTAAAACGGTCCCCGCGATCGTGCTTGCCACACTCGGTGCCGCACTGAGCGGCGGCGTGCACGCGGAAGGAAATCCCGATCTCTACAGCGAGATCGTCGCGGCAAGCGGCGGGTCATCCGGCTCCGTGCGCGCGAACCTTCAAGCCCTCGGCGGCAAGATCGTCAGTAGCGGTGGCAAGGTGGCGCCCCTCCTCGCTCCCGGTGCTCCCGGTGCCGCAGGTGGCACCGTCGCCAATGGTGCCAACACTTCGATCAACTCCGCCATCGCCGGTGGAACGGGCGGTGTCGGCCCGGCCGGCGCCGATGGTGTCGCACCTGGCAGCGATGGCGCCGAAGGTGGCGAAGGCGGACTCGGAGGCAATGGCCTCGATGTGGGTGACTTCGCCCAGGTGACGATCAACAGCAACGTCAGCGGTGGTGCCGGTGGCGTGGGCGGCCAAGGTGGCGACGGCGCCCAGGGTGCGACGGGTTCGACCGCAGCCGCACTGCCGGCCGCAGCGGATGGTGCCGACGGCATCGACGGTGCGCCTGGTGCGGATGGCGCGGCTGCCGGCCCGGCGGCGGTGGCAGGTCTCGATGGTGCCGACGGAACGCCCGGAACGGACGGTGCGCCCGGAACGGCTGGCGCCCCCGGCACGGACACGGCCGGCACTCCGGCCACTCCCGTGGACGGTGCGGTGGGCACCGATGGCAATCCTCTTCTTCCCGTTCCTCCGCAGGCCCCGGCGGCCCAAGGCACGGCCGGTGCGGATGGCACCGATGCGACGGTGGTGGGTGCGACGGGCGCGGACGGCACCGACGGTGCCGACGGTGCCGATGCCGCCGCCCCCGGTGGCGCCGGCGATCCGGGCGCCGATGGCGCGCTCGACGCGGTTGCAGGCTCGCCCGGTCAGGCCGGTGGTGACGCCGGTGACGGCCTCACGGGTGTCGACGGCCTCGACGGCCCCGATGGTGGAATCGGTGAAACCGGCGGTGTCGGTGGCACCGGACTCGACGGACTTACGGGTGCGATTGGCGGCACGGGTGGCGATGCCACCAACGGCCTCAACGGCACCGCAGCGGTTGCTGCCGGCAACGGTGGCAACGGCGGCAACGGCGCCAATGGCAACAACGGTGGCGCCGGCCTCGACGGAACCGACGGTTCGGTCGGTTCGGATGGTGTGACCGGTGCAGCCGGCGGCCAGGGAAGCAACGGCGGCGACGGCGCCGACGGTGTGGATGGCGGCGACGGTGGTTCCGGCATCACGATCGGAACGGGCTCGAATGTTACGAACAACGCGACCATCACCGGTGGAGCCGGTGGGGTCGGCGGCATGGGCGGTCAAGGCGGTCAGGGCGGCACCGGTGGTGTCGGCACGGACGGTCAGGCCGGCGGTGCCGGTGGCGACGGTGGTGCCGGTGGTGCTGCGGGCGACGGTAGCGACGGCGGCGATGGTGCCGACGGCGGTGACGGTGGCGATGCGGCGGTCGGTGGAGCCGGCGGCGACGGCGCCATCGGTGGAACCGGTGGCCAGGGCCAGACCGGCGGAACCGGTGGAACCGGCGGCGTTGGCGGTGTCGGTGGCGTCGGACAGGCGGCTGGCGGTGGCCAGACCGGCGGTCAGGGCGGCACCGGTGGAACCGGTGGCGACGGCGTGGCCGGCGGTGCCGGTGGCACGGGCGCCAGTGGTGGCGACGGTGGCAATGGTGCCGACGGCACCGATGCCTTCAATCGACTTTCGGCAGCTCCTGCTGCGGACGGAGCCGATGGTACGGCCGGGGCCGATGGAGCCGATGGCACGACGGTCGGCACGACGGGTACGGCGGGCACCGCAGGTGCGGCCGTGGCTGATGGTGCGGCGGTAGGAACCGGCACGGCCGGAACTCCTGGGACGGATGGCGCGAGCGTTGGAGACGACGGCCTCGATGGCGGCGATGGCGGCGATGGCGGCGATGGTGCTGACGGTGCCGGCGGCGGCGCTGGTGGGGATGGAGCCCCGGGCTCCCCGGGCGAAGCCGGAGAAGATGGTACTCCCGGTGAAGCCGGTGGTGTCGGCGATGCCGGCACCGACGGTGGTGTGGGTGGTACGGGCCCCGATGGAAATGATGGTCAGGCTGGCAATCCCGGCACCGATGGTGGCACCGGTGGAGCCGGTGAGGATGGAGCCGACGGCGACCCGGGAACCGATGGAGCCGATGGCCCCGATGGGGTCGATGGACTCGATGGCGTCGACGGCCAGGATGGCGGAGCCGGTGGAGCCGGTGGAGCCGGTGCCGATGGCGCTGACGGTGGAACCGGCGGTGACGGCGGCGACGCCGGTGACGGCGGCACCGGTGGTGTCGGCGGCGACGGCGGTCTCGGTGGCGAAGGTGGAACCGGTGGAGTCGGCGGAGTCGGCGGCATCGGTGGCATCGGCGGCATCGGTGGAACCGGTGGCATGGGCAGCGACGGGGGCAATGGTGCCTCGGCAGGCGCGGCCGGCACCGGTGGAACCGGTGGAAGCGGTGGCGTCGGCGGCTCCGGGGGAGCGGGTGGCGACTCCGGAAATGCGGCCGCAGGTGGCGCCGGTGGAACCGGCGGCATCGGTGGTGATGGTGGCAACGGCGGCGCTTCCGGCAACGGCGGCGACGGCGGCGACGGCGGCGTAGGTGCCGAAGTGGGCGCCAACTCCCTGCTCACCAACAATGGAACGATCGAAGGTGGCGACGGCGGCGACGGTGCGGATGGCACGGTCGGCAGCACCGGCGGCACGGGCGGCGACGGCGGCACCGGTGGTGCTGGCGGAGTCGGTGGCGACGGTCCCGACGGCGGAGCCGGCGGTGACGGTGGCGACGGCGGCAGCGGTGCCAATGGCGGCGACGGCGGCGATGGTGCCGACGGCGGAGCCGGCGGAGCTGGTGGCCAGGGCGGCACCGGAGGTGTTGGCGGAACCGGCGGAGTGGGCGGCACCGGAGGTGTCGGCGGCGAAGGCGGAGTCGGCGGCCTTGGTGGCGTTGGCGGCGACGGTGGCCTCGGCGGAACCGGCGGAGTCGGTGGCACCGGCGGCGTTGGCGGCGACGGCGGAACCGGCGGTGACGGTGGCCTTGGCGGCGACGGCGCGATCGGCGGCGACGGCGGCAATGCTGGAAATGGTCAGAATGCAGGCGACGGCGGCGATGCCGGAGCCGGCGGCGACGGTGGCGATGGTGCCGCCGGTGGCGTCGGTGGCGTCGGTGGCGACGGTTCCGATGGCGGAGCCGGATCCGATGGCGGCACTGGTGGAGTCGGCGGCGACGGCGGCGACGGTCAAGACGGTGGAGTCGGTGGCGACGGCGGCAACGGTGGAGCTGGCGGCGACGGCGGCGACGGCGGTGACGGCGGCGCGGACCTAGGCGACGGTGGCGCTGGTGGCGCCGGTGGCGTTGGCGGTGTTGGCGGTGACGCCGGTGCCGGTGGCGACGGCGGCGACGGTGGTGCGGCCGGAAGCGGCGGTGACGGCGGAGTCGGTGGCACCGGTGGTGACGGCGGTGACGGTGGCGCGGCTGGCGACGGCGGCGACGGCGGAGTCGGTGGCGCGGCCGGAAGCGGCGGCGATGCTGGAACAGCCGGCGACGGCGGTGACGGTGGTGACGCCGGTGACGGTGGCGCAGCTGGTGACGGCGGTGCGGCTGGTGACGGTGGCGCGGCTGGCAACGGTGGTACCGGCGGTGTCGGTGGCAGCGGAGGCAATGCCGGAAACGGTGGCGCGGGCGGTGACGCCGGCGACGGCGGTGACGGCGGAGTCGGCGGAGTCGGCGGAGTCGGTGGCGAAGGTGGTGTCGGCGGTGTCGGCGGCGTCGGTGGCCTTGGCGGCTTCGGCGGCGAAGGTGGCGACGGCGGTGCGGCTAGCAACGGCGCCAACGGCGGCAACGGTGGCAATGGAGCCAACGGTGGCAACGCCGGCAGCGGCGGCAACGGCGGCGACGCCGGAGCTGGTGGTGACGGTGGATTCGGCGGCAACGGCGGCAACGGCGGCAACGGCGGCAACGGCAGCAACGCTGGCAACGGCGGTGATGGCGGAACCGGCGTGACGCTCGACACCGGCGCCACACTGATGAACTCTGGAACCGTTCGCGGTGGCGACGGCGGCCAAGGCGGCACCGGTGGTGCTGCTGGCGCGGCTGGCGCGGCCGGCAACGGTGGCGCTGGTGGTCTGGGAGGATCCGCAGGATCCGCCGGGGCCGCAGGCAGCGCCGGAACGGCAGGCGACGGCGGCAGCGCCGGCACCGGTGGCCTTGGCGGCGCCGGAGCCACGGGCGGTGCGGCTGGTGCGGCCGGTGATGCGGGTCTCGGCGGCGCCGGTGGTGCTGGTGGGGCCGGTGGAGCCGGTGGTGCTGGCGGAGCCGGTGGAGCCGGTGGAACGGCAGGTGCCGGTGGAACCGGTGGCCTTGGCGGTGACGCTGGCACGTCCGGAACGGCTGGTGCCGGTGGCGCTGCCGGAACCGGTGGTACCGGCGGAACGGCTGGAACGGCCGGGACGGCAGGTACTCCTGGTGACGGCGGAACCGGTGGTTTGGGTGGCGCTGGCGGAGCTGGCGCCCTCGGCGGCACGGCCGGAACGCCGGGTGTCGGCGGCGCCGGAGGCGCGGCAGGCACGCCGGGCGACGGTGGAGCTCTCGGCGCCGGTGGTGCCGGCGGAGCTGGCGGATCCGCAGGGACTCCCGGTGACGGTGGTCTCGGTGGTGCGGCCGGCGACGGCGGTGCCGGCGGCAACGGCGGCGACGGCGGCAACGGCGGCGGCAGTGGCTTTGGCGACGGCGGCGCCGGTGGTGCCGGCGGCGACGGCGGAGTTGGTGGCAACGGCGGCGATGTCGGCGGTGCCGGCGGCGACGGCGGAGCTGGCGGCGACGGCGGTGGTGCCCTTGGCGGTGGCGGAGGTCCGGACGTCGGCGGTGACGGCGGCGACGGTGGCGACGGCGCCGATGGTGGCACCGGCAACACGACTCCTGGAGATCCCGGAAACGGTGGTCCCGGGGGTGCTGGGGGAACTGGTGCCGATGGCAACGGTGTCCCCGGTGACGGCGGCACGGGTGGCCTGAGCGGCGCTTCGCCGGGCACGGTAGCCGACGGAAACGACGGCGCGCCCGGAGCGACCGGAAGCGATGGTGCGACCGGTGCGACCGGTGGCGACGGCGCGGCCGGCGACCCTGGAGCGGCCGGATCGGACGGCGCGACGGGTGCTGATGGTGCGGCCGGATCGGACGGTGCCGACAGCCTCGACGGAGCCGATGGCACGGATGGCGCCGACGGTGCGACCGGAGCTGCTGGCACCGACGGTGCCCCGGGCAGCGACGGCGCGGATGGTGCCGCGGGTGCTCCCGGACCGACGGGTGCCCCAGGTGCCCCGGGTGTTGCTTCCAACGACGTTGGAGAAGACGGCGACGCCGGTACGGATGGTGCGACCGGAGCAACCGGTGGCACCGGTGCGACGGGCGCCACGGGCGCGGATGGAGCGACAGGCTCCTCCGGCACGGCGGGAACCGCCGGCACGGCGGGTCCCGACAGCAATCCGGGTCTCGACGGCCTTGACGGCATCGCCGGTGGAACCGGTGGCGCTGGCGCCGACGGTGTGGCCGGTATCGGAGCTTCCGGCGGAAGCGACGGTGGCACGGGCGGCAGCGGCAGCATCGGCCTGGCCGGTGGCTCAGGCGGCGCCAATGGCGTCGGCGGCATCGGCGGTGTCGGTGTGATCGGCATCGGTCAGACGACCGTGATCAACGATGGCCTGATCGCCGGTGGCCTCTCGGCCACGGGAGTTCGCGCCAATGCGGTTGAGTTCTACGGCGGCGACAACAAGCTGGAGCTGTGGAGCAACTACGCCTTCACCGGCGACGTGATCGCGAACGACGCCGGCCTCGGAGAGGTCGACATCTTCGCGCTCGGCGGCACCGCGGACGGAACGTTCAACGTGTCGGGCTTCGGCAACCAGTTCATCGGCTTCGATCGCTTCGTGAAGGAGGATTCGAGCAAGTGGACGCTGACCAGCACGACCAACGAGCTGACGCCTTGGGAGATCAACGGAGGGATCCTCTCCGTCTCGCAGGAAGGTAACCTCGGCCACATCAACGGCGGTCTCACCTTCGACGGTGGCACGCTGCAGATCACCGGGTTCGCCTACGACACCACGCCGCGCGACATCATGTTGCTCAGTGGCGGCGGTGGCTTCGATATCGTCGAGTCCGGCCAGACCTTCACCCTCAACCAGGTGATCACCGGCGACGGTGGCCTCTGGAAGAACGGCAACGGCACGCTGGTCCTCAACGGTGCGAACACCTACTCGGGCGATACCTGGGTCAACGACGGGAACCTGGTGCTGGGCCGCTACTCCTACTCGGGAGCTCAGGTCCAGGGCAGCACCTACGTTTACAGCGGCGCGCAACTGACCGGCCACGGCTGGATCGGCGGCGACCTCTGGAACGAAGGGGTGGTCAATCCGGGCTACTTCGACAGCGCGTTCGGCAGCCTGACGGTCAACGGCGACTACATGGGCAACGGAGGCACGCTGCGGATCGGCCTTGATGGCGATTCCGGTCACGGCGTGGTTTCCGACCAGCTCGTGGTTTCCGGCACGGCCTACCTCAGCGGCACGACGCTCGAGCTGAACAAGCAGTACTACGAGATGGCCTGCGGCGACGAAGCCCTGGTGATCGACGCGGGTGCTTATGTCGGTCAGGTGGACCTGTTCGACATCTCCGACTTCAACAATCTGATGCTGTTCGACAACGGCACCGGCATTGTCCACGGAGTCGGAGTGCTGCAGGGCGAGAACCTCAGCCATCTCCCGGGTCTGAACCTGAACCAGCAGGTGGTGGCGGAGGCCCTCTCCTACGAGGTGCTCGACGGCACGAACTTCATCGATGCGGACCTGCCGTTCGACTCCATCTTCCTCGCGGTCCTCGACGACTGCGACGAAGCCGGACGTCGTCTGGACAGCCTGTCACCTGAAGGATACGCCGGATTCACCGACTACGGTATCCGCGTGACCCGCAACTACACCCGCGCGGCCCTCGGCATGCCGGGAGCGGCTCCGGTCGAACCCGCGGCTCCGGCCCCGATGGTCGAACCGAAGGGTGCCAAGGGCGGCATGAGCGCCAAGGGCGGCATGGTGATGGCCGAGGAGCCGATCGCTCCCTCGAGCATGACCACGGTGTTCGCCGGCTTCACCCACTACGACGTGGAGTCCGACGCCTCGCTGAACCAGGGCAACTACGACATCCGCAGCAACGGCGGCTTCGCCGGGGTGCGTCACACGATGGGTTCGCTGAGCTTCGGCGGCTTCGTCGGATACGATCAGGGCGAGGTCTCGACGACCTTCCTCGATGCGGACGTCGACGGAATCGTGCTCGGTGCCTTCGCCAGCTACCTCGCCAACCAGGACTACAACATCCTGGTGAGCGGCGGACTGACCTACGGCATGTATGAGTTCGACGGAACGCGCAACTCGATCGCCGGAGTGTCCAGCTTCAGCGGTGTCGACAACAACGTCTGGGATGTGTTCGTCGAAGTTCGCGGAGACGTTTACACCAACGATCGCTTCACGCTGACGCCGTCGCTGGGCCTGCACTACATCAACTCGGAGGTCGACACGATCCTCGAGACCGGTGGACTCGCTCCGCTGACGGTGTCGGGCATGGAAGAGGATGCGTTGTTCGCGGAACTCGACCTGACGGCCAAGTACGCGGTGACGCGGGACTTCCACGTCTTCGGCAGCATCGGCTACACCCACAACTTCATGGACAGCGACCGGTCGGTCAGCGCGAGCTTCGGTGGACTTCCGTTCACCGTGACTTCGCCGGGCCTCGCCGAGGACATGTTCACGTTCGGTGCGGGTGCGGTCTGGTATGCGACGGACGCCTGGACGTTCAACGCCGGCTATCGCGGCGAACTGGGTTCCGGCCAAGAGCTTTCCAGCTCCTGCGGCTTCGGCGCCAGCTTCAGCTTCTGATCCTCGATTGCTGAGATTCCAAGGCGCGGTGGTTTCGGCCACCGCGCCTTTTTTCGTACCCGGGGGAGCATCCGGAGAGAGGCGACGATGAACGAACGATCAGGCCCGGGCCCCCCGGCGATCTCGGCGCACCTCCACGGCGCTGCCGACGCATGAGCCGGGCTTGCCAAGGTGGAGAGTCCCGGTGATCCGCGCTGCGCCCGAAAGCGGGGCGCTGCATCACGTGTCGAGTGCTCGGCTCAAGACAGGGGGCCGTTTCCCTTCTGTCGGCGCTGCGCGTTGTCATGCGGCGCACGCGGGCGCCCGGACGTCTCCGGTTCCTTCCCTGCGACCGACCGTCGGTCAGGCGTGGTGAAGAAGAATGGAATTCGCGGCGATGTGGTCGGAAAGAAGATCCGAAACGATGACCATGGGGCCTCCGGGACGCACGAGGTCGTGCTCCAGCAGGAAATCGGTGGCCCGCTCGATGGTTTCGTCGATGCCTGCGGCGAACGGGAGACGGAAGGGGACCACGCTGCGGTTCAGGGCAAGCTGGCGGCAGACGACTTCGCGGGGGGTGAAGGCGAAGAAACCGGCGGTGCGAGGGCGCAGCATGGCCACCTGGTTGGCCAGAACACCGCGTCGGGTCAGCACGATCAGCAGGGCATCGGGGAGGGAGTCGGCCAGGGTGACAGCGGCGCGGGCGACCTTCTGGCGCTCGTCGCGCAGCATCACCTGCTGCCCGTATCCGAGGCCTCCGGAGCGCTCGATCCGTCCCCCGATCTTGACCAGGGCCTCCACACAGCGGAGCGGATGTTTGCCGATGCTGGTTTCACCCGAGAGCATGAGCGCGTCGCATTCCTCGTAGACCGCGTTCGAGCAGTCCGTGACCTCGGCCCGGGTGGGCGTGGGGTTCTGCACCATCGACTCGAGAAGCTGGGTGGCCACGATCACGCGGGTGCTGAGTTCGTGGCAGCGCTTGATGATGCGGCGCTGGAGAATGGGCAGGTCCTCGAAGTCGACCTCGATGCCTAGGTCGCCGCGGGCGATCATGATGCCGTCGGCCGCCTTGATGATGGAGTCGATGTGGCGGACCGCCTCCTGGTCCTCGATCTTGGCGATGATCTGGGCCCCGCCCTCGAGGGAGTCGACGGCGTCGCGCAGCTCGTGAACGTGGGCCGCGTCCCGGACGAAGGATCCGGCGACGAAATCGGCATCGCACTCCACCGCGAGGGAAAGGTCCTTGCGGTCCTTGTCGGTCATCGCGGGCAGGTTCAGACGGGTGCCGGGCAGGTTGATGTGCCGGCGGGAGCCGAGGGTGCCCGCGTTGCGGACTTCGCAGAGGATGCGGTCGTCCTTCTTGGTGCGGATCTCCATCAGGAGGGTGCCGTTGTCGACGACCAGCGTGCTGCCTTCCGAGACGTCGTCCATCATTCCGGGATAATTCACCGTGGTGGAGAGCGGAATGGACGCTTCGGCGTCGGCTTTCCGGAACTCGACCAGGTCGCCGATCTTCAGCTCGTAGGGCTCGTCGAGGTCGCCGGTCCGGATCGACGGGCCGGTGAGGTCGAAGAGAACCGCCGCGTGGAGGTGGCGCTCGGCCGCCTGCCGTCGCACGAGGCGGGCCATTTCACGGGCCCATTCGTGCTTGGCGTGGCTCATGTTGAGCCGGAAGATGTTCGCACCCGCGTCGAGGAGTTGTCCGATGGTTTCCTCCGTTTCGGTGGCCGGGCCGAGAGTGACGATGAGCTTGGTTTTGCGAGGCATGACGATGCGGTGTTCGTGAGGGAGTGAAAGATCAGGCGCTGAGGCCTGCGGCGCTGTTCAGCACGGCCCGGGCCGCCTGGTGGAATGCCGAGGATGCCGGGCTGGCGTCCGGCGGCGTGAGGGCGATGGGCGTTCCCTGGTCGCCGCCTTCACGGACGGGCGGTTCGATCGGGATTTGGGCGATCAAGGGCACTCCGATCTCCTCCGCCTCGCGCACGCCGCCGCCCTCGCCGAAGATGGCGTAGCGGGTGCCGTGCTCGCATTCGAACCACGCCATGTTCTCGATCAGGCCGAGGATGGGCACGTTGACTTTCGCGAACATGGACACGGCCTTCCTGGCGTCGATGAGTGCCACCTCCTGGGGGGTGGTGACCACCAGTGCTCCATCGACGGCGACGGTCTGGACGATGGTCAGCTGGATGTCGCCGGTTCCCGGAGGAAGGTCGAGAATGAGGTAGTCGAGCTCGCCCCATGCGACCTGCCGCAGGAACTGCTGGGTGTAGCGGGTGGCCATCGGACCCCGGACGATGACGGGGGACCGGTCCTCGAGCAGGAAGCCCATGGACATGAGCTTGAGTCCGTGGGCCTCGATCGGGATGATCTCCTCCTGCTCGTTGGCCATCGGGCGTTCATGGCTGCCGAACATCATGGCGATCGAGGGTCCGTAGAGGTCGCAGTCGCAGAGGCCGACCTTGGCGCCGGTGGCGGCGAGGGCGACCGCCAGGTTCGAGGCCACCGTGGACTTTCCCACGCCTCCCTTGCCGGAGGCGACGGCGATGATGCGCTTGACGCCGGGAATCGAGCTTTGTCCTTCCGCCGGCGAGGATCCGCCGCCCGAGGCCTCGGGCGGGCTCTGGACGTCGATTTCGACCTTCACCGCTCCGAGGTCCGGAATCTCGTCCAGGACGGCGTGGCAGTCCTTGAAAATCTGCTCGGGCACCTCGGGATCCTTGGTGGCGACCTGGATCCTTACCACCGTCGCGTCCGGCTCGGACACGATCTCCTTGACCAGGCCGAAAGAGACGATGTCGCGGGAAAATCCGGGGTAGCGGACGTTCGAGAGGGCTTGTTGGATCAGTTCGGTGCTCATGCGTCGTGCAAGACCCGTAGAGACATTTGGCCCGACGGGCAAAGGCAAGTCAGGAAAAGCTGCGTCTTAGGTGGGAGGGGAGAATCCCGAGTTGATCCCGGTATTTGGCCACGGTCCGGCGGGCGACGGGAATTCCCTGCGCCTTGAGTGCCTTGGCGATCGCGTCGTCCGACAGCGGTTTCGCCGGGTTCTCGTTCGAAATGAGCTCCTGCATCGTCTCCCGCACGCCGGCATTCGAGACCTTGCTGCCGTCGGCGGTCTCGTAGCCGGCGGCGAAGAACGCCCGCATCTCCATCAGCCCGTGGGGCGTGAGCACGTACTTCCCGGCGACCGCTCGCGACACGGTGGTGGCGTGCAAGCCGAGCTCGTCGGCGATGTTGTTCATGGTCAGCGGACGGAGGTGACGCGGGCCCTTGGCGAAGAAGTCGCGCTGGTGCTCGATCAGCTTCTCGGCGATGGCGAGGATGGTGCTTTGCCGCAGGGACAGCGAATGGATGAGAGTCCGGCCCTCCCGGAGGTTCTCGCGGAGAAACTGGCGGGCCTTGGCGTCGGAGGAAGTCTTCCCGAGGAGGTCCTTGTAGAAGTCGCTGATGCGGAGCTTCGGCAGGTATTCATTGGTCAGACGGGCCTTCCATCCGTCGTCGTCCCGTTCAATGACCACATCGGGGCGGATGTGAGGATTCCCGCTCGGGTCGTAGTCGCCCCCGGGGTTCGGGGTGAGACGCCCGATGGCCTCGGCGGCTTCGGAGATGCGGTCGATGCTGGTTCCGAGGGCGCGGGCGATGCGCGGGTAGCGCTTCCGGGCGAGGTCGTCGAGGTGGTCGCTGACGATGCGGTGCTCCAGAGATCCGTGGTCGCCACGGCGCTCGAGTTGGATCAGGAGCGAGTCGCGAAGGTCGAGCGCGCCGACCCCGGCCGGGTCGAAGCCGCGAATCAGGGCGACGGCCTGCTCCACATCGTCCTTGGCGAGCCCGAGGCGGATCCCAAGCTCGGAGGGGGGGAGATCGTAGAATCCGCGGGGGTCGAGATTTCCGAGCAGTGCCTGCGCGGCTTCGCGCACCGATGGGTCGACCAGCGAGAGTTCCAGCTGCGAGGCGAGATGCTGCTGCAGCGTCTCGGGGGCGACGATGGACTGGTAGAAGTGCTCCCGGCGCTCCTTGTCGTCCGCCGTCCAGGTCTGGTTCCGGCGCTCCATGATCTCGAGGTCACGCCAGTCATCGTCCGTTCGGTTGAGGTCGTCGAGGGAGTCCGCTTCGTCGGGGGAGGGTCCCATCTCGTCGAGCGAGAGCGACTCAGTGATGTCCTCCAGCACGGGATTGACCTCGAGCGCCTGCTGGACCATCTGCGTGAGCTCCATCGAATTCGCCTGCAGAATCTCCAGGCTGCGCCGCATCTGCGGCGCCAGCGACTGCTGCTGGGAGAGCGATTGATGGAGCGAGTGCTCGGCCATGGTGCTGCGGCAAATCGCCGGGTGTCTGGCCAAAGCTGCATCGAAGCGCAACCTTTGTCACAGCAGAAATTGTGCCAACGTGAAAATAAAGTTGTTGACGGGCTCCGGTCCGAACTCTTTTTGGCGTGACCTTTGATGGCTCGGGCTTAGGTCTGGGGCCGCTTTCCGCACTTCATCCCTTTCCGAGCATGAACCACACCGATTTCTCACCCTTCGAGGAGAAAATGCGAGCCGCCGGCGTTGCCCGCCCCGCGATCGAGACCTTCCGCCGCAACTATGAGGCGCTTTGTCGCGATGAAACCGGCCTCATCGACGAGGCGGCCATCGAGCCGGCGACCGGGCTTCCGACGTGCCCGGAGGATGTCTCCGACTTCGATCCGGATCTCCTGTCCCGCACGGTGCTGATCAAGCTCAATGGGGGGCTGGGCACGAGCATGGGGCTCGAAAAGGCCAAGAGCCTGCTTGAAGTGCGCCCGGGAGCCAGTTTTCTCGACCTGATCGTGCGCCAGGTGGCTTCCCTTCGTGAGCGCACCGGGGCTCCCGTGCGGCTCCTGCTGATGAACAGCTTCGCCACCAGCGGCGATACGCTGGGGCATCTCGCCGCCCATGCACCCGAGGGGCTTCGGGAAGCCGACGAGGTGGAATTGATGCAGAACCAGATCCCGAAGATCGACGCGGCGGATCTGGGGCCGGTGAGCTGGCCTGCGGCGCCCGAGCTTGAATGGTGTCCGCCGGGGCACGGTGACCTCTATCCGGCCCTGCTTGGCAGCGGTTGGCTGGACCGGCTGCTGGACGAGGGGATGCGCTATGCCTTTGTTTCGAATTCCGACAACCTCGGCGCCGTGCTTTCCCCGGGTCTGCTGGCTTCGTTCGCGGCGTCGGACTCGCCCTTCATGATGGAGGTGACCCGCCGGACGGAGGCCGATCGCAAGGGCGGGCACCTGGCGCGCCGGAAGTCCGATGGTCAACTCCTGCTCCGTGAGGTGGCCCAGTGCCCGGATGAGGACCTCAAGGCCTTTCAGGACATCGCGCGTCACCGTTATTTCAACACCAATTCGATCTGGATCCGCCTCGACCGCCTCAAGGAGAAGCTCGAGAGCAGCGGCGGGGTGTTGCCGCTGCCGATGATCCGCAACCGGAAGACGGTCGACCCGAGAGACAAGGCGTCGACTCCGGTACTCCAGCTGGAGACCGCCATGGGAGCCGCCATCGAGTGTTTCGACGGAGCCAGCGCCGTCGAGGTGCCCCGCTCGCGGTTCGCGCCGGTGAAGACGACAGGTGACCTTTTCGCCCTGCGTTCGGATGCCTACCGGGTCGGCGACGATGGATGCGTGGGCCTGATTCCGGAGCGGGAGGGCGTGCCCCCGGTGATTCAGCTCGATGATCGCTACAAGTTCGTCGATGCCCTCGAGGGGCTGGGGCGACCCTCGCTCGCGCGCTGCGAAGCTCTCACGGTGCTGGGCGATGTCCGCTTCGAAGAGGGGGCGAAGGTCGAGGGCCGGGTGACGGTCGACGGTCGGGAGGATCGGGTCGTGGTTTCCTGAAAGGCAGGATCACGCTGGGAATGAGTCGGTTCTGACATCCGCTCGGGTTGGTGACGATATTTCCCCATTTTGTGAACTTGTTATTGGCAGGGCGACTGCTACCCCGTCGGCGCGATGGCGAAAGTCGGTGCTCTAGAAATAGCGATGGATGGGGTCGAGGCGGTGATCTTCGACTGTGACGGAACCTTGGTTCACTCAATGCCGGCCCACTTTGAGGCGTGGTGCGACGCGCTCGCCTACTACGGGGCGGAGAATGTGTTCCAGGAGGATGTGTTCTACGCGATGGGGGGGCGCCCGACCACCGACATCGTGGTCGAGCTCAACGCCGAGTATGGCTTGAAGCTGGACCCCGAAGCCGTGGCGATGAAGAAGCGGGAGGCGTTCCTGGCACGACTCCAGTCGATCGACGAGATCGAGGAGGTGGCCGATTTCGCCCGGAGCCTCCGCGGCCGGCTGCCGATGGCCATTGCGACCGGCGGACGACGCCTGGTGATCGAGAAGACGCTCCAGGCGCTCGAACTCTCCGACCTTTTCGACGAAGTGGTCACCGCCGATGAGGTGAAGACCGGCAAGCCTGCTCCCGACATCTACCTCCGCGCGGCGGAATTGCTCGGGGTCGACCCCGCGAAGTGTCTGGCGCTGGAAGACGCGCCCGCGGGCATCATGGCGGCCCAGCAGGCGGGAATGAAGGTCATCGCCGTGCCGGCTCCGCTCGACCTGGTCGGCACCTGATCCGCTCGCCCGGCAGAGCTTGAGACGCGGGGAGTTCCCGGCATCGGTGCCGTGGATGGCGCGGAAGATGCTGCTCTCAGGGCTTGACCTTCAATGGTTTTCGTGCTGGCCTGCGGCCCGGGTGGGAATTCATCCGTCCGCCTTCCTGGTGCCTCCGGTGGCCCGTGTCGACCCCGGTTGACGGCATCGGCAGGTCATTCTCTCCGTCTGAAGCACTCCCTTCACCCTCAAAGTTACTTTCGTCATGGAATTGTGGTCATCACCCCTCTGGTACGCCTCCTACATCCTGGTCCTGTTGGGGCTTTCGGGGTACGGAATGCACCGCCTCGGAATCGTCTACCTCTACCTCAAGCACTCCCGGAAGAAGCCGGAGCCGCTGCGTCGCTTCGAGGAGCTTCCGCTGGTCACCATCCAGCTGCCGGTTTTCAACGAGCTCCACGTGGTTGACCGGCTTCTCGATTCGGTGGCCGAACTCGACTATCCCCAGGACAAGCTCCAGATTCAGGTGCTCGACGACTCCACCGACGAAACCACGGCGATCTGTCAGGCCGGGGTGGATCGCCTCACGGCCCGGGGATTCGATGCGGAGCTGATCCACCGGACCGACCGGACCGGGTTCAAGGCCGGCGCCCTCGAGAACGGCACCCGCTTCGCGAAAGGGGAGTATCTCTTCATTCTCGACGCGGACTTCGTTCCCAAGCCGGACGTGCTGCAGAAGACGATCCACTACTTCTCCGACGACAAGATCGGGATGATCCAGACCCGCTGGGGCCACCTGAACCGGACCTTCAACCTGCTCACGCGCATCCAGGCGATGTTCCTCGACGGCCACCTTGAACTGGAGCAGACGGCCCGCAACCGCAGCGGCCGGTTCTTCACCTTCAACGGCACGGCGGGCATCTGGCGCAAGTCCTGCATCGCCGATGCCGGGGGGTGGGAGCACGACACGCTGACCGAGGACATGGACCTCAGCTACCGCGCCCAGCTCAACGGCTGGCGCTTCATTTTCCTCAAGGAAGTCGAGACGCCGGCCGAACTGCCCGTCGACATGGACGGCTTCAAGAGTCAGCAGCACCGCTGGACGAAAGGGTCGATCCAGGTCTGCAAGAAGGTGCTCCCGGCCATCTGGAAAAGCGACGCGCCGATCTACGCCAAGCTCGAGGCCACCGCGCACCTCACCTCCAACTTCGCCTATCTGCTCCTGATCTGCCTGTGCTTCCTGATCTACCCGAATCAGCATGCGGCTCCCGACTTCGGGCCGTTGACCTTCTACATCGTCAACATCCCGATCTTCTTCTTTGCCTCGGTTTCGGTGATTGTCTTCTACCTCACCGCCCAGAAGGCGCTCCGTCCCGACAACTGGTGGAAGGAGGTTCCCTACCTGCCGCTGCTTCTCGCCCTCGGCATCGGGATGTCGATCAACAATGCCAAGGCGGTGCTCGAGGCGATCTTCAACCACCAGTCGGGCTTCGTGCGCACGCCTAAGTACGGCATCGACCAGAAGAAGACGCGCAGCGATTGGAAGAAGAGCAGCTACAAGGCGATCAAGACGCTGACCCCCGTGGTGGAGCTTCTGTTCGGCTTTTTCTTCCTGTTCGTGGTGGTGGAGGCGGCCATCGACGGGCGCTGGTCCTCGGCGATTCTTCTGCTTCCCTTCCCGGTCGGATTCTTTTACACTTCCGTATCTTCTTTGGCACGGCTTCTGCCGAGCAGTCGCGAAACCGGCGACGAATCGGCCTGACCGAAGTCCGAAGCGTTTCCTACAGCCCATGAAACTCGTCATCTTGAGAAACCTGATGTTCGGCTTGCTGCTGGTCGTCGGCAGCATGGCGCTCAATTCCTGCGGCAGCGGAAAGGACAATCGCAACAAGATGCTGGTGAGCGTACGCGATCAGCGGATGTTGTTGGTTCGCGACGGCAAGCCGGTGAAGAGCTACACCGTGTCGACCTCGAAGTTCGGACTCGGATCGCAGCCGGGGAGCAACCGCACGCCGCTGGGCCGCATGGAGGTGGCGAGAAAGATCGGCGACGGCCAACCGAAGGGAATGGTCTTCAAGAGCCGTCGCCCGACCGGTGAGGTCCTTCGACCGAATGCGCCCGGCCGCGACCCCATCGTCAGCCGCATTCTCTGGCTCGACGGAAAGGATCGTCACAACCGCAACACCTTCCGTCGCCTGATCTACATCCACGGGACGCCGGAAGAATGGCGTCTGGGCCGCCCCGCGTCCTATGGGTGCATCCGCATGGGAATGCGCGATGTGGTGGACCTCTACAACCGGGTGGGGGAGGGAGCCGAAGTCCGGGTGTTCCGGGGTTCCCTTCTGCAGACTCGTGAGGGACGGGAGTATGCCGCCAAGCGAAAGGGAGATGCCAAGTTCCTGGGGCTCGTTTCCGCCTCCTGAGATTCTCACCGACGAGCTTGACAAGGCGGCTTCAGCCCCTAAAGTCCCGCCCCCGCGCCGGATAGCGGCGCCAACGACCGAGATTCCCTAGCATCCATGGCCAACCACAAGTCAGCCCTCAAGCGCGTTCGTCAGACGAAGACCCGCACCGAGCGCAACCGTCAGCGCAAGAACACGATCAAGACGCTCCGCAAGGAGACGCTTGCCGCCATCGAGTCCGGCGATGCCAAGACGGCGACCGAGTCGCTCTCGAAGTTCTCCTCGGCCGTGGACAAGGCCGCGAAGAAGGGGATGATCCACAAGAACAAGGCCGCCAACCTCAAGAGCCGCGCCGCCAAGGCCGTTGCTTCGGTCGGTTGAGCCGCCTGCTCGTTCCGTCGGAACTTTTTTCCGAGGCGGCGCCGGACTTTCCCGGAGCCGCCTCTTTTGCTATCACCCATGTCGGATTCCTCACCCATCCAAAGCCGTCGCGAGAAGGCCGAGCAGATTGCCGCCAATCCGTCGGGCTACAAGGTTTGCGAAGGCTGTGATTCGATCGTCGGCGCTCAGGTGGTGCTGTGTCCCAACTGCCACAGCTACCGCTTCGACGAGACGCCACAGCGCGTGGTCGAACAGGCACGACTGCTTGGTTCCCGCGAACAGACTTCGGTGACCAGTTCGGACCTGGACTGAGAATTCCTGGAGCACCGCCGGCTCCCGGCCTTCCTCAGCGGAAGCGGATCGGGAGGCTCTTCGTCAGGTGGTCGAGGATGCCTTGGTGAGCCTGATCGACCTGCTTCGTCTTCAGCGTTTTCTCCGCCGAACGATAGTGGAGCCGGTAGGCGATCGACTTGCGGTCGGCGGCGAGGCGCTCCCCGCTGGGATCGACGAACAGGTCGAAGCACTCGTAGCTCGCCAGCAGGGGCTCCTTTACCTTGGCGAGGGCCTTCTCGATCTCGGCGTTGGGGAGATCGACGGGCGCATCGATCGCCGCGTCGCGGCTCGAGCCCGGGAACTGGGGGAGGTCGTCGATTTCGGTCGAAACGGCGGACAGCTTGCGAAGCTTCTGGAGGTCGATCTCCGCGACAAAGATCGGCGCCGTGGCATCCAGTTCCCGCTGGCGGGCGGGGAGTAGCATCGCGAAGGATCCGAGATTCTGACCGGCGGCCTGAAGGTCGGCACCGAGTGCCCAACCGTCGCGTTCACGAGGGGAGAGACGCACGGTTTCGCCGGGGATCAACGCCTGCACCACGGCGAGCAGATCGTAGAGGTCTTGGGTTCCGGGGTTGCCGTCCCAGCCCGCCGGCCGGCGGGGGCCCGAGAGGAGAATCGCCAGGCTGTCGGACTCGAGGTCCCGGGCCTTTCCGCCACCGGCATTCCGGAAGAAGCGTCCCATTTCGAACAGCCGCAGGCTCTCGGCTCCCTGGCGGAGGTTGCGGGCTGCCGAGGCAATCAGCCCCGGCGCCAGACTCGGGCGCATCACGGCGTGATCCTCGCTGAGCGGGAGGCTCACCCGGATGGTGTCGCCATCGCGCAGCGGCTTCAACGGCAGGGCATCCGCGAGCTGCGCGTCGGAGATCAACTTGATGGTCTGGCACTCGTGGAAACCAAGCCCTGCCAGCCGGTGGCGCAGGCGCATGTCGGCGTCGTAGGCATGATCGACGGCACTGGAGGGGACGAAGCTGCCGCGCAAGCGTGACGGAACGGCGTCCAGGCCCTTCACCCGGACGATTTCCTCCACGAGGTCGATGTGGCGCTGCAGATCGGCCCGGAAGGAAGGAACCTCCCAGAGGCCGGCCTCGTCCTTCCGCAGGCCGAGGCGGGTGAGGATGGACGCCGCATCGTCGTGGGAGATGCTGCCGCCCGTGAGCTGGTCGAGCTGGTCGAGATGGAGGCCCACCGCCGTCGTCACGACGGGCGCTTCGCCGGCTGCCATCGTGGAGCCTTCGACGGTGCCACCTGCGAGCTCGAGGATCAGTTTGACCGCCAGCGCCGAGGCCCGGTCGACACCGGCCGGGTCGACTCCGCGTTCGAAGCGATAGGAAGAATCGGACATCAGCGCGGTGCGCCGCGAGGTGCGGCGGATGCGGGAGGGGGTGAAGTAAGCCGATTCTAGCAGGATGTTGGTGGTGCCTTCAACCACCCCGCTGTCGAGTCCGCCCATCACGCCTCCCAGTGCCAGGGCGGCGCCGGATTCATCGGAAATCACGCAGTCCTCGGGCTCCAGCGGGTAGTCGGCCTCGTCGAGGGCTTGGAACACCTCGCCGTCCTTCGCGGTGCGGACGACGATTCCGCCCGACACCTTCGCGTCGTCGAAGGCGTGCAGCGGCTGGCCCAGTTCGTGGAGCACGAAGTTGGTGATGTCGACGATGTTGTTGATCGGGCGGAGGCCGATCGCCTCGAGGCGTTCCTTGAGCCATGAGGGGCTTTCCTTCACCTCGACGCCGGAGATCCGGACCGCGGTGTAGTAGGGGCAGGCGTCGGCCGCCTCGAGCCGGATGCCCTTGGCGACCGTCGCGCCACGCTCGGGGATCTGAAGATCCACGAAGGGCACCTCGAGCAGGGTCGCCATTTCACGGGCCATGCCGTAGTGGCTGAGGAGATCGGGGCGGTTCGGGGTGACCTCGACCTCAAGCAGCACGTCCGCATCGAACAGTTCCTTCACCGGGCGACCGACCTCGGCATCTTCCGGGAGAATCATCAGCCCGTCCTCGACATCGGTCAGGCCGATTTCGGAAGCGGCGGCGAGCATGCCTTTCGACTCCTCTCCACGCATCTTCGCCTCCTTGATGACGAAGCCCCCGAGGTCGGTGCCGGGGAGGCAGCAGGGCACCTTGTCACCGACCTGGTAGTTCTGCGCACCGCAGACGATCTGTCGGAGCTGGCCCTCGCCGGCATCGACTTGCGTGACCTTCAGCTTGTCGGCATTCGGGTGCTGGACGGCTTCCTTGATCTGGGCGACGACGATGGTGTCGGAGGGCACGCCCTTGACTTCGATGCCCTCGACCTCGACTCCGGCGAAGGTCAGGAGCTTGTCCAGTTCATCGGGCGACTTGCCCTTGAGGTCGACGTGGGTGGCGAGCCAGTTGAGCGACACATTCATGATGGTGGATGGTAGATGGAGGATGGTGGATCCCTAGGTGCGATCCGGGTCGTGTTGGCGTTCCACTCCCTTGATAAACAGGTAGATGGATTTGGAGAGATCGGTGAGGCGTCGTTCGAGGTCCTCAAAGAAATCGATGTCGCTCAATGAGCCCGATTCGTGGAGCGTCTCGAGGTGGTCGATGGTTTCGAGGCAGGAGGCATACGAGAAATCGAGGAATCGGATGTATTCCGCGTTGTAGCGCCGCCGGCCGTATCCTTCCACGATATTGGATTTCACCGACTTGATGCTACGCCGAATCTGGATCCCTTCCTCGTAGAGCTCGAACTTGGGGAGCTTCTCCAAGCTCATCCGGTGAATCGCATTCACCAGTTCCCTCGAGGCCTGCCAAATTCTCAACTTCTTGTATCCAAAAGGAGCGTCGTCCATGGCGTCAGCTTCCATCATCTACCATCCACCATCTTCCATCTGCCCGCCTCACGCGAACTGCCGGAGGAAGCGGGCGTCGTTCTCGATGAGCAGGCGGATGTCCTTGATGCCCCAGCGGATCATCGCGAGGCGGTCGAGTCCCATGCCGAAGGCGAAGCCGGTGACCTTCGCGGGATCGAAGGCGTCGTCCTTGCGGCCGGCATCGATGGACTCGAACACGGCGGGATCGACCATGCCGCAGCCGGCGACCTCGATCCACTTCGGTGCCTGACCTTTGACGTGGAGCTTCACGTCGATCTCGAAGCTCGGTTCGGTAAAGGGGAAGAAGTGAGGGCGAAAGCGGACGTCGGTGTCGGAACCGAAGAGCTCGTGGAAGAAATACTCCAACGTGCCCTTGAGGTCTCCGAGGGAAACGTCGGCATCGACGTAGAGGCCTTCCAGTTGGTTGAAGACCGAGAGGTGGGTGGCGTCGATCTCATCGCGGCGGTAGGCCGACCCGGGAGCGATGATCCGCACCGGCGGCCGGCCGGTTTCCATGGTCCGGATCTGGACGCTGGAGGTGTGGGTGCGGAGCAGCTTGCCGGAGTCGAAATAGAAGGTGTCCTTCTCGTTTCGGGCGGGGTGGTCCTCGGGGGTGTTGAGGGCGTCGAAGCAGTGGAACTCGTCTTCGATCTCCGGGCCCTCGGCCAGGGCGAATCCCATGCGCCGGAGAATGGAGGTTGCCTCATCCCGAATGAGGGTGAGCGGGTGAAGGGAGCCGGTGTGAAGCGGGCGCGGGGGCAGGGTGAGATCGACGCCCTCGAGTGCTTTGGAGTCGGCCGCGGCCTGAAGCGCGGACTTCGCCTCTTCGAGGGCGGCGGTGATGGCCTGCCGGGCGGCATTCAGAAGCTGGCCGACCTCGGCCTTCTGCTCCTTCGGGACCTCGCGCATCCCGGCGGAGAGCTTGGTCAGGCTGCCTTGCTTGCCGAGGATCGCGACGCGGGCGTCCTCCAAGCTGCGGGCATCCTCGATGTTGCCGATGCGCTCGAGGGCTTCGGTCTGGGTGGCTTCGATCTGGTCCTTCATGGGAGGCGGGGCGGGCATAGCGGGTGAGAGCGTGCTGGTCAATGGGGAGCGGGGGTTTGCGGGCCGCGGGACCGGATGCGGGGCTTGCCGATCGACAGGAATGTCGATTCTCCAAAAGAAACGCCGCCGGGCACGAGGCCGGGCGGCGTTTGGGAGAAGGGGTGGGAGGAGGCGGTTCAGGCCGCTTCTTCCTTCTTCTTTTCGAGGGCGGCCTTGGCTTGATCGACGATGGCCTTGAAGGCTTCGGCGTCGGTCACGGCGAGGTCGGCGAGGATCTTGCGGTCGGCTTCGATGCCGGCGGCGTTGAGCCCCTCGATGAAGCGGGAGTAGGTCAGGCCTTCGTTGCGGGTCGCGGCGCTGATGCGCTGGATCCAGAGACGGCGGAACTGGCCTTTCCGCTTCTTGCGGTCACGGTATTCGTAGGTGTGGGCCTTGCGGACGGCGTCCTTGGCGTAGCGGTAGAGCTTCGAGCGGAATCCGCGGAAGCCTTTGGCACGCTGGAGCACCCGCTTGCGGCGGGCGCGCGAGGCCGGGCTGTTGGTTGCGCGTGGCATTTTCTTTGGTCAGGTCGGACGGGCCGTTGGTTTCGTCTTCCTCCTGCCGTCTCGCTCGTCCGGCTGTATCCCGTGGGGATCTGGCGGCAATGGAGGTCCGTCGTTGAACGCCGACGGAGGCGTGATGGGCGTTCGACGCGGTGGCTTAGCTGAAGGGAAGGTTTTCCTTCACATTCTTGATGTCGGCGTCGGAAACGAGCGTGGCCTTGCCCAAGTTCCGCTTGCGTTTGCGGTTCTTGTTTTGAAGCAAGTGGCGCTTGCCCTGTTTCCGGCGCAGGACCTTCCCGGTGCCGGTCACCTTGAAGCGTTTGGCGACAGCCTTCCGAGTCTTTGCTTTTCCTGCGGTTCGAGCCATGGGGCGGCGAAACTAGGGGTCAGGTGAAGGTTGGCAAGGCAAAAGTGGGTTGTTGGCGGGAAATTCCAAGGGGGGCGAGGGGGCGCCGGGTGAGGCAGGGGAAGGGGAGAAAGTTCGGGGTTGGGTGCTTGGGTTGGGTGCTGGGGTTGGGTGCTGGGGTTGGGTGCTGGGGTTGGGTGCTTGGGCTCCGCAGCACACGGCGGAGCCAGTGTGCATCGATTCACAAAGCTGGAGCTTTGCGCCACGCTTAGCAGACGGGGCACTGGCTGATTTGCTGGAAGAAGTCGTTGCCTTTGTCATCGACGAGGATGAAGGCGGGGAAGTTCTCGACGGTGATCTTCCAGACGGCTTCCATGCCGAGTTCGGGATATTCGACGACTTCCTGGCTCTTGATGTGCTCTTTGGCGAGCAGGGCGGCGGGGCCACCGGCGGAGCCGAGGTAGAAGCCGCCGTGCTTCGCGCAGGCATCGGTGACCTGCTGGGAGCGGTTGCCCTTGGCGAGCATGACCATGGAGCCGCCGTGGGCCTGGAAAAGATCGACGTAGGGGTCCATGCGGCCGGCGGTGGTGGGACCGAAGGAGCCGGAGGCGTAGCCTTCGGGGGTCTTGGCGGGGCCGGCGTAGTAAACGGGGTGCTGTTTGAAGTATTCCGGGAGCTCGCCGGTCTCGTCGAGGCGCTCCTTGAGCTTGGCGTGGGCGATGTCGCGGGCGACGATGATGGTGCCGCTGAGCGAGACGGCGGTGGTGACGGGATACTTGCTCAGCGTGGCGAGGGTTTTTTCCATGCCCTCGTCGAGGTTGATTTCGACGCCGGAGAACTTCCAATGGCGGTATTCGTCGGGGATGTACTGGCCTGGGTTTTTCTCAAGCTTTTCGAGGAAGATGCCGTCCTTGGTGATCTTGGCCTTGGCCTGGCGGTCGGCGGAGCAGGAGACGCCGATGCCGACGGGGCAGGAGGCGCCGTGGCGCGGCAGGCGGATCACGCGGACATCGAGGGCGAAGTATTTGCCGCCGAACTGGGCGCCGATGCCGACTTCGCGGGCGCAGGCGAGCAGTTCCTTCTCCATCTCGAGGTCGCGGAAGGCGCGGCCGTGTTCGTTGCCGGAGGTCGGAAGCTCGTCGTAGTAGCGGGTGGAGGCCATCTTGACCGTCTTGAGGCAGGTCTCGGCCGAGGTGCCGCCGATGACGAAGGCGAGGTGGTAGGGCGGGCAGGCGGCGGTGCCGAGCGAGCGCATCTTTTCGATGGCGAATTCGCGGAGTCGCTTGGGATTGAGCAGTGCCTTGGTTTCCTGATAGAGGAAGGTCTTGTTGGCGGAGCCTCCGCCTTTGGAGACGAAGAGGAATTTGTAGGCCTCGCCCTCGGTGGCGTAGAGGTCGATCTGGGCGGGGAGGTTGGTGCGGGTGTTGGCCTCCTCGAACATCGTCAGGGGCGCGGTCTGCGAGTAGCGCAGGTTCTCCTCGGTGTAGGTCTTGTGGACGCCCTTGGAGAGCCACTCGGCGTCGTCGCAGCCGGTCCAGACCTGCTGGCCCTTCTTGCCGATGATGGTCGCGGTGCCGGTGTCCTGGCAGTTGGGCAGGATGCCGTTGGCCGCGATCTCGGCGTTCTTGAGCAGCATGGCGGCGACCATCCGGTCGTTGTCGGTGGCCTCGGGGTCGTCGAGAATGGCGGCGACCTGCTTCAGGTGGCTCGGCCGGAGGGTGAAGTTGATGGCCTTGAAGGCCTCGTTGGCGAGCAAGGTGAGGGCCTCGGGCTCAACCTTGAGCATCGGGGTGCCGTCGAAGTCGGCGACCGACACGTGCTCGGAGCTGATCAATTCATACTCGGTCGTGTCGGGGCCGAGCGGGAAGGGATCCTGGTAGTGGAACGGCTTGTCGGACATGCGGCGACTCTAGGAGGCGGCCCGCGCCCGTCCAGCGCATCGGAGGAAACGCGTGGAAGCCGACAGGATCGGACCACGAAAAAGCCCGCCGTCCACGGGGGAAAGGCGGGCTTGAAAAGGGAGGGCGCCGGAACTCAGCGGCGGCGGCGCAGGAGAAGCAGGCCACCCGCGAGGCCGAGAAGAGCAGTCGAGGGTTCGGGGATGGTGGTCGTTCCGACCGTGATCCACATCCGGTCCTGCTCGCCCGCCTGGGCGGAGGCGTAGAAGTAGTTGTAGCCGCCGTTGTCCGTCCAGTTGCCGGCGTTGATCTCCGCGAGGTGGCTCTCGGCGAGAAGAAGGGCATCGGCGGCGGTGCCGGTGTAGCCGGACGCGAAGTCGATCACGGACAAATCAAACGCGCCGGGAACCCCAACGGGATTGTCATCGAGAGAGTAGAAGCCGGTGCCGAACTGATCATCTTCGATGATCTCCCAAGCGGCCAGTTGGATGGCGGCGCCGAAAGTGGCCGCCTGATCGTAGTCGGATGCGGCGATCAGCAGAAAATCGGCGAGCGTGTTTGAAAACAGCGCCCGGAGATCGTTTTCCTGAGTGGCGGAGAGAGAACCGAAGCCGGCGGCGACGTCGTAGGTCGACGTTCCGGTGGGGCCGACGAACATCTGGGTGCAGAGATCCGTGACGGTGACCTCGCTGCCGTCGCCGAGGGTGACGGTGGTCCGCTTGAGGCCCACGGGATTCACCGAGTAGGGGTTGGGGCCGGATCCGGTGCTGTTGTTGAAGTTGATCGCCGCCGGGTTTCCACCCGAGTCCTGGGCCACGTAGTCCTGAACGATGCGGTAGGTGTTCGGGGCATACGGCGAGGTGCCGTCATAGCCGAAGGTCTGCCCGACGACAGGAGAGGCAGCGAAGGCAAGGATCGCGCCTGAAAAAAGAAGCTGTTTGGGGAACATGAACGAGCGGGGTGGATCTCGACGACGTCGTGGGTGCGACGTTGCGATGTGAATAACTCGTTTTCCTTCAGCCTACAAGGAATTTCTCAGCGGCCCTCGTCGGCGTCGATGTAGTCCATGAAGGTCTGGATATCCCTGCGATCCTCGAATCCCGACTCCTTCTTCCGCTGGTCCAGGCGCTCGGCCAGATCGTCGCGGAAACCCCGGGTGCGCATGTAGGCACTCCACCAGGCAAACTCGTGGTCGGGCCGCGCGACGCCGTGGCGGCGGGCCCAGATCAGCGTCATCTCGTCGTCGGCCCCTGCGCGGACCTGCTCGGCGAGGCCTTCGTAATCGACGCCGAGGAACTGGCAGGTCCACAGATCCATGCCGCTGCCGAGATTGGCGTGGTAGTCCTGCGGAAGCTCGCCCCGCTGGTGGAGGCGGATCTTGTCGCACATCCGGGGAAAGTAGATGAGGCCGTCGATTTCGTCGTAGGGGCTGCAGGGGAACGCCATGGGCTGGTTGTCGCCCCGGAGCCCCGCGTCCATCAACCGAGAATTTCCTGAACTTGCGCGTCGCCGATGCCGGTTGTCCTTGCGGGGTGATGGAGGAAAAGACCTGCGCGAGCTGCGGGCGGCGCATCGAGTGGCGGCGGAAGTGGAAGAATTGCTGGGATCAGGTGCGATTCTGTTCGGCGGCGTGTCGCCGGCGGGGGGCGGGTGACGGCTCCCTGGAGAAGACGATTCTCGACTTGCTCGACGGTCGGGCGTGCGGGGCGACCATCTGCCCGAGTGAGGCTGCCAGGAGACACTTCTCCGGGGCCTGGCGCGGGCGGATGGAGGACGTGCGGCGGGCGGCCCGGCGTCTGGTCGCGCAAGGAAGGGTCGAGATCGTGCAGGGAGGGCAGGTGGTCGACCCGTCCAAGGCCCGCGGCGCGATCCGCATCCGACGTGTGGATTGATCCCTTTCCAAGGGCCGGGGATGGGAGTAGGCTGCGGATCATGCGTTCTCCCGTCCTCGCCCTCGTCCTGCCCGCCGCCTTGCTCGTCTCCTGCGGAGGGGGCGGCGGTGGCTCCATCGAGTCCCGCCCGGTTTCGGGCTCGTTGCACTCGGTCACGCCTCCCAGCAAGCCGAGGCTGCCCATGTCGACGGTGTTCCGGGGCGAGTCGAAATTCCAGGCGCTGGTCGCCCGGGCCGAACGGGAGAACTGGCGGCGCCTGCCGCTGGGTCAGCGGACGGTGAAGGTGGCGCGGGCGATGACCGGAGTGCCGTACGTCAACTACACCCTTGAGGTCGACGACCACATCGAGAGCCCGGTGGTGAATCTGCGGGGCATGGATTGCTGGACCTACTACGAGAATGCCCTCGGCTTCGCCCGCATGCTCAAGTACAAGCCGGGGCCGTATCGGCCCGAGGACCTGCTCCACATGATCGAACTCGAGCGCTACCGGGCCGGCCGTTGCAACGGCAACTACCTGAGCCGGATGCACCACCTCGAGGAGGTGTTTTACGACAACCAGAAGCGGGGTCTGGCGACCAATGTCACCAGCCGGCTGCCGGGAGCGGTCCGTCTCCGGCGGGAGATCAAGGAGATGCCGGAGCAGTGGAAGAGCTACCGCTATCTGCGGAACAACCGGGAGTTGATCCCCCAGATCGACAAGATCGAGCAGCGGGTGTCGCGTCTGCCGGTGCACCACGTTCCGAAGTCGCGCGTTCGTGCGATCGAGGGCTACCTGCAGGACGGCGACATCTGTGCGATCACCACCAACTGGAAGTACGGCTACACCTCGCATGTGGGCCTGATCGTCCGAAAGGGGAACCGGGCCCTGTTCGCCCACGCGACCTCCGATCGCGACAAGGGCCGGCGGACGATCATCGACCGACCGATCACCGACTACCTGAAAGGTTCCTCCAAGCACGCGGGGATTGTCATCTGCCGGCCGCGCGACCTGCCTCCCTCGCCGATGTGGAAGAGCCAGATGGCGGAGAACTGAAGGATCCGGTGGAGGATTCCGGGGGGCGCGCCGGATTGACCTAATCCGGGGGTGGTCCGGTCCGTTGAAGGAGGCATGAGCCTCCACGCCCGCGTCACGCCCGAAGCCGAAGCCCGCCTCCGCGCCATCCGCCGACGGAGTTCGTGGTCTTCCGTTCTGATCTCGATTCTGGTGGTTGCCTTGTTGGCCTTGCTCCTGACCTTGTGGGTGCTCGTGCCCATCGGCCGGAAGCACGAACCGATCGTGACCTATCAGTTGCCCTCGCGGGAGAAGCTGGATGAACCCAGGAAACGCCCGACCTCGATCCAGAAGCAGCCAAGCGCCCCGGCGTCGTCGATGGCGCGGGTGATCACCTCGTCGTCGATGGCTCCGGTGGCGATCCCGGTGGCCGATGTCGAGGTGCCGAGCGTGTCCCTCGACTTCGGGAGCGGCGACGATTTCGGCGAAGGCGGCTTTGGGGGAGGCATGGGTGCCGCGGGCGGTACCGGCGGCGGATTCGGAAGTTCGCAGCCGATCGCCGGGGCGCTCAAGGGCCGGCTCTATGATTTCAAGCAGGACCCCGCGAAGCAGCCGAACCGGGACTACCTCGACGGGGATCAGCGGACGAACTATGTCGACAACGTGGTCCGCCTCCACAAACGGGACTTCTCGTCGAGCACACTGAAGGAATTCTTCCGCGCGCCGCATGAACTGTCCCTGACCCACCTGGCGATTCCCTTCGGTCCGGCGTCGGACGGGCCGAGCCACTTCGGGGCCGAGAAGGACATGCAGCCGAGCGGTTGGGTGGCCCACTACTCCGGCAACCTCGTCGTGCCCGAAGACGGCCGTTACCGCTTCGTCGGCATGGGAGACGACTACCTTTGCGTGATGATCGACGGCAAGGTGAGGCTGGTCGCCTGCTGGCCCGACATCCAGAAACGGATCGCCGATCGATGGGATCCCGATCGTGATTCGGGAAAGTGGACCTCGCCACTCGGCAATCAGAAACTGGTGGTGGGGGACTGGGTCAGAATGCGGCGGGGCCAGGAGGTCCGGATGGATCTCGGCATCGGTGAGAGACCCGGCGGCATGCTTGGCTTCATCCTGCTCGTCGAGAAGCAGGGCGAGGAATACCGGAAAACCGCCGACGGACGTCCGATCCTTCCCCTGTTCACGACGGCGCCCTTCACTCCCGAGGCCAAGGCGGACCTCGCCGCCAAGTTCCATGGCTTCGAGCTCGAATGGGAGAAGGTGCCGATGTTTCCGGCCCGCTGAAGCTCCACCGTTTCGGCTTGCCCTGTTCAGATGGACGTGTTTTGTTCTGGCGAACACTGTTCATCGAATCATGTCCGAGCAACTCACCCGACGACAACAGGAGATCCTCGAATATCTCAAAGCCTATCAGCGCGAACTGGGCCTGATGCCTTCGACGCGTGAGATCCAGCACCACTTCGGCTTCGCCAGCCAGACGGCGGCGGTCAGCCATCTCCGGGCGCTCGAGCGCAAGGGGGCGATCCAGCGTTTGCCGAACAAGGCACGGGCGGTCGTCTTCCCCGAGGATCTCGACCGCGAGGAGATCGTCGACATTCCGATCTACGGCTCGATCGCCGCGGGTATGGCTCAGGACGCTCCGCCGGAGCGCGAGGGGTGCGTTTCCATCGACATTCGCACGCTCGGGATCCGCCCGACCGCCCGGACCTTCGCCCTCAAGGTGCGGGGGGACTCGATGATCGACGCGCACATCTGCGACGGCGATACCGTGATTCTCGAGTTCCGTGAGCCACGGAAAGGGGATGTCGTCGCCGCTTTGATCGACGGCGAGACGACGCTCAAGCGGTACGTGGTGAAGGACCGCAAGGCCTACCTCAAGGCGGAGAACCCCGACTACCCCGACCTGATTCCCGCGCGGGAACTGGTGATTCAGGGGGTGATGATCGGCCTGATGCGCAATCAGGCCGCCTGAGCCCGGAGCGGCACGGTCCCGAGCCGCGAGGCCCGGATCCTCAGCGGGCGTCCGTGTCGTCGATGGCCGGAATGTCCTCGCCGGTGCTCTGGTAGGCATCGGCGGCATCGACCATCCACTTCCAGTCGTCGGGCTGCGCTTCCTTGAAGCGGAGGTAGCCTTGGCGGATCTGCTCCGGTCGCTGATCGAGGGTCTCGCGGGTGAGCTTCATCCCGTAGGTGCGGCTTTCGGGGTCCTCGATGTGCCATCCCATGATACGAGCAAGCATCACGTCCCCAAGTGCCTTGCGGGCGTGGGTGCCGTCGAGCCACCAGTGCATGCGGGAGCCATCGCGGGGGATGGGTTCGCAGTTCAGCGGGTGGAAATCGTTGAAGTCCCAGATGATCGCCGGCGGGGCGTCGGGGTGCTCCTGGTTGGAGGCCTCGACCATCTCGACCATCAGGGTGCGATCCTTCATGAAGTAGCGATCGATGTCGTTGGCGTGGTGGTAGACGCCGATGTAGGTCGAGTGATTCGGGGGAATCACGACGACGAGTCGCGTGCCCGCCTCCTTGGTATCGTCGAGGATGCGCTGGAAACAGTCGACCTTCCATGGATGCGGTTCGATGCCGACCCTCCGTCGCCGGATGGTGCGCAGGGCGTGCGGAATGGAGTCGCGATAGATGACGCGCTCGACATTTTCGGGCTCCTGGTGCCGCAGGCGGTGGCCCTGGGGGGTATATTCGGGCAGCTCCTTCTCGGCACGGTTCGTGAGCGTCTTGATCGAGCTCTCGAAGGTGGAGATCCCGGCCAGGTAGCGCAGCTCGCGCTCGAAGGCGTCGCCCTTCTCGTTGAAGGGGGACTCCATGTAGCCGGTGGAGCGGATGCCCGAGCCTCCGCCCATCAGGTCGCCGAGGTCGATGCCGACGACCGCAATCTCCAGCGGGTCGTCCTGGAGCGTGTAGTGGAGGATGCCCGAAGTTTCCGGGAGCGTTCCGGCGCTGACGGCGAGGTTGACCGCACGGGTGTCGCCCCACTCGGGAAGCGAGGGGTCCAGGGCAATGTCGATGCGGGACGATCCGAAGAAGGCGGCGTCCCAGCTTTCGGCCCGGATCATGCCGGCCTTGGCGGTGCGTTGGTAGCGGTAGACCGGTCGCCACTCGCTGAACTCGGGGTTGGTCCACGGGGCGGGGGTGACCCACAGCGGATTGATCCAGGTGTTGAGTCCGGTGAAGACGACCACGACCAGCGCCACGAAGCCGACGAGAGTCAGCGCGAAGCGGCGGTAGGGTTGCTGGCGAAGTCCGGGCATCTCGTCAGAATTGGAAATAGATGAACTCGCTGAGTTTGTCGAATTGGTAGATGGTTCCCGCCATCAGCAGGATCAGAAAGATCCCCCAGGCGACGCTGGGTTGCCATTGCCACCAGCGCCGAGGGCCGAGCCCGCCGCCGGGCAGGCTGGAAAGGCCGAGTCCCGGTTGGTAGCGGCGCATCCACTGCTGGGTGTTGGGCAGGAGCCACACCAGGAGCACGCAGGCAACGGCCCGGAAGGCGTGGCTGTCCTTGACCATCATCGCGCTGCGGTCCGGCCAGCCCTCGAAACCGTTGAGGCCGAACATCGAACCGAGGATGCGCCCGGTGGCGGCCAGCGCCTTGTGGGTCGACCCGTCGGGACCGAGTTCGAAACCACCGGCACGGAAGGGAACCCAGGCGGTCATGACCGCGACGAAGGTCAGCAGGATCGCAACCGGCTTGGGCAGCGACGGCCACTTCAGGTGCTTGCGCAGGGCGAACCAGCCGTGATTGACGCAGAGATAGAGCCCGTGCAGCACCCCCCACAGGACGAAGGTCCAGCCGGCGCCGTGCCAGAGACCACCGAGGGCCATGGTCAGCATCAGGTTGACGTAGCGCCGGGACGGTCCGCGTCGATTCCCGCCGAGGGGGATGTAGAGGTAGTCGCGGAGGAAGCGTGAGAGGGTGATGTGCCAGCGCCGCCAGAAGTCGACCACCGAGGTGGCCTTGTAGGGGGAATGGAAGTTCAGCGGCAGGCGGATGCCGAAAAGGCGGGCGGCACCGATCGCCATGTCCGAGTAGCCGGAGAAGTCGAAGTAGATCTGCAGGCCGTAGGAGGTGGCGGCGGTCCAGGCCTCGCCGATGGTCAGGTCACGCTCTCCGGAAAGGGCCAGCCCGAAGAGGCGGTTGGCGATGGGCGCGAAGTTGTCGGCCAGCACCACCTTCTTGAAAAGTCCGGCGATCAGGATCGTGAGACCGACCGAGAAGTTCACCCAGCGCTGCGAGTTGTAGCGTCCGTGCTGGAACTGCGGCAGCATCTCCTTGTGGTGGACGATGGGTCCGGCGATGAGCTGGGGGAAGAAGGTGACGAAGAGCAGGTAGTCGGTGAAGTGGTACTCCTTCGTCTCGCCGCGCCAGGCATCGACCAGGTAGGCGATCTGCTGGAAGGTGAAGAAGGAGATGCCGAGGGGCAGGATGACGTCGGGAAAATTGATCCCGCCGCCGGTCAGCGCGACCATGGTCTTGGCGAAAAGGCCCGCATACTTGAACCAGGCGAGCACCCCGAGGTTGGCCACGACCCCGGCGGTGAGGATGCCGAAGCCGGCGCGCACGCCCCGGTGGGAGGTGATCGCCCGGCCGAGGAAGAAGTTGGTGACGGAGGACCCGAGGATGAGGCACAGCCACCACGGCGACCAGGGCTCGGCGGGGTTGGGGTTCCACCAGCCGTAGTAGACCAGGCTCATCAGCACCAGCCAGGCGAAGCCGACCCGCAGGTTGCGCTGCCCGACCAGGTGGAACCCGAGCAGGGTGAGCGGCAGGAAAAGCAGCAGGAAGGTGTATGAATTGAAGATCATCGGGGCTTTCCGTGCCGGCGGCGGGTCCCGGAGGGTTTAGGGGGCGGTGCCGCCCGATGCAACGCCGATTCGGGGCGCTAGAACTGGAAGTAGATGAACTCGCTCAGTTGGTCGAACTCGCGTCCGACGACGTAGAGCAGGCCGAGCGTGACGGCCAGCCAGGGCAGGGTCGGGCGCCACTGCCACCAGCGCCTGCGGTAGCCCTCGGAGGGTCTCGGCAGGCCGATGGCCGGGCAGTAGCGGCGCATGACCTCCTGGGTGTTGGGCAAGAAGAAGACGAGAATGAGCCCCAGCACGATGGGGCGGAAGGCGCGGCTGTCCTTGACCGCGATGGCGGTGTCCGGCGGCCAGAAGCTCCACCCGTTCAGGCCGAACATCGAGGCCAGCAGGTCGCCGGTGGCGCCCAGGGCGGATCCGGTGGTGCCGCCCGGGTCGAGCTCGTAGTTGCCGGCACGGAAGGGGACCCACGCCAGCGCCACCGCGAGGAAGGTGAGGCCGATCGCGACCGGCTTTGGAATGGCGGGCAGCCGGAGGGTCCGCCGCAGGTGGTGCCAGCCGTGGTTGATGCAGAGGTAGAGACCGTGCAGGGCACCCCACATCAGAAAGGTCCAGCCGGCGCCGTGCCACAGTCCGCCCAGCAGCATGGTGATCATGAGGTTGCCGTAGCGCCGGGCCGGCCCGAGGCGGTTGCCGCCGAGCGGGATGTAGAGGTAGTCGCGCAGAAAGCGTGAGAGCGTCATGTGCCAGCGACGCCAGAAATCGACGATCGAGACCGACTTGTAGGGCGAATGGAAGTTGAGCGGCAGGCGGATGCCGAACAGCCGGGCGGAGCCGATGGCCATGTCCGAATAGCCGGAGAAATCGAAGTAGATCTGCAGCGTGTAGGCGAGCGTCCCGGCCCAGGCCTCGCCGGTGGTGAGGGCCCGGCCATCGGGGTCGGCCGCGATGTCGAAGATCGGGCCGGTGGTTCGGGCGAGGTAGTCGGCGAGGACGACCTTCTTGAACAGGCCGAAGGCGATGATGGTGACGCCGACCGAGAAATCGAGTGAGCGGAGGCCCCGTCCTTTTCCCCGCTGGAACTGCGGCAGCATCTCCTTGTGGTGGACGATGGGCCCGGCGATGAGTTGGGGGAAGAAGGTGACGAAGAGCAGGTAGTCGGTGAAGTGATACTCCTCGGTTTCCCCACGCCAGGCGTCGATCAGGTAGGCGACCTGCTGGAAGGTGAAGAACGAGATGCCGAGGGGCAGGATGATGTGCGTCAGGTCGAGCCCCTCGCCGGTGAGGGCGGCGAAGGTCTTGTCGAAGAGACCCGCATACTTGAACCACCCGAGAAGGGCGAGGTTGGCCACCACGCCGATGGTGAGGACGGTGAATCCCTCCTTTCGGCCCCGCTGATCCGAAATCCGGCGGCCGACGAAGTAGTTGAACAGGCACGACGCGCCGATGACCCACAGGTCCTGCGGGCGCCACCACCCGTAGTAGACGAAGCTCATCAGCACCAGAAAGCCGATCGACACGCGGAACGGGGCGCGCCTCAGCAGGTGAAAGCCGATGAGGGCCAGCGGCAGGAACAGAAAGAGGTAGGGATACGAATTGAAGATCATCGCGTCACTTCGCTTCGTTGAAGAGTTCTTCCTTCCATTGGACGTCGCGGGCACCGGGTCCGCGCAGGTAGTCGCCGTACTGCTGCCGCACCTGTTCGAGGCGCGACTCCAGGTTGGAGGGATCGAGGCGAACGCCGTAGTCCGTGGCGGCTTCGAGCGGCACGTCCCAGCCCATCATCCGGGCCTGCATCGCGTTGCCGACCTCGACCGAGTAGTGGCCGAGGTCGCCCCAGAAGCGCATCCGGTCGCCGCTGTCCAGGGGCAGCGGTTCGCAGTTGATCGGGTGGAAGTCGAAGAAGTCCCAGAGTTCGATCTTGGGGCCGTCGAGGTCGGCGGCGTTCACCCGTTCGACCAGGGCGACCAGCGCCGGGCGCTCGGGTTCGAAGATGACCGGCGGATTGTCGATGTCGGCGGCGCGGGCGTGCATCGCGGCATGCTGGGGGTGGATGTAGAGGATGACGCGGGTGCCGTGTTCGCGGGCGAGCCGCAGCATCTCCTCGAGCTGGGCGAGCTTCTCCTCATTCACGGCCTTCGATTTCCGGCCGTCGTCCTCGAGGAAGGCCTCGCCGAGCAGCCGGCTGCGAATGAACTCGATCTGCTTGCGCTGTCCCGCCTTGTCGGAGCGGACCCGGAGTCCCTGGGGGGTGTAGGAGGCCAGCCTGCCCTTGCTCTTCCGGCTCAGCGTTTCGAGGGAGATCTCGAGGGTCGAGATGCCGATCAGGTATCGCATCTCGCGGTCGAGCCGGTCTCCGCCTTCCGCAAAGGGGGAGGCGTAGTAGTCACCGAGCGGTCGGGTGTCGATCGGGTTCGAGAGGTCGCCGGGATCGACGCCGAAGAGGATGACCGACGGAGATTCGTTCTCGAGCAGGTGGCGGGTGATGCCCATCGTTTCGAAGAGGAAGCCCCCCGAGCAGCCGAGATTGAGCACCTGCTGCTCGCCCCAGGCGTCGAAGCCCGGATCGAAGCCGTTCGCGACCCGCGACGAGCCGACGAAGACGGCGTCCGGGTGATCGGTGGAGCGCAGCATGCCCGCCTTGCCGGTGCGGATCTGGCTGTCGATCTCCCGGTAGTCTTCGAACCCGGGATCCGACCACGGAGCGGGGGTGACCCGGAGCGGGTTGACCCAGGTGTTGATCGCCGCCGCGATGAGGGTGAAGCAGGCGACGGCGCCGAGGAAGCCGAAGGCGTAGCGTCGTGCGGCGGACATTGCGGGCTTATCGCGTAGCGTCCCGGTCTCTGTCAATCGCCCGCCCGGCGTCGCGGCGAGGGATGGGAACGACGCCGGAGGCATCACAGCACCGTGTCGGGAGGCCTCGCGCTGTCGGGAAGGTGCAGGCGTCCCCGGAGCCGCTTCGTGTGGAACTTCCAATAGCGGCGGAACCCGTGGGTGTAGAAGCGGGCGAGGGCCCGCCGGGCCTTGGGTGACGCGTCTTCCGGGAGGCCGGACCACGGGTGGTCGATACCCGGCTCGGGATCGGTGTCGAAGCGGTTGGCGCTGCCACAGTGCTCGCCGCTGCCGTCGAATCCGATGTTGGAGACCAGCGAGCGACTGGGATGGATGACGTCGAGGTGCCGCTTCAGGATCTCGAGATTGGCCATGACGTCGAAAGCGAGGATTTCGCCAAGGCTGACCCGTCGAAGCATGCCGAACCAAGGAAGGCCAACGTCCCTTGAGACCGCTTTTCGGAAGTTCCGGTCATCGATCAGGCGGTTGAATTCCCCGGGGTCGGGTCGGCAGCGAACCAGGGCTTCCGAGCGGTCGAAAATGCCATATCCCCAGGAGTTGAAGCGTCTCAGGCGGAGGAGACGAAATGGCGACCTTGGAATGGTGGGCAGTTCGGGAAGGTAACCTGAAATCGAGAAAACGCTGGGATCCGCGGCGTAGCGATCGAGGCCGGCGTTGATGTAGGAGAGGAAGCCGGGGGCCGTGACGCAGTCTTCCTCCAGATAGATGAGACGCCCGTGCTCGGCCAGAAGCCGCCGACGGACCCGCCAGTTCTCAAGGCGATCGTTGCGATCGCGGGAGAGAACCGTGACCGAGCGAAAGCCGTTGACGCCGGCGAGGTGGTCACGGACCTGCATGACCTCGTCCCGGTGCGCCTCCAGGGGGCCGTCCGAGGTCAGGTAGAGATCCGATTCCTTCGCGAGGGAATTGCGTGCCAGCGCGGCGATGCTCCGGCGGACATGATCGAGACGCCGGTAGGTGGTCATCATGATCGGCGCGGGACGATCGGATGATCGGTCGGAGGACATCACGAGAGGGGTGGGAGCGAACTAGAGGTAGCCGAGTGCCTCCATCGCGGGGCCGAGCGATTGCTCGATGCGGGTCCGGTCGGCAGCAGGGAGGTCGGTGTGGTGGCGCCCGACCATCGAGGCGTTGATCGGCGAGGTCGTCTTCTCTTTCCATGCGAGGAAGTCGATCGGCTCGTCGGAGCGGGAGTGGAAGTTGAGCATCTCGGGGTCGAAACGAAGATCGAGGTGATCGCAGCAGCGGGTCAATACCTTCTCGGGCCGGGTGGCGAGGTCTTCGTAGCGGATGTGCAGGAGGCGCCCGCCGAAGTGGTCGTGGGCCGTCTCCATCGCCACGTGAGCCTTCAACCAGGTGGAGCAGAACTCGTTTGGATCGGTGGCGAGTTGCGGGGCGTAGGCCTGATCGATCTTGCGGGCGCCGAGGTCGCGCCACGAGCAGAACACGTCGCGGGGGTCGCGGGTGATCCAGTGGACGCGCGCGTCGGGGAAAACGGCGCGGAGGGTGTCGACGTGATCGACATAGAAGTTGTTCTTGTCGCCGAGAATGGCCCCGGGCCGGCCGCGCTTGCGGGCATAGGCGCGATAAACGCAGCCCGTCGCTTCCGGGTAGGACCCGGGCGGATGGCGCGCGACCTCTTCGGCCAAGGCTTCGCGCGACAACTCCCAGGTTTCGAACTTCTTCGACCTCGCAACGTCGTCAAGGAAGGCATCCGTTGCCTCGGGAAACGGGGCCCCGGCATGGCGAGCGGCCAACCAGAGGGCGAACCCGCACTCCGGCGGAATGCAGATCTCCGGGTGGCTGGTGAGCATCAGGCGGAACACCGTGGTGCCGCTGCGGGGACTTCCGAGCACGAACAGGGACGGGAGGGTCGTCATTCGTCGGCAACGACTTCGAGGGTTTCGAGAACCGCGTCGATCTGCTCGTCGGCGATCGATGAGGAAAGCGGAAGGCAGAGGATGCGCTGCGAGATCTCCCGGCTGCACGGGCAGGTGGTGGGAGCGTCGGGTGCGAGATCCAGCAGGTCCAACGACGGGTGAAAGTAGCGCCGGGTGCCGAAGCCCCGGTCGTCGAGACGCCGGATCGTCCGGAGAAGTCCCGCCTCATCGTCGAAGATCACCGGCATGTAGGCCGCGTTCCACTCGGTGTCGGCGTCCAGTGCGGTCGCGAAGCGAATGCCCGAAATCCGTTCGAGACCCTTGAGATAGCGATCGACCGAACGCTTGCGGCGGGTGAGGACCTCATCGGCCTCCTCCAGCACGCAGAGACCGAGCGCGGCATGCAGCTCGGACATCTTGGCGTTGATGCCGACGCCGCGGAAGGCATGGGGGTTCTCATGGCCGAAGCGGCGCATCCACTCGCTCCGCTCGGCGACGTCGGCGTCGCGGGTGGCGATCAGGCCGCCCTCCCCGGAATGGACCATCTTGGTCGCGTGCAGGCTCACGATCGAGCCGTCCCCGTAGTCGAGGATGCTGCGGTCCCGGTGCCTCACGCCGAAGGCGTGGGCGGCGTCGAAGATCACCGCGATGCCGTGTTTCCTCCCGAGCGCCGCCAGCTCCTCGATGTGGCCGGGATTCCCGAAGACATGGGTCGCCAGGATCGCCTCGGTGCGCGACGTGATGCCTGCCTCGACGGCGGCGGGGTCGAGGCAGAGGTTGTCCGGGTCGATGTCGGCGAAGCGGGGCCGACAACCTTCCCAGACCGGGCAGGCAGTGGTGGCGACGTAGGAGAAGGGCGTGGTGATGAGTTCGCCGCGGATGTCGAGCGCCCGGAGGAGGATCTGCAGCGCGAGCCCGCCGTTCGCGACGCAGACGAGGTCCGCCTCGCAGCCGAGGTGAGTCGCGAGTTCGTCCTCGTAGCGGCGCAGCAGGGGGCCCTGGTTGGTGAGGATGTCGCAGTCCCAGATGCCCCGGGCCAGCTCGACGAACTTGTCGAACGACGGAAGGTGCGGACGGGTCACCTCGATCCGGTCGGGCTGGCTCTGGGAAGCGGGTGGGGTCATCGGGCCGTGGCGAAGAGGACCGTTTCCTCCGCGTGGATGGTGGCGTGTTTCAGATGGAACCGGTAGCCGAGGTCGAGCCTCTCGATCCACGCGGGGATGGTGTGGAAGTCGGCCAGCGAGTGGTAGAGGGAGATGGCCAGCTTCGGTCGGAAACGGCGGATCGCGGCCTCGGCGCCCTTCAGGGCGTCGAGCTCGGCGCCTTCGATGTCCATCTTGATGAAAGAGAGCCGCTCCAGGGACTCTTCCTCGACGAGTTCGTCGATGGTCTTGAGTTCCACGACCCCGTCCTCCCCCTTGAAGGGCTCGGAGCTGACGCTGGAGCCCGGACCCTTGTCCTTGAAGTGCAGTTGTCCTTCGCTGGTGGACCAGAGGGGGCGCTCGACCACCCGGATTCTCTCCGCCACCTTGGGATTGAGCTCGAGGTTCCGCCGGAAGATCTCCAGGTTGCTCGGGACGAACTCGAAGCTGAAGACGCGCCCACCCGCTCCGGCTCGATCCGCGAAAAACAGCGCCGTCTCGCCCCAGCAGGCGCCGGCATCGATGACCACGTCGCCGGGTTCGACGGTAATCAAGGTGTCGCCCCGCTCGTAGTGATACTGGCCGAGGAAGACCTGGGCCATCAGGGCCGGTGGACGGATGTAGAGCTCGAGATCGAGATCCATGTCGTCGAGACGACGGCGGGCCAGCGTGAAATCGCGAAACCCGGTGTCGATGCGGTCCTCGATCGCGCGGTCGATCGCGACGTGCCTCTCGAGCTCGTTCTGATACGCCGGTGTGTTGGTCGCGAGCTTCACGTGGCGGAACCCGAGCAACCGGTAGGCGATCAGTTCGACGAGAAGCCGCCGTGAGTCGTCATCCGCGAGCAGCTCCCAGGTGTGCTCGAGGCCGTCGAGGTGCGGCTCGAGGGTCTTCATCCGTTTCGCCAGCCGCTCCGGACCCACCACGCCGAGCTTCGCGCGCAGCGTTTCCTTCACGCGCCGGCTCAGGGGCTGGCGGCCGAAGCGGAGGACGTCGTGATTGTCGCGGTGGAATTCGGCCTGGGCCCGGCAGAGTCTTTGCAGGAGTTGCCTGGAGAACATGGGGTCATCGGGTGTTGGCGGCGATGCCCCGGAGGTAGTCGCCATAGCTGCTGTTCGGGAAGGAGTCGGCGAGACGGTGCAGTTGGGCGGAGTCGATGAAGCCCGAGTAATAGGCAACCTCCTCAATGCAGCCGATCTTGGTTCCCTGCCGCTCCTCGATCACGCGAACGAAGGTGGAGGCCTCGTTGAGCGAGGCGAAGGTGCCGGTGTCCAGCCAGGCGATGCCCCGGTTGAAGACGCCGACCTTCAACCTGCCCCGCTCGAGATAGCATTGATTGATCGACGTGATCTCCAGTTCGCCGCGGAGCGAGGGCTCGACCGAGCGGGCGATGTCGATCACCTCATTGTCGTAGAAATAGAGGCCCGGGACGGCGAAGTTGGACTTCGGCGAAGCGGGCTTCTCCTCGATCGAGAGCACCTTGCGATCCTGGTCGAATTCGACGACTCCGTATCGCTCCGGATCGTGGACCGGAGCGGCGAAGATCACCGCGCCGTCCGGGGCGGTGTGCTGCCGGACGAGCTGTCCGAAGCCGGAGCCGTAGAAGATGTTGTCCCCGAGGATGAGCGCGACGGAATCGTCGGCGATGAAGTCGGCACCGATCGTAAAGGCCTCCGCAAGGCCCTTGGGTTCGGCTTGTGCGGCGTATTCGAAGCGGCAGCCGAGCCGGGATCCGTCGCCCAGCAGCTCTCGGAAGAGAGGAAGGTCGCGGGGGGTGGAGATGATCAGGATCTCGCGGATGCCGGCAAGCAACAGCACCGACACCGGATAGTGGATCATCGGCTTGTCGTAGACGGGCAGAAGCTGCTTCGAAATGACCTGGGTCACCGGCTGGAGCCGGGTGCCGGAACCGCCTGCGAGAATGATGCCTTTCATGACCGGTCGGAGGTTCCGATGCGTTCGAGCTGGTAGGATCCTTCGAGGATGGGGCGCCACCAGGACTCGTGGTCGAGGTACCAGCGGACCGTGCGACGCAGGCCCTCGTCGAAGCGGGTGGTCGGCTGCCATCCGAGTTCCGTTTCGATCCGTGAACAGTCGATGGCGTAGCGGCGGTCGTGGCCGGGACGATCCTCGACGAACTCGATGAGGCCCCGGAACGACCCGTGGGCCTCGGGGCGCCGCTCGGGCCTCATCTCGTCGAGCAGGTCGCAGATGCGGTGGACAAGGTCGATGTTCCGTTGTTCGCAGCGGCCACCGATCGCATAGGTCTCGCCCGCCTTTCCGTGGTCGAGGACCGCGAGCAGGGCCCGGGCGTGATCCTCGACGAACAACCAGTCGCGGACCTGGGAGCCGTCGCCATAGACCGGCAGCGGTCGGCCGGCGAGGGCGTTGAGGATCATGTGGGGGATCAGCTTCTCGGGAAACTGGCGCGGGCCGTAGTTGTTGGAGCAGTTGGTGATCAGCACCGGAAGTCCGTAGGTGTGCCCCCACGCCCGGACCAGGTGATCCGATGCCGCCTTGCTTGCCGAGTAGGGGGAGCGGGGCGAGTAGGGGGTTTCCTCGGTGAAGGCACCGCCGGATTCGCCCAGGTCTCCGAAGACCTCGTCGGTCGAGACGTGGACGAAACGGAACCGCCCACGGGGGCCGGACGGCAGACCGTCGACGTGGCGGCGGGCGGCCTCCAGCAGGACGTGCGTGCCGACGACATTGGTCTCGATGAAGTCGCGGGAGTGGTCGATGGAACGGTCGACGTGCGACTCGGCGGCAAGGTGGACGAGGGCGTCGGGCCGGAATCTCTCGAATGTCCGGTCCACGGCCGTGGCATCGGCAACATCCGCCTGCACGAAATGGTAGCGGGGATTGTCCTCGAAGTCGGCCAGAGAGGCGGGGTTCGCCGCGTAGGTCAGCTTGTCGAGGTTGAGGACCTCGTGACCGTCGGCAAGGGCCTGCCGGACCATCGCGCTGCCGATGAATCCGCTCCCTCCCGTGACAATCAGCTTCATACCCTTGAGGCCTCGTTCGGCGTGCGCCGATACCACCGCCGGAGACAAGGGCAGGGCAAGAGGAATCGTGTGCCGGTGCTTGACCTGTCGGGGTCAGCTCTCCGTGATGGTGACGGACCATGGCGCGACCGATTTTTCTCCTCTCGCTTCCCCGGGCGGGATCGACATTGCTGCAACGGTTGCTGCTGGCTGGCGGGCGTTGTGCGACGCTGGGCGAGCCGAGTCTTCTCCTCCGGTTCCTCGGTGGGGATGAGGTGATCCAGCGCCGGGCGACGTACTGGGAGTCGCTGGTCGAAACGGCCGAAGCCGACCTCCGCAAGGTCTGGCCCGGTTTCGATGCGAGCTACCGCGGCGGGGTGGCGTCGCTGATGCAGGGAATCTACGACGGCTTGGCCGGCGACAAGGAATGGTTCCTCGACAAGACGCCCCGCTACACGCTGATCGCGGAGGAGATCCGGAAGGCGTTTCCGGAGGCAAAGTTCATCGTGCTGTGGCGTCATCCGCTGGCCGTCGCGGCCTCGATGTCCTCGACCTACCGCCGGGGCCGCTGGTGTCCGGAGGAGTTCGGCATCGACCTCCACGAGGGTCTCGAACGCCTCCGCCGGTTCGCCGCGGACCACCGGGACGAAGTCTGCGAGGTCCGCTATGAGGATCTCGTCGCCGACCCGGAGGCGGAGCTCGGGCGACTCGGGGCCTATCTGGGTTGGCCGGAGCTGGCGGAGTCGGCCACCGCCGAGTTGCCGGAGTCGGCCGGAGGCACGCTGGGGGACTCGACCGGGGTGAAGGACTACCGCAAGGTGTCGGCGGACAGTTCCGAGAAGTGGAAGGGAGCCGTGGACAACTGGTATCGGCGCCGCTGGTGTCGCCGCTACTGGACGGCCGAACGGGCGGCGTGGCTCGGGGAACTGGGCTACGAGTTTCCTCCTGGTCTGGCATCGGCCCCATGGTGGCGCGGTGGGGTCCTCGACGGGGTGCTCGACGCGATGACGGCGGGCAGGAGGCGCCGGCGCCGCATCCTGCGTCCGACCTGGCTGCCCCGGTTCGCCCGCCGTTTCTCCCGCGAGCATGGCTACGACGTCCAGTTTCGGTGAGGGGGTGGCTTGACCCTGGGCGGGCGGACGATGAGAGTCGGTCTCATGATCTCGACGCGACAAAACTTTCTTTTTGTCCACATCCCGAAAACCGCGGGCAACTCGATCCAGAACATCCTGCGCGAGTACTCCGAGGATGAGATCGTGGCGGCCGGAGGTCAGGACGGGGTCGAGCGATTCGAGGTCCGCTCCGGGGACCGGGACCTCGAGAAGCACTCGGTTCTCGCGGATTACGCCCGGGAGTTGGGGCCGGATACCTTTTCCGGATTGTTCAAGTTCGCGGTCGTGCGCAATCCGTGGGATCGGTTGATTTCCTTCTACTTCTCGCCGCACCGACGGGAGGCGACGTGGAGCCCGCGAAAGTTCCGCAAGTTCGTCGAGAAGCAGGTGAAGCCGCTTCGGGACTACTTCACGCTGGGCGACCAGGACGGCGCGTCGCCCTTCGACAATGTGGACTTCATCGTGCGCTTCGAGAACCTGAACGCGGACTTCGGCGAGGTCTGCGACCGGATCGGGATTCCCCGGGTCGAGCTTCCGGTGCGCAATCGATCCGAGCGAGGCGGGGCGGCCGATTACTACGATCGTAGTTTGAGCGACTGGGTCGGCGAGCGTTTTGCCGACGAGGTGGACTACTTCGGTTACGAGGCGCCGGTCTGATCGCCGGGCAGGACCTTCCAGCCGGAAAGGGGCGGGTGCCAGAAGGGTTGGTAGACCACCTCGCCGCGTCCGAGCACGCCGGCAAGATAGCTGAAGGTGCTGATCGCGGTGAACAGCACGTCGGCCTCCACCATGCCGTGGAAGGAAACGAAGGGGTCTTCGTCGAGGTGGAGTCGCAGCGGGAACTCATCGAGCTCCGGGAAGTCCTCGGGAGCGCCCTGCGAATAGAGGTGGACGCGGCACCGGTCCGGCCCGATCGATCCGATCCGCCGCCTCAGCTCCGGGACGATGCGGGAAGCGGGGCTGAAGCGCTCGGCGAACTGGCCGTCGGAGGTGACGTCGCCGCGGCGCAGGTGGACGGCGATGTGGGTGAGGCCCGCTTCGAAGCCGGGAGGCACGGGCTTCGGGCTCAGTTGATATTTTCGCCGCAGCTCGGGCACGATCTCGGCCCACGCGTCCGGGTGGGCGTCGGTCAGCTTGTGGCAGTGGGCGACGACGTTGAGGCATCCCCGTTTCGGCCGCCGCCGGTGCGGCTTGGCGAGCGGGTGGAGGGGAAGGTCGGTCAGTTCCCCGGCCGAAAGCTCGCCGTCGCCGAGCGAAAAGAACGCTTCCCAACGCTGCCCCCACTGAACTTCGTCGACGCCCTCCGGGGCATGCGCCACCTGCTCGAGCGGGCTGTGGGCGTAGTCGACGCCCCGGAGTCGGGCGGCGATCATGGTGGAAATGCAGGCCGAAATCTGGGCGCCGCCGCCGTCGTCGCGGCCGCGGCAGGTCAGATAGGTGGGCTTTTCCCGGCCGAAGAGCACGCCGGAGTTGGGTGTGGAAGCGGGGGCGAGGGCAAGTGCGAATGCTGTTCGCCGGGGCGGAGAATGCGCTTGGACGCGGCGTCGGCGGTTCCTAGCCTGTGCCGAGCAAGATGTCGTTCTTCAAACAGCTCAAGGAGCGCCGCAAGTACAAGAAGTGGATCGCGGATGGTCGGCCGGTGCCGCCACCGCCGTTGGCCAAGCGCGAGATGCACCTCGACTACGCGAGGCGGTTCGATCTCAAGCTTTTCGTCGAGACCGGGACCTTCAAGGGAGACACGGTGGAGTCGATGCGCCCCCACTTCGAGCGGATCTACTCCATCGAGCTGGCGGACAAGTTCTACGAGGAGGCGAAGCGCCGGTTCTCGGGCGTGTCGAAGGTCGAGTTGCTTCACGGCGACAGCGGCCAGCGGATGCCGGAGGTGGTCGCGAAGCTCGACGCGCCGACGCTGTTCTGGCTCGACGGGCACTATTCCGGGGGCGACACCGCCAAGGGCGAGCTCGCCGCCCCGGTGTGGCCGGAGCTGAAGGCGATCTTCGCCGGGATGAAGGAGCCGTTCGTGGTCCTCATCGACGACGCCCGCTGTTTCCGGAACGTCGGCGGAGAGGATTACCCGGCGGTGAGCGACATCGAGGCCTGGGTCGCCGAACAACGGCCGGACCTCGGCGTCGAGGTCGAGATGGACTGCATTCGGATCGCCCCGAAATCCTGAACCGTCATGGGAACCCGACAGGCGGCCATCCTGCTTCCCGCGTTCTCGCTGGTCCGCGAGGGCGGGCTCGGCATCGGCGACACCCGGTCGATGATCGAGTGGATCGAGTTGGTGGCCGGGCACGAGGTCGGGCTGATCCAGCTTCTACCGATCAACGAGACCGGGTCGGACGACAGCCCGTACAACGCGATTTCGTCGGTGGCACTCGATCCGATCTACCTGGCGATGGAGGACGTTCCCGGAGTCGACGAAACCGCTCTCGCTGGAATGGTCGTGGATGACCGGGCGCCGGTCGACTACGGGGAGGTCCGGCGACGGAAGAATCGCCTGCTTGAGGGCGCGTGGAAGGGCTGGGAAGACGCCTCGGAGGAATTTCATCGTGAATTCGAAGCCTTTCGCGAGGCGGAGTCGGGCTGGCTTCCGGAGTTCGCCGCCTTCCGCGCGCTGGTCGAACTCGCGGGCACCGAGAAGTGGGATCAATGGCCCGAGGCGTGGCAGTTGGTCGAAGGCGCCGGGGAGGTGCTCGCCGGAAAAGGGGAGTTGTGCCGCTATTTCGAATGGGTCCAGTGGCTGTGTTTCCGCCAGTGGCGGGAAGTCCGGCGGCACGCCGACGCGCGCGGGGTGAAGCTGATGGGGGACATTCCCATCGGCGTGAGCCGCAACTCGGCCGACGTGTTCTTCGGTCGCGACGACTTCGATCTGGATTGGTGTGGCGGCGCGCCGCCGGAGACCGTGTTCAAGCACGACGCCTTCATCCGGAAATGGGGGCAGAACTGGGGCATCCCGCTCTACCGGTGGGAGAAGATGGAGCGGGAGGGGTTTCCGTGGTGGCGACAGCGGGTGGGCAAGCTGGTCGATATCTTCCACGTCTTCCGGATCGACCACGTGCTGGGCTTCTACCGGATCTACGGCTTCCCGTGGCAGCCGGACGAGAACGGCGACTATCTCGACCTTACGAAGGAGGAGGCGGCGGAGAAGACCGGCGGGCCCTTGCCGGGATGGGTGCCGCGGCCCGACGACACCGAGACGAACTGCGCCGCGAATCGCGCCGAGGGTGAAGTCCGGCTGAAGATGGTCCAGGAGGCCGCGGGCGACGGCGAGGTGATCGGGGAGGACCTCGGCTGTGTGCCGGACTACGTGCGACCCCATCTCTACTCGCTGGGGATCTGCGGGTTCAGGATCCCGCATTGGGACTTCGATGAGGAGGGGGTGGTGGTGCCCGGGGGCGAGATCCCGGAGACGACCTTCGCCACCTACGCCACGCACGATCACGACTCGATCCCGGCGATGTGGGCGGACTTCGTCCGTCGGGCCTCGCCGGACAACGAGGACGAGGAGGATCGCCAGGAGACCCGGGAAGGCCTCCGGCGCCTCGCCGATTTCGCGGGAATCGAGGATACGGGCGACTTCGACGAAGAGAAGCTGTGGCGGCTCATCGATGCGCTCATGGCGTGTCGTTCGCGCTATGCGGCGATCATGATCACCGACTTGTTCGGGATGACGGACCGGATTAACAGCCCGGGAACCGTGGGCCCGCACAACTGGACCTTCACCCTGCCGTGGACCGCCGCTGAGTGTCGCGGAAAGCCGGAGTGGGAGCGACTGGCCCGCAGCATCCGGGCCGGGCTACGCCATCGCGGAGCTTGCGACGCGGCGGGTCCGATGGCATAGCCGGGAGACGCCCTCAGCCCCCTGGACATGCTCACCCACCCGAAATCGGGCGGCGCCCTTCGTGCTGCCGCCATGGCACTGCTGGTCGCGGGTGCCTTCGGGGAGCCGCCGACGAAGATCCTGCCGATCGGCGACTCGATCACGGCGGGGGCGCTGGGCGGGCCGAACAGCGGGACCTACGGCCGGGGCGGCTACCGCTACTTCCTCGAACGTTTTCTCGAGGCCTCCGACGGTCTCGGCAACTATTCGATCATCGGCTCGAATCTCGACGATGCGGGCGGGACGCTCGTGGCTGACGCCGGGAAGTGGCATCTGAACGAGAAGCCGCTGAAGTTCATCTCGCACAGCGGGTACCCGGGCGACACGATCGAGGGCATTGAGGCCCTGGTCGACGACGACACGATCCCGGTCGCGGCGAGCGATGTGATCCTTCTCCAGATCGGCACCAACAACGTCGGGTATCAGAGCGCCACGCCGGCCACGCCGGGCGAGGTCGCCGGTTGGAGGTCCGCCTACGAGGCGCTTCTCGACGCCATTCTGTCGAAGAGCGGGACCGCGGCGGTGGTGATGGCGAAGATCCCGCCGGTCGCCGATGGCTCCAACATCGGCAACGCCGCCGCCAATGGCGCGAGAATCGAGCCGTTCAACGAGGAGGTGGTGGCGACGGTTCATGCCGCTTACGCGGCTTCGCACCCCGGGCGGTTTTTCCTCATCGACAACTACACGCCGCTGGATCCTGAAAACACCGGCATCAGCTTCCCCGCCGCGAACAACACGCAGGACTTCTTCACTGGCCTTGGCGATGGCGTCCATCCCTACAACGCCGGGCACCGGAAGATGGCGGTCCGCTTCTGGCAGGGCTATCAGCGGGTGAAGGGGAAGGCCGCGGTGGCGATCGTGACACCGCTGGACGATCCCGATGGCGACGGGCTGGCCGGGGCGGACGCGTGCGTGCTCGGGAACGGAGGCACCCGGCTGGGCGAAGGCACGGATGTGGCGGATCAGCCGTATGTGGTGGCGAGTTCGGCACCGGGACAGCGGGCGAAGTTCTACCTCAAGCTGGATCTCTCGGGACTCCCGAAGCAGTGGGATGAGGCTCGATTCAACCTGATCTTCTGGGGTGCGCCGGGATCGAATCCGACGTTCTCGAACTGCTGCGACGACAATCCGGTCGCTTCCACCTTCGAGGTGTATGGGATCGCTGACGGCGAGGACGACTGGACCGAAGACACGATCGACTGGACGGATGCTCCCGGGAACGACCCCTCCGGCAACGGGGTCACCGGGACCTTGCTGGGATCGATTCAGGTGCCTCTCGGGCTGCAGACCGGCGAAGTGGTGAGCATGAGCACGACCGCGCTGCGCGACTTCGTGAACTTCGGGCGGGGTCGGGACGGGATGCTGACCTTCGCGGTGGTCGGCACCGCCGTCGATCCCTCCGCCCGTGTCAGCTTTCAGGACAGTGATCTCCGGGACTATGCGCCGGCGTTCCTGCAGCTTGCCGATTCGGTGATTGCTCCGGCACCCGTGGGTTTTCGCATCCTCGAGGCCGCGTTCGATTTCGAGGCGGGCTCCGGGCCGGAGGTCGAGCTCCGGTTTGTTTCGAGCGACGCCGAGAGCTACCTGGTCAGCGGCTCGGACGATCTCGAGACTTTCGATGAGGTGCTGGTGTCCGGCATTGCCGGGGCTCCCGGTGTCTCCGAGACCACCGTCGTCGTGCCGTTGCCGGACGGCCGGGAGAAACTGTTCCTGAGGATCGAGCGCCAATGAGCACCATGAACGCGCGCCTCAACAACTTCGACCTGATCCGCCTGCTGGCGTCGTTCCAGGTGGTGTTCGTTCATGCGGTGGGGCACACGCAGCTTCTCGAAACCGGGCCCGGCTGGCTGCTCGCGCTGCTCGATGGGGTCATCCTCTTCCCCGGGGTGGCGGTGTTCTTCGTGATCAGCGGATTTCTGATCGCGGGATCGTGGGAGCGCTCCCGCGACCGGCCTCTGGCGTATTTCTGGAGGCGCGGGTTGCGCATCTACCCGGCCTTGCTGGTGTGCGTGGGCGTCAGCGTTCTCATCCTCGGGATCTTTGGATTTCTGCGCCCGGAGGTCGTCGGTTCGGTCGGATTCTGGGCCTGGCTGGGCGGTCAACTGACCTTCGGCCAGTTCTACAATCCGGAGTTCTTCCGCGAGTTCGGGGTGGGGACGGTGAATGGCGCGCTATGGACGATCTCCGTCGAGCTGCAGTTCTATGCGATGGTCCCGCTCGTCTATCTCCTCGCCTTTCCCCGCGGAGGCGGGCGCGTGTGGAGGCGGGTGGTTCTCCCTCTGAGCTTCCTCCTGTCCTTCGCCGCCTTCTGCTTCGTCGACCATCGGATCAACGGTCCCGGAGGTTTCACCGATGCGGGGCTCGTGCCGAAGCTCCTGTTTGTCAGCGCGGTGCCCCATTGGTGGATGTTCGTCCTCGGGATCTGGCTGCACCGCCACTTCGACCGGGTGAAGGGCTGGCTTGAGGGCAAGGTGTGGATCCATCTGACGGCGTATGCGGTGTTCGCGGCGCTGCGGACGTACGGCGTCGGTCGGGAAGGTCCGATGGCTTGGTTGTTCTATGCCGGCTACCTCCCGGAGCGGATGCTCTTGGCGCTGTTGACGGTCTCGGCCGCGTACAGTCACCGCGGGCTGTCTTCGCGTCTCCTGAATGGTGCCGACATTTCCTACGGGGTCTACATCTACCACTTCCTTTTGATCAATCTGCTCATCGAACTCGGCGGCATGGGTTCGCCGGGGTGGGTGGTGCTGGTCTTCGTGCTGGCGATCGCGGCCGGACTGGCGAGCTGGTTCGGCATCGAAAAGCGAGCGCTGTCGCTCAAGTCGCTGGTGCCCGGACGGGCTTCGACAGTCGCCTCCCCGATCGACCGGCCGGCGCGTGACTGGTAGTCCGGCGCATGCAGCTGTCCCAGGGCTAGGCGCTGGACGAGTGCTGCCAGGATGCGCAGGTTCGTCCGGTGAAGATCAAGACCGCCGAGTTCGTCACCAGTTCCCCGGATCTCGACTCGTGTCCGCCGGAGGCCGCTCCCGAGTTCGCCTTCATCGGGAGGTCGAACGTTGGGAAATCCTCGCTGCTCAACATGCTCGTCGGACGCAAGGGGCTGGCGAAGGTGTCATCCACGCCCGGCGCGACCCAGCTGATCAATTTCTTCACCATCAATGAGCGTTGGTCGCTGGTCGACCTTCCCGGCTACGGGTATTCGAAGACGCCGCAGAAGGTTCGTGAGGGGTTTCAGCGGGCGGTGTCGGACTATCTGGCGCAGCGGGAAAGCCTGCGGTGCGTGTTCGTGCTGATCGATGGACGCCACACGCCGCAGAAGATCGACCTCGACTTTTGCGACTGGCTCGCGGTCCACGGTATTCCCTTCGTGCTGACCGTGACGAAGGCGGACAAGGTCAAGGCGGGGAAGCTGAAGTCCAATGTGGCGGCCTTTCTTGCAGCGCTCAAGGAACGGGTGGATGGCGAACCCCGGGTGTTCGTGAGTTCGGCGGAGGACCGGCGGGGGCGTGACGAGGTGCTGCGCTTCATCGGCGAGGCGCTCGAAGCTTGATGGATCGCCCATGGACACCCCGGCGACCGAGATCCGGCGGGAGGCGCCGTGGAAGGCGGGCCTTCGCGCGGCGCGGGCCAACGTGGTGCCCGGCCTGATCCTTCAGGGTGCGATGGTGGCCATCCTGCTCGGCTACCTTTTTCATCCGCCCCTGCGCGAGCTGCTCGAAAGGCTCGCCGGGGTGAAGGCGCGCTGGGGCTACGCCTACAGCGCGCTGGCGGGGATCGTGGCGGGCGCCGTGGTGCCGGAGCTGATGCGCTGGCTGGTGCTGCAGCGGGGGCGATTCGGTCCGGGAAACCTGCGCGAGCTGGTGTTCGCGATTCCTTTCTGGTGCGGGATGGCGCTGGTGGTCGATGGGCTCTACCGCGGGCAGGCGCTGCTCTTCGGCGACGAGCCGACGCCGGCGGTGGTGATCCCGCAGGTGCTGGTCGATCAGTTCGTGTACAACCCGCTCTTCGCCGCGCCGGTGACGGTGTGGCTCTACGCCTGGAAGAACGCTGGCTACCGCTGGCGGCGGCGCTTTTTCACCGCCGACTACTACCGCGAGCGCGTGGTGCCGGCGCTGTTCGCCACGTGGGGCGTGTGGATCCCGGTGGTCACGGTGCTCTACGCGCTGCCCGAGCCGGTGCAGATCCCGCTCTTCGCCCTCGCGCTGTCGCTGTGGGTGATGCTCTACAGCTGGATGAGCCAGCGCTGACCGGATCGGCTCGACAGGATGAAATCGGCGGCGAGGATGTTCCGTATGCGCCCTGTCATGAAATTCCTTCCTACCCTCGCAGTGGGCTTTGCCCTGATGCTTTCCCTCGCCAGCGCCCGGACCTGGACCGAGGCGGAGTCCGGTCGGACCATCGACGCCGAGCTGTTGCGGGTGTCGGGAAATGCGGTGACCTTGAAGCGCAGCGACGGCCGCGAGGTCACCATCGATCTCGTCCGACTTGCCGAGGCCGATCGTGAATTTGTGGCAGCCCGGGCAGCCGCCTCCGATTGGCCGGCGTGGCAGGGACCGAACCGTGACAACCGCTCGCCTGACACCGGGCTGCTCAAGGAGTGGCCGGAGGGCGGTCCGAAGTTGTTGTGGACCTTCGACAAGGCCGGCGCCGGCTACAGCTCGCCCTCGATCACGGGCGGGAAGATCTACTTCACCGGCACCCGGGACGAGGAGGCCGAGGTGATCTGTCTGGATGAAGAAACCGGCAAGGAGCTGTGGAGCGCCCCGATCGGCGACGACGAGGGCCGGGGCTACAATGCCGGCTGGGGCGACGGTCCGCGAGGACAGCCGACCGTGGATGACGGCCGCCTCTACGCGATCAATGCCAACGGTGACCTCGTGTGCGTCGATATCGACGGCGGCAAGGTGCTGTGGCGCAAGAGCCTGGTCGATGATTTCGGTGGCAAGGTGCCCGGTTGGGGATACGCCGAGTCGCCCCTGGTCGATGGTGACAAGTTGATCGTGACGCCGGGTGGCAATGAGGGCGCGGTCGTCGCGCTCGACAAGGCGAGCGGCGAGGAGATCTGGCGCAGCAAGGAGTTGACCGAGGAGGCGCAGTATTCCTCGGTGATCGTGGCCGAGGCCGGCGGGAAGCGTCAGTACGTGCAGCTGTTCATGAAGAAGCTCGCGGGGGTCGATGCCGAGACCGGAGACCTGCTGTGGACCTCGGATTGGAGGCAGGGACGGACGGCGGTGATCCCGACCCCGATATTTCACGACGGGCACGTCTACATCACCGCCGGCTATGGAGCGGGCAGCAAGAAGGTGAAGATCGGCGCGGACTCGGCCGAGGACGTGTGGGAGAACAAGGTCATGAAGAACCATCATGGTGGCGTGGTGCTGGTGGGTGGTCACCTGTACGGCTTTTCCGACGGTCCCGGCTTCCTCTGTCAGAGCTGGGAGACCGGCGAGCGGGTCTGGTCGGAGAAGGGCGACGGCCTGCAGAAGGGGGCGGTGCACTACGCCGACGGCATGCTTTACGGCCTCGATGAGCACGATGGCTCGGTGTTTCTCGCCGAGGCCACGCCCGAGGAATTCCGGGAGAAGGGTCGCTTCCAGTTGCCGAAGAGGACCAAGCTCCGCGATGACAATCGGGGAATGGTGTGGACGCACCCGGTGGTGATCGGCGGGCGCCTCTACCTGCGCGACCAGGACCATTTGTTCTGCTACGACGTGAAGGGTTAGGGCGCGGGGATTTTGAATCTCCTCACGGGGGGCGGGGCGTCTTGGGGCGCTGCGGTTGATCGGAGGGGTTGCCCTTTCCGGAAGGGGAGCGATCTCATCGCATCGATCCGGTTGGGGCCGGCCGGGGGCGGCTGAAGGGGATTTCAAATTCCCTCTCTCCGCTGGATTTGCAAGGAGGCGCCGGGGGACGGCGTATGGCCCGGGATATGAGCAATGACGACAAGGCCGCGGTGGAGAAGTTGCACCGGGTGTATGGGGAGATGAAGGAGCAGGTGGGGCAGGTGATCGTCGGGCAGGAGGCGGTGGTCGAGCAGGCGCTCATGGCAATTTTCTGCAAAGGTCACGCGCTGCTGGTGGGGGTGCCGGGGCTGGCGAAGACCTTGCTGGTTTCCACTCTGTCGAAGGCGCTTGAGCTGAGCTTCAAGCGGGTGCAGTTCACGCCCGATCTGATGCCGGCGGACATCACCGGCACCGACGTGCTGGAGGTGGATCCGGAGACGGGACATCGCGGCTTCCGCTTTGTTCACGGGCCGATCTTCGCCAACCTGATCCTCGCCGATGAGATCAACCGGACGCCGCCGAAGACGCAGGCGGCCTTGCTGGAGGCGATGCAGGAAAGGCACGTGACGGTGGGCGAGCACACGCTGGACCTGCCGAAGCCCTTCTTTGTCCTCGCGACGCAGAACCCGATCGAGCAGGAGGGCACCTATCCGCTGCCCGAGGCGCAGCTCGACCGCTTTCTTTTCAATATTGTGGTCGACTATCCGAGCGAGGAGGAGGAGCGGGAAATCATCCGACGGGTGACGAGTCCGGGCGGGGGCGAGGTCTCGGCGATGATGAACGCGGAGGAGATCGTGCGCCTGCAGGAGATCGTGAAGCGGGTGCCGGTGGGGGACCACGTGATCGACTTCGCGGCCAAGCTGGCGCGGGCGACGCGACCGAAGGACGCCGCGGCGCCGGACTTCGTGAAGGAGATGGTCGGCTGGGGCGCGGGGCCGCGTGCGGGGATCAGCCTGATCTCGGCGGCCAAGGCGCACGCGGTGCTGCGGGGGCGCTTCCACGCGACCACCGGCGATGTGGCGGCGGTGGCCAAGCCGGTGCTGCGACACCGGGTGCTGACGACCTTCAACGCCGAGGCGGCGGGCGTGACCAGCGATCAGGTGGTGGAGCGTTTGTTGGAAACGCTGGCGCCGAAGGAGGAGATCGCGGTGTGAGGATGGGGCTGGGGCGGCGGGCCGCCGCCTCCACGGCCTGCCGCGAGCCGCGGCAGCCACTGATACGATGAGCGATCTGAAACTGCCCGACTGCATGCGGCTGCTGCCCCCGGAGACGATGGGGGTGATGCGGCGGCTGGAGTGGTATGCCCGCAAGCGCAAGCAGGGGACTCTAACGGGTCGGCACACCTCGCCGGACAAGGGCTTCTCGGTGGAGTTCGCCGAGCACCGCGAGTACGCGCCGGGAGACGACCCGAAGAATCTCGACTGGCGGGTGATGGCGAAGAGCGACCGCAACGTGATCCGCCAGTACATCGAGGAGACGAATCTTCGGGCGATGCTGGCGGTGGATGTGTCGGGCTCGATGCGCTACACCGGCGACCGTGCGGCGGAAGCGGGCGGCGTGGCGCTTTCCAAGCTGGCCTACGCCAAGCATCTGGCGGCGGCGCTGGCCTATCTTTTCATCAAGCAGGGCGATGGCGCCGGGCTCGTGACCTTCGACAAGCGGGTGAAGGGTTTCCTCCGCGCGGGGAGCCGCCCGAGCCAGGTGCGGCGCATCCTCGAGGAGCTGCACGGGGTGAAGGCGGGCGAGGACACCGACGTCGGCGAGGTGCTGCACGAGGTGGCCGAGCGGATCCCGCGGCGCGGGCTGGTGATCCTGATCAGCGACCTGTTCGACGACCCGGAGCGCCTGGTCGAGGCGCTGCACCACTTCGACTTCCGCCAGCACGAGCTGGTCGTTTTCCATCTGATGGCCGAGGAGGAGCTGAGCTTTCCCTTCCAGCGGTTTCAGAGGTTCCGCGACCTGGAGGGGATTGAGGAAATGCTGCGCATCGACCCGCGGGCGGTGCGGGCGGCCTACCTCGAGCGGCTGAGGAATTTCGTGAAACGGATCGAGTCGGCCTGCGGGCGGCTGCGGGCGGACTATGTGGCGGTGAATACGAAGGTGCCGCTGCGGGATGTGCTTTTGAGATATGTGGGAGGGCGCAGTTAGTGTGTTGATCGCGAAAACCCTGCACGAAATGAAAGTATGAAGTTTTCTGGAAATCAGCTCGCTGCGCTCGGTTGCCTCAAGTGCCGCGGCGCCTTTCTCCAATTTCTGCGTTGCTCCTCGGTCGCGGATGTCCATCCGCTCCCTCGTCGCGCCTTGAACTTGAAGAAGATCGCGCGCGCATTCCGCACAGCTTTTTCGCGATCACCACACTGATGCTGTTTCTGAATCCATGGCTTCTGGCGGGGCTGGCGGCGGCGGGGATCCCGATCGTGATCCACCTCGTGCGCAAGCAGGCGGCGCGTCCGATCGACTGGGGCGCGATGCGTTTCCTGATGGACACGCTGGTGGTGCGGCGGCGGAAGATGGAGTGGGAGGATCTGCTGTTGATGGCCGCCCGCTGCCTGCTGCTGGCGCTCGTCGCGCTGGCGGTGGCCCGGCCCTTCGTGCCGCCGGACTCGAGCGTGCCGTGGCTGTTCGTGCTGCCGGCGGTGGCGGCCGGGGTGGCGCTTTTCGGCGGGTCCTTCGTTCTCTCCTCGGGGAAATGGCGGTGGCTCATCCGCGGGGCGGCGCTGCTGCTGCTGATCGCGGCCGGTGCGCTGGTGTGGCTGGAGGATCAGCTCAACCTGAAGCGCTTCGAGGCCAGCGGTCGGCGGGATGTGGCGCTGGTGATCGATGCCTCGGACTCGATGGGCGTGCGCGGTGCGGGCGGGCGGACGGCTTTCGAACAGGCGCTGGAGGAGGCGCGGGAGCTGGTGACCGAAGCGCCGCGAGGTACGGCGTTCACCGTGGTTCTGGGCGGGCCGGCTCCGGAGGCGGTGACGGCGGCGCCGCTGACCCATCGGGCCGATGTGCTCGGGGTGCTGGAGGGTTTGGAGATGACCGGCGGGGACTTCGCGGCGCATGAGGCGCTGGGGATGGCGACGCTGGCACTCTCGGAAGGACTGAATGCCTCGAAGGAGATCGTGGTTTTCACCGATGGTCAGCGCGGCGGCTGGCGGCTGGAGAATCCGGGCTCGTGGAAGGGTCTGGAGGAGGCGTGGGAGACGATGCCGGCGCGGCCGCGGCTGCTGGTGCGGTCCTTCGAGGCTCCGGCGACTTTCCGCAATGTGGCGCTGGGTGGATTTGAGACGTCGAGGTCGGTGGTCGGGACGGATCGGCCGGTGGGCATCCGGGTGACGGTGGAAAACACCGGCGCCGCGCCGGTGACGCCGGGACCGGTGGAGCTGGAGATCGATGGACGCCCCTCGGGCGAGCAGCCGGTGGGTCTGCTGGGCCCGGGCGAGCGGGAGACGGTGAGTTTCCGGCATCGATTTTCGAAGCCGGGCCCGGCGGTGGTGCGGGCGCGGATCGGCGCGAAGGACGACCTCGCGGCCGACGACCGACTGGAGCGGGTGATCGCGGTGCGGGAGAAGCTGCGCGTGCTGATCGTCGATGGAAATGCCTCGGCCGAGTTCTTCGAGCGGGGCTCGGGATTCACCGCGCTGGCACTGGCGCCGGGGGCGCTGGGGGGCGGCAAGGCGGAGCGCTACCTGATGGAACCCGAGGTGATCGCCGCCGGGCGGCTGCGGGCCGAGGATCTCGAGGACCGCGACGTGGTGGTGCTGGCGGATGTCGCGCGGCTGCCCTCGGCGCTGGCCGACCGGCTGGTGGCGAAGGTCGCGGGTGGGGCGGGGCTGATGGTGATTGCGGGGCCGCGGGCGGAGCCGGGATTTTTCAATGCGTGGTCGGGCGTGGCGGGGCCGCTGGTGCCGCTGCCACTGGGCGAGGAGGTCGGCGAGACGGAGGGGGTGCGGCTCGCGCCCTCGACCTACGTCCACGAGGCGCTGGCGATCTTCGAGGAGTCGGGCGATCTCGACGAGGCGGTGGTGCGGCGGTGGCGTCGGCTGGGCGAGCCGGTGGAGGGCGCGGCGAAGGGCGCGGCGCTGGCCAGCGGCGACGCGTTCCTGGGATCGAGGATTTACGGCAATGGTCGTACTTTGATCGTGGCCTGCGCCTTCGACGCGCGGTCGGGCAGTCTGCCCGCGAAGCGTGCCTTTGTGCCGCTGGTGCACGAGCTGGTGACCTGGGCCGCGGGCGGCGGCGTGGGGCTGAACGTCGAGGCCTCCTGGCGCCCGAGCGTGCGGGTGGGGGACTCCGGTGGCGGTCTGCAGGCGCGGTATTTCCGGGGTCATGGAAAGCGCCGCAAGGTCGGTCTCGAACGGGTGGACCCCGCCATCGATTTCGGCTGGATGCATGAGAAGCCGGGCAAGGGACTGCCGGCGGACAACTACGAGGTGGTGTGGAGCGGCCGCCTGCTGCCGCCGGTGAGCGGCACCTATCGGTTTCGCGCGGAGGTGGATGACGAGCTGGAGCTGCGGATCGGCGATGCGGCGGCGCTGAGGGCGAGGCTGGGGGCGCCGGAGATGGGCGAGGTGAAGCTGGAGGCGGGCAAACCGGTGCCGATCGAGGCGGTCTATCGTGAGGAGGGCGGGGAGGCCTATGTGCGCTTGTTTTGGACTCCTCCGGGCGGGGAGGAGTCGGTGGTCCCGGCGAGTGCGTTCCTGCCGGGCGAGGTGCAGGGCGAGAGCTTGCAGGTGGTGGATCCGCGGGGCCAGACGCGCGAGGCGCAGGTCTCGGCGGGCCGCCGTGGGGAGGAGCTGGCCATTTCCGGGATCGGGGTGCCGGGGGTGTATGAGGTGGAGGTGGGCGAGGCCGGAAAACGCTGGCTGCCGGGGTGGGACGGCGGGGTGCTGCCGGTGGCGGTGATGCGCGACGAGGCGGAGAGTCGGCTGGAGCCGATGGACGGGGAGGATCGCGAGATGATCCGGTCGCGCATCGACCTGCTGGAGCCGGGATCGGTGGCGGACATGGTGGGGGTGCTGGAAGGAAAGGGCTTCGGGCGGGAGATCTGGAAGTGGGTGGCCGGGGCGGCGCTGGGGCTTTTCCTGCTGGAGAGCGCGCTGGCGCGCTGGGTGTCGCGCTCGCGGCGGGTGTCGGAAGACGTGCGGGTGGAGTTCGGGGATCATCCGGCGTGGGAAGGAGGGCGGCGATGAAGGTGCCGGTGCGCTTCGCGGTGGTGGCGGCGGTGGTGTGGGGACTGCTTTTCGGCGTTTCGCAGGGGGTGCGCCTGGCACCGGGCTGGTCGCTGGGGTTGGTGGCGCTGGCCGTGGCGGTGGTGGTCGAGATCGTGCTCGGGCTGGGTCGCTACGAACGCGGGGCGGTGTCGCCGTCGCGGGCGCGCTGGATCGCCGGGTTGCGGCTGGCGGCGCTGGCGGTGCTGGTGTGGCTCCTGATCGAGCCGACCTGGGTGCGTACCGTGACCCGCGAGCGGGAGCGCGAGGTGGTGATCGTGTATGACGACTCGGCGTCGATGGAGCTGCTCGACGACGGGGAAACCGAGTCGCGCATCGCGAAGGGCGAGCGGCTGTTGAATGAGGTCGGGCTGGAGGAGGCGCTGGGCGAGACGCTGCGGGTGCGCCGCGTGCGGGCGGCGCGGAGTGTGCGCGGGGAGGGCGAGGTGGATGATGGCTGGAATCAGGCGACCGACCTGGCAGCGGCGCTCGGGACGGTGCTGGATCAGGTGCCGCCGGACGAGTTGGCGGGCGCGGTGCTGGTGAGCGACGGTCGTCACAATCGCCCGGGTCGCGTCGAGGAGGTGGCGCGGCGTTTTGGCATCCTCGATGCGCCGGTGGCGGTGCTGGCGGTGGGCAGCGAGGCGCCGCCTCGGGATGCGGCGGTGCTGGCGGTGCGGGCGCCGGAGGCGATCCATTTGGGCGACCGGATGCGTGTGGTGGCGGAGTTGAAATTTGATGGCTACCATGGCGAGACGGCGCGGGTGCGGCTGATGCGGGCCGGGGAGCTGCTGGAAGAGCGCGAAGTGCGCATCCCGCAGGCGAACCACCGGGAGGAGCTGCGTTTCACCCAGGTGCCGGAGGCCGGCGGGGTGGGCGACTACCGGGTCGAGATCGCGGCGCTGGAGGGCGAGCGATTCGACGACAACAACGGCTGGGATTTCGAGACCTCGATCACCGATGCGCGGACCAACGTGCTGCTGGTCGATGGGCATCCGCGCTGGGAGTTCCGATACCTGCGGAATCTCTTCTACGGTCGCGACAAGTCCGTGCACCTGCAGTGGGTGCTCACGCATCCCGAGGCCATCCTCGGCGAGCCGCAGGCGCGGGTCGAGGCCTCGGCGACGCGGCCCTTCGGCGAGGCGCAGGCGACGGTGCTGCCGCGCAGCGAGGAGGAGTGGCGGAAGTTCGACGTGATCATCCTGGGCGACATCGATCCGGCGAGCCTGGACGAGGCGACGTGGAAGATCCTGAGCGATTGCGTGACCGAGCGGGCGGCCTTGCTGGTGATGATCGCGGGGCCGGAGTTCATGCCGCACGCGATCGGGGCGGAGGCGGGTCGGGCGCTGGTGCCGGTGGAGCTCGAGTGGTCGGGGCGGAATTACTTTTCGCAAAGCGGCGAGGGCTTCCGCGTGGGGCTGACCAGTGAGGGCTTGCGGCATCCGGTGACGCAGCAGGCCGACGGCGAGGCGAGCAACGCGTCGATCTGGTCGAGCTTCCCGGAAATGCGTTGGCGGCATCCGGTCGAGGGACTCAAGGAGGGTGCGGAGGTGCTGCTGGTGGCGGCCGACGAGGAGCAGGATGCGGCGCTCTCGCCGGGGGCGGTGGGGGCGCGGCTGGAGGATCTAGCAGAGCGGCGGGCGCGCGAAGCGGAGAGGGCGCTGCTGGTGACGCGGCAGGCCGGCAAAGGGAAGGTGGCGATGCTGCTGACCGATCGCACGTGGCGGCTGCGGGTGGGGTCGGGCGACGTCTATCACCATCGCTTCTGGGGAAATCTGGTGCGCTGGGGCGCGGGGCCGACCTTGCGGGCCGGCGGCGAGCGGGTGCGGCTGGGGACGGATCAACTGACCTACACGCCGGACGACGAGGTGCGGCTGACGGCGCGCTTGCGCGACGGCGAGATGAATCCGGTGGCGTCGGACGACCTGCAGGTCGAGGTGCTGCGCGACGGCGCGGTGGTGGCGACCGTGGGTCTGACGGCGGTGGAGAACTCGAATGGTCTGCACGAAGGGCGGGCCGGGCCTTTCGCGGAGGCGGGTCGGTATGAGGTGCGGATCGTCGGCGAAAGCGCGCGGGCGCTGATGCGGGAGGAGTCGGTCGATGAGGTGGGTGCGGGATTTCGAGTGGTCGGCTCTCGCGGGCCGGTGGAGCTGGCCGAGACCACGCTGAATCTGCCGCTGCTGCAGACCGTAGCGGATCTCTCGGGAGGCAAGGTGTTCCGGGATGGTGGCGGAGTGGCCGAGCTTTTCCTCGGTGGGCGGGAGGAAAAGGAGGAGGTGCGCGAGACAGCGCTGTGGGATCACTGGGCGGTGCTGGCGCTCTTCGCGGCCCTGCTGGCCGGCGAGTGGGTGGTGCGTCGCGGGGGCGGTCTGCCGTAATCGAAACTCGGGATGGGAAAAGAGAACGATGTCATGCGTAGTGGGGAAATGAGCGAAACGGGCCGGGAAAGGATCGAAGGCTGTCTCGCCGCGGTGAGGCGGCGGATTCGCCGCGTGCAGCTCGTTCGCGCGCTGCTGGTGACCGGCTGCGCGGTGCTGGGTGGTCTGCTGGTGGCGATGGCGCTGGACCTGCTTTTCGCGCCGCTGCCCGGGGCGGCGCGGTGGGTGGTTTTCGGGGCGTGGGCGGTAGCGGTTCTGGTCGCGGTGCAGCGCGGGTTCTCGCCGCTGGCGAAACGGATCGGCCTGGTGCGGATCGCGAGGTGGCTGGAGGGACGTCATCCGGAAATGGAGGAACGCCTGAGCACGGCGCTGGAGCTGGCGGGCGATGCGCGGGTCTCGCCGGAGCTGATGAAGGCGCTGGTCGAGGCGGCCGAGACGGATGTCGGCGGCGTGGATGCCGCGCGGGAGGTGGGCGCGGTTTCGACCGCCTGGCGCTGGCCGGTGGTGGCGCTGTTGCTGATTCTGGTGGCGGCGCTGGTCGTGCGGCCCTCCGACACGGTGCGGCTGATGGTGCGGGCGGTGGCGCCGTTTTCCGATGTCGGGACGGTGGGCGCGGGGCGCTTCGAGGTGAGCCCGGGTGATGTGGAGGTGCTGGAGGGGCAGGCGATCGAGATCTCGGCGAAGTATGAGGGAGATCGTAGCCGTGTGGACGTGGAGATGGAATTCGAGAGCGGCTCGGAGGTGGTGCAGCCGATGGAGGAGGTCGGGGGGCGCTGGGTGTATCGGCTCGACCCGGCGCGGGAGTCCTTCCGCTACCGACTGCGGGCGGGGTGGGTCGAGAGCGACGCGTGGACGGCGACGGTCTGGCCGGAACCTCGACTGGTCGAGCCGGGGGTGCGGCTCGAGTTTCCCGCCTACACCGGCCTCGCGCCGGAAGAGCGGGGCCTCGGCAAGGAGGTCGAGGCGGTGGTGGGCACCACGCTGGTGCTGACCGCCGGGGTGAACACACCGGTCGAATCCTCGTGGCTGGCGCTCGGTGACGAGCGTTGGGCGGAGGGGGAGGTCGAGACCTCGGCATCGAGCGGTCGGGTGCGGATGGAACGGGTGCTGGCGACGGGCGACCGGGGCGCCGCGGCGTGGATGCTGAAGCATCGGCTGGGCGAGGCCATGGAGGCGGCGGGTTTCGAACTCGAGGCGGTGGAGGATCGCGCGCCGGAGGTGGTGTTGCTGAGTCCGGTGCGACGGGAGATCCGGGTGCGGCCGGACGAGCGGGTGGATCTGCGCTACGAGGTGATCGAGGATTTCGGGCTGGCCCGGGTGTCGGTCGAGGCGGAGGCCGGACGCAAGGGTCGGCTGGAGCTCGGCCAGGTGCTGCCGGAGCGCTACGGGGCGCGGGAGCGGATGAGCTTTCGCGGCGACGCGGAGGTTTCCGTGGGCGAGCTGCGCGACGGGCTCGACGGGGCGCGGGAAATCCATGTGCGGCTGGTGGCGGAGGACGCCCGGCCGGAGGAGCTGGGCGGTCCGGGACGCGGGGAGTCGGAGTGGTTGATCCTGAAGATCGACGAAAGCGCCGAATCGCTCGCCCGCCAGGAGCTGCGCGAGGAGCACCGGGATGCGATCGAGTCGCTCGAGGAGGCGATGCGAAAGACGCGCGAGGCGCGGGAGCGGATGGATTGGAAGCGGGAGGAGCTTCTGCAGGATGTGAGGCGCCCGGACGTGGACAAGCTGAGACAAGAGGTGAACGAGCGGATGGCCGAGGCGGAGCAGGCGCTTGAGGAGCTGTCGCAGCGGATGGAGGAGAGCATTCACGCGCAGAAGGCGGACGAAGTACGAGAGGCATCGGAGAAGGTGTCGGAGTCGGCCGAGAACTTCGAGGAGGTGGCGCTTCAGGATGACCGCGAGTCGCGCGAGGAGAAGCTGGACGCGGCGCGCGAGCAGGCGGACGAGGCCTTGGAGATGATGCGCAAGGCGCTGGAGGAGGTGCGGGAGGATGGCGCGCAGGTGGATGATCTGGCGCGGATGGAGGAACTGGCCCAGCAGCAGCGTGAGCTGGCACGCGAGGCCGCGGAGCAGGCGATGGCGGAGGCACCCGACGAGGCGTGGGAGCAGCGTCAGGAACAGATGGAGGCGGCGCTGCGGCAGCAGCTTCACGAACGGCCGGAGGCGAAAGCGGAGGCGCTGGCTCGCGAGTCGGAGCGGGCCAAGGCCTTGGCGGAAGAGGCGCGGATGCAGTCGGAGATGCAGGAGGACCTGGAGGCGATGGCGGAGCAGGCGTCCGAATCAGAGACGGCGGAGGACTCGATGGAGGCTTTGAAAGAGCAGTTGGCCGAGGCGCAGCGCGAGCTGGCCTCGGAGGCGCGCGAGGCGGCGCAGGAGTCGGAGGCCGGTGAGAGCCCGATGAGCGAAGCGGCGGATCATGCCGAGCAGGCGGCGCAGCAGGGAGAGGCGGAGGATTTCCCGAAGATGGCGGAGGAGGGAAGGCAGGCCGCGGAGGCAATGCGCGAGGCGGCGGCATCCGATGACTCACAAGCGGAAGCCTCGGCGGAAGAGTCGGAGGCGGGTGCTGAGACGGGGCAGGCGGAGGCTTCGGCGGACAAGGTGCAATCCGGCGAGGAGTCCGGAGAAGCTGAGCAGGCCGAGGCCTTGGCGGAGCGTCAGGAGCATCTGGCCGAGGCGGCGGAGGCCTTGGCGGAAGGGGATCTCGAGCAGGCGGCGGAGAGCTTGGAGGCGGCGTCGCCCGAGCAGGATCTCGCGGAGGCGGTGCGGGAGGCCTTGGCACAGGAGCAGGCGGCGATCGCCCAGGAGGCGCGGCAGCAGGTGGCGGAGGCCCGGGAGTCGCGCAGTGAGTTGGCCGATCATTTGCCGGAGGCGGCGGCCGAGGCCCAGCAGGCGCGCGAGGCGATGTCGGAGGGCGAGATGAGCGAGGCGGCCGCGGAAACGGCGCAAGCGAGTGAGGCGATGGCCGAGGCGGCGGGGATAGCGGGCGAGATGGCGGCGCAGTCGGGGGAGCCTGACGCTGCGAATCAGGCGGGCGAGGTGACGGAGCTGGCCGAGCGACAGCAGCAAGTCGCCGAGGCGGCGGCCGCGCTGGCGCAGGGCGAGGTCGGCGAGGCGCTCGAGCAGCTGCAGGCGATGCAGGCGGCGGAGGCGGCCGAGGTGGCGTCGGAGATGATGAGCGCGCCGGAGTTTTCGGGAGATCCGCTCGGTGCGGCGGAGCGCGAGGCGCAGGCGGCGCGGGATCACGCGCAGCAGGCGTCGGCGCAAGGCAGCGAAGGCCAGCAGGCGCAGGCGGCGGGCGAGCACGGTCAGTCGTCGGAAGACTGGCAGCAGGCGGCGGAGGCGCTGGAGCAGGCGTCCGAAATGCTTGCGGCTCAGGCGGCGGAGGCGGCGCAGCAGGCATCGGGCTCGAACCGGGCACCGGTCGACGCCGCGTCGCTGGCGGAGGCATTCCAGCAGGCGTCGCAGGCAAGTGAGGCGGCGAGCGGGGCGCAGGCGGCGGATCACGCCCAGCAGGCGGCGCAGGCCTTGCAACAGGCGGCGGCCGAAGGCCGGGCGCAAATGCAGGGACGGCGTTCGCAGGGTCAGCCGGGCCAGCCCGGGGAGCAACCGGGGGATTTCCCCGAGGAGGGGCCGCGGATGCCCGAGGCCGACCCGGGGGTGCCGCCGGAGCTGGCGAAGTTGGGGATCAGCGCGGAGGACTGGGAGAAGATCGAGGCGAGTCTGCGGTCGGATGTCGGATCCGGCGGGGCGTCGGGTCTGCCCGAGGACTACCGCGAGTTGGTGAAGGAGTATTTCCAGAGCATGGCGAAATGAAGGGGCGTTTGATGGTGTCGATGCTGGTGGGTGCGGCGCTGCATGCGCAGGGGCCGGCGGATCCGGTCTTTGCGGAGTGGCAGGACCGGGTGGAGCCGAAGATCGGGGAGGCGCTCGACTATCTCGCCCGCGTGCAGCGGGACGACGGTTCGTTTCCCGAGAACTACGGCGACTCGACCGGCATCCCGGCGCTGGCGGGGATGGCCTTTCTCTCGATGGGTCACCTGCCGACCGGCGGGCCCTACGCCGAGCCGCTGAACCGCTGCATTGACTTCGTGCTGGCGAACCAGCAGGAGGACGGGCTCCTTGTGAAAGGAAATGCCGGCAACGGTCCGATGTATGCTCACAACATCGCCACGCTTTTCCTGTCGGAGGTGAGCGGGATGGTCGATCCGGAACGTCAGGAGCAAATCCGCCGCGCGCTGCCCGGGGCCCTGGCGCTCATCCTCCGGGCGCAGCGGGTCGAGAAGGACGAGCGCAACCGCGGCGGCTGGCGATACCATCCGGGATCGCGCGACAGCGACACCTCGTGCAGTGGCTGGGCGCTGATGGCGCTGCGCTCGGCGAAGCTCAATGGCGCGGCGGTGCCGGATGAGTCCATCGCCGATGCGCTCGGGTATCTGGAGCGTCACCAGCACGAGGAACTGGGTTGTTTCGGCTACACCAACAACACCAACCACGCGAAATCGCTGACCGGGATGGGGCTGCTGTGCTTCGAGCTGTGCGGGAAGCACGGTTCGGAGGAGTCGGCCCGTGCCGCGGACTACGTCATGAAGACCTTCCGCGAGCTGCCGGGGGGGCAGTATGAGAGCTACGGCATCTACTACAACGCGCAGGCGATGTTCCAGGTCGGCGGGCGCTACTGGTCGGAGTTCGCGCCCTGGATGTATGAAACCTACCTGCCGCAGCAGCGCGACGACGGTTCCTGGCCGAGCAAAACGGCGGGATCGGTGTATGGCACCTCGATGATGGTGCTGGCCTTCAGTGTGCCGTGGCGGCAGTTGCCCATTTACCAGCGGGACGAGACGGTGGACGAGGAATAGCTTCGGGGTTGCCCCCCGCCGGAGGATGGAGGACAAAAGGCCCGGATGAGAATTCTCGTGGTTGGAAAGGGAGGGCGCGAGCACGCCCTGTTGCGCGCGTTCTCCGAGTCGCCGGACGCGCCGGAGTTGTTTTGTTTCCCCGGCAGCGACGCGATTTTCGAGATCGCCCGGCCGGTCGAGGCCGATGGGCTCGAATCGCTGGTGGCCTGGATGAAGGCGAACGCGATCGATCTCTGCGTGGCCGGCGAGGAAAGCTACCTGGTGAAGGGCGAGGGGCTGGCGAACCTCTGCGAGGAGGCCGGCATTCCCTGCTGGGGCCCGCACAAGCAGTCGGCCCAGCTCGAGGCGTCGAAGGAGTTCGCCAAGGGATTCATGGAGCGTCACTCGATTCCGACCGGTCGCGCGGTCGCGACGGCCTCGCTGGAGGAAGCCCGCGAGGTGATCGGCGGACAGTATCCGGTGGTGCTCAAGTTCGACGGTCTCGCCGCCGGCAAAGGGGTGGCGGTCTGTCTTGAGGAGTCGCAGGGAGAGGCCTTCCTCGACGAGGTGTTCGTGCAGCAGCGCTTCGGCGAGGGCCGGGTGCTGGTGGAGGAATTCCTGACCGGGCCCGAGGTCTCGATCTTCGCGGCGGTGGTCGACGACGGCTACCTGATCTTCACCCCGGCTCGCGATTACAAGCGGATCGGTGAAGGCGATGCCGGTGACAACACCGGCGGGATGGGCGCGGTGGCCAGCCGACGGCTGATTCCGTCGGAAACGCTCGAGCGGATCGAGCGCGAGATCGTGGCGCCAACGGTGGCCGGTCTCCGCTCGGAGGGGCTGCCCTATCGCGGCTTTCTGTATTTCGGGCTGATGCTGACCCCCGATGGACCAAAGGTGATCGAATACAACTGTCGCTTCGGCGATCCCGAGTGCCAGGCGGTGATGCCGCTGGTCACGGGAGATCTCGCCGGCTTCTGCCGGGCCGGGGCCGAAGGGGAGCTGCGTCCGGAGCTGCTCGACTTCGACGAGGGATGGAGTGTCTGCGTGGTGCTGGCATCCGCCGGGTATCCGGCTAGCTCGCGCTCGGGCGATCGGATCGCCGGCCTCGATCAGGTGGGCGACGCCAGGGTTTATCATGCGGGCACCCGCCGCAGCGGTGAGGATTGGGAAACCGCCGGCGGTCGCGTGCTGGCGGTGGTGGCGGGCGGTCCGGAGCGCAAGGCGGCGGTGGATGCCGCTCACGCGGCGACGGATCGGGTGCGCTTCGACGGGATGCAACGCCGTCGCGACATCGGAATCCTTCACTTCGAGAACGCATGAGCCGGACCCTGACCGCGGAAGACATCGACGGCGGCGTGGAGCGCCTTGCCGACGCCATCCTGGAGAGTTCCGAGGGCCGGTCGGTGGCCCTGGTCGGCATCCGCAGCCGCGGCGACGAGGTCGCCGAGCGCTTGCGGGCCCGGCTTGCGGAGCGCGGGCGGGAACTCGACTTCGGCACGCTCGACATTTCGCTCTACCGCGACGACTACGAGCACCTGCACGAGAACCCGAAGCTGCAGGGGAGCGACATCACCTTCGAGGTCGACGGGGCCGACATCATCCTCGTCGACGACGTGCTCTTCACCGGCCGCACGATCCGGGCGGCGCTGGATTCGATTTCCGACTACGGGCGCCCGGGGCGGGTCCAATTGGCGGTCCTGATCGACCGCGGCCATCGCGAGCTGCCGATCCAGCCCGACTACGTCGGCATCCCGCTCGAGACCGAGCGTCACGACCACGTGCACGTGTCGTTGGCGAAAACCGACGGCGAGGACAAGGTCGAGATCCGAAAAAAGGAGTGAGCCCGCTTCCCGAACGCCGCAAGACGCCCGAGGAACTCGCCAAGCTGCGCGAGTCGCTCGGCATTCCCGCCGAGGGTCCCCCGGCCGGGGCGCCCGGGGTGAAACGGGACGAGCCCGCTGATGAGACGGAGGTCGAGGCGCTGAAGTCGGCGGTCTTCGAGTCGCCCGAGGAGGAGACCGCCGCGATGGATGCTCCGGGTCCTGAACCGGAGACACCCGATCCGGCGGCGGAGGAGAGGGCTGAAGAGCTTGAGGACGGGGATGAGGAGGCGGCCGAGAAACTCGTGCCCGAGGAGGGGGAAGAGGATCCTGGAGGGGATCTTGAGGGATCGACGGAACCGGAGCACCCCGATCATTTGCCTGCCCACTCGCTGCGGAAGTCCGCCGGGCTTGCGGTCGACCAGCCGAAGCCGGTCCGCCACCGGTCCGACGGTTCCCTTCCGGCGAGGCGACATACCGACGCCGAGTTGATGAAGCTGAGGCGGATCGAGAAGGGGCCCGAGGAGACCCCGGTCGACTACCTCTCCCGGCGGACCCTCGCCCCGCCCGCCGTCATCTCCCTCTACGCTCTCGCGGTGCTCTCGGTGGCGGTGCTGCTGATGGAGAGCTTCTGGTGGTCCAGAACCCCGCCGCTCGACCTGCCCTTCGGCTGGATGCGGGACTGGGTCATCCAGGACTGGTACCGGGTTTCGGTGATGGGGATCGTCGGCGGACTGGCCGCGGGTTCCCTGCTGTTCGCCGGCTGGGTGGCCTGGCGACGGCCGTTGTCCCGTCACCACGCCGGATTCGTCGTCATCATGGCGGTGCTTGTCCTTGTCTTCGGAACCCTCTACTTCTTTCCCAACCTCCATGGCGCGTAAGGATCTTCTCGAACTGGCCTCCCTCACCCGCGAGGAAATCGATCGGATTCTCGAGCAGGCGGTGCCCTTCAAGGAGTTGTTCACCCGCTCGGTGAAGAAGGTGCCGGCCCTGAAGGGCAAATCCGTCCTGATGCTCTTCTACGAGCCGTCGACGCGGACCCACTCGTCCTTCGAGGTCGCCGCCAAGCGCCTTTCGGCGGATGTGACGAATTTCGACGTGCCGCATTCCTCGGTGGTGAAGGGCGAGTCGGTGCGGGAGACCGTGGAGACCCTCCAGGCAATGCGGACCGACTACATCGTGGTGCGCCACGGGCGCAGCGGACTGCCCGGGATGATCGCTCGGCAGACGAAGGCCAGTGTGGTGAATGCCGGGGACGGGGCCCACGCCCACCCGACGCAGGGGCTGTTGGACGCTTTCACGGTGAAGGAGGTTTTTCCCGAGATGAGCGGCAAGCGCGTGCTGATCGTCGGCGACATCCTCCACAGCCGCGTCGCCCGCTCGACCAGTAGCGTGCTGCGGCGGCTCGGGGTCGAGGTCGCCTACCTGGGCCCGGGTTCGCTGGTGCCGAAGTGCTGCCCCGAGGGGGTGCGCCGCTTCACCGACTACCGCGAGGCGATGGCCTGGGGCCCGGACGTGGTCTATCTCCTGCGGGTGCAGATGGAGCGTCAGGATGTGCAGTATTTCCCGAGCCTGCGCGAGTATCACCGCGTCTACGGAGTGACGCGTGATCGTCTCGACGAATTGGAGGACAAGGGCATCTGGCTGATGCATCCGGGCCCGGTGAACCGCGGGGTCGAGCTGTGCGACGAGGCGATGGACTACCAGCGGAGCCTGATCAACCGCCAGGTCGAGAACGGCATCGCGGTGCGGATGTCGGTGCTCTATTCGCTGAAACCCGGCGCATCCGGCGACGAGGAGGCCGAAGGGGAGGCGGAGGCCTCCTTGGAATGATCCGGGGCGGTCGAATCCCGGATTGGGCGTGCTGACGGGCGGGCATCGACGCAGCACTTGCGTGACGGCCCGTGACGGGGCATGGGAAGGGGCGTGCACCTCGGCTATCTCCTGATTTCCACCCTGCTCGCCGCGATCGGCGGAGCGGTCGGGATGCGTGCGCTGCGGCACGGTCACCGGAGCCGGGCGACCGTGCTTTGGATGGCCGGGGCTTTCCTGGGGCAGATCGGCTTCCTGGCGATCCGGGGCGAGATGCGCGGCGCGTGCCCGCTGATGGACACCGGGGAGGTGCTGGTGTTTCTCGCGTGGTCGCTGACCCTGATCTACCTTTTCGTCGGCCCGACCTACCGCCTGTCGCTGCTCGGGGTGTTTTCGGCGCCGGTGGTGGTCGTGTTCCAGGGAATCGCCCTCGTTCCCGGAGTGCTGGACCCGAACCCGGAGCGGGTCCTTTCGACCGACGCCTGGCGCGAGACGCATGCGGCGATGTCGGTACTCGGATACGGGGCGCTGGCACTGGCGGCGGTGTCGTCGGTGATGTTTCTCGTGCTCGACCGCCAGCTGAAGGAGCACCATCTCGGCTCCGGCCTGTTCCGGAACCTGCCGCCGGTGCGGGAGCTGCTCGTTTCGGGTCGACGACTGTTGTGGCTGGGGTGGGCGATGTTGACCGTCGGCGTGGTGGCCGGGTTTCTCATGAAGAGCGAGGGGGCGGCCGCCCACCTCGCGGCGGCGGTGGTGGTCTGGGTTGCCTATGCGCTGCTGGTGGGGGTGGCCCAGTTCCGCGGGCTGACCGGACGCCGGTTCTCGCTCCTGACGGTGCTGCTGTTTCTCGTTTCACTATCCGTATTCGCCTTCGTCTGATGGAGCTGGTCTGCCTGGGTCTCAACCACCGCAGCGCTCCGGTCGAAGTCCGCGAGCGCTTCGCCATCCCGCCGACCCGGCTGGGAGAGAAGGCGCGGGAGTTGATCGATGCGCCGGGCATCGAGGAAAGCGTCGTGCTTTCGACCTGCAACCGTACCGAATTCTATCTCGCCGGAGAGTCGGGGGAGGAGGCGATCCGGGCTCTCCGGCAGATGGTGGACACCGGGGGGAACGAGCACTGGTACGAGAAGCACCGCATCGACGCCGCACGGCACCTTTGCCAGGTCGCGGGCGGGCTCGACTCGATGGTGCTCGGCGAGACGGAGATCTTCGGGCAGGTGAAGGACGCCTACCGCCGGGCCCATGCCGCCGGGGCCACCTCGGGCGTGCTCAACCGCCTGTTCCAGCGGGCCTTCGGAGTGGGAAAGAAGGTCCGCACCGAAACCACCATCCAGGAAGGAGCGACCTCGGTGGCGGGGTCGGCGGTGGAACTTGCGGAGAAGATCTTCGGGCGTCTCAAGGGCTGCCGGGTGATCGTGATCGGGGCCGGGGAGATGAGCCGGCAGACGGCGCAGGCACTGGTTTCGCGGGGGGCGTCGACGGTGTTCGTGACCAACCGCTCCTTCGAACGGGCCGAGGCGCTGGCGGACGAGATGGGCGGGCGGGCCGTGCGCTACGACGACTGGCAGGCGACGCTGGCCGGCGTGGACGTGGTCATTTCCTCGACCGCGGCGCCGCACGCGGTGGTGAAGCCATTCCACGTCGAGGCGGTGCGCCGGGTGCGGAAATTCCGTCCCTTGTTCCTGATCGATATCGCGGTTCCGCGTGACATCGATCCCGAGGTGGGGGACATCGACGAGGTCTATCTCTACGACATCGATACCTTGGAGCAGCTCGCGGCCGAAGCCCGGGGGCGGCGCGAGCAACAGATCGAGCAGTGCGCGCAAATCATTGACGCGGAGCTGGTGAAGCTGAATCTGCCGGGGACATGAGCGAACTGAAGATCGGAACGCGCGGCAGTGAGCTGGCACTCGTCCAGGCGGCGGCCACCGAGGCGGCCCTGGAGGAGGCATTTCCCGGGCGCCGGGTCGATCGGGTCGTGATCAAGACGACCGGTGACCGTCGCACCGACGTGGCGCTGTCGCAGGTGGCGAAGGTTGAGGGGGTGCTCGACAAGGGGGTCTTCACCAAGGAATTGGAGGTGGCGCTGGAGGACGGCCGGATCGACCTTGCGGTTCACTCGTTGAAGGATGTGCCGACGGTGCTCGACGAGGCGTTCGAGATCGCCGGGGTGCTTCCCCGCGCGCCGATCCGCGACGTGTTGGTGTCGCCGGTGGAAGGGGGGCTGGCCGCACTCGCGGAGGGGTCCCGAGTGGGGACCAGCAGCGTGAGGCGAGCGAAGCAGCTTGAGTGGCTGAGGCCGGACCTGCAGGTGGTGGATATCCGAGGCAACGTGCCAACGCGGCTGCGCAAGCTGGCCGACGGGGAGTTCGACGCGATCCTGCTGGCGGAGGCTGGATTGGTGAGGCTCGGGCACTCGATGGCGGATGGCGTCGAGGTCGGCGGCGTGGCCCTGCATTTCGACCCGCTGGCCGAAGACGCGTTCTTCCCCGCCGCGGGGCAGGGCGCGATCGGCTTCGAGATCCGTGCAGCTGATGAAGGGGCTCGGGAGGCGGTGGCGGCGATCAATCACCGTGAAACCCTGCTGCGGGTGATTGCGGAGCGGGAGTTTCTCCGGCTTCTCGATGGGGGGTGTCACACGCCCGTCGGGGTGGTGACCTCTCTCAAGGACGGGGTGCTGCGGATGGCGGGACGCGTCTTTCCCGAAGAGGGCGGGGCGCCGCGCGAGGGTGCGGCGGAGGGAGGCGATCCGATCGAGGTCGCCCGCGAACTTTTCGAATCACTGGCATGAGCGACAAGGGAATCTGTTATCTGGTGGGAGCCGGTCCGGGGGATCTCGGGCTGGTCACCCTGAAGGCGAAGGAGTGCGTGGAGCGGGCGGACGTGCTTGTCTACGACGCGCTTAGTAGTCCGGAGATCCTGCGCTGGGCGGGGCCGGAGGCCGAGAAGGTCTACGTCGGGAAACGTGCGAAGAATCACGCGCTCTCCCAGGAGGAGATCAACGGGTTGATCGTCGACCGCACCCGCAAGGGGCGGACCGTGGTGCGGCTGAAGGGCGGCGATCCGATGATCTTCGGTCGCGGCGGGGAGGAGGCGGCCGAGTTGGCGGCGGCGGGTGTGGCGTTCGAGATCGTGCCCGGGATCAGCTCGGCCATCGGCGGTCCCGCCTATGCCGGGATTCCGGTGACGCACCGGGATCACTGCTCGCAGCTGACCTTGTTCACCGGACACGAGGATCCGACCAAGGAGGAGAGCTCGATCGACTATGAGCAGATCGCCAGGGCGCCGGGGACGAAGGTGTTCCTAATGGGCGTGGCGCGGCTCCGGGAGATCGCCGCGGCGCTGGTCGCCGGCGGAGCGGCCGACTCCACGCCGATCGCGCTGGTCCGATGGGCGACCACCGGAGGTCAGCGGACGATCCAAGGCACCCTTGCGGACATCGCCGATATCGCGGAGAAGGAGGATTTCAAGAGTCCGGCCGTGGCGGTGATCGGCGACGTCGTGAAGGAGCGTGAGCGGATCAACTGGTTCGAATCGCGGCCGCTGTTCGGCAAGCGCATCGTCGTCACCCGGACGCGCCGGCAGGCCGGGGGGCTGAGCCGGGAACTCGGGGGGCTCGGGGCGGACGTGGTCGAGCTGCCGACGATCCGCATCGAGAAGCCGGACGACAAGGAAGGCTTCGCCGAGTCGGTGGCGCATGCGCACGAGTATGACTGGCTGGTGTTTTCGAGCCCCAACGGCGTGGAGCGGTTTTTCGATGCGTTCTTCACGCTCTACGAGGATGCCCGCAGCCTGGGGAATCCGAAGATCGCGGTGATTGGCCAGGGGACGGCGAACAAGGTCGCGGAGTATCGATTCGGAGTGGATCTGATTCCCGAGCGGTTCGTGGCGGAAGGACTGGTCGAGGCCTTCGAGAAGGAGTCGATCGAGAACCTCACCGTGCTCTGGGTCCGGGCCCAGGAGGCGCGGGACGTGATCTACGACGGCCTCGCGAACCAGGGTGCGATCATCGATGAATGCGCCGCCTACAAGACCGTGCCGGAAACGGACGACCCGACCGGAGCGGCGGAGCGCTTCAAGACCGAGGGGGCCGACCTCGTGACTTTCACCTCGAGTTCGACCGTGGAGAACTTCTTCAAGCTCGGCCTGCCGTGGCCCGAAGGGTGTGCGGCGGCGAGCATCGGTCCGGTGACCAGCGAGACCCTGCGCAAGCACGGTGTCGAGCCCGCCTTCGAGGCGGAGCAGCACGACATCCCCGGGCTGGTGGCGGCGATCCGGGAGTGGGGCGGGGTGGACCGAGGTTGATGCCCCGGGTTTCGGGGGCGGCGGGATTTCACCGGTGCCGGCGATGCCTCCCCGCGTGCCCGTCGTTCAGTATCCCATCGCCGAGCCCATGCGGGCGTAAAGTTCGCGGCGGCGGGAGCTGTGCTCGAGAAGGTCGGGCGCCAGTTCGAGCGAGCCGGGCTCGAAGAGGGTGATGGTGGAGGAACCTCCGAAGGCGAAGTAGCCCTTCTCATCGCCCATGCGCACCGCTCGACCGGGTTCGTAGGTCTGCTCGATCGAGCCGACGCAGGTCGCTCCGACCTCGATCATGAGGACCAGACCGAGGTGCTCGGTTTCGATGGGGGTGATGCGGCGCTTGTTTTCCCACAGGTAGGCGAGCCGACGGCGGAGGGCGATGGGCGACACCGAAAACAGGGGGCCGTCGATCAAACGGGCTTCCCCCGGGACGCCGTCGCAGGGAAAGTGGAAGCGGTGGTAGTCGACCGGGCACAGGCGCGAGAGCACCAGCGGGCCCTTGGCGAAGCGCGCTGCGAGGTCCGCATCGCCGAGCAAGCGGGCGAGGTCGAAGCGCTGGCCCTTGACGAAGACCGAGCGGACTTCGGCGGCACGCTCGAAACCGAGATGACGGCCGTCGGCCGGAAAGACGACCGTGGCCTTCGGGTCGATCGGGCGGGCGCCGGGCTTCAGTCGACGGGAAAAGAAGGCGTTGAAGCTCTCGAAGGAATCCGGGGCATCGGCGAACTCCGAGGTGTCGAGCTGGTACTGCTCGATGAAGGGAGCGATCTTCTCGCGGGAGGAGGGGTCGTCCATGCGCTTGCCATACCAGCGGGAGAAGAACGGTCGCTTGACGAAGGCGTGGAGCGGCAAACGGCCCAGCGGATTCGTGTAGGCGAAACGCAGGAAGCCTTCGCCGTAGACGGCCTCGTTCTGGAGCCGGTTCCGGTGGCGGTTGAAAAACTCGATGGAGGGCCTGGACATTCGGGTAACACTTGCGCGAGCCCCATCGCGGGGCTATCGGGCGGCGGAATGAGACATCTGGCCGTCCTCTTGTCGATCTTTCTGAGCCTCGTTTCGTGCGGGAAGCGCGAAGAAGTGACCACGGAGGAGACGCGTCCTCTGACGATGCGGGACCGGGATCTGGAGCTGGATGTCAGCGCCGACGAGCGATTTCGCCAGGGTCGCCAGGCGCCGGCGACCACGGTCGAGGCTCCTCCGTCGCCGGTGGTCGCGGGCACCGTGCCGGCGGGTTGGGAAGCGCTGCCCTCGACCGGCTTCCGCCTGGTCAACTATCGCTTCGGCAACGAGGGGCAGGCGTATGTCTCGCTGAGCCGGGGTGGGATTTTCGAGAATGTGAACCGATGGAGGAAGCAGTTCGGTGCCGACCCGCTGGATGCGGCCGGCATCGAGGCGCTGGAGAAGATCGAGGTGGCCGGCTTCAAGGGGGTGTGGCTGGAGGTCGATGGCGATTTCGGAGGGGGGATGGGTCAGGCCGCGCAGAGCGACTGGTCACTGCGCGGCGTGGTTGCGGAGGGCGACCAGGGGATCCTCACGGTGAAAATGCTCGGGCCGGCGGCGGAGGTCGTGGCCGAGGGCGGGAAGCTCCGGGCCTTTGCCGAGGGTTTGGAGCGGGCGAATTGAACGACCGCGGCCTGTGCGTCCGTAGGGGGCGTGGCCGCAAGCACCCATGAGCACGTCGAAGTCACCTTTCGAATCCATTCTGAAGTTCCTGTCGGGGATGGGGCTGGCGACGACCTTGCTGCTCCTGCTCGGCTTCCAGACCTGGCTGGCGACGCTGGAAATGGTCGATGCCGGCCTGTTGGCGACCCTGCGGAAATACTTCCACTGGACCTCGTGGTACACGCTCGGAGAGATGCCGGTGCCGTTTCTGGAACGCCACCTGGTCGTGCCCATGCCGGGCGGCTACTGGGTCTGCGCGCTGCTGCTCGTCAACATGACGCTCGGGGGCCTGATCCGGATCCGGAAGAGCCCGCGGACCGTCGGGGTCATCCTCGCGCACTTCGGCATCATTTTCATGGTGGCGGCGGGTGGCGTCGCCCAGCTCTACGAGAAGCGCGGGGTGATGTTCCTGTTCGAGGGCGAGGAGGCCGACTACGCCGTCTCCCTCACCAAGCCGAATCTGGAGGTGCTGGAGATCGAGGGTGGCGAGGCCACGGGCGAGGTGCACCTCGCCGGGGATGAGAAGCTCCGCGGTCTCGAGTCCAGGGACCGGCGTCTGATCCGGTTCCCTGCCTTGCCGTTCGACCTCGAGATCACCGGCTGGCTGACCAACACCGTCGTGGTTCCCGAAGGCTCCGGAACATCCAATCCGGCCATCGACGGCTGGACCCTGCGGGAGCTGCCGGTGGAGACGGAAGGGGAACTCAACGCGTCCGGGTGCTACGCCCGGGTCGTTTTCGAAGACGGCACGAGAGGAAATCCGTTCATTCTCGCCGTGCCGCCGCCCTCGAGCGGCATGGAGAGCTTCGCCCCGCAGATGATCGAGGCCGGCGGCGGGACCTACGCCGTGCGCCTGGTGAAGCAGACGATTCCGGTCCCGTATCGCATCAAGCTGGTCGATGCCGTCGCCGAGTACTATCCGAATTCGATGCGTCCCAAGTCCTTCATGAGTGACATCGAGCGCATCGAGGGAGAGTCGGTGCCGGTCGAGATCAGCATGAACGAACCGATGCGCCGGGGGGGCTTCACCTTCTTCCAGCGCACCATGAGCAGTGGCCCGCAGAGTGGCAACGGCCCCGAGTTCTCCGGATTCGAAGTCGTGTCCAATCCCGCCGACAAGTGGCCCGAGTGGTCCTTGTGGGTGGTGACGGCGGGGCTCGGCATCCATTTCATCAGCATGTTGATTCGCTCCGTCTCCCGCGTCACCCGAACCCCGAAGAGCCCATGAACCTCGTCGCCCGCTGGATCCTGTTCGCGCTCGGTGTCGTGTTCGTCCTCGGCATCGCCGGAGTGGCGATCCGCAATGCCTCGCCGCCGGAGGAGGTGCGGGTGGTGGCGGACTACGTGCCGTGGGACGAGGAGACCCTCCGCCTCGCCGAGTCGATTCCGGTGCAGGACGGTGGACGCATCAAGCCGCTGACCACCTATGCGGGGTTCACCATGCTGCGGTTCTACGGGGCGCGGAAGATGGAGATCCGTCCCTCGGAGGACGCGGATTCGGTGAAGCTCAAGCCCATCGCGTGGATGATGGACGCGCTCTTCCGCCCGCATCTGTCGGTCCGGCAGCCGTCGTTCCGGGTGGAGGACTCGGCGGTGATCGAGGCAATCGGCGCCGAACCCGGCGAGCGGCGCGACCGCTACAGCTACGAGGACCTTGAGCCGGGGCGCGAGCGGCTGCTGGAACTCGCGTCGTCCTACGCGCGGATGGAGAAGGACGAGCGCACGCCGCTGGAGAACCAGATTCTGACCCTCGCGGAGAACGTCCGCAACTACGAGCAGATCATCGGTGTGTTCGGGCTGGCGAGAAACGGGCTGAGGATGATGCCGGTGTCAGGCCTTCCCGACGGAGCCAATTCTCCCCAGCGCGCCAATGCCAGCGCGGTGATGGCGACCGCACCGATGATCCGCCGGGTGCTCCAGGAGAGCGAGAGCCGGGGGGAGACGATCCCTCCCCACGTGCAGAATCTCCTGCAGCAGATCCTGGATGGGGCCAACTCGTCGAAGTTCGGGCTTTTCCTGTTTCCTCCCAGGAATGCCGAGGACGAGCACTGGCTGAGCCCCGGCGAGCGGGTGATGAACGTGATGTCGATGGCCACCCGGGACATCGAGGGGTCGATCGCCGATGTCGCGGCGATCGAAACGCTCTCGAGGACGCTTTACGACACGCAGGAGTCGGTCGATGCCCTTGCCGCGCGGATGGCGGAACGCCTCGGCCATGACGATTTTGATCAAGCCTCCCCACGCCTGCAGGCGGCGCTGACCCGTGAGGCCGCGGCCCTCCTGGACGGAGCGGAGGAGGACCGCCTGCCCTTCGTCCGGCGGTTGGCCTTCCAGCACGAGCTGTCGGAATTGCGCGGCGATCTGGTGGAGCGTGCCGAGGCGCGGGGTGAGTATGGGTCGATCGAGTTGGAGGCCGACTACTACCGCAAGGACTGGTTCCTCTACGCGCTGGTCTGGTTCCTTCTCGGGACGATCCTCGCGATCGCGATGTGGATGGTGCGCGGCCTTCCTCAGAGAATTCTCGGCTACGGCGTGTGGGCGACGGTGCTCGCTGGTTTCGTCTACACCGTGATTCCCATCGTCAAACGCTGCCTGATCATGGGGCGGCCCCCGGTCGGTAATCTCTACGACACCATCATCTTCATCACCGCCGCCGTGGTGATCTTCGGGGCGCTGGTCGAGTTCTTCACCCGCCGCCGCCTGGCATTGGGGGTGCTGCCGATCGCCGGCGTGATCCTGATCACGCTGGCCCGCTTGTTCGAAGTAGGGGACGCCAACGACCACATGGATCCGCTGGTGGCCGTGTTGAGGTCGAACTACTGGCTCACGGTCCACGTGATCACCATCACCCTCGGCTACGCCGGGGGGCTGGTCGCCGCCCTGCTGGGGATCGTGTATGTCCTGCTGCGCGGCCTGCGGCTCGACGGGGGCGACCGGGGCCTGAGGCGATCGCTGACCCGCGGGGTCTACGGCATGGTCTGCCTGACGCTTTTCCTGTCGCTGGTCGGCACCGTCCTCGGAGGCATCTGGGCCAACGACTCGTGGGGGCGCTTCTGGGGCTGGGATCCCAAGGAGAACGGGGCGCTGATGATCGTCCTCGCAACCCTCGCGATCCTGCATGCCCGGATCGGGGGTTTCATCCGCGAGTGGGGAATTCATCTGGCGTCGATCTTCCTTGCCGCGGTCGTGACCTTCTCCTGGTGGCACGTGAACCTCCTGGGCACGGGATTGCACAACTACGGCTTCACCGACGGCGGAGGGTACGTGAACCTGCTCTACTTCGTGGTTCTCTTCTTCATCGGCTTCGGCTTCGTCGCCATGGCGATCGAGCGGGCCCAGGAACTGCCGAAGCCCGAGGGGGAGGCGGAGGGCGAGGCCAGCCGGGCGTGACGCGCGTCACCTAGTGCTTGCGGTTCCGGGACGACGGTCCGCAGCCGCAGTCACCACCGCAGCCGCGGCGGCGCTTGATCGCCCGCCGGACGAGCAGGACCACGGCCAGCGCCACGACGCCGAGGGCGGCCCATGTCTGCCATTCCGCCATCATCAGAATCCGAGCGCCGAGCCGATCTGGTAGACCAGCAACGAGCCGATGGCCGCGACGGCGGTCATGAAGACGAACTGGCCGGCGGCCCACTTCCACGATCCCGCCTCGCGGGCGGTGACGGCCGAGGTCGGCAGGCACTGCAGCGCGTAGATGTAGAAGATCAGGAGGGAGAGAACGGTGAGCGGTCGGAACATGCGCGAGCCATCCTCCCAGGTCTCCGCGGCCAGGGTCGCCCGCAGCCGATCGCGGCTGCCGGCTTCATCGTCCTCGATCTCCTCGACCTCGAAGAGCTGGAACATCGAGGCGTTGAAGACCTCGCGGGCGGCGAAGGAGGTGAGCACCGCCGTGCCGGTGCGCCCATCGAAGCCGAGGGGCCGGACGACCGGCTCGATGACGGCGCTGATCCGGCCCATGGCCGACGCTTCAAGCTGCTCGGCCGGATCCTCGCTTTCGGTCTTCGGGTAGGTGCTGAGGGCCCAGAGCACGATGGAGATGCCCATGATGACGGTTCCGGCTTTCCGAAGGAAGGACCAGCCCCGGCTGACGAGATGGCGGAAGACGTAGCCCCACTGCGGCTGGCGATACGGCGGCAGTTCGAGGGTGAAATGCCGCGGCTGTTCGTCGGGGCCGAGCTTTCCGCGCAGGATGCGGGCCACCAGGAAGGCGCTGAGCGTCCCGAAGACGTAGATGGCCAGAAGGACCAGGGCCTGGGTGAATCCTCCCTCGCTTCCACCCAGAAGCATCGGGATGAGCAGGAAGTAGACGGGCAGCCGGGCGGTGCAGCTCATCCAGGGGGCGACGAAGATGGTCGTGAGCCGTTCCTTCGCCGAGTCGATGGAGCGTGTGGCCATGATGCCCGGGATGGCGCAGGCGTAGGAGCTCAGCAAGGGGAGGAAGGCCTTTCCGCTGAGGCCCACCTTCGACATCAGGCCGTCCATGAGAAAGGCGGCGCGAGCCATGTAGCCGGAGCTTTCCAGCAGCCCGATGAAGAAGAAGAGGATGAGGATCTGGGGCAGGAAAATGACGACGGAGCCGACCCCGCCGATGATGCCGCTGACGATGAGATCCCGCAGGTCCCCCTCGGCCATCGAGTTCTCGACGATTCCCTCGAGCCAGCCCTGGGCGGCCTCGACCCAGCCCATGGGAACCGCGGCGAAGGAGAAGATCGACCAGAAGACCGCGAACATGATCACGACCAGGTAGACCCAGCCGAGCACGGGATGAAGCAACTGGGCATCGATCCGGTCGGAGCGGGTCGACTGGTGAACGTCGGGTCGCCGGGCGGCGAGCCGACAGAGCCGCAATGCGAACTCCTGCCGGGCTTCGATGGGGCGCTTGGAGTCGGCCCATGTGGCGTCCGCGGCCGGGGGCAGGGGGTGGCGGATGGACTGCTTGAGCTCGACGATGCCCTTGGACTTGTCGGCCTGGATCGGCACCACGGGGACGCCCAGTTCCTCGCTCATCACCACCGGATCGAGGCGGATGCCCGCGGACTCCGCGACATCGACCATGTTCAGGGCCACGACGACCGGCAGCCCGGACTCGATCACCTCGAGGGCGAGGATGAGATGGCGCTCGAGGTTCGAGGCATCGAGCACGCAGATCGCGAGGTCGGGGGCTCCGAGCTCATCGATCTTCCCGTGGATGGCGCGGCGGGTGATCTGCTGGTCGGGCGCCTGTCCGTCGAGCGAAAGACAGCCCGGGAGGTCCACCACGCGGAGCTTCCGGCCGTGGGGCGTGAAGGTCTCGCCGAGCTTGAGATCGACGGTGACCCCGGCGAAATTGCCGACCTTCGCGCTCGAGCCGGTGAGGGCGTTGAAGAGCGTGGTTTTGCCGACGTTCGGGTTGCCGGCCAGAACGACCGTTTCCATCTCCGGACCGCTCATCGGGGAATCAGGCGGCGGAAAGGGGAGAAACCTTGATCTGATCGGCCAGTTCGCGGCTGAGGGCAAGCCGAGTGCCGCACACGGTGCAGATCAGGTTGCGGCCGTTGGCGAGTTTGCGCACTTGCAGGGTTTCGCAGAATCCGAGGCGTCTCAGCTCTTCGCAGGCGGGCCCCTCCAGGAAACGGATCCTGAAATCACAGCCGACCGTCGCCTGCGCGAGCGTCTGCAGGCTGTCGGTTTCGATATCAGTGGCGGAGGCGAAGCGCATCGGGGTGAAGTTGTGATAGTTGAGATCGGTTTGCAATAGCAAACGGGAGGATCCGCCCTTCAAGAGCCGGTCGGCCCCACGTTTCGCATTGCCGGGGTTTATATGCGCATTTACGCATCCTGTTTCAGAGCTTGAACGCCACGGAATGGCGGTGAATGATGAAGGCATGTCAGCGCCCATGATTTCTCCCTCCGATTCATCGCAGATGACGATTCAGCCGGTTCTCGACCCCGGGTTCGTGCCGGCGGTCGTGTGGAACCGGGCCTATCGCGAACGGGTTCAGGACGTCGGCGGGCGGACGGTCGAGCTTGCGCTGGTCCGGCCGGATGGCACCGCTTTCCGTTGGAAGTCGGAGATGTTGCCGGATGCGCCCGAGCATGAGGAAGACAACTACCTCTACCTTGAGCGGACCCTGAAGTTCCTGCTCTGGCAGAAGGGCGGAAGCCGGGTGCTGGTGGCGGGGGCGCCGGAATTGGCGGCGAAGCTTTCGGAGTCGTACTCGGATCGCGGCGACCGGGCCTTCGACTGGGATTTCATCGGCACCAAGATCTTCGGGGAAGCGATCACGATCGAGGACGTCGCGGTGTCGGAACTCCCCGAGGCCAACGACGAGGCGATGTCGCTGGGTCGGAATCTGGGCGGTTGCCGGATCGGCTTCGATCTCGGCGGTTCGGACCGGAAGTGTGCGGCGGTCATCGACGGCGAGGTGGTGCACTCGGAGGAGGTTGTTTGGGATCCGTATTTCGAGAGCGACCCGGCGTATCATCTCGAGGGCATCCACGACTCCCTGAAGCGGGCGGCCGACCACCTGCCACGGGTCGACGCAATCGGTGGCAGCGCGGCGGGCGTCTATGTGAACAACGAGGTCCGTGCGGCTTCGCTCTTCCGCGGGGTGTCCGAGGCGGATTTCGAGAAGCACATCCGCGGAATCTTCTCCACCCTCAAGCATCGCTGGGACGGCGTGCCCTTCGAGGTGGTGAATGACGGCGAGGTCACCGCGCTGGCCGGTTCGATGGGACTCGGCGAGAACTCGGTGCTCGGGGTCGCCATGGGCACCAGCGAAGCGGCGGGATACGTCGATGGTGCCGGACACATCCGTCCGTGGCTGAACGAACTCGCCTTCGCGCCGGTGGACTACCGTGAGAACGGACCGCTCGACGAGTGGAGTGGCGACCGCGGGTGCGGCGTGCAGTTCTTTTCCCAGCAGGGCGTCGCGCGTCTGGCGCCGCTGGCCGGATTCGACTTCGGCGACATGCCGTTCCCGGAGCAACTGGTGAAGGTTCAGGAGGCGATGAAGGCGGGGGACGAAAGGGCGCGGAAGATCTACGAGACCATCGGGGTCTGCTTCGGGTATGCGGTCGCCCACTACGCCGATTTCTACGAGGTGGGCCACCTGCTGATCCTCGGCCGGGTGACCTCGGGCGAGGGCGGCGAGGTGATCATCGCCGAAGCCGAGAAGGTGCTCGCCGCGGAATTCCCCGGGTTGAGCATCAAGCTCGTGGTTCCCGACGAGAAGACCAAGCGGCACGGCCAGGCCGTGGCGGCCGCGAGTCTTCCGGCGGCGGACTGAAGTACGGGATCAGACGTAGAAAGCCCGGTCCTCCTCGGTCGGCGGATGCCCCAGGGCGCGTGCCGCGGCGAGGCTGAAGCGGCAACCGCAGCTGATGGAGGCGATCGCGGTGGCAAGCATCCCGAGAAAGATGAGGTAGACCCAGGCGGCGTCCGAGGGGAGCCCCTCGCCGGACATCCAGACCATCCAGCCGACGATGCACGGCGTGGCCACGATGCCGAAGGCCGCGCAGAATCCCCAGCAGACCCGCTGCCAGCGCGCATCGTTGCGCTTGAAGAAGAGCAGCGAGAGGGCGGCCCAGGCGAGAACTCCGAGGCAGGTGCTGCCGACGGCGCTGATCATCGCAAACACGGCTCCCCCCGGCATGCCGCTCGTTCCTCCCATGCCGCCGCTGCCGAAGATCAGGAAGAACTGGACCAGAGCCAGCATCACCAGTCCGGCGGGGAGCAGCATCAGCGACCCGAGCGAGACCAGCGTGATGTGGGCGACCTTGCTGGCGCGCCAGAGGGTCGGACGCAGATGGTCGAAGGGAGTGACATCCGGAACGGCCAGATCGGGGGGCGGTTGCTCAAGCTGCATGGTGGACACGGGGAAGGATGAGGGTCGACGTATGAAGGTGGCGTGAATGGAGCACGAGGATCTCGCGAGGCTCAGGCCAGCGGGCCACCGGGGCGGGTGAGTTCGTCGAGCAGGCCGGCGCAGGCGTCCTCGACCAGGTCGGCGACCTCGTCGAACCCGTCCTGGCCGCCGTAGTAGGGGTCGGGGACGTTGTCGGCTTCGTGCTCACGGCAGTAGTCGGTGATCAGGCGGATCTTGCCGTGTGCCGCACCGCCCGGGTCGAGGGAACGCACATCGGTGAGATTGTCCCGGTCGGCGCAGAGAATGAGGTCGTGGAGGTCGAGGTCGCGGCGGCGGACCTGGCGGGCGCTTCCGTCGATGCTGTATCCACGCGCGGCGAGGGTCGCGGACATGCGGCGGTCCGGCGGGTGGCCGGCGTGGTAGCCGATGGTTCCGGCCGAATCGATCTCGATGCGGCTGCCCAGGCCTGCGTCGTCGGCGAGCTTCCGACAGATGATGTCCGCGGCGGGGGATCGGCAGATGTTTCCCATGCAGACGAAGAGGATGCGAAACGGGTCCATGCCCACCATCCTCGGAAACCGCATGTCGGATCGCCAAGCGGAATGAGGTCAGTTTTTCCGACAGCGTTCCGACGGGGCGTCGCTTGCTGGCTGAACCCCCGGTTCCCGTTCATGAAGATCTCCCGGCTCATCGCCCTCCTCACCTGCTCGACGGTTTTTGCGGCCGCCGCGACCGAAGAAGCGCCCTTGGTCGAGGGCCTGCGCGACCTCAAACGCCTCAACCGTGAGTTGGTCGAGATGGCGCCGAAGGCTCAGGCGGCGACGGTCGCTCTGGTTTCGAAGAAGGGGAACGGGTCGGGCAGCGGCGTGATCGTCGGCGAGGACGGACTGGTCCTGACCGCCGCTCACGTCATGGCGGCGCTGAGCGACGAGGTGATCGTCATCCTGCCCGACGGCAAACGCCTGAATGCGGAGAAGCTGGGTGCGGACTTCGACCGGGATGCCGCGATGGTCCGGATCATCGACGAGGGTCCGTTTCCCTGGGTTCGGGCGGGTGACGGAGCGCCTCTCCGGCGCAACGACTGGTGCGTGGCGCTGGGCCACCCGGGAGGATTCGACCCGGCTCGGACGCCGCCGCTTCGACTCGGCCGCGTGCTGTCGGAGGAGACCTTCCTGGTGACCGATTGCGCGGTGGTGGGGGGAGACTCGGGCGGTCCTCTTTTCGACGCCGATGGGGTGGTCGTGGGGATCCACTCGAACATCGGGGCGACGCTCAGTGAGAACCGCCACGTGCCGATGTCGGTGTTCCGGGATCAGTGGGAGGAACTGCTGGATGGCCGGCGGAGCGGCAGCCGCTTCGGGGGTGAAATGAAGAGAACCGATCCGGATCGCCCGATGATGGGAGTCCGTCTCGCCGATGGAAGCGACAAGGGGGTCGGGGTCATCGGGGTGATGCCGGGATCGCCGGCCGAGAAGGCGGGCATGAGGAAGGGCGATGTGATCACTGCGGTGAGCGATGAGGAGGTGACCCGCCGGGAGCAACTGGTGGGGGTGGTGAACCGTTTCCTTCCCGGGAATCGGATCGAGGTGGTGGCAACCCGGGGTGGGAAGGAGAAGACGTTCCAGGTGAAGCTGGCGCGTCTCGGCGACCTGCAATCCGGTCAGGACGATGAACCGGGAACTGAAGGGGATGCGGAGGCGGGCGATGACGCCCTTGAGCGGTATCTCGACGAGATGCTCGAGGGGACGGAGGGCGAATCCGGCGAGCTCCGTCTCGAGCTGAGTCCCGAGCAGATCGAGGAGTTCGGAGGGATGGACCAGTTGATGGAGCGATTGAAAGAGAAGGTCGCGGAGCGGAAGGGAGAAGCCGACAGGAACGAGGCCGGGGACGAGAGTGAGGCTTCCGCGCCGACGCCTGACCGGGCCGAGCCTGCACCCGAGGAGCGGGAGGCCCGGATCGAGGAGTTGCTTGAGCGGGCGCTGAAGCTCGGGGGGCGGTTGGAGCTCACGCCCGACGAAGCGGCGGAACTCGGGGGGGTGGCGGAGTTGACCCGACGTCTGCGCGAGAAGGTCGAGTCGATGAATGCCGATGAGCTGATGGAGTTCGCCCGCGAGGCGGGGATGGTGACGGAGGATCCGTTCTTCGAGTCGTCAATGAAGGCCCTGCAGCCGGTGGTGAGGAAGGCCTCGGGAAGCACGGCGGTGGTGACCGTCGATGGGGAGCCGGTGGCGCTCGGGACATTTGTCAGCGAGGACGGATGGCTTCTGACCAAGGACACCGAGACCGCTGCCGGGCGCATTCAGGTGGTTTGGGAGGGCGAGGCCCGCGACGCTCGCCGGATCGAGCGGTTCCCGCGCCATGACCTCGCGCTGTACGAGGTGGAGGGGGAAGGTTTCGAGCCGGTGCGCTGGGCGCCCGCGAATCGCCTCAAGCTGGGGGCGCTGCTGGCGGTCCCGGGAGGTGAGGGAACGGCGGTGGGGATCGGTCTGGTCAGCGTGCTGCCCCGCCCGCTCGCGGACATCGGCTTTCTCGGGGTCGCGATGGAATCCGACGACGACGGCGGGGTCCGGGTCCGCGAGGTGGTGTCGGACAGCGGTGCCGCCGAAGCCGGAGTGGAGGAGGGGGACCGGGTGCTGGCCCTGAACGGCGAGACAGTGTCCGATCCGATGGAGTTCGGTGCCAGGATCCGTGGATTCCGGACCGGAGAAACCGTCCGGCTGGAAGTGGAGCGCGAGGGGGTGCGGATGAGTCTCGACGCCGAGCTCGGGGAGCGCCCCGAGGGGCGTCAGGGCGGACGTTTCCGGCGCATGAACGAGATGAGCGGCCGGATGTCCGAAAGGACGGGTGGGTTTCCGACAGCCTTGCAGCACGACATCCCGCTGGGGCCGGAATCGTGCGGGGGTCCGCTGCTCGACCTGCAGGGACGCTGCGTCGGGATCAACGTCTCGCGGGCGGGCCGGGTGAAGACCTACGCGATTCCCGCCGATGCGGTGAAGGCGCTGCTCGCCGGCGTGGATGAGGAGGAGATCACCAAAGAGGAAATGGAAGCGGTGCGGGAGTTGATCCGGGAGGTCCAGGGCCATCTGACCGAATTGCAGGAGCGTCTGGAGCGATTGGAGACGCGTTGATCCCGCCCGCGGAAGGGATGGGTTGATAGTCGGGCGCGAGGCAGGGAGTATCGCCGGGATGATGAAGTTCCTCCCGCTGGTGGCCGGTCTCTGCTGCTCGGTGGCGCTGGCGGCGCCGAATGTGATCGTCGTTCTCACCGACGACCAGGGCTACGGGGACCTGTCGTGCCATGGGAATCCCCATCTTCGCACGCCGGCGCTGGATGCGCTGAAGCAGGAGTCGACCTCGTTCGAGCGCTTTTTCGTCAGCCCGACCTGCGCGCCGACGCGGGCGGCGTTGCTGACCGGGCGGCATGAGTTTTCCGTCGGGGTGAGCCACACCATCACCGGCCGGAGCCTGCTGCGGCCCGGCGTGCCGACCGTGGCGGAGGTGATGCGGGAGGCCGGATACGATACGGCGATCTTCGGCAAGTGGCATCTCGGGGATGCCTATCCGTGCCGTCCGGAGGACCGTGGGTTTGATGAGGTCCTGGTGCATGGCAGCGGCGGGATCGGCCAGGCGGCCGACTACTGGGGCAATGCTTACCACAACCCGCACCTGCGGAGCCGGTCCGGGTGGGCGGAGAAGGAGGGATACTGCACCGACATCTTCTTTCGCGAGGCGCGCCAGTGGATCCGCGGACGCGAAGGCCGGCCGTTCTTCCTGTGGCTCGCGACCAATGCGCCCCACGCTCCGTTCATCGCGCCGGAGGGCAGCACCGGACGTTTGGAGGCGGAGGGCCTCAAGAAGCCGCTGGCGTCGTTCTATGCGATGATCGAGAACATCGACGCGAACGTCTCCGGCCTGCTTGAAGAGCTCGACTCCCTCGATCTCGCGGAGGACACCATCGTGGTTTTCATGACCGACAATGGTTCGGCCATGGCCGCATGGAACGCCGGCATGAAGGGGAAGAAGGGCACACCCCACGAAGGTGGGGTGAGGGTTCCGTGCTTCGTCCGATGGCCGGGAAGGATCGCGGCGGAGCGGCAGGTGGACGCGCCTGCGGCTCATCTCGACCTGATGCCGACTCTCGCCGGTCTTTGCGGGGTTTCGCTACCGGAGGGGTGGAGCGGCGACGGCGTCAACCTTTCGCGTCCCTTGCTCGGCGATGGGGCCTTTCCGGAGGAGCGGACGTTTTTCACCCACGTGGGCCGCTGGCCCGGAGACGAGCGACCCGAACGCTGGCGCACGCGCCGGTTCTCGGTGCGCGACCGTCGCTGGCGGCTCGTTGGTCTGGAGCTTTTCGACATGGTCGCCGACCCGGGGCAGGAGACGGATGTCTTTCCGTCGCATCAGGAGGAGGCGGGGAAATTGTTGGCTGACTACGGGCGTTGGTGGGATGCCGTCGTCGCGGATGTCCGCGAACCGGTACGCTACGTCGTTGGCGATCCCGCCTGTCCGGTGGTCCGGGTCTGTTCGCACGATTGGTGGCCGTCGCTGGAGGCGAAGGCGGGTGGGGTCTATTGGAACCACGAATCCATCCGGAAATACCTGGAGCGGGCCGCCGTGGCCAAGACCCGCAACACGCTTCCCGAAGCGTGTGGTCACTGGAAACTGCAGGTGGCCCGCGACGGGCGCTACCGGGTCCACATGGCGCTGCTGCCGGAGGAGGCATCGGCGGAGGAAAGGCGTCGAATCGGACTCCTCCGAGCCGGTTCGGCGCATGTCCGGGTCGGCAAGCGGGAGGTCACGATGGAGGTGGTCGGCGGGGCGAGTGCGGTGGCCCTCAACGTCGACCTGCCGGAGGGCCCGGCGAATCTGGAAGCCTGGTTTGGTGGTCAGTTGCCGCAGGAACGGCGAGTCGGTTCCTTTTACGCGTCGATCGAGAGGGTTGGCGACATGCAGGAAGTGGTTCCCGATATTCGGATCGAATCGGAAAAATAGCGCAACTTCTTTCAAGGCACGGGGTTTGCGCGCTCGATGAATCAAAGCATCATAATCGGAGCAGCAGCCCTTCTTGCCGGAGCGGCCGGAGGTTTTTTGGTGGGGAAATCCGGAGGTGAGGACGCCCAAGCCGCCGCCGGTGGTGACGGCGCCGCGCCATCCGCAAAGGTGAGGCGAGACGCCGGAGCGGGTTTTGCCGGATCCCGGGAACGCACCAGCCGGGCCGGAGACATGAACTTCGATGAGATCATGCGCGAACCCGGTCAAACGGCACGACTTCAGGCCCTGATCGATCTTTATGCCGGCATGGATCCGGCGCAGCTCGAGGAGGAGGCCGGAAAGCTCGATGGGCTTCCGATGGGCGACCGCATCCTCGCTTCGGTGCTTCTCTTCAGCCGCTGGGCCGAGGTCGATCCCCAGGGGGCAATGACCTACGCCAACGGGATGGGCTTCGGAGGAATGTTCGCCAAGCCGACGATTCTCCGCAGCTGGGCCAGCGTGGACCCCGTGAACGCCGCGAACTACTTCACCGAGAATCCCAACGAGTTCGGCCGGATGGGGCGTGGCCCCGGACCGGGTGGCGACGATGGAGCCGAGATCATCGCCCGTGAGTGGGCGAAGCTCGACCCGACGGCGGCCATGGCGTGGGCCGAGGGCCTCGAGGGCCGCAACCGCGGCGATGCGATGATTTCCGTGATCGGCGAGGTCGCTGCGACGGATCCGGCCAAGGCGGCGACCATGGCCTCGACCTTGGAGGGTGATGATCAGTCCCGCGCCTACGGCGAGATCGCCGAGCGCTGGGCGCGGACGGATTTCGACGCCGCCGATGCCTGGGTTTCGACCCTCAGTGGCGAGGCGAAGGAACGGGCGATGCGTGAGGTCATCGAGGTGCTTGCCGGCAGTGATCCGCAGGCTGCGGCCGGCCGGATCGCCTCGATGGCCGAAGGAGGGGACCGGGACCGTGCGATCGAGAACGTCGCCGGATCGTGGGCTCAGGACGACCCGGCAGGTGCCGCCGCGTGGCTGACCACCCAGGAGACCGACCGGGCCGACGACGCCATGCGTCGCGTGATGGGCAACTGGGTCAACCAGGATGCCGCAGGCGCGCTTTCCTTCATCGAATCCCAGCCGGTTGGAGACCTCCGGGACGGCGCAACCCAGACCTACCTCTGGATGAACCGCGACATGGAGCCGTCCTCGGCGATGGCGCTTGCCGAGGGCATCAGCGACGACCGGGACCGTGCCCGTTCGATCGGCATGACCGCCCGCCGTTGGATGGAAGAAGACGAGGCGGCTGCCCGCAGCTACATTGAGTCGAGCACCGTGCTCGATGATGGGATGAAGGAGCGCATCCTCAGTGGGGACGGTGGCCGCGGCCGGGGCCGTGGGGGCCGTTGATCCTTCGATAGCCGGCGGCGCGATGGGTTCGCGTCGCCAAGGACATTCTCAAAGCGCGGCGGGTTTCCGCCGCGCTTTTTCTTTGCGCCTTACTCGCCTTCTTCGGCAGGCGCCTCGTCGGGGGTGGCGGGCGCTTCCTGAACGGGCGCGCCATTCTTCATGTCGTTGACCATCGAGCGCCCCGGGTTCTCCTTGCTGTAGCGGATCGACAGTCCGAGGAAGAAGGCACCGGCGGCCAGTACGAAGAAAAGCAGGGTCATGAAGAAGCTCGCAGCGGCGCTCGGTTGGCTGGCGGATGCCACCGGCCGGGGAGCCGGCCGGGGCGTGGCCTTCTTGCGGGGGGCGTCCTCCTCGTCCTCCTTGATGATCGGGGGTTCCTCGTCCGGGCGTTCCTTGGCCAGAGCCATCTGCTCGTCCGCGGTCAGCGAAAAGTCGAAGTCGACGTCGCCGATCTGCACCGTGATTCCGTCGGTCAGTTCGACCTTGTCCACCGTCCTGCCCTTGAACTTGGTTCCGTTCGTCGAACCGAGATCGCGGAGCTGGTAGCCGCCTTCCACCCGCTCCATCACGGCGTGATGGACCGAGATCGACCCGCATTCGACCACGATGTCGTTCTCACTGCCACGGCCGAGGCTCACGCTCTTGCGATCGAGAGCGAAGCGATACGGCTGAGCGTTCTTGTCCGGGACGGTGATGGTGACACGTGGCATGGGGATGAAAACGGAGTTCGACGGAGCTTTCTAACGTGGAAACCCGGGGGATGGCACGGAAAATTGCGTGCATGACGGGCACCGGATTTCCCGCCTCCGGGGTGCAGATCCCGGTTGCCATCGGCCCCGGGACCTGCTGCATTGGCCGCACCATGGCAAACGCAACGAACGTTCTGGCGAGCGGCATCGACATCAACGGCTCGATCCGCTTCTCCAACGACATGATCATCGACGGCAAGATCGAAGGAGAGATCATCTCCGAGAAGGGTCGCGTGACGATCGGTGAGAACGCCGAGATCAAGGGCGATGTCACCGCCGGTGAAGTGAAGGTGTTCGGCAAGGTCGAGGGCAAGATTTCCTCGGAGCGCTGCGAACTCAAGACCGACAGCCGCCTGGTCGGGGACATCAAGACGAAGAGCATCGTCATGGAGGACGGCGCCTCCCACTCCGGTCGCTCCGAGATCGGAGGTTGATCGACCGGTATCCGGTTTTCACGAAGGGACGATCCATCGGGATCGTCCCTGTTTTCGTGGGGGTCTCAACGCAGCGAGAACCCGACCTGTCCGGGCGCGTGATGGGAGGGGCGGAAGGCGAAGAAGCTGATGCCGCGGCACAGCTGCGCCATCACCGGGAAGATGAGCACAATCGCCACCGGCGGAAAGACGAGGCTGGTGATGCAGTAGGTGAGGAACATCCCCTCGGCGAGCTTGGGAGCCCGGGCGATGTCGGGGTAGGCGTCCACGGTCCGGTTCCAGTCGACGCTGAGCCCGTGGATCGCCTGGAAGATCCAGTAGAGATTGAAAAAGGGCACGAACATCAGGCCGATGGCGGCTCCGGGAGAAGTGCGTGCCAGGCCGCCGGGTTCGAGGCACTTCCAGGCGCGGAAGATGTAGACGAGGGTGAGGATGCTCGAGATCAGCATGAGCAGGTAGCCGACACCCCCCAGTCCCATCAGGATGACGGTCGCGGCGCCGGTGAGCCGTCCGCCTTCCTCGGCCTTGGCAATGACCACCAGGGCGATGATCCCGAGCGCAAGTCCGCCGAACAGCAGCCCCATCCACATGCCGAAGCTGGCTCCGGAGACTCCGATGTGGGGATACGGCTCGGCCGGGTCCGCCGAGGTGGCCTGAAGGTTACCGGCGGGATGAACGCTACCGGGCGCCGGTTGCGGCGGCTGGAGCGGCATTTCCGGGAACAGCCCGTCGATCTGCGAGGCCGGCATCCAGTTCTCCATGCCTTCGGCCCAGACCATGGTTTCCCGGACGATGTTTCCGGCGGCGGCGAAATCGGCCAGCTGCTGACCCGTGTAGGGGCCGAGTTGCTGGTCCTCCTGCATGACGAACCACTGCGTTTCCGTACTCATGGGTGACGGTCGCGATTCGACTCTCCGGGATGCCGCGGGACAAGCGGCAAGTTCAGGGATTGAAGCGTTCACAGAGCCACGCAACCCGCGCCGGCACCGACTCCATGGCGAGAAGCTCGTAGCGCTCGCCGGGCTCGTGGATGAACTGCTGGCTGAGGACGTCGGCGAGGATGGCGGGGTCGTCGATGCCTTCGGCCATCGAATCGAAGGCATCCTTCACTTCCTGGGGGAGTTCGGCGGTGGCGTGCTCGGCGGCTTCCCGAAGGGCTTCGAGCGCGGCAAGGGACTGGGACTCGGGCTCGAACATCTGGGGGATGGGGCGGATTCGGGCGGTGGGGTAGCTCGACCCGTCGATCCACTCGATGAAGCGGACGCGGATGACGCCGTGGAGCAGCAGGTTCGACGTGCCGTCGTCCATTTCCCGCGAGGCACGGATCAGGCCGATGGTGCCGATCGGCGAGACGCAATCGGCCGGATCGGTCTCCTCGCCGTTCAGGCGCCCGACGGCGAAGAAGCAGGTGTCGGCGAGGCTGTCGGCGAGCATCTCGCGGTAGCGGTCTTCGAAAATGCGCAGCGGCAGACCACCGTGGGGAAAGAGGGTGCAGTCCGGCAGCAGGATGACACCGCAGGTCTCCGGGATTTCGAGGGAGGACATTCGGGCTCAAGGGAGCCTGCGAAACCCGGTCAAGCAATCGGAAAAGTCAGACCCTTCCCGGTCGGCGGCGGGGATTCTGGGTCTCGCAGGGCTCGCCGCAGTGGGAACAGCGGAAATGGCCCTTGAAAAGGGTGCCGGCGATCACGTGGAGCCGGTGGCTGCCGAGCAGGGAGATCGCCTTGTTGTTGGCGCTGGGGGGGCGGCGCAGGACCTGGCCACGGCACAGGGGACAGCGGACACCGGAGCTGGCCATCAGGAAGAGGAGTCCGGAAAGGAAGGCCGAAGGCAGCAGAACGAAGCAGGCCTGCAAGCCCCGCTCGTCGTGGAGCAGCGTGCCCCAGACGACGGCGAAGGGCAGGAGCACGCAGCTCAGGAAGAAGACCACCAGAAGCAGCGCCGAAAGCCGCAGTTTGAACAAAAGGGAACGAGTGGCGAAACGATGCACGACGACCGATGGAACGAGGGAGCGAGAAGGTTCGGAATCATCAACGCCCGGCGAGCGTCATTGGTTCCTATTATTTTTCGCTTCGATCGATTCGCGGGTCAAACGGGTTCTTTTGATTGGTCTGAAAATCAAGATGAGCGGTCAATCGTCCTCGCGAGCGCGCGACTCGAAGCGCATCAGCTCGGCGATGAAGGTCAGCGGGATGTGGCCGGTCTCGCCGTTCCGGTTCTTGGCCAGTACCAGCTCGGACTTGCCGGCCAGTTCCTCTTTCTCTTCCTCGGTCTCGGCGTAGTAGGCGCTCCGGTAGAGCAGGCCGATCATGTCGGCATCCTGCTCGATGGTGCCGGATTCCCGGAGGTCCGACATCCGCGGGACGCCCAGCGAGGAGCCGGTCCGACCCTCGGGGCCCCGGTTGAGCTGGGCGAGGACGACGATGGGGACCTCAAGCTCCTTGGCCAGCGCCTTGATGCCGGCCGAGATCTCGCCGATTTCCCGTTCGCGGGAGTTGGCGGCCTGGCGGGAGTTCGACTTGAGGAGCTGGAGGTAGTCGATCGCGATCAGGCCGATCCCGTCCTCGCGCTTGCGGCGGCGGGCCTTGGCCCGGAGCGTCTCGATCGGGATGCCGGCGGTGTCGTCGATCCACAGCCTGGCCTCGGCGATCTCCTGCGAGGCCCGCTTGAGCTTGATGAGTTCCTCCTTCGAGGGCTTGAAGCCCTTGCCGATGCGGCTGAGCGCGAAGCGGGCACGCGAGAAGACGAGGCGCTGGACGATCTGGAAGGCGGTCATTTCGCAGGAGAAGACCAGCGTGGGCGTGCTCTGGTCGACGCAGATGTGCTCGACGATGTTCATCATCAGCGAGGTCTTTCCCATCGACGGACGGGCGGCGACGACGAACATTTCACCCGGCTTCAGGCCCTTGCTCATGCCGTCGAGGTCGGTGTAGCCGGTGGCGACGCCCTGGACCTCGACCTCGCCCGCGAGGATCTCCTGGAAGCGCGTCATCACCTCGCCGACCGAGTCGCGGATGCTGAAGCCGGCGGCGGTCTCGGAGCTCTGGCGAATCCCCAGCACCTCCTGCTCGACCTGGTCGAGCAGCTTGGCGGTGTCCTCGGGATTGTCGTAGGCCTCGGAGATCGACTCGGTGCAGGTCCGGATGATGGAGCGCAGGACGTGCTTCTCCTTGACGATCTTCAGGTGGTTGCCGAAGTGCGCGGCATTCGGCGCGTAGGTGTAGATGTCGGCCACGGCGGCGCGCCCGCCGATGTCGTCGAGGATGCCGCGGTCGTGGAGGAGCTGGACGAGTGACACGAGCTCGATCTCACTGCCGCGGTCGTTGAGCTCGCAGAGCGTTTCGAAGAGCAGGCCGTGCGCCGGGAGGTAGAAGTGCTCGCGGGTCAGGTTCTCCTCGCGCGCGTTGGTGATCCACTGCTCCGGGTCCTTGAGCATCGACGAAAGGACGCTCTTCTCCGGGCCGAGGGCGTTGGGCAGGGTGCGGGCGCTGTCCTCCGATTCGGAGGCGCTGGAGGACTGGAGAACGGGTGCTTCGGTGGAGACGGCCATGCGAGCCCGCATCATGCGCGGAGGGAGGGCGAAGGGTCAATCAGGGTAAGCTGCGAACTACCTGTGGACAACTTGCGGTGGCGCGGTGGAGCGGAGACGCACGGCCAGTCGCTCGAAAGCGGAGGCAAGCCTCCGCACTCCAAAGAAAAAGCGCGCGGCCCGGTCGGGGCGCGCGCGCTTCTGAAAGGGGAATGGACCCGCGAAGTTATTCGGCGGTTTCCACCGCGTCGGGGGCGTGGGCCTCGACGTTGACCGTCAGCGTGGTCGAGATCTCCGGGTGCACCCGGACGGTGACGTCGTTCTTGCCGGACCTCTTGATCGGCTTGTCGAGTTCGATCGCGGTGCGGTCGATCTCGATGCCGGCGGCTTCGAGTTCCTTGTGGATGTCGATCGAGGTGACCGATCCGAAGGCCTTGCCGGATTCGCCCACCTCGAGGGTGAACTTCGGGCGCAGCTTGGAGATCTTGGTCGCCAGCTCCTGGGCGTCGGAGAGCTCCTGGGCTTCGCGCTGGGCGCGGGACGCCTTGAGGGCCTCGAGGTGGCGGAGGTTGGCCTTGGTGGCCTCGAACGCCTTGCCCTGGGGGATCAGAAAATTACGCGCATAACCGGCGCGGACCTGGACGACGTCGGCCTCGGAACCGAGACCGTCGATTTTTTCGCGGAGAATGACTTCAGAGTTTGCCATGACGAGGAAGGACGTGCGTGGGGGCGGGGAGGTAGGTCCCGCAGGCCCGGGAGTCAAGGAAAATGGAGAATCCGGGCGCTTCCGGCCGGAAATGCGGGGCCGGGTCGGCCTTTCCCGGGTTTGGCGCTTGGATGGCGCGAGCGGGCGGGCGCAGACTCCGCCACCATGAGCACCCCACCGCCGATGCCGCCTTCGCCGTCTTACTCGCTCGATGAGTTTCTCGCCAAGACCGCCCAGCAGGACAAGGGGCAGGGTCTCTTCGAACTCGAGACGCCCCGGCTGCTGGAGGTGAACCTGAACGGCCGGGTGAACACCAAGATGGGCTCGATGGTCAGCTACCGGGGCCAGATCAAGTTCACTCGCGAGAAGATGATGGACCAGGGGCTCGGGAACCTCCTGAAGAAGGCGGTTTCCGGGGAGGGCATGAGCATCACCTACGCCGACGGACAGGGAAAACTCTACCTGGCCGACGCCGGCAAAAAGGTCAGCATCATCCGTCTTGAGAACGAGGAGATCTTCATCAACGGCAACGACGTGCTGGCCTTCGAACCCTCGCTCTCGCACAGGATTGAGATGATGAAGAAGGTGGCCGCGCTGGCCAGCGGCGGGTTGTTCAACATCCATCTGACCGGCTCGGGGATGGTGGCGCTGACGACCCATTACGAGCCCATCACCCTGAAGGTGGAGCCGGGGAATCCGGTCATCACCGATCCGAACGCGACGGTGGCGTGGAGCGGGGGGCTCATTCCTCAATTCCGCACCGACGTCTCGCTGCGGACCTTCCTCGGCCGTGGTTCCGGCGAGTCCTTCCAGATGCTCTTCGAAGGCAGCGGCTTCGTGGTGATCCAGCCCTACGAGGAGGTGGCGATCGCCACCCAGGCGGGCTGATTTGCCCTTGGCTGATCCCGCGGGCGGCTGTTAGGGGTCGGGGTCCGTGGTCTCCGGACTGGCGCCAAACTCCCCGCATCCCATGAAAAAAATCCTCCCTCGCACGCCCGGCCCCCGGTCGGGGCTCCTTGCCCTTTCGCTGCTCGCCGTCCTCAGCCACCCGGCTGCCGGGGTGTCGGTGGTCGTCGAGGAAGGGTCGTTCCCCGGAAGTTCGCTGGATCTGATCAACTCGGGGTCTCCGGACCTGGCCGCGGTGTTTCTCGGGACCGGGAGTTCGGGGGCGATGCACGATGGCTCCCCGGCGACCTACACCGCCTGGGCGACCGGGGATTTCGGCTTCTCCTCGGTCAATACCTTCAACCTCGACACCGTCGCGAACCCGGCGGGGTATCGGATCAGCGAGATCGAGGTGGTGACGGCCTTCGGGGCGGGGGGGATCGCCACCGGTGGTCCCTTCGGCTACTGGAATCAGCGGGTGCTCATCGAGTACAGCACGGTGGGGACGACGGACTACTTCGAGCTGGTCGAGTACGACGAGGGCCCGGTGGAGGAGGATCCCGGCGGCTACCGGGTGACCGTGAGCGAACCGGCCTTCGGGGTCGATCTGGCCTACGGCGTGGACAGCCTGCGGTTCACCATTCTCGATCCCCGCGAGCGGGACGACGGGGTGGTGATCTCGGAGCTGGATGTCTTCGGTCGAGCGGAGCCCGTGCCCGAACCGGGGATGGCCTTGCTGGGCGGGCTGGCCGGCTTGATGGCGATGGGCCGCCGGAGGAGGTAGTGTCCCGCGCGCCAAGTTCGTCACCTTTCGAGATGATAGGAGTTGTTTTGAAATCAGCTCGCTGCGCTCGGCCGTTGAAGGGCTCGCGGATCTTTTTCCCAACGGCTGCGTTGTTCCTTGGTCGCAAATCTCGATTGACTCCCCCGTCACGCCTTGCATTTGGAAAAAATCTCTCGCGCGAAAGTCAACGCTCTTGGCGCGCAGGACACTAGCCGGCTTTCTCGCTTGGAAACGAAGCCGGACGGGTGCGGAGTGGCGGCATGCTGAAGGGAGTGGGCGTCCGGGAGTTCAACGCGAGGGGGCGGTTCATCCGTCAGGTGCCTCCGACGCCGCTGGTGCCGGTCATCATCGACGAGGCGCTCGGGCCGGTCTGGTGCAAGCTCGAGTTCATGAATCCGAGCGGTTCGACGAAGGACCGGATCGCCCGCCACATTCTGGAGAAGGCGTGGCGCCGGGGGGAGATCGGAGCGGGCGACACGGTGGTCGAGGCCTCGAGTGGCTCGACCAGCATCGCGCTGGCGCTGGCCTGCGCGCAGATGGGGTTGCGATTCGTCGCCTTCATCCCGGACACCGCCACCAACGAACGGGGACTGATGATCCGGGCTTACGGCGGGGAAGTGCACCGCGTGGCCGGGGGGATGCCGCAGGTCCTGGCGGCCGCAAGCGCCGCGGCGGCGGAACAGGGATGGTTCGCGGCGAGGCAGTTTGAGAACCCCGACAACGCCGAGGCGCATCGCCTGGCCACGGGGCCGGAGATCCTGTCGCAGATGGAATGCGGCTGCGTGGACGTGGTGGTGAGCGGCGTCGGCACCGGCGGGACGCTTCGCGGGCTGTGGGAGGCCTTCGACGAAGCGGGTTGCGCGGTGACGGCGGTGGCGGCCATTCCGTGCGAGGGCGAGGCTTTCGGCCACAATGCCGAGTGCTGCAGCCTGGCCTTCAGCAAGCAGGTGCCGGGGGTGATCGAGTGCCTGTCGAAGCTCTACGAGGACTGGAAGGCAGGCGCCCCGGCCGAGGCGCTGGAGGAACATCCGGTCGCGGAGCGCGAGTGCCTCGAGCTGACGCGGAAGCTGTGGGCGCTCGGGTTTCCGGTCGGTCCGAGCTCCGGTCTGAATCTGGCGGCGGCGCTGGACGTGAAGCGGCGGCGCGGTGCCGACGCGCGGGTGGTGACGGTGTTCCCCGACCGCATGGAGCGCTATTTCTCGCATGCCGTGTTCGAGGCGCTGCGGGACGGTTAGGTCGAACGGCACTTCCTCAAGCCATTGCGATCCCTTCCAAGGCCGACTCCGGCATGGCAGGCTTGGAGGCAGGCCGCCCCCGGCCTGCGGGCCTTGCGGCGCTGGCGACCACGAAAGGTTGCGGGGCGGGGGCGCCCCGCCTCCGGTCGTTGCGGCAACGGTGTGGCGCTTCGGCATGTTCCACGACGGGTTGGCTCTGCCATTCCAGTTGGACCGGACGATGCGCGGCGGCCGCCACGGCGGGGTCCGTCACCGACGATTCTCCTTTCCCCGCCACGGGGGGATGGGGGAGGCTTGGCGTGATGAAGTTGAAATTTTGTGGCGCGGCGGGAACGACCACCGGTTCCCAGCATCTGTTGGAGGTGAATGGCACGAAGATCCTGCTCGATTGCGGGCTCTATCAGGGCCGGCGGAAGGACGCCTACGAGGTCAATTGCTGCTTTCCCCACTTCAATCCGTCGGAGGTGGACGTGGTGGTCCTCTCCCACGCCCACATCGACCACAGCGGCAACCTGCCGAATCTCACCAGCAAGGGCTTCACGGGAAACATCTACGCCACTTTCGCGACGCGGGACCTGTGCACGATCATGCTGGCGGACAGCGCACACATCCAGGAGCAGGACGTGAGGTGGCTGAACAAGAAGCGCGCGAAGGACGGTGAGGGGCCGGTGGAGCCGCTCTACAGCAAGGCCGATGCGGAGCGCTGCCTGCGGCAGTTCGTGACCGTCGGCTACGAGCGCCCGATGCCGATTGCCGACGGGGTCACGCTGACGTTCTACGATGCCGGTCACATTCTGGGGGCGGCGCAGGTGCTGCTCGAGGTGATCGACAAGGAGGATGGCGGAAAGAAGAAGCGCTTCCTCTTTTCGGGTGACGTGGGGCGGGGCAACAACGATATCCTGAACGATCCGGTGGCGGTCCCGGACATCGATTTCCTGCTGATGGAATCGACCTACGGAGGCCGGGAGCACGAGGAAGCGACCGGGGCCGACGAGCATTTCGCGCGAATCCTGACCGAGGCGATCGAGCGCAAGGGCAAGGTGATGATCCCGTCCTTCGCCGTCGAGCGTACCCAGCAGGTGCTCTACGTGCTCAACCGGCTGTTCCACGAGGGCCGATTGCCGAAGCTGCCGGTCTACGTCGACAGCCCGCTGGCGGTCGGTGCGACGGAGATCTTTCGCCTGCATCCCGAGTGCTTCAATGAGGAGGTCTATGAGTTCATGTTCGAGCAGGACAAGGATCCCTTCGTCTTCGACGGGTTGCGCCTCATCCGGGCGGTGAGCGAGTCGAAGAAGCTCAACCAGCGCGACGATGCGTGCATCATCATCGCCGCGTCGGGCATGTGCGAGGCGGGGCGCATCCGCCATCACCTGAAGAACGGGATCGGCGATCCGAAGAACACCGTGTTCTTCGTCGGCTACTGCGCCCAGAACACCCTCGGCCGTTTCATCCGCGACGGCAACGACGAGGTCAGCATCTTCGGCAAGCGCTACAAGGTGAGGGCCAAGGTGGACGCGATCGATTCGTTCTCCGGGCACGCGGACCACTCGGAGCTGCTCGACTACTTCGATGCGATGAGCGGGCCGAAGACGCGCACCTGGCTGGTGCACGGCGAAGAGGACCACTCCGAGGCGCTGCGCGTGGTCCTCGCGGAGAAGCACGACCAGCCGGTGGAGGTCGGCGTGCTCGGCGAGAGCGTGTCGTTCTAAGGGCAGGGAGCGCCGGGTGGACCCGGCGCTCCGTTAGAGGGCGATAGAGAGAAGGCCGAGCGACTGGGCCGGGGCGTGATCGTTCTCCGGCGAGTCTCCGATCATGACGATGCGGGCGGGGTCGATGGACTCGGCGATCAGAGGCGCGAGGGCCTTCCGGAAAAGCCGTAGGTCCGGCTTGGCAATGCGGTGCTCGTAGGAGAAGGCGAGGAGGTCGGGACGGAAATGCGGCCAGTGGCGGGGGAAGTGCCGCTGCATCAGGACGCGAGTGTAGGCCTGGGCGTTGGAGACGATGCCGGCCGGCAGTCCGCGCTCGAAGGTCTGGTCGAGAAGGTCCGCCGCCCATGAGGTCGGTCTCACGGGGTGGATGGCGTCTTCCATCTCGAGCGCGAACCGCTCGACATCATCGAGTCCGGGAAAGATCTCCGCCCAGATCTCCCGGACGTCGATTTCCGGCCACGGGTCGGGCGAGGCGCGGTGGAAGGCGGCGACGGTGCGATCGAAAGCGAAATCGAGGGGGGAGTCGTGGGTCAGGCCGAAGTGGCGGGCGACCTCCGCCATGCGGCTGCCGCGATCCGGGAGGCGTCGGCCTTCGAGGAGGGTGCCGTAGACGTCGAAGAGGACGGCCCGGGCGTCGGATGGGATCGTGGGATTCAAGGGAAAGCGCGGGCGATGAGGTCTCGGTCGAGGATCTTGATTTCGCCGTTGGGCGCGGCGAGCAGGCGGTCGCGGAGGCCGAGCAGTCGCTTGAGGTGGGCGTCGGGCGAGTGTCGCTCCAGCGCGCCCGAGGCGTCGCCGGGACGGCGTGAGGCGAGTTGGGCCTCAAGCCACGGTCGCAGCGCCGTTGATTGTCCCCGCTGATCGACGATGACCTCGATCTCGCGCCGGGAGAAGGCCCGGATCTGGTCGCGCTGTTGCTCTTCGTCGAGGGACGCGTAGTCATGGCCGTCGATCCGCAGCGCGTCGTAGAGGCCATCGGCGGGAAAGCCCTCGAGGTCGAGGTAGGGAATGCGGCGGCCGAGGACGCGGCGGCGTCGGGCCGCTTCGAGGTGAATCATCCCGAAGCCTTCCCGGGTGGAGGTGGTGAGGAGGTGGGTGGCGCGGTCGATGGCGCGGTCGGGCGGGTTGCGGGAGAAATGGTCGAACTCGACCGGGAGGCCCGCCTGCTCCGCGAAGCGCCGCCATGCCTCGTAGGCGGGGCGCCATGCCTCTTGTTGTGGCGCGCTGCCTTGCAGGAAACGGGTGCCCGGCGGGGCGGCGGCGGCGAGCAGGAGCATCTCGCCGAGGTTCTTGCGCGGCAGGCCGCGCATCGGCAGCAGGACCACCGCCGGACCGTCGGGCGGCGGGCAGAGGCGGGTGCCCGGCGGAAGCGGATTCGGGAGGAGATGCGCGCGCTCGGGCGGGAGGCCGGCGTCGATGAAGGCGTCGCGGTCGCGGCCGTTCAGAAAGGCGTGGGCGAGGCGCGGCGCGTCGGGGTAGGGGATCCCGTCAAGCGCCCGGAGGTTCTCGGGGCGCCCGTCCTCGGCAAGGTCGTGGTGCTGGAGGATCATGGCCTCGCCCGCCCTTGCCAGCGGCAGGATGGCGCGGCTCAGCGCCGGATTCTTGCCGAGGAAGGGATTGTGGAAATGCCAGACGCGGGGCTGATCGCCGAATGGTTCGTCCGCCGCGGCACGAAGGGCATCCACGAGGTCGCCGCTACGGCAGGCGTCGTAGTCAAGTCCGGGAAGGGTCTCCGAGGAGAGGGTCAGGTGGGGGATGCCGGCGTCGCGCAGGATGCGGTCGGTCTGCTCGATCACCCGCGTCACGCCGCCGGGCCGCAGGTGGTAGTGGACGCTGATGATCGCGGGAGTCATCGATCCAATGACCCGAGCGTGCGGACGAAATGAAATCCCCAGATCTCGAATCCGAGGCGGTGGTAGAGCCGGTGGGAGTCGTGGTTGTGGGTGTAGGCGTCCAGCGTGATCAGGTTGCAGTCGCGCTCGCGGGCGACGTTCTCGAGATGCGCCATGATCGCGGTGCCGACGCCGGTCGAGCGGTGGTCGGGATGGACGACCAGGTTGTCGATCTCGAGGTAGCGCCCGCACCAGATCTTCGTCGCCACCCAGGCACCGGCGAAGCCGACCATTTCTCCCTCGCGGAACGCTCCGATCGGGAGGTAGTGGGGGTGCTCCCTGAGAATCCTCCGGAAACGCTCCAGAAGGACCGGAGTCGGGCAGTCCGGATTCAGGTGCGTGAGCAGGCCGGTCGCGGCGGGTTGCTCGGCGAGGGTGATCGGGCGGGCGTCGATCTCGGACACCCCTTCGATCTAGCGCGGCCCTGCCGGGCGGGAAAGGAAATGCTGCGAGCGAGGGAAATCCGGTCGGATCCGAAAATCCAGGAAGCTGCAGGATCAAGAATCCGGCATGTAGACTGCTTCATTCTCTTGCGGGCAGCCGCCGTGCCATCATGGCGAAGTCGACGCTTCTAGATCCTTGCGGTCATTCGCTGAGTCTCTTATCACCTACCCTTTCCTCCCTGTCGATTCGGCGACGATGGGAGGAGGCCCCCGCAATCAACCCCGGTAATATTTCCCGTTTTCATGCGTCTCCATTTCGCGCTCTGCGCCGCCATCGTCCTCTCCCTGACGCCCGGGCTTCCGGCCCTCGACGGGCAGGGGGATGTCGTCTTCAAGTCTCCGACCGGAAAGGACACCGGTTGGAAGAGCTTCGAGGTCCTCACCGGCGGCGATACGCTGGGCTCGCGGGCGGAGGACGGCTTCGACTGGAGCAACGAGGACTACACCAGCTGGGACGGTCTGGGCGCCTATCGGCTCGATGCCGACACGCTACGGGTCTTCATCAACCATGAGAACGGCGCCAATTCGACCTTCAGCCGGGTCGATCTCGACATCGCCAACCTGCGGGCCTGGGGTCATGCGGGGATCGCCGACAACAGCTTTACAAACCAAGTCCTGCCCCCGGGGCCGGTGGTCGAGGCGGTCAGCCTCGGGTGGCTGGCGGTCGATGGCTCGAACCCCATCGACAACCCATGCTCCGCCAACGTCTGGCTTGCGAATACCTTCGGCCCCGGGCTCGGCTTCGCCGACGATGTCTATCTGACGGGCGAGGAGACCTTCGACAACACCGGCAATTTCTGGTTCATGGAATTGTCGACCCGCACGATCTACAAGTGCCCGGATCTCGGCGGCGGCAGCTGGGAGAATGCGACGCCCATCGACACGGGACGGACCGACACGATTGCCCTGCTCCTCGCGGACGACGACGGATCAAGCGCCGTTGGCACTGCGCCGATCAAGCTCTACGTCGGGCTCAAGCAACCCGGGGGAGACTTCCGCGAACGCAACGGCCTGGTGGGCGGCACGGTCTACTACTGGAATCCAGACGGCACCACGAACACCAACGGCACGGTTCAGACCGGCGGACTGTTTGCGCCGGGAGCGGGAACCACGGTGACGGGCAGTTGAACCACCAGCAGCAGCGGGGCGGCCCTGATCTCCAAGCTGGAGGATGTGCACACGAACGAACAGCGCACCGCACCGGGTTACGGGAAGGAAGTCATCATCGCCTCCCAGGGAGAGGGGCTGCTCCTGCTGGATGCCACCCAGCTTGAATTCGTCGCCGGCGACCTTGCATCGGCTCAGGATTCGGACGTCACCCTGGTCTATGAGGCCGGTGATATCTCCGGCTTCACCGCGATGGACAACCTGTTCTGGTCGCCAAACGGCCGGGTCTACGTGAACGAAGATGACGGTGAAGGCGACATCTGGCAGGTGGATGTGAACTCTCTACGGGCTTCTCAGGCTGCGGGCGACACCACGCCGAGCCCCGGCCAGGTGACCGACGTGTTGGATGCCGACGGGGTGCGACTCGGTGAAAGCGCAGGGATCATCGACATCTCGGAAATGATCGGGGAGGCTCCGGGGACCTTCTTCCTGACCACCGGTTACGCCTCCGCGGTGACCGACAACCAGCTCGCGATGCTGGTGGCGCCGAAGGCCACGAACTCGCCACATGGCACTCTGCAGGTCACCCAGGTCAATGCCAACAACGACTCGGGCGCGGTGGACGGCGAGCTGCTGGATTTCACTTCGCTGAATGTCAGCTACGACGACTCCGGCAGCAGCCGGGGGGACTTCGATCTCGAATTCGCCCCGGAGTTCGACAACAGCAGTGGAGTCCTGTTCACCGCGATTGCCGAGAACGGCCGGGACAACTCGGCCTTCGGTGATCCCGCCGGCACCTTCTACGGCACCTGCGCGATCGATCGCGATGGCGACGATTATTTCATCGCCGCGTCGAGTTCGACCGGAGAACTCAACATCGATGTCGCCTTCGCCTACCTCCGCAAGAGCGACTGGTTGGTCGGCCACGCCTACAATTCAAGCGGCACCAACGGCGGGGCCAACGACGTGCTCAACGCCTCGCCGGGCATCAACCTCGGAACTCAGTTCATCGACAATGGCGGCGGCATCTCGACACTGGACCTCACCGGGCTCGGGGCCTCGTCAGCCGATGGCATCCTGCTGGTCAACGGCGGCAAGAACGAGGACAACTTCGCGCTCAGCCGGGCGAACGGCGACGGCAGCTTCACCATCTACTCCCTCGACAACGGCCAGGCGACCGCGGGGACCTACGAGCAGGACCCGGTGGCCTTCGCCTACCTGCCCTACGAGGAGGTCGGCACCAAGGGACTCCTGGCCATGGGGAGACTGGCGAACTCGCTCGCGTCCTGCACGCTGAAGAACGGTATCAACAAGGCCCTGGCGCTGTCCGCCCCCTCGGACGGCGTTTGGGAACTCAGCCTCGACGGCTACTCTCCCGAAAACGCCACCTTGATCGTGAGCGCCGAAGGTGGGGGTAATTTCAACGTCGACAACGCGGTGTCCTACGAATGGAACGCCGGCGATGAAGAGTGGGTGATCCACTGTCGCGACCTGCCCGGCTACAACCTGCAGGGCGGTGCGACCTCCGACGAAATCATGGTGAACTTCGCGATCTTCCGCAGCGTCCAGCAGGGCGGGGAGCTGTTTGTCGATGGATCGGCGAGCGGCAGCGACACCGGCGAAGACTGGACCAACGCCTACGAGGATCTCCAGGACGCGCTGGCATTCGCCCAGCCCGGTGAGCGGATCCACGTCGCCGAAGGCACTTGTTTCCCGGACGAGGGGAAGAACCAGGTCGCCAACTCGGTGCTCTCCACCTTCGCTCCGCCCTCCGGCGTCTCGATTTTCGGCGGCTTCCCGTCCGGTGGATCGATCCTCGACGACCGCGACCCGGCGGCGAACCCGTCCATTCTCGACGGTGACATCGACGGCAGCTTCGACCCCTCGGGCAACGCCTACCATGTCGTCACCGTCACCGACCCGAGCGCCCCGGTGGTGCTCGATGGCTTTACCATTCGGAATGGCAACGCGGTGGGATCGAATGCCGACCAGAAACGGGGCGGCGGCGTGTATGCGACCAACGCCCACCTGCTGATGACCGACTGCCTTGTGCGCGACAACATCGCCGAGGGCGATGGCGGCGGCATCTATGCCAGTGGCGGTTCGCTCACGCTGACCGACAGCACGGTCCGGAGCAATACGACCACGGGAGATGGAGGAGACGGTGGAGGTATCCACGCCAGTGATGTGGCCGCAGTCGTCTCCGGATGCCTCATCACCGACAATGAGTTGGCGGGCGATTCGGCCTATGGCGGTGGGATCGAGTGCAATGGTGCGTCGGGCAACCTGACGCTGTCTGACTCGACGATTTCCAACAACCGCGTACTAGGCAACGGTGGCACTGGAGGCATCGACATCGTCGGCAGCTCCGTCAAGGTCCGGCATTGTCGGATCGAGAACAATGTGGCCGACGCCGCGACTGGCGGCGGCATCTATGTCTTTGGCGGTTCGGTCGAAGTCACCGGCACCTCGATCACGGGCAACAGCGCCGGGACGACGGGAGGGCTCTGGATCGGAGGGGGAGCCGTCTCGCTGGCGAACTCGACCCTCGCCGACAATCAAAGCGGCACCGGCTTCGTGAACGGAGGGGCGACGATCCTCGAGGGCTCCCTCACGCTCGACCATGTCACCATGACGGGGAACAACGGCGGTTCCGGGGGTGGCGGTCTCTATCTGCAGAGCCCCGCAGTGGTTACGGTAAAGGACAGCATCATCGCGGCAAACACGGCGGTCGGCACGAGCAACGCCGACATCTATCGGTCGAGCGGCGCGCTCAACACCCAGGGCACGAACCTGATCGGAAACAACTCCTCGGTGACCGGCCAGTTTCCCACCGGCCCGCTGGTCGGGACGGCGGCCGATCCCGTGGATCCACTCCTCCTGCCGCTCACCGAATACGGCGGTGGGAGCCTGAGCGCGCCGCCACGGCTGGGTTCCCCGGCGATCGACGTGCTCGGTGCGCCAACGCTTCTGGAAGACCAGCGGGGCGTGGCCCGCAGCGACGGAGCCGGCGACCTCGGCGCGGTGGAATACCTGCCGCCGGTCGTGGTGACGAATGCCGACGACACCGGCGAGGGTTCGCTGCGGGAGGTGCTCGCGCGGCCGACCACGACCGCGATCACCTTCGACCCGACCGTCTTCAACGGCGAGTCATCCGACGAAATCCGGCTGGCCTCGACCCTGGTGATCCCGCGACCGGTCGAGATCGACGGCCGGGGGATCCCCGAGGGGGTGATCATCAGCGGCGATTTCGACACCCGCGTCTTCGACGTCAATGGCGTGGAGCTGATACTGAGGAGCCTGACGGTGAGCGACGGCGATGCGGGCAATTCTCCGGGAGGGGCCATGTGGCTGCGAGGCGGCGGCCGGGCGAACCTGCACGACTGCCTGTTCGAGCGCAACCGCACCAACGGTTTCCCCGGAGGAGCGATCTACTGCTCGGAAAGCGAGCTGGAGGCGATCAACACCACCTTTACCCGCAATACCGGCGGCAACGGCAGCGCCATCCTGAGCGAGGGCTTCAGCACGATGCTGCTCCGCCACTGTACGATCGCCGGAAATACCAGCGAGGCCTCCGGAGGTGCGGTGGCGAATTTTGCCAATGCCACCCTGGAGAACACCGTCATCGCCGACAACAACCACGCCCAGTATGCCGATTCCGGGACGACCCTGTTTCTCGGCAACAACTTCACCAGCGGGGATCCGCAGTTGCAGTCCCTTGCCGACTTCGGCGGACCGACCCGGATGATGCTCCCGCGCATCACCTCCCCGCTGGTCGATGCCGCCGCCCTTTTGCCGACCAATCCACAGACCGATTCACGGGGTCTGGCGCGCTCCAGCGACGGCGATTTCGATGGAATCTCGCTGCCCGACATCGGTGCCGGGGAAATCAACATCCGCTACGTCACTACCGCCACGGATGAGACCCTCGACCCGGGCACCGGGGTCTCGCTGCGCGAGGCGGTGGCGGATCCCCAGCCGACCGATTTGATCGGCTTCGTCCCCGCGCTTCATGGATCCACGCTCACGCTCTCGCAGGGTGCCATCCCCGTTTCCGGTCAGGCGGAAATTATCGGACCCGACGACGGGATCACGCTCGATGCGAATCAGACCGGTCGTCATTTCTCGGTCGAGCCCGGCGGGTTCCTCGCCATCGCCTACCTGACCCTCACGGGTGGAAACGGCACCGGCTTGAACGGCGGCGAGGACAATCGAGGCGGCTCCATCTTCAATCTCGGGCGGCTCGTCCTGATCGGATGCACGCTGCACGGAAACAGTGCCGCCGCGGACGGAGGGGCCATCTTCAACAAGGACAGCGACGGGATGTTGCTCTACGCCTGCACCTTGGATGGAAATTCCTGCGTCGGCGAGGGCGGCGCGATCTACACCCTGCGCGCCGATTCACAGCTCTACTCCTGCACCCTCACCCGCAATCAGAGCGGGCCCACCCGGCGCGGTGGTGGCATCCTCGTCCGGGGCGGCTCGCAGACCCGCTTGGCGAATTGCCTCATCGAGGGCAACCTCGCCGGCACCGGCGGCGGCCCGAACATCCTGGTCGAGAACCCGTCCGACCTGACGGTGGCCGGGGCACTGCTGATGGACGACTACGCCGGATCCACCGTCAGTCCCGGCGGGGACCTGTTGCTGGGGGACGGTCGTCTGTCTCCGCTGGGCGACTTCGGTGGCCCTACCCCGGTGCGGCTGCCCTTGCCGGAGTCTGATGCCTTGGATGCAGGTGCTGGCAACAACCTTCCCGAAGACCAGCGGGGTGTCGTCCGCAGCGCCGTCTACGACATCGGCGCGGTGGAATTCCAGGGCGGCTCGGAGTTCACCGCCCTGTGGGAAACCGATGATGACGGAGACGGGGTTCCCTTCGGCGTCGAGCTCGCCCTTGGATTCGATCCCTTCTCTTCCAGCCCCTCCGCCGGGCAGGCGATCGGCTTCTCGCGGAACGTCTTCGGTCAGTCGAACTTCAGTTTCCCGCTCGATCCGGCCGTGGCCCCTTACACGATCTGGGTGGTCGAGCGATCCAGCCCGGGGCTCGACAACTTCCAGGAGATCTACCGCCTCGCCGGCCCCACGGATGTCGAGACCTCCACCTCGGACGTCTCCTCGAACTACAGCGGCGCGGGCGATACCGACATCACGATCACCGATGAGAACCCTCCGGGCGGCAGCGCCTTCTACCGCTTTCGTGCCCTCCAGGCGCCGTGATGGCGGGCCTGACTCGGAAGAGGTGACGGGTGGTGCGCGATGCTGGGTTCGAACCAGCGACCCCATCGGTGTGAACGATGTGCTCTACCACTGAGCTAATCGCGCATGACTCCGGACCCCTGCGGGCGGGGCCGAGGGTTTAGGACAGGCGGCCGGGGTTTGGCAAGGATTTTGGAGTGCGGAGGCTGGCCTCCGCTTTCCGGATGCCGGGACGCGCTGCTCCGGACGGTGCACCGGGAGGGATTCGCGGGCGATCTGTCCCCCCGGACGAAGGCATCGCCCGCCGAGCGTCCGGTGGATCCGGGAGGGAGAGTGGGCGGCAGAGCTTTCCGGGAACGGAAAGGGGGGGCGGCCTCAGGGGGTGGACGATAGCGGCGGCAAGCCGCCGCACTCCAAAGTAAACCCGGGGGACGACGGTGCCATGTGCGGGAGGCGTGTGGTGGCTTGGCGGAGGCGCAGGTTTCCGTCATCCTCGGCAGCGATCCGTTTCAAACCCATGAATGATAAACCGCGACTGTCTTTCTGGCAGATCTGGAACATGTCGTTCGGCTTTCTGGGGATCCAGTTCGGCTGGGGCCTTCAGATGGCGAACATGTCGGCCATCTACTCGTTTCTCGGCGCGAAGGAGGAGGAGCTCTCCCTGCTCTGGATCGCCGCCCCGCTCACGGGGCTGATCGTGCAGCCCATCGTCGGCTACATGAGCGACCGCACCTGGACGCGGCTCGGTCGTCGGCGGCCGTATTTCCTCGTCGGCGCCATCCTGGCCAGCATCGCGCTGGTGCTCATGCCCCACTCGTCGGTGCTGTGGATGGCGGTGGGGTTGCTGTGGGTGCTCGACGCGTCGATCAACATCACCATGGAGCCCTTCCGCGCCTTCGTGGCCGACAAGCTGCCGGCGGACCAGCGGGCGAAGGGTTTCTCGGTGCAGAGTCTTTTCATCGGACTGGGCGCGGTGGTGGCCTCGGCGATGCCGTGGATGCTGACCAACTGGTTCGGGGTCGAGAGCGGCGCGTCGGGAGGCGGTTCGATTCCGACGGCGGTGGTGATTTCCTTCCACACCGGGGCGGTGGCGCTGTTCATCGCGGTGGTCTATACCATCGTCACCACTCCGGAGTATCCACCCGAGGACATGGAGGCCTTCCGGAAGATGAAGGCATCGTCGAGAGGCGTGGGGGGATTCCTGGTCGAGCTGGTCGAGGGTCTCGGCTCGATGCCGAAGACGATGCGCCAGCTCGCGGTGGTTCAGTTTTTCACCTGGATCGCGCTTTTCTGCATGTGGATTTACTGGTCGCCGGCGATCGGTCGTCAGGTTTTCGGCGGCGACCCGGCGGACGAGGAGGCCTGGAAGCTGGTGATGGAGAAGGCGGGCGCGTGGACCGGGATCTGCTTCGCGACCTACAACCTGGTATGCTTCATCTTTTCCTTCGTCCTGCTCGCCCTGTCGCGAACGGTTTCGCCGAGAATGATCCATTTGACCTGCCTGCTGATCGGGGCCGCGGGGCTGCTGAGCGCGCGGGTGATCGACAACCAGCAGGCCCTGCTCGGCTCGATGGCCGCGGTGGGGATCGCGTGGGCGTCCATCCTTTCCATGCCTTACGCCATCCTTTCTTCGGCGCTGCCGCCGGCCAAAATGGGGTTCTACATGGGCGTCTTCAACTTCTTCCTGGTGATCCCGCAGGTGCTGGTGTCGCTGGTGATGGGCAAGTTGGTGGGGACGATTTTCGGCGGCGATTCGATGATGGCGATCATGGTCGGCGGCGTGTGCCTGATCATCGCCGCACTGGCGATGCTGCGGGTGGATCACGAGGGCGAGGCGGCCGCGCCGGTGGCCGGGGGAGGGCACTGACGATTCGAAGACCATGGGAATGCATCATTGGCAAAGCGGGGTTGCCGCCGCATGGATGGGGGCGATGAGTTTCATGAGTCCCGCCCAGGCCGAGCGGCCGGTGATCTATCAGGTGCTGCCGCGGCTGTTCGGAAATACCGACGAGACCCGGAAGCCCAACGGCACGCTGGCGGAGAACGGCTGCGGGAAGTTCTCGGACTTCAACGACCGCTCGCTGGGCGCGCTGAAGGAGATGGGGATCACACATCTGTGGCTGACCGGCGTGATCGAACAGGCCAGCGGCACCGCGTATCCCGGGCGCCCGGCCGATCCGGCGGACATCCTAAAAGGCATCGCGGGGAGTCCCTATGCGGTCCGCGACTACTTTGACATCTGCCCTGACTACGCCGACGACCCGGCGCAGCGGATCGAGGAGTTCCAGGCGCTGATCGAGCGCTGTCGGAAGCACGGGATGGAGGTGTTCATCGATTTCGTCCCGAACCATGTGGCGCGCAGCTACGCATCGGACGTGCGCCCGGAGCTGAGCTTCGGCGAGGGGGATGACCCGTCGCAGTTCTTTTCGAAGGAGAACAACTTCTTCTACGTCCAGCCGGGCATGGCCGACGGCGGTCCGCCGCTGAAGCTGCCGACCGAGGGCAAGCCGGGATGCACCGGGCGCTTCGAGCCCGAGACCGATTTCGTCCGGGTCACCGGCAACAACTCGATCACCTTCGCCCCGGGCGAGGGCGACTGGTATGAAACGGTGAAGCTGAACTACGGTCACGACTTCACCAAGGGGCGCGACACCTCGCACCTTCCGGGGCCCGACGCATCGCCGGACGAGGTTCCGGACACCTGGCGCAAGATGGACGAGATCTTCGCCTACTGGCAGGGCATGGGCGTGGCGGGCTTCCGGGTGGACATGGCGCACATGGTGCCGATGGAATTCTGGCGGTGGATGATCTCCCGGGCCCGCGAGCGCGACGCCGAGGTTTACGTGTTCGGCGAGGCCTACGACAACGATCCGGCCAAGCTGACCGATGGCAACGTCCTCGATGCGCTGCTGGAGTCGGGCTTCGACGCGGTCTACGACGATCCGGTCTATGACATCTGCCTCGGGCTCTACGACGACTTCCACGGCGGGTTGAAGTGGGCCAATGACCTCGACGAGCTCACCTTCACCGGCGAGCGCTTTCATCGCTCGTTGCGCTACGCGGAGAACCACGATGAGATCCGCCTGGCCTCGCCGAAGGAATGGGGCGGGCTCGGAATGGCGGTCGGGCGGCCGGTGAGTGCGGTGATGTTCGGCATGGGTCGCGGGCCCGTCATGGTCTACTCCGGGCAGGAGGTCGGCGAGCCGGCGCTGGGGGCGGAGGGCTTCGGGGGCGACGACGCGAGAACGACCATCTTCGACTACTGGGCCATGCCCGAGTTCCAGAAGTGGGTGAACGACGGGGCCTTCGACGGCGGGCGCTTGTCCGACGAGCAGCGGGCGCTGCGCGAGTGGTATGGGCGGCTGCTGGCGGTGGTGAAGGAGCCGGCTTTCGCCAAGGGCGAGTTCTACGGTCTGAATCACGCCAACAAGGAGAACGAAGCCTATGGCCGGATGCCGGGCGAAACGGTCAGCGGTCACTGGCTCTATGCCTTCCTCCGCCGCGACCCGGCCAGCGGCCAGGCCTTTCTCGTGGTCGCGAACTTCCACGGCACCGAGGCCTTGCATGATGTGCGGGTCAGGATCCCGAAGCACGCGCTCGAGTGGGCCGGCAAGACCTCGGGTCGACTGAGTTTCGGCGAGCGGTTGGTCGATGACTGGCAGACCACGGTGGAGGTCTCCGTGCTCCCGGACGATGGGGTGCGGCTTCCGGATCTGCCTCCGCTGAGCGCCCGGATGATCGAGCTGAGGTAGTGGCGGGAGCGGCCTGGTCCCAAGAGATTACCCTCGACGGAAGGAAGCCGAGGTTCATGCTTCAGGAGTGCAACTCGGGCCGCGTCTCCTTCTCGCTTCTCTTTCCGGTGCGCTCACGCTTTCGGCAGCGGATCCGGCATGGCTCATCGCCGGCTCGCCGGGTGGTTCGCTACCGGGTGATCTTGATGACCGTTTGCGCGATGTGGTCTCCATTTCGGCGAGCCGCAACCACCAGGTTGTCCGGAGCTTCCGGAATGAGATCGACGGTTGGGGGGTGAACGCGAGCGGCCAGCTCGACTTTCCCACAACCACCGAGGTGGCCCAGGTGTCAGCGGGCCGGAGTCATACCCTGCTTCTTACCGAGGCCGGGGACGTGCTCGCGACCGGCCTCAACACTTCCGGCCAGACCGAGGTGCCGACCGATCTGGGCGGTGGGGTACTCGCGGTGGCTGCGGGCGACTTCCACAGCGCGGCCCTCACGGGCGAAGGCGCGGTGCGTGTGTGGGGATTCGCCGACTACGGGCAGACGATCGTGCCGGTCTCGGCGACCTCGGGCGTGACGGCGATCGCCGCCGGCGGAAATCACCTGCTGGCACTCACCGAGGCTGGTGGCGTCGTCGCCTGGGGGTGGAATCTCTATGGACAGTGCAACGTCCCGGTGGAGGCAACGGCCGGTGTGAGTGCCGTTGTTGCGGGAGAGTTCCACAGTGCGGCGTTGAAGGATGATGGATCGGTGGTGGTGTGGGGGCGCAATCATCGGAGCCAGAAAGACGTGCCGCTCGAAGCGGCCTCGGAAGTGGTTGCCGTCGCTTCCGGCGACAATCACCTGATCGCCCTCAAGAGCGACGGAACCGTGGTGGCCTGGGGCAGTGACCTCGAAGGTCAGGCCACGGTGCCCGCCGGGGCTCAGGGGGAGACGGTTCGTGTGGCGGCCGGGGGAGATGCCAGCTTCTTCAAGATCGCCGAGCCCGAAATCAGCGTCGAGCAGCCGGCCGGCGAGATCCTGACGAATGGAGGCGCGGGAGGGGCTCTCGGTCCGATGCTGGTGGCGTCGGCGGATTCGCTCGTTTTTCAGATCGTCAATCTCGGGGACGGCGAGTTGAACGGCATCGCAGCGGTGCTGAACGGGGATGCGGCGTTCACATTGGCGGAAGCGCCCCCGACGAAGGTGGATGCGGGTGCGACGGAGACCTTCACGATCGACTTCACTTCCGCGGTCGCGGGAGAATTTGAAACCGAGCTGACCATTTCGAGCAACGACCCCGACCAGCCGAGCTTCGTGCTGACGATTTCGGCGACGGTGTTGTCGGCGGCCGAGGACGGCGATGGCGACGGTTTCAACGACTGGATGGAATACGTCCTTCGGGATCTGGGCTTCGATCGGGCGATGGATCAATCGGCGGAGGCGGACGAACTCCTTGCGAAGGCGAATGAGGCCGGACTGTTCACCGGCGGGCAGTTCCGGGCGCTGTCGGTGCCGAATCCGGTGATCGAGCGCGATCCCGTCACCGGAGTGTTCACCCTGGTCCTCGGGCTTGGGAAGTCGGATGACCTCGAGTCCTTCGTCGAGTTTCCGCTGGAAGCGGGCGATGTCAGCGTCACCGCCGAGGGCGAAGTGAAGATCGACATCGAATCCGCTGACGAAACGGCCTACTTCCGAATCGAAGTGGGCGACTAGCGGCGGCGGGGCGGAGCGTGCCGCCTACCGGATGATGAACAGCAACGCGCGGTGATCGCTGGCTTCGGCCCACTCGTCGTCGCCGATCACCTCGCACTCCTCCCACAACGCGCGGTCGGTGACCGGGTTGTTGAAGAAGACGTAGTCGAAGCGGGAGTAGACATCCTGGTACGACCAGAAGTGGGTCCAGGTCTCCCCGCGGTCGTCCTTGAGCCACGCCATGCCGAGCTTGAGCGGACCCTGGTTCGGGCCGCGAAGCGTGCGGACGGCCGAAGACTGACGGGTGTCGTTCATGTCGCCGTAGACGATGAGCGGGGTCTCGGGGTCGGCCTTGAGGATCCGGGTCGCCTGCTCGCGCAGCAGGTGGGCCTCGGCGCGTCGCATCATCTCCTGGTCGGCCTCCGGAATCTCGCGCTTCGACTTGAGGTGGGCGCCGAGGAATCGGATCTCACCGACCGGAGAATCCACGGTGACATCGAGAATGCCGCGACCCATGCCGAAGGTCCGCCCTTCAAGCTCGTAATCGAGGTCCTCGTGGAGCTCGAGCGACGCGAAGGGATGGCGCGACAGCATGGCCAGGTGGCGGGTGTCGTCGGCGCCACCGGTGTGATGGGCGTGGGGAAGATCGACCCCCGCCGCCTTCAATCGATCCTGGAGATCGGTGAGGTCCTCCGGCGTGCCGATCTCGCACAGGCCGATGACATCGGGCCGATGGCGGGCCAGCAGGGTGACCACCGCCTCGCGTTCCGACTCCGGCTTGGGCTTCCCGTTGACGCGCTGGTTGTCGATGTAGCGGTCCATCGTCAGCCAGTTCTCGACGTTGTAGGCGATGAACCGGAGCGTCTCGCCATCGGTGGCGGTGGCTTCGGTGGCCGGTGTTTCGGTGGCCGGTGTTTCGGTGGCCGGTGGGGCGGCTTCGCTTGTGACCTTCTCGCCCTCCCACTGGGCGGCGGGGGCTTCCTTCTCGCACGAGGCGAGGCCCAAAAGAAACGCCCCGAGGATTCCCGGGGCGGTGATGAATCGCCGGAAGTCGCGCATCGGATCAGACTTCACGCGGTTCCTTGCCGGCGACCTCCTTGACCTTGGCTTCCTCCTTGTCCTCGGAAGCCTCGGCTTCGGCGCTCTTGATCTCGCGCTCGAACTCGTCCTTGGCCTTCTTGAACTCTCCCATGCTCTTGCCCAGACCGCGGGCGAGTTCCGGGATCTTCTTGGCTCCGAAGAGCAGAAGCACGACGACGAAGATGATGACCCATTCCGGTCCCTGTGGCATGCCGAAGGCGAGCAGCGCGTTCATGTGTTGAAATTACGGGCGGCGTGCCCGGTTAGCAACGGCGAATAACGGTCGGGGAGGGCGTGAGCTTTCAGTGGTGGCGGGGTTTCGGCATTGGTGCTTTGGCATCCGAAATTTCTTCGTTACGGGATCCGCGTGCGTTTGCCGGTATTCGAGATCGAGGAGGAGCTGAAGCAGGCGGCGGTGCCGGGCGGGCGGATCCTGCTCAAGGCGCCGACGGGATCGGGCAAATCGACCGCGGTCCCGGGGATGCTCCTGGAGACCGGTCTCGAAGGCCGGATCGTGGTGGTGGAGCCGCGCCGGATGGCCGCCCGAATGCTCGCCGGATGGGTGGCGGGACAGCGGGGTGGGGCGGTCGGGGGCGAAGTCGGCTACTCGGTGCGCTTCGACCGCCGATACGGCCGGGACACGCGCATCATCTATCTCACCGACGGGGTGTTCCAGCGATGGTTGCAGGACGACCCGCGTCTCGAGGGCGTCGCGGCGGTGGTGTTCGACGAGTTTCACGAGCGCCGTCTCGCCATGGATGTCGGGCTGGGCCGGTGCCTCGACCTGCAGGAGGGCGACCGCCCGGACCTGCGGGTGGTGGTGATGTCGGCCACGCTTGAGACCGCGGGGCTGAAGGAGTTTCTGCAGGAAATCCGGGCGGATCACGGAGCCGGCGGACGCGGACCGGCGCCCTCGGCCCGGATGCTCGAGGCGGGCGGGCGGACCTTTCCCGTGGAAGTGTTCCAGCGTGCGACGAAGCCGGTGCGTGACCGGAGCGGAAGGATGGGCGACGCGCCGGTCTGGGATCGCGTCGCGGCCGCGTGCCGGGAGGCGCTTTCCGACCCGGAGTGCGGGAATGTGCTGTGTTTCCTTCCCGGTGCCCATGAGATCCGTCGGACGGTATCGGCGATCGAGGCCGGGAACTGGAGCCGGGGTTGGTCGGTCCACCCGCTGCACGGCGGCCTGTCCCCGCAGCTCCAGGTGGCGGCAATCGCTCCGTCGAAAACGCCGAAGATCATCGTTTCGACCAACATCGCGGAGACCTCGTTGACCATCGACGGCGTGCGGACGGTCGTGGATGCCGGGCTGGCGCGCCTTTCGAGGTTCGATCCGCGGCGTGGGATCGGGACCTTGATGATCGAGAAGATCTCCCGGGCGGCCGCGGATCAACGCGCGGGGAGGGCCGGCCGCACGGCCCCCGGGCGCTGCTTCCGCTTGTGGAGCGAGGCGGATCACGCCCGGCGTCCGGCCTTTGAGATTCCGGAGGTGCGGCGCGTCGATCTGGCCGAGGCCGTGCTCATGCTGAAAGGGGCGGGGGTGGGGGAGGTGCGGGAGTTCCGCTGGCTCGAGGCGCCCGAGGAAATCTCACTCGAACGTGCCGAGGCCTTGCTTCGGGATCTCGGGGCCCTCGATGCCGAAGGGCGCCTCACCGGGGAAGGCCGGGCCATGGGAGAGCTGCCGCTGGAGCCGCGCTACGCCCGTCTGATGCTGGCCGGGGTGGAGCACGGTTGCGTGACCGAGATGGCATTCGTCAGCGCCGCCGTCCAGGGGGAGAGCGTGTGGGCGGGCCGTGGGGACGGGATGCGGCACTTCGTTGAGGATGACGATTACTCCGATTTTCAGGCGGAGTGGCGGGGATTCGAGTCGGCGGTGGCGATGAAATTCGACCCCAAGCGGGTGGCGCAGATCGGGGTGCATGGACGGGCGGCCCGGGAGCTTTCGCAGAGCTTCAAGCGCCTGGTGGATCTGGCCAATCGGCGAAAATGGCCGATTGAAACAATCGATTGGAACAGGCGTCAGACTCAGGTCGGCTTGGCCTTGCTTGAGGGCTTTAGCGATCGGGTGGGAATCGGCCTGGGGCTGGGCACCCGCTCGTGCCGATTGGTGGGAAAGCGTCGGGGAAAACTCGATGAGCGCAGCGCGGTGAGCGGGGATTCGGTGTTTGTCGGCGGCGAGATCACGGAGGTTGAGGGCAAGGATGTGAATACCTTCGTGAGAAGATTATCAAAAGTTGAGATCCAGCAGATTAGGCAGATTTATCCGCAAGAGTTGAAAAAGGAATCCGGGGTGGTCTGGGACGACGTGAAGCGATGCGTGGTCGGCCGTGAGGAGTGTCGTTTCCGGGACCTGGTACTGAGCTTCGTCGAGCGGGAACAAGAGGTGAATCTGGATGCGGCGGCGGAGCTGCTGGCCGAGAAGGTTCTGCAGGATGAGCTTCGTTTGAAACGCTGGGATGATTCGGTCGAGCAGTGGTGTGCGCGACTGGCCCAGCTTTCCGGGTGGATGCCCGAGTTGGAGCTGCCGGGCTGGGGCGATGACGACCGTGAGGCGGCGGTGGCCCAGATCTGTCACGGGGCGGTGCGCTACAAGGAGATCAAGGATGCCGAGGTCTGGCCGGTGCTGCGCGACTGGTTGAGCGCGCCCCAACGGGCCGCGCTGGATGCCTACGCGCCGGAGCGGGTGAAGCTGGCGGGAGGTAGGCAGGCGAAGGTCCGCTACTCGCTGGACGGCGAGCCGGTGATCGGGGCGATGGTCCGGGATCTTTTCGGGCAGTGGACCACCCCGACCATCGCGGACGGGCGGGTGCGGCTGAAGGTCGAGGTCCAGGCGCCGAACCGGAGGCCGTGGCAGGTGACGAGCGACCTGGAGAGTTTCTGGGAGCGCGGCTACGCCCAGATGAGGAAGGATCTGGCGGGAAGGTATCCGAAGCATCCCTGGCCGGAGGATCCGAGGTGTAGGGAGTGACGCGGCGGGCGGAGCTTGGGGAGCTGGAGGTTGTGGGGAGTTTTTACAGACGGCAGCGAAGGCAGCGAAGGAGCTTGGGGGGTGGGCTTGGGCTCCAGCCGGGTGAACCCGGCGTCCGGGTGGGGGCGCTCCGGGGCGATTGCGCTTGGAAGTTGCGGGTGGGGGATTTGACTTGGGTGCGTGATCGTCCGCCTGCTCATCGTGCTGTCCGCTCTCGTGCTGATCGGTGCGATGGTGGCGCGGTGGTGGTTCTGGGGTCGGATGAAGCTCCGGGGGCAGCGGACCGAGTGCTCCCTGACGGTGGCGGAGCTCTTCGAGCGGCTCGGGGTGGCCAAGCGCAAGCCTTCGGACCTGCGGGACGCGGCGGCCCTGGGGGCGGCCTTGCGTGAGGCGGGTCTGCGGCTGATGGAAGCCGAGGGCGAGCGGGTGGCCCGCCGCCGTCGCACCGGTTGGTGGAACCTGCGGATCCTCCCGGGACTGCTCGCGTTGATCCTGGTGTTTTCCCTGCTGAAACCGCGGATCGCGCCCATGTGGGTGCTGGCGGTCGGCGGGGTGCTGATCGCCTTCCACGTGGTGCTGCGGATCGCCGGGATCGGCGTCGAACTCCAAGCCGTCAAGCGGGGCTGGCAGGCTCTGGAGGAAAAGGGCGGGCTACGCCGGGTGGACGAGGCCGAGGCGGTGTTGCGTTGTGCGCGTGCCAGCGTGTGGGACACGGTTCTTCCGTGGTAGAAAGAGGGACGGTCGATTATGATGCCGGCTCCATCGGCGGTGCAGATGCCGGTTTCATAACCGGCGCTCCGCCTTCGGCTGGCCGAAGTAGTCCTTCACCGACTCGAGGTCGCGGGTGTTGAGGATGTCTTCCTTCCGCAGCCATCCCTTGCGGGCGATGCCGATGCCGAACTTGAGGAACTGGAACTGTTCGGGGCGGTGGGCGTCGGGATTGATCGCGCAGAGGACGCCCTTGTCGCGAGCCTTGCGCCACCAGCGCCAGTCCATGTCGAGGCGTCGGGGATTGCAGTTGAGTTCGATGATCGTCCGGGTCTCGGCCGCGCAGTCGATGATCTTCTCGTGGTTCACCGCATACTCGTCGCGGCGGAGCAGGAGCCGGCCGGTGAGGTGGCCGAGCATGGTGACGTGTTCGTTCTCCAGGGCCCGGATGATGCGGCGGGTCATGGTCTTCTCGTCGAGGGTGAACGAGGCGTGGACCGAAGCCACGCTGTAGTCGAGTTCGGCGAGCAGGTCGTCGTCGAAATCGAGCGAGCCGTCCTTGAGGATATCGACCTCGCTGCCGGCGAAGATCCAGAGTTCGTCGCCCCGCTCCCGGTTCCACGCGCGGATGTCCTCGATCTGCTTCCTCAGTCGCGACTCATCGAGCCCGTTGGCCTGGAACGACGCCTTCGAATGGTCGGCGATTCCCAGGTAGCGGAGCCCGAGGTCGAGGGCCGCGTCGGCCATTTCCCCAAGGGTGGCCCGTCCGTCGGAGGCGGTGGTGTGGTTGTGGAAGGTCCCGCGAAGGTTCTCGAGTTCGACCAGGCGCGGCAGCTCGCCGTCGTCGGCCGCCTCGATCTCGCCTCGGTTCTCACGAAGCTCGGGCGGCGGGCAGTCGAGGCCGAGCGCCTTGTAGAGGTCGGCCTCGTCGTGGACATCGGGCACCTCGCCGTCGCCGCTGAAGCCATACTCGTTGAGGGAGAGCCCTTGCTTCAGAGCCCGGGACCGGATGGCGACGTTGTGCTCCTTCGAGCCGGTGAAATACTGGAGGGCGAAGGGGTATTCGTCGTTCGAAACCGCGCGGAGGTCGCACTGGAGCCCGTTGTCGAGACGGATCGAGCACTTGGTGTCGCCGCGCACGATGGTTTCGTCGGCGATCTCCATTTCGGAGAACCACCGGGTGAGCTCGCCGGGGGCGTCGGTCGCCACGATGAAGTCGAGATCGCCGACGGTTTCCTTCGACCGTCGCAGCGAGCCGGCGTACTGGCAGCGCAGCACCTTCGGATGGGCGCGAAGCTGGTCGAGGATGGTCTCGGCGGCGTTGGAGGCGGTGTGGAGCAGGAAGCGATCGGCGAAGCGCTCGCGTCGTGCCAGCGCTTCCAGGATCTTCTGTTCGGTCTTCTTCCCGAAGCCGGAGAGTTCGGCGACCTTGCCGTCTTCGCAGGCCTGTTTGAGGGACGCGGTGGAGTCGACGCCGAGTTTCCGGTGAAGCGCGGCCACCTTCTTCGGCCCGAGCCCTTCGACGTCGAACAGGTCGAAGATCGTATCCGGGTACTCGGCCCGCAGCTTCTGGTGGAACTCGAGCGTCCCGGTGGTCGCCAGCTCATGGAGCTTCTGCTGGAGGGCCTCGCCGATGCCCTTGATGCCCTTCAGGTCGTCCTCGCGGGCGCGGGCCACGATGTCGCCGTCGAAGGATTCGACGATCTCGGCTCCCTGGCGGTAGGCGCGGATCTTGAAGGGGTTCTCGCCCTTCAGTTCCAGGAGAAGGGCGATCTCCTCGAGCACCGAGGAGAGGGTTTCACGGGTGACGTCGGGCACGGGGAAACTTGAAACGCTAAACTCGAAAATTCAAAGGCCGGAGTCCGGCGCGACTGAGGTTTGGGGGCTGGATCCTCAGGTTTCACTCCAGCAGGAGGTCGGCGACGACGAAGCGATGGTCGGAGTGCCGGGTGGTCACGACCCGGCAACGGACCGGGGTGAAGTGCCGGGTGGTGTGGATCTGGTCGAGGCGAAGGACCGGGATGCGGCGCTGGAAGGTGTTTCCCCACCCCGTGCCGGCGACCAGGAAGGCGTCTTCGAAGTCGCGATCGAGTTGTCGCTGGACCGGGTCGCCGGGGGGGGCGTTGAAGTCGCCGGCGAGGATGACGGGTTGGACGCCGGGGAAGTCCGTCGTGTCCCTGAGGATCCCCAGGGCCACCGCCATTTCCACGCCGCGCTGACGGCGGTTGGTGCGGTGGGTGCGCCAGCAGTCCGGCCGCCACAGGCGGAGATCGGTGGCGGCGGAGGAGAGGTGGAGGTTGGCGACCTCGATCGTGCGGCCGTCGGGCAGTTCGACGGTCACGTTGTGGTTGAAATACTGGAAGCGGGGGTCGGGATTGCGGACTTCGCGGGTGATCTTCCAGCGGGTGGCGACCCCGTTCAGCGAGAAGCTGCGGTAGTCGCCGTTGCCGCTGTAGAGTTGATCGGCCACCGACTTGACCCGGTAGCCGCTCGCCTCCTGGAGGATGACGATGTCGGGCCTCCATTCGGCGAGATCCTGCGATGGATCGCCGTAGCGGAAGCGGGCGGCGTTGAGCGTGATCACCCGGATCGGCCGCCGGCCCTCGATGGGATCGGGGCGGCCCGGCTCGGGAGCCTGGGTGCCGAGGTTGGCGATGACCCGGGCCTCGTCGGCCCCGAGCAGCAGGGTCAGCGCCCAGACCGCGGTGACGATGAGGGACAGCGGGGCACGGAAAAGAAGATAGGCGCCGCCGGACAGCAGCAGGCCCATGCCGCCCCAGACCCAGATGGGCATGACGGTGTAGGCTGCGAGGACATCCGGCTGCCGGGCGAAGGCGACGACCGTGAGGAAGTGCAGCGCGAGGGAGGCACCGATCAGGAGCCAGCCGATGCGGCGGGCTGCGGTCGAGGTCGAGCGCATCGCCGGACGCCGCACGTCACATCCCGGGCATGCCCGGAAGGCCCATGCCGCCCGTGAGCTTCTTCATCTCCTCGGCGGTGGCTTCCTTGCCCTTGGCGATGGCATCCTGCACCCCCTTCAGGACGAGCTCCTCGAGGAACTCGACATCCTCGGGATCGACCACGGCGGGATCGATGGCGATCGACTTCACGTCGCCGGCGCCGGTGGCGACGACCTTGACCTTGCCGCCGCCGACTTCGACCTCGAAGTCGGTGTTGGCGAGTTCTTCCTGCTTGGCCAGCATGCCGGACTGCATCTGCTGGGCCTGTTTCATCATCTTCGCGAGATTCATGGGAATTCGTGGTGGGTGGGTGGTTCTGGAAATGGGGTGGAGAGCGGTTCTCGGCCCGGACTCGGTGATGGGGTGGGTCGCCGGCCGTTGATGAGCCTAGTTGCGGATCTTGGCCTCGAACATGTCGAGCGCCTTCTGGATGAGAGGGTCCTGATAGAAGTCTTCCTCGGCGGCCTTCGGGGCCTCCTCCTGCTTCTTCTCCGGCTCGGGGGCGGATTCGGCCTTCGGTTCCGGTTTCGGCGCCTGGCGTTCCACCGACTCCACCGGTTCATCCGGGGCCGTGGCGATCATGGCGTCGAGTCCATCGAGTCCGCCGCTCTCCCGGGGGGCGGGGGTCGGCGTCTCGACGGGCTTTTCGAGAGCGGCGGGTGCGGGCTCCGGGGCGGCGGTTGCGGCGGCCTCGGGAAGGTGGTCGGCGCCGGCGGCGAGGACCTTGATGACATCGCTGATGCGGACTTCGCCGAGGCTCTGGATGGCCTTGATCAGGCCGATCTCGAGGTGGAGGCGCTTGTTGGTCGCCCAGCGCATGCGGCCTTCGGTCTCCGCGAAGATGTCGATCACGGACAGCAGTCGTTCGGTCGGGAAGGCCGAAGCGGCCTCGACCATCTGCGTCCACGTCTCCGCCGGGATGCCCTCGGCGCTCGCATCGGAGTCGAGGCCGGCGACGAGCAGCGCCCGAAGGCCACCGATCAGCTCTCCGAGGAGCTGCGAAAGCTCGCGTCCGGCATCCGCCTCGCGCTGGACGATAGCCAGGGCTTCGGCGCTCTTCCGGGACAGCAGGGCGAGCGAGAGGGCGGCGACGGTTTCCCGCGAGGTGAAGCCGAAGACGTCGAGGACGTTGGCCTCGTGGATGGTGTCGCCGCAGAAGGCGACCAGCTGGTCGAGCATCGACTGGGCGTCGCGCATGCCGCCGTCGGCCCCCTTGGCAATGGCCCAGGCGGCGGTTTCTTCGAGGGCGATGCCCTCCTCCGAAGCGATGTGAAGCAGGTGCCCGGCGATGATGTCGGCGGGGATGGGCCGGAGATCGAAGCGCTGGCAGCGTGAGATGATGGTGGCGAGGATCTTGTGCGGCTCGGTGGTCGCGAAGATGAACTTCACGTGCTCGGGCGGCTCCTCGAGGGTCTTCAACAAGGCGTTGAAGGCGGCGTTCGAGAGCATGTGGACCTCGTCGATGTAGTAGATCTTGAACTGTCCGCGGGCGGGGGCGAAGCGGACCGTTTCGCGGAGCTGGCGGACCTCCTCGACCCCATTGTTCGAGGCCCCGTCGATCTCGAGCACGTCGAGCGAGCGGCCCTCGGCGATCTCCTGGCAGATGTCCTCGTCGGGATCGAAGTCGGCCTTCGGGCCGCCGGTGCAGTTGAGCGCCTTGGCCAGGATGCGGGCGGTGGTCGTCTTGCCGGTGCCGCGGGGGCCGACGAAAAGGTAGGCGTGGGCGAGGCGGTTCTGGGAGATCGCGTTCTCGAGGGTGCGGACGACGTGGTCCTGTCCGAGGATGTCGCGGAAGGTTCTGGGTCGGTATTTCCGGGCGAAGACCTGGTAGCTCACGGGCGCGACTGTATTGGGGTTTGCGGGTTTGTCAGGTTTCGGTTTTCAAAGGTGCCGTGAAACAAGCAACGACGGGGATTCCGGCGGAAGAAACCAGGCGTGGGCTCTACCGGGAGGTCGGGGAGAAGCTGCAAGGGCTGCTGGCGGGCGAGGTCGACTCGATTGCGCGCATGGCCGGGGTGGTCTCGGTGCTCCACGGCGCGATGCCGCACTACGACTGGACCGGATTCTACCGGGTGGTCGGTCCGGAGCTGGTGATCGGGCCGTATCAGGGCACGCCGGGTTGCGCGCGCATCGGCTGGGGGCGGGGCGTCTGCGGGGCGGCCTGGAAGTCCGGGGAATCCCAGGTGGTGGCCGATGTGCACGCCTTTCCCGGACACATCGCCTGCGATGCGGCCTCGGCGAGCGAGATCGTGGTGCCGGTGAAGGACGCCAACGGACGGGTGGTCGCCGTGCTGGATGTCGACAGTGTGCTTCCGGCGGCCTTCGACGCGGTGGATGCGGCGGCGTTGGAGTCGCTGGTGGCGATGTATGTTTCCCCGGACCGGGGGATGTGCTAGAGGGACGGCGATGAGTGATCGCGACCCCCATCGAATCGAAGGCCTCGGGCGGCAACAGCGGGGACGTCGTGGCTTTCCCTGGTTTCGCGCCGGCTTTTTCGTGCTGGTGCTGGCAGCGGTCGCGATGGTCTTCACGGCCCCGGGGAAAGAGGTGCTCCGCGGGGTGAAACGCTACCTCGAGGCGCAGCGGGAGACGCCGGTCGAGGTGGATCAGGACGACATCCTGCGCCAGGCCGAGGCCCGGCTGCGCGAGCAATACGAAGCGGAGCTTGAAGCCCTGCGTCGCGATGCCGAAGCCGCGAAGAAGCAGGCGGAGGCGGCCGCAAAGCGACCCGAGGAGGAGGTTCTGCCACCGATCAACGAGCACACCGCGAGCACCGGAGGGGACGTCCGGAAGCTTCGCTCCGAGATCACGCTCAAGACCGAGGTCAAGGTGAGCGAGGGCGGGCTGGCATCGAAGGAGCGCAAGGACGACGATGCCTACGCCGCGAGCTACACGTTGGAGGTCCGGGTGCCGAAGCCGTCGAAGTCGCTGGAGGAGTTGCACCAGGTGAATCCCGCGCTCGGGAGCATGCTGCCCGGGCTGGAGACGATGCTGCCGGAAGCCAAGGTGTCGCGCTGGTTCTACCAGCTCTACGAGAACAAGACGGAACGTTTGAAGAAGCGGGCGACCCAGCTGTCCGAGCTCCTCACGCGGCACAATTTCTACGACTGCGAGACGATCCTGAACCTGAAGCATCCGGCATCCGGGCGCCGGGTGTTCCTGATGCAGGCGGAGATGGATGTCGTCTCCGATGGTTCGGATGGCGACCGGCTGCCGACGATGCCCGACGAGATCGTCAACTCGACCCACTACCAGCCGTTCACGAGCTACGGATGGAAGAAGCGGACGGAGGTTCCGAATCCGATGGTGGCCGGTTGGGAGAAGCGGATCGGAAACGCCCGGCGGGAGCTGGCGGAGCCCGGGACCACGGCGGCGCGGAAGGCATGGTTGCGGGACCGCATCGACAACTACCTGAAGCCGGGGATCGAGGACATGAAGTACCGGAGTTTCCTCATCGCCGAATATGACCCCTTCATCGTGATTCCGGTCAACCTGCTGACCGCCTCCGGCGATCCCTATGCCCCGCGGATCGGCGACTACGCGGTGGTCGTGCACGAGAACACGGTCTATCCGGCCTTCGTCGGCGACGGCGGGCCGACCTTCAAGGTCGGCGAGGCCTCGCTGAGGATGGCGAAGCAGCTGAACAAGAATGCCTCGCCCTACAGTCGTCCGGTTTCCGATCTGACGGTGACCTACCTGGTCTTCCCCGCCAGCCGCGAGAAGGGCAAGGAGCCCCCGGACTACGACAAGTGGCGTACCAAGTGCGCGGCCCTGCTGGAGGAGGTCGGCGGGCTGGGGGACGGCGTCGAGCTCTTCCGCTGGGAGAACCTGCTTCCCGATCCGGAGGAGCCGTCCGAGGGCGGCGAGGGCGAGGCCACGGGGGGCTGACGGGCTCCCGTCAGTCCCCGAGGCGGGTCTCGAGATCGTCGAGGAGCCCCTCGATCACCGGTCCGTCCGCCATGGCGACGGGGTCGTCGAAGCCGATCCAGATGGCGGTGGAGCCGCTGGGCCCGATGCGCAGCAGCCAGGCATCGCGGTCGGATCCGGTCGCGCCGTGGAAGCAGCGGCTGCTGCCGACCTGACGGAACAGGTCGGCGCCCCGCTCCGCGGCATGGCGGCTGATCGCCTGGGAGCGCTCCGGGTCCCGTCGATACAGCTCGCCGCCGTCGGCATCGGTGATGCGGCGGATGAAGTAGGAAATGGGGCGCTTGCCGCCGTTGGCGAGTGTGGCGAGGGCGTTGGCGGCTTCCTCCGGGGTCGCGGCGGCGCTGCCGCGGAAGAGGTCCTCGGTGTCGAGGAACGGCCCGCCGAGGCCGCAGCGCTTGGCGATGCGGGCGGTTTCGAGAGGGCCGACCTGCCGGCCGGTGAGAAGAGGCTTGCCCGGGAGGACGCGCTTGCCGCGCTCGGCGGCGGCGGCGGCGATCCACGGTTCGATCGAGGTGCCGAGGTCGCGGCGGGCACCGCTGGCACGATCGAAGCGCGAGTCGAGGAAGTCGCGCCCGCCGATCCAGGCGAGCACCTCGCCGGTTTCGGATTCGAGCGTGACCGCGGCGAACTGCACGTAGCGTGGCGTGGTGCCGGGCTCGTGACCGGCGTGGACCGGATGGTCCCACGACTCGCCCTTCTCGACCGCGAGCAGGGCCTTCGAAAGGTCGGATTCGAGACGCAGCTGCCAGCCGCGGTCGAGGGTCGTGTGGACGATGAGACCGTCGGCGCGGATGTCGTGGGCCTCGAGGAGGGTGCCGAGTTCCTCGCGGACCGCCTGGAGCGCGTAGGAGCGATCGGGGCTGCGCTGTTCCTCGGGCACGACCTTGATCGGAAGCTGCTCGATCCGCTTCTTTCCGGCGGGGTCGATGCGGCCCATGGCGATCAGGCGGTCGAGGACCTCGGACTGCTGCGCCCGCGCCCCCTCGAGGTTGCGGGCCGGCGAGAACAGATGGGGACCGCGGATGATCCCGACGAGCATCGCGCACTCGCCTTCGTGGAGTTCGGCCACCGACTTGCCGAAATACGTCCGGGAGGCCTCCTCGATGCCGTGGCACCCGGCCCCGAAGTAGATGCGGTTGAGGTAGTGGGTGAGGATCTCGTCCTTCGAGTAGCGTCCTTCGATGCGCAGCGTGAGGGCGATCTCAAGCAGCTTGCGGTGGATGGACTTGGCCCGCATGTCGTAGGTGTTGCGGGCGAGCTGCATCGTCAGGGTGGAGGCCCCCTGCGTGAAATCCCGGTCCTTGAGGTTGCGCACGGTGGCGCGGGCGAGGCCCCGGAAGTCGACGCCGTGGTGGCTGAAAAAGCGGGCGTCCTCGCGCGCTTCGAGGGAGCTGATCAGGAAGTCGGGGAGGTCCTGCCGTCGGGCGAGGTGCCGGGAGGCGCCCCAGCCGACCTCGATGGCGATGCCCTTCCGGTCGAGGATGGTCGTCCGGGCCGGGAGTTCGGCGACCTTGTCGAGGTCGTACTTCCCGGCCTGCATCATGTAGTAGAAGGCGACCGCGGCGAAGGCGATCGCGAGCACGATCAGGACCCGGAGGGTCCATCGCAGGGGCGCGTGCAACCAATCCGGCAGCCAGGAAAGCCAGCGGGGAAATCGGGAGACGGGGCGCCAGGTGGACACGGCGGGAGGATGGACGGTGGGTCGCCGTTTGCGAAACCCTATTCGACGGGGATCGCCCGCCGCACCGGTTCCTCGACCGGCTGGGCCCGCGGGGGGCGGGTGGGTTCGACGGGGATGGCCCTGGGCGTCGCGGGCGTCACCGGCTCGGCGCGCGGGGCGGCGCCGGGCTCGATGGGGGTCGCCTTCGGTGGCTTGCCGCCGGTGACGGAAGGAGTGCCCTCGTGGTCGGTGCAGACGGCGTTCCTGGCCGGCAGCAGGTCGCGCGGGACGCTGTCGGTGTAGGCCTCACCGGCCGCCTCGCAGCCCTCGGTGGCGCGCTTTCCAGAGACCCGGCAGAGCCGGACCTCGGTGAAGGAGAGCTGCGATCGCAGGCCTTCGGATTGATACCCGAGCCGGTCGGCGGTCTTCATCACCTCGGTCCACACCGGGAGCGCCAGCACCGACCCGTAGCCGCGGTCGATGGTCTTCTTCGGCTGGTCGAATCCCACCCACACGGCGCAGGTCAGGCTGGAGGTGAAGCCGGCGAACCAGGCGTCCTTGTAGTCGTTGGTGGTGCCGGTCTTGCCGCCGCAGGGCTTGGAGAATCCGAGCCGTCGGACCGAGGCGCCGGTGCCCCGGTCGATCACTTCGCCGAGGATCTTGGAGGTGGTCCACGCCGCGCCATGACCGCAGGCCTGGTAGGAGATGCGCGGGTTGCTGTACTGGACTTCGCCGTTGCGGTCGCGGATTTCGGAGATGATGCGGGGCGGGAAGCGCTGGCCGCCGTTCGGAAAGATCGTGTAGGCCGAGGCGACCTCCTCGGGCGAGGCCTCGATGGTGCCGAGGTAGGAGGTCGGGTCGCGACCGAGTGGCTGCTTGAAACCGACGTCCTCGGCGAGCTCGGCGACCTTGTCGATGCCGGCATAGTTGCCGACCCGCACCGACATGGTGTTGCGCGACCGGATCAGCCCGTAGGAGGCCGACTGGAAGCCGTTGAACTCGCCGTCGGAGTTTGACGGGGACCAGCGGCCGGCACCCTTGACCTCGCCGGGGTTGAGCGGGTTGTCGCTGATCAGCATGTCGGGCCGCAGCCCGGCGTCGAAGGCCGAGAGGTAGACGAAGGGCTTGAAGGTCGAGCCGACCTGGCGCTTCGCCTGGGTGGCGCGGTTGAACTTCGATTCGTCGGGATCCCGACCGCCGACGGTCGCGACGACGGCGCCGGTGAGGTTCTCGATGACCACCACGCTGCCCTGCAGGTACTTCGGCACCGGCCGGGGCTCCGGGAGCTCCTGCCAGGCGGCGCGGGTCTGGTGGGGGTAGCCACGGCGTCGCTCGATGCTGCGGAGGTGGCTGTTGAGGGCGTCTTCCGCCCGCTTCTGCACCAGCGAGTCGATGGTGGTGGTGATCTGCAGGCCTCCGAACTCGATGTCCTCCTCCTCGAGAATGCGCTCGAGTTCACGTCGCACGGCGTCCATCGCCCAGCTGTCGTGGAGCACCCGGCGCCACTCGGGGCGAACCTCGATCTCCTCGGCCTTGGCCGCCTCCGCCTCGTCGGCGCTGATGAAATCGGCCACGACCATCCGGTCCAGCGTCGAGTTCCGCTCGCGCAGGGCGTCCGACAGGTCCTTGAAGGGCGAGAAGGCGTTCGGCCCGCGGACGATGCCCGCCAGCAGCGCCGCCTCCGAGAGGCTGAGGTCGCTGGCCGACTTCTCGTAGTAGGTGCGCGCGGCCTCCTCGATGCCCCGGATCGTGTGTCCCCAGAAGATCCGGTTCACGTAGTGCTCGAGGATCTCCTCTTTCGAGTAGTTCGACTCGATGCGGTAGGACACCGCCATTTCGAGAAACTTGCGGTCGATCTCCTGGAGGGTGTCGGAGAAGCTGAGCCACGGGGCGTAGAGGTTGTAGCTGTTGCGGGCCAGCTGCATCGTCAGGGTGGAGGCCCCTTCCTTGAACTGCCGGTCGCTGACGTTCCGCAGCGTCGCCCGGCCGAAGCCGATCCAGTCGATCCCGTGGTGCTTGAAGAAGCGTTCGTCCTCCCGGGCGAGGATCGCGTAGATGAAATCCTGGTCGATCTGGGAGAAGTCGATGATGTCGCGCTTCTCGCCGTGGATGCGGCCCAGCTCGCGGCCCCGGCGATCGAGGACCACGCTGCGCTCGGGCATTTCCTCGACCTTCGCCATGTCGAAATTCCGCGCCCGCGCGTAGTAGAACACGGAAAGAGGGACGAGCGCGTAGAGGGCGAGCAGCGCCGGATAGCCGAAAAGCCGCAGCGGCCAGCGGACGGCGCCGGGCAGCGAGGCGGTCAGCCGACCGAAAAGCAGCAGCGGCCAGAACAGGAGGATGGTGCCGAATCCACGCCGCTTGGGCGGGGATTTCCGGCGTTTGGAGCCGCGTTTCTCGTTCCGAGAAGCGGCCTTCGAATTGCGTTTCGGCATGAACGTGCTAGAGGCTAGGAAGATGGAGGCCCGGGGGCGACGACGAACTCGGGTTGAAGACGAAGCGGCGAAAATGCGTCGCTATGACGTGTGACTAAGCGATGAAGATATCCGGAATTTTGCAAGGGATCGGCCTTTCGGCGCTGCTGATGGGGCCGCTGGCCGCGCGGGAGTCGGTGACCTCCCTGCAGGACCTGGCGGCACTCGAAACCCGCACGACCGCCGTGGTCAAGCAGGTGATGCCGGCAACGGTGGCGATCATCTCCAGTGCCACCGGGGCCTCGGGCTCGGGAGTGATCGTCGACGAGGAAGGGCTGATCCTGACCGCGGCGCACGTGACGGACGGGGCGGAGGAGGTCGATATCGTGTTTCCCGACGGCAAGCAGACGCAGGCCAAGGTGCTGGGGTCGAACTACTCGAAGGACGCCGGGATGGCCCGGATCGTCGACGACGGGCCCTGGCCACACGTGGCCCTCGGCGAGTCCGGAACCCTCAAGGCCGGCGATTGGGTGATCGCGATGGGGCACAGCGAGGGCTACGACCCGGCGCGGACACCGCCGGTCCGCTTCGGCCGGGTGGTTTCCGAGGGGCCGGGGAACTTCATGACCACCGACTGCACGCTGATCGGCGGCGACTCCGGCGGTCCGCTCTTCGACCTCGAGGGAAAGCTGGTGGGGATCAACTCGTCCATCGGCGAGACCCTCGACAACAACAACCACGCCGGGATCGACGGCTTCAAGGAGGATTGGAAGCGGATGCTCGCGGGCGAGAGCTGGGGCGAACTCCAGCTCAACCCGCTCACGAATCCGGAGCGGCCGGTGATCGGGATCATGATGGGGCGGGAATTGCGCGACGGCGGCGTCCCGGTCGAGCAGGTGACGCCCCGCTCTCCGGCGGCCAAGGCAGGCATCCGCCCCGGCGACATCATCCGGAGTGTGGATGGAGAGCGCGTGCGCGGCGGGCGGAGCCTCGGCATGCTGCTGGCGAAGTATTCGGCGGGCGACACCGTGAAGATCGGGCTCCAGCGGGGGCGCGAGATGACCGAGTTGTCGCTGGAACTCATGCGGATGGATCAACTTGCGGAGGAATTGAAACGATGAAGGGAATGCGATCGATCGTGATGTTGATGGTGCTGGCCGGTGGGCTGGCGGCTCAGGATGTGCCGCTGCAGCGGGCCGAGGAGCGCGAGGCCACCCGGCTTCAGTCGCGGGAGGTGTTCGACGTGATCCGGCCGGTGGCCCGCGGTGCCTCGGCATCGACCGTGTGGGTGTGGGCGGACCAGCGTCAGGTCGCGATGGGGACGGTGGTCGGCGATGGCGACAAGGTCCTGACGAAGTGGAGCGAGATCGCCTTTTCGCGCACTCCGGTGCAGGTCGTGGGCGGCGACCGGAGGACCGCGACGGCGACGGTGCTTGGAGTTTACAAGGATGACGACGTCGCCCTGCTGCAACTGGAGGGGGCGCGCTTCACACCCGTGAGGTGGTCGATCGATCCCACGCCGGACCTCGGGCGCTTCCTGGTGGCTGCCAATGCCGATGCGAACAGTCCGCTGGGCATCGGCGTCGTGGCGGTCGCCGAGCGCACGCTGCGGGACTCCGACCAGGCCTTCATCGGGATCACGCTGGACCCGTCGTTCGATGGCGAGGGCGTCAAAATCCTGGAAACTTCCCCGGATGGAGGGGCGCGGGAGGCGAACCTGCGGAAAGGAGATGTGATTCTGGAGGTCGACGGGAAATCGGTGACGAGTCCCTTCGAGCTTCGCAATGCCCTGCTCAACTACTCACCGGGCGATGAGATTGGGGTCACGTACCGACGTCGCGACGACTCGGGGACGGCCCGGGTGCTGCTGACCGGTCGTCCCGAGTTTCCCGGCATCCCCGAGGGACGCCTGCGGACGATGCGGCGGATGGGCGGACCGATCAGCCTGGTGGGAGATGGATTTCCGATGGCGCTGCAGACCGACATGCAGCTCAAGCCGCGCGAGTGCGGTGGGCCGGTCGTGGACCTCGACGGCGAGGTGATCGGCATGACCATCGCCCGCACCGACCGGACCCGGAGCTTCGTCCTGCCCGCGGCCCATCTCCAGGCCATGCTCGCGCAGGAGCCCATCGATCCGACCTTGGCCCAGTTGCCGCAGGAGGGGGGAGTCCAGGGAGCCCGTGCCGGCGCCCAGGCCGTGCCGATGAATCCCCGGTCCGCCGGGCGCCTTCGCAACCACCTGGAGGAGATGAGCCGTTTCCTCAAGCGGCTCGATCGCGAAATGGGATCGATCGGCGAGTAACCCGCCGGCACCTCAGAGGCAGACGCGCTTGAAGAGCTCGGCAAGCGGAAGCTGCATGCCGATGTAGAAGTCGCCGAACTCGCCGAAGCGGGCCGAGACTTCATCGAAGCGCATCTCGTAGACGATGGCCTTGATGTCGATGGTGTCCTTGGCGAGCAGGGTCACGCCCCACTCGAAGTCGTCCAGACCCGTGGAGCCCGAGATGAGCTGGAGGATGCGGCCGGCGTAGGTGCGGCCGGTGCGGGCGTGTCCGCCCATGAGCTTCTTCCGCTCTTCGAAGGGGAGGCTGTACCAGTTGTCCGCACCGTCGCGGCGCTTGTTCATCGGATAGAAACAGATCGCCGGCCAGTCGGGGAGAACCGGATAAAGGCGATGCTGGAGATAGTGCTCCATCCGCTCCTCGAACTCCTTCATCGCCTCCGTGAACTCGGGGCTGCCTTCCTTCAGGCCCTTCTCTCCTTTGAGCGTCTCCTCGGCATACTGCTCGGAAGTGGTCGTGTACTCGGACCGCTCGGTCTGCGAGAGGTAGGAATAGACCGGGGCGAGGATTTCGGGTCCGAGCGAGAGGGTGAGTTGCTTCTCGTAGGCATTGGCGACCTGAAGGTCGGGGGTCAGCAGCATGAAGCCCAGGTCCGCCTTCGGGGTGGCCACCGCGAATACGAGGAGATGGGTGTCGGGGGTGCTGCGGATCTCCTGCACGAGTTCGGACAGGCGCGTCTTCGCGGCGCGCTTCTCCTCGCTGTCGAGAAGGCTCCACTGGGCGTGGTCGATCTGATAGAACAGGTGCATGACGTGCCAGCCTTCGCGGGGCACGAGCGGAGTGACGGAGCTTGCTTCGGACATGGTGGAAAAATCAGCGGCGCTCGGGGGAAATCGGCGTGGTGAAGAGGGATCGGAAACTGCTGCCGGCGGCATTGGCGGCCGGGCCCTCGAGGATTTCGACCGTCCAGCGTTCGCGGCCGACCCGGTAACCGTTGTATTCGCCGTCGGTCTCGAAACCATCGGTGGCGGGGAAGTCCATGGTGTTCGACCCGTTGTCCACGAAGCGGCCGTTCTCGAAGGTGCGGGTGATGCTGTCGCCGACGAAGTCGCCGCGGTCGGTGCGGAAGATCGCGCGCAAGGCGCCACTCCCGCCATTGAGCCGGAGGGTGACGACCGGCAGGTGGGAGACATCGGCACGGGCCACGTCGCGACCTTCTCCCTCGCGGATCGGCGTCCGCCAGAAGGTCGAGGCGCTCGCGACCTCGCCGTGGTTGCCTTCAATCGGGAAGTCGGGAAGGTCGGACCCGAGACGTTCCGTGGCGACGTCGGAAAAGAGACCGACGAACCACCAGATCGCGAGTCCGAGGAAGATGACGGCCATCACCGCGAGGCTGATCTTCTCCCGCGGGTTGGGAGGGGGGAGGGTCGCCGGGGATTTCGCCTCCGGCTTCGTGGGAGCCGGTGCGACGTCCGGTGTCGGCGCCTCGGAGGGGGCGGCGGCCGGTTCCTCCTCGGGCGCTTCGGCGGCCGGCTCCGGTTCGGAGGCCTCCGTCGACGACTCGGCTTCCTCTTCGGCGGCGGGCTCCGGAGCTTCGTCCGTCTCCGATTCGGCCGGGGAGGGCTCGTCCGGCGGCTCGTCCACCACCGGTGGGGTGGTGGCTCCGGTGTCGGCCGGTTCGTCCGCATCCGACGGTTCTTCCGGGGGCACTCCCGCATCGTTGTCCAGATCCCAGAGGTCGTCTTCGGTGGTCTCGCGAGACAATTCGCTGAGCCGCGGACGATGGCGTCGCGGCTGGGATGGCTGGGGGGCGGGGTCGTCTGCCATGGGTGCGGGACGTTCTTAGAAACCACCCGGGGGCTTGGCCAGAGCAAAGCATGCCTCACCCATGAGGGAAAAGGGGTTGCAAGCCGGAGCCGGACAGGCGATTTGAAGGGGCAACCAATCGATCGCGAACCATGGCTGACAAAGAAGAGAAGAACGAGGAGAACGTGGACGGCAAATTCTACGTGGACGCCCAGTGCATCGACTGCGATCTGTGCCGTGAAACGGCGCCGAACAATTTCCAGCGCTCGGATGACGAAGGCTACTCGTACGTCTACAAGCAACCGGAGAACGACGAGGAGGTCGAGCAGTGCCGCGAGGCGATGGAAGGTTGCCCGGTCGAGGCCATCGGCGACGACGGCGACGAGTGACCATGGCCCGCGACGGACGGCTGGAGCGGATCCGTCGCGCGGTGCTTCGCGAGTGGCGTGGAGGCGACGAGCCGAATCACCCGGACGAGCACCTGCATCGTGCCACCGAGTTCCTCGGGGCGATCCTCAAGCAGGCTCGCGTCTCGGAAGGGATTGATGAGGAGCGTCTGCGTGAGATGTGGGTGGAGATCGCCGGCGATTTCATCGCGCGACACGCGACTCCGGACTCCCTCAAGGGTGGATGTCTGACCCTGAAGGTGCTCCAGCCGGCGATGCGTTTCCAACTCGAGCAGATGAAACCACGCCTGCTCGCCAATCTTGAACGCGTGGCGGGTCGCGGCGTGGTGAAATCGATCCGGTTTTCCCTCGGCTGATGTTCAGGAACCTTATTTTCGACTGGTCGGGGACGCTGGTGGACGACCTGCCGCCGGTGCTGGAGGCGACCAACCGGGTGCTCGAGGTCTACGGAAAGCCCGCGCTGGATCGAGAGGAGTTCCGGGAGCGCTTCCGACTGCCCTACCGCGAGTTCTACGAGGAAGTGCTGCCCGGCGTTCCATTGGAGGAACTGGAGGACCACTTCCGTGCAGCCTTCTCGGCGTCGGATGCTCCGGTGACCGTGCTGCCCCACACTCGCGGAAAGCTGGAGTGGTGCCGCCGCCACGGGATCCGCAGTTTCGTCCTGACGAGCATGGATGCGGATGCCTTCCGCCTTCAGCTTGAGGAATTCCAGCTCGGGGGCTTCTTCGAAGCCACTTACGCGGGCGTGCTCGACAAGCGCGAGCGCATCCTGGAGATCCTCGCGACCCACCGGCTCGATCCGGCCGAAACCGCCTTCGTCGGCGACATGGTCCACGATGTCGACACCGCCCGGCATGCCCGGGTGACGGCGGTCGCCGTGCTCAGCGGCTACACCCGGGCCGAGCCGTTGGCCGAGGCCCTGCCCGACGTGACCGTCCGCGATCTCGAGGGACTGCGGAAGCTCATGGAGCGCCCGCTCGACCGCCGGCCTCCGGTGGCGACCGTCGGCGCGCTCATCGAGGACGAGGACGGACGATTCCTGATGGTCCGCACCCACAAGTGGGGCCACCGCTGGGGAATTCCGGGAGGGAAGATCGAGCGGGGCGAGGCGGCGGAGGCGGCGCTGCGGCGCGAGGTCCGCGAGGAGACCGGTCTCGAGATCGATGCCCCGCGATTCGTCATGGTGCAGGACTGCATCGATTCCGAAGAGTTCCAGCGCCCGGAGCATTTCCTCCTGCTCAACTACCATGCGCGACGTCGGTCCGGTGAGGTGGTGCTGAACGACGAGGCCGAGGATTTCCGGTGGGTGACCCCCGACGAGGCGTCGGCGCTCGATCTGAACCGGCCGACGCGGGTGTTGCTCGAGGCGGTGGCGGCCGACAGGATCGACGCATGAACGCGATCCACGTCCGCGGTCTGGAAGTCGAAACCCGCATCGGAGTGCCCGATGAGGAAAGGGCCTCGCCCCAGCGCCTGAAGATCGATCTCGAGATGGAGCCGGCGGTGGACTTCGGGGGGATGGAGGACGAGGTGGACCGCACGATCGATTACCATCGCGCCAGCGTCGCCGTGCGCGAGCTGGCGGCGACCGGCGAGCGGAAGCTGGTGGAGACCCTGGCCTCGGAAATCGCCGATCTCATGATCGGAAGGTTCGGCGCGGTGAGGGTGCGGATACGGATCCGGAAATACATCCTGCCCTGGACCGAGTGGGTCGGGGTGGAGCTGGAGCGATCGGCTTAGGACGCGAGCTTTTCCGCGGTCCGCTTCCAGCGATCCGGGTCCCACGGGAGGGGATCGTGGAGGCGCTTGCGGAAGCGCTCGAGTCGGCGGTCGGCGTCCTGCAGGTGCATGGTGGGCACTTTCTCCAGAGACCGGGCCGCGTTCTCGGCTTGGAGCGGGTCGCCGGCGACCACGGCGAGGTCGTGGCCGGCCTTGAGCGCGGCGACCACCGCTTCGCCCTCGGCATGGTGGCGGAGGATCCGTTCGTCGCAGAGGTCCGCGGTGAGGACGAGATGGCGATCGAAACCGAGTTGGTCGCGAAGGAGCGAGGTGACGATGCGGCGCGAGAGCGAGGCCGGGTTCCGTGGGTCGAGAGCCGGGAAGCGGCCGTGTCCGACCTGAATGGCATCCAGCTCCGGCATCAGCGCCGTGTAAGGAATGAGATCCTCGCGCAGCAGGTCGGAGAGGGTCCGCTCGCCTCCCGGACCGGGGAACGAGCGGGCACAGGAGCGGACCTTGTGCTTGCGCAGCCAGCGGTTCCACATGCCGGCGTGGTCGATGATGCGTTGGGGATCCTCGTGCCAGAGGGACGCTGAGCGGAAGGTTCCCGGGTCGCGGGCGATGTCGAGATGTGGTCCAAGGACCAGGTTGATGCCGAGGAGGCGGAGCAGGTCGGCGGAGAAGGCGCCCCGGTCGGCGATCGCGGGCGTGCTCGCCGCCACCGCGAGTTCCGCCGGGGACGGGGCGTCGGCTGGCAGTGCCCCGAAGCGGATCAGGAGCGAAAGTTCGTCATCGACCGCGAGGATGGGATCGATGTCGTGGAGCTCCCGCAGCGAATCGGTCAGCTCCCGGGCCTGTTCGGGGGATTCGAAATTGCGGGCGAGCAGCAGATACCCGGCGGGCTGGAGGCGGGCGAAACGGTCGCGCTCGACCTCTCCGAGTCGGGTCGTCTCGACGCCGAGGAGAAGGGGTGAGGAGAGCATCGGGATTCAGTCCTCGCTTTCCTCGCGGGCGAGCATCGCTTCCTCCTCCTCGTGGGAGTGGACCTGGAGATTCACCTGGACCCCGGCGCGTTCGGAGGCGGCCTTCAGCACGCCCCGGATGGCCGAAGCGCTGAAGCCGTTGCGTCCGATGAGCAGGGCGACATCGGAGCTTTCGAGGACCAGCTTGAAGCGCAGCCGGTTCGGACCGAGTTCGGCCACCTTGAGCTGGGCGCGCTCCGGATGCTCGATGAACTGAACGGCGACGTACTGGAGAAAGTTCCGGATCTGGTCCGTGACAACCTGCATGCCACGGAGTGTGACGCGAAGATCGCGGGGGATCAACGATGGAAGCGGGACGCGAAACGGCCCGTCCGCTCGTGCAAGCGGACGGGCCGTGGAAGGGAGGGCCCGGACCGGATCAGGCGATCTCGATGCGCTTCGGTTGCGCGGCCTCGACCAGCGGGATGGCGAGGCGGAGCAGGCCGGACTCGAGGCGGGCGGTGAGCGACGCTCCGTCGAGAGCGTTGCCGAGCCGGAGCTCAAGCCGGTAGCCGTCCGGGGCGGGTGTGCCGTGGATCAGGCGGCCCTGGTTTTCGCTCTGAGAGCGTCGTGCCTCGAGAAGCAGGCGGGACTGCCGAACCTCGACCTTGAGGTCTTCTTTCCGGACGCCCGGCAGCGCGACCTCGATGTCGGCTCCGTCCTCGCGGCGACTGGCATTCCAAGTCGGCTCGGCAAGATGATCGGGGTTCGGCTCGCGGTGAGCGATGGCGGTCTTCTCCTTGTCGGGAGTTTCGCAGCAGGTGGTGGTATCGTTCATGATGGGATAGGGAGTTAGTGGATTTCGATGCGATGGGTGGAGTCCGTGGCGTCGGCTTTCGGCAGACGGATGGCGAGCACGCCGTCCTCGAACCGGGCGGAGAGTCGGGAGAGGTCGACTTTTTCGCCCAGCGGCAGGCGGTAGCGGGTGTCGCCCTTCACCTGGAGGTGGAGAGCTCCTTCCCTGGCCTCGAGTTCGAGATCGTCCCGGGCAACGCCGGGGAAATCGGCTTCGAGTGTCCAGCCGTTGTCGTCCTCGCGGACGCGGAGGTCGACCGGGGCGCGAACGGCCCCTCGCAGGGCGGCGTCGAACAGGCGGCCGAAGTCACTGAGCCAGGGGCTCGAGTTGCGGAGATGTTGTGCAAGAATCATGGATTGGATGTTGGTTGACAGGATCCTGTTATGCAGCCCTGGTGCCAATCCGCTCAAGTGGGATGCAAAGAACTGAAGTTGAGAGGGTTATCGGGTTTTTCGGGCGCTCCGTTCATTTCAAGTTCGTGGCGCAAGTTGACGCGGGGCGGACAAGCTGTCGGGTCAGTCTGACGCAATGCCGGCAACGGGGTGGCGAGAGCGGGGCGACGCATCGCCACTTGCGGGTGGCAGGTGGACCGCTAGCGTCGCGCCGTGGTGACGGGGCGGAGTTCCACGGGCGTGATGGTCAGGCTGTCGGCGATGTTCTTCCTGCTGGGGATGTCGCCGGGCTTCTACGTGCCCATCCTGACGAACATCCTGCTCAAGGCCGGTCTCGACAGCAGCCTGGTGCAGTGGGCGTGGTTGACGGGTCCGGTGGCGGCCTTGCTATCGCCCCTGCTGGTCGGAGCTCTCGCCGACAACCGCTTCGCGGCGCAGCGACTCCTCGGATGGATTGGCATCGCCAGCGCGGTGCTTCTCGGTGGCGGCTTCGCGACCCTGCAGTTCGGCTGGTCGTCGTGGTGGTTCATCTGCCTCTTCTTCGCCAGCTCCATCATCGCGGCGCCGATGTGGAGCACCCTTTCGATGATCTCGATGCGCCATCTCCGGCTGGGCGAGAGGGAGTTTCCGGTGGTCAGACTCGGAGGAACGGTCGGCTGGCTGGTCGCCGGCTACGCCACGAGCCTGGTGCTGAACGCGGACCATTCCCCGGTGGCCGGGCATGCGGCGGCGGCGGCCCGGCTGCTCGGTGGGCTCGTCGCCTTCACCCTTCCCGACACGCCGCCGCCGGGGCGTTCGCGCTCGTGGCGGACGCTGCTGGGGTTGAACGCCTTCCGCCTCTTCCGGGAACGCGACCATGCCGTCTTCTTCGGCGCGACGGCGCTCCTCTCCATTCCCCTGGCGGCCTTCTACATCTGGGCGCCGCGGCACCTGGATGAATTGGGGGATCCGCATGTGGCGGCGACGATGGCGATGGGGCAGGTGAGCGAGATCGTCGCGATGCTGCTGATGGCGGCGCTCATCACGCGTTTCCGGGTGAAGACCCTGCTGCTTCTGGCGCTGGGCCTTTCCGCGCTCCGCTACGGGCTGTTTGCGTGGTCGGGCATGAGCGGCGAACGCACGGGGCTGTTGATCGGCGTGGCGCTTCACGGCTTGTGCTACACCTTCTATTTCATCACCGCGCAGCTTTTCCTGGACCGTCGGGTGGGCCCCGAGCTTCGCGGGCAGGCGCAGGGACTGCTGGCTCTGGTCTCCAACGGGGTCGGGAGTCTGATCGGCGTGATCGGCGTGCAGAAGCTGCACGATGTGATGGTGGTCGCGGGACGCGGCGGCTGGGCCATCTATTGGGGGGTGCTCGGGGGATCCATCGCGGCCGTTACGGTCGGCTTCGCGCTTCTCTACCGGGGCCTGCCGGCCGGGGCGACGACGGGTGACTCCGGTCGCTGAGGGTTTGCGGCGGCGGGGGAGCGCGTGTTGAATCTGTCCATGTCGGTGAGAAAGGTGACCCGGTTCGTGCCGGAAGAGTTCGAGCTGGAAGCCGATCTGCTCGATCAACTCAGCGGACGCTCCGGCACGCAGCGGTATCTGGAGGGTGAGGAGGAGGCGTTGTTGATCGTGCACGAGGTGCCGGTGCCGAAAATTCCGGAGCGCGACGCCCTGGTGTTCTGGAGGACGGCGTCGGGCGACTGGCGGGGGCCCCAGGGAGCGGAGGGCTTGCGAGGGGTGTCGAAACTTCTCGACCGGTATCAGGCGGTGATTGACGGCTACGAGGCGAACATCGATGAAACGGAGGAGATCCAGGAGGTGTTCGAGATGATCCGGCACGCCGGACCGATCGCACGCTCGATGAGGAACCTCGCCGCGGCCCTCGAGGCGGCGGTGCGGGCGGACGAGGACCATCGGACCCTGATTGGTCTCCGCGACCGGGCGCGGGAGGTCCAGCGGGCGGCCGAACTGCTCTACAGCGATGCGAAGCTGACCCTTGACTTCTGGCAGGCGGAGAGCGCGGAGGAGCATCAGGAAGCGGCCGAGCGGTTGAACGTGATCGCCTACCGCCTGAACCTGATGGCCGGCTTTTTCCTGCCGCTGGTGGCGGTGGCCGGATTGCTGGGGATGAACGTCGAGATCCCGGATTTCCTTCAGCCGTGGTTCTGGGGGATCCTGCTCGCGGGACTGACCCTCGGTGTGGCGGTGTTGTTCCTGGTCGGCTGGGAAGGAGTGAGGAAGAAGCGATGACCGGTTTGTGGATCTTTCTCGGCGGGGTGGCCCTCGTGATCCTTTTGACCGCCTGGCATGCTTCTCAGCGGGGGCGGCGGCGGAAGCACCTTCGGGCGATGCCCTTGTCGGAGGAGGAACGGGCCCTGGTGGCGGAGCGCTTTCCCCTGTGGGAGCGGCTGCCGGCCCCGACCCGGCATCAGGTGGAGGGGTGGATGCGGGTGTTTCTGGAGGAGAAGTCCTTCGAGGCCTGCGGGGGGCTGGAGGAGGTGACGGAGGAAATGCGACTGGCGGTGGCGGCGCCGGCATGCCTGCTGATCGCCCACCGACCCCAGGACTACTACGAACGGCTCAGGAGCGTGCTGATCTACCCCGATGCGTTTCACGCCGGGGATGACGATGTGCGCTTGGGGGAGTCGTGGAGTACCGGGAGCGTGGTGTTTTCATGGCAGAGCATCCGGCAGGGATCGGCCAATCCGGAGGACGGCCTGAACGTGGTGCTGCATGAATTCGCGCATCAGATCGACCAGGAGGACGGCCTGGCGGATGGGGTGCCGGAATTCGACGAAGGGCCCGACTACGGTCGCTGGTCGGCGGCGCTGGCGCCCGCCTACGAGCGCTTCTGCGAGCGGGTGAATGCGGGCAAGCGCACGGTGCTCGACGACTACGGGGCGGAGAGTCCGGCGGAGTTCTTCGCTGTCGGGACGGAGACGTTTTTCGAGAAGCCGCGGGCCATGCGCGACGAGGAGCCCGAGGTCTACCGCGAGTTCCTTCGCTTCTACGGGATGGACCCGGCCGAGTGGCGCTGACCCGGGGCTTGCCGTGGTCGGGCGGATCGGGGAGGCTCCTCGTCCGTGGCGAATTGGTACTACGGAGAGAACGGCGAGCAGCGCGGGCCGGTGGAGGAGCACGAGCTCCGCGGAATGATCGCGGCCGGCAAGGTGAATGCCTCGACCATCGTCTGGCGCGAGGGGATGGAGAACTGGAAGCCGCTGTCGGAGATCCCGGAGTGGTCGCAGCAGCTGGTGACGCCGCCATCGGGGACCCCGGCGGCACCGTCGCCCTATCAGTCTCCCCAGCCCGGCGGCTACTCCCCGTATCCGGCGACCCCGAACAACGGCAACGCGATCGCGGCGCTGGTGTGCGGGATTTCTTCTCTGGTGATGCTCTTCACCTGCGCGCTCGGGATTCTGGCGGCGATTCCGGGAGTGATCTGCGGGCACATCGCCCTGCGCCAGATTCGCGACTCCGCGGTGCCGATGGCGGGACGCGGGATGGCGATCGCCGGGCTGGTCACCGGCTACATCACCATCGGCCTGACCGTGGCGTTCGGCGTCTTCGTGGGCGTCGCGATCGCGAGTGACATGTAGGCGGAAAGTCGCTAATTCGAGGGAACCATGCAGTGGTACTACGCAAGTGAGGGCAAGCAGCACGGGCCCGTGGGTGAGGTGGATCTCCGGGAGCTGATCCGCGCGGGCAAGCTCGACGCGGAAAGTCTGGTGTGGCGAGAGGGCATGGGCGACTGGCAGCCGCTGGGCAAGGTCGACGACCTCGCGACGGCGCTGGCGACCCCGGAGCCCGAGGCGGTTCCGGATGAGCCGGAAGCGGGCTCGCCGTATCAACCGCCCGCCGCACCGGTGGGTCAGTCGGTGACACCGGCGGTCGGTCAGGACATCCCGAACTACCTCTGGCAGGCCATCGTGGTCGCGCTGCTCTGCTCGCCGATTTTCGGGATCATCGCCATCGTCTATGCCGCCAAGGTCGACAGCTTGAAGCGTGCGGGCAATCTGGCGGCCGCCCAGGATGCCTCGAAGAAGGCGAAGATGTGGTGCTGGGTCGCGGTGGGAGTGAGCATCGTGGTGACCGTCCTGCTGATGGCCGTCGGCGCCTTCGGCGAAGCGTCGGGCAACTTCTAGTGCGATGGCGAGCCGGGGGATGGCCGTGCGGTTCGGGGTGGTGGCCGGGGTGCTGCTGATTCTCGCCGGAGCCAGCCTGTGGTTGGCGGGGCACGGACCGGGAGCGATGCCGCTGACCTGCATGTTTCACGAGATCACCGGCCTCCACTGTGCCGGTTGCGGTCTGACCCGGGCGACGCACGCGGTGTTCGAGGGACGGTTCGTCGATGCTTTCCGCTTCAATCCTCTGGGGGTGGTGCTCCTGCCGCTGGCGCTGGCCGCGTTGGTTCCCGAGATCGTCGGCTGGGTGCGGGGTGCGCCTCCCCGGTGGCGGGTGCCGCTCGGTCACCGCGGCGCGATCATCCTGGTCGCGGTCGTGCTTGCCTACACGGTGGTGCGCAACCTGCCGTGGGCGCCGTTCACCTGGCTGGCCCCTAGTTGATCACGCCTTGCCGATCAGTTTCGCGACGTGTTTGGCGAGGAGATCGGCCTCGAGGTTCACGCGGTCGCCGGCGCGCCGGGCGTGGAGGTTGGTCTGCTCGAAGGTGTGGGGAATGATCCAGAAGCGGGCGAGGGTCCCTTCGAGCTCGGCGATGGTCAGCGAAATCCCGTCGATCGCGAGCGACCCCTTGTCGATGCAGAGCGGGGCGAGGTGCTCGGGGAGCCGGACTTCAAGCACGTGGTCCTGCCCGTGGGGCTCGAGCCGGGCGATGACGCCGGTGTCGTCGATGTGACCCTGGACGAAGTGGCCGCCGAGGCGATCCCCCGCGAGCAGCGCACGTTCCAGATTCACCGGTGAGCCGGGTTCGAGATCGCCGAGCGAGGTCACCTTGAGGGTCTGCATCAGGACGTCGAAGTCCACGCCGACCGGGTCGATGGCGACGGCGGTCAGGCAACAACCGTTGACCGCGACCGAGTCGCCCAACGACATCTCGGCCGCGAAGGGGGCCGCGATGGAGAGTCTCGCCTGATCGCCGCGCGTCTCAAGCGAACGCACGCTGCCGCAGGCCTCGACAAGTCCCGTGAACATGGGTCAGCGGGCCTCCGGAAGGCTGACGTCCTCGACCTTCGGCTCCGGCTTCTCGAAGATCTTCTCCACGTTGGGATCGGGGAAGAGCATCATGAGCGCCGAGACGATGAGCGTCGGAATGATCGCCGCGGCGGCGAGTTTCCCGGGCGAGACCCCGTCGCCGAAGAAGCGGCTGAGGAGCGCCTGACCGGCGGGGTTCGGGGCATTGGCGATGACGGTCAGGCCGCCGCCGCTGACCGCGCCGGCGAGCACCGCGTATTTCAGTGCCGGGGCGAGGCCGTCGACCTGGCTGGCGAGGAAGGTGATGGCCGCGTTGTCATTGAAGGAGGTGAGGATCACCGAGCCGGCGAAGAGCGGCCACTCGCTGAGCGAGGTGATGATGGGGGAGAGCCACCAGCCCTGCAGGCCTCCGTGGACGACCAGCCCGGACAGGAAGAATCCGACGAGGATGGGGCCCCGCAGGTCGACCTTGTGCTGGTAGTGGGCGGTGGCCTGGCGGAAGGCGAGGAAGAACAGGAAGCCGCCGATGAAGAGCGGCGGGTCGTGGGCGAACTTCACGGTCCACGCCATGAACAGCAGGTGGGTGACGGTGACCCAGATGGGCACCGGGCGGTGGCGTTCCTGGAGGTCGCCCTGACCGTCGCCGTCGTGGTCCTTCAGGGTGCCGGCCAGCGCCTTGAGTTCCTTCTTGAAGACGAAGAAGTAGAGCGCGGTCGAGAGCAGGATGCCGATGATCGCCTTCTCGCCGAAGTGGAGGAACATCTCCGCGGTGGTCAGGTCCCACTTGTCGGGGCCGGCGACCATGAGGACCGGCGGGGCGGCGAAATTCGTGAGCACGCCGCCGACCGAGATGTTGACGAAGAGCAGGCCGAGCGTGGCGTAGGCGAACTTCGGCGAAGGCCGCAGGCGGTAGAACTTCTTGGCCAGGAGCATCGCGGCGATGGTCATCGCACCGGGCTCGGTGATGAAGGACCCCAGGATGGGGGCGACAATGAGGATGGAGAGCCACCACGCGGCGGGGCTTTCCTTGCCGAAGCGCGCGAAGAAGCTGAGACAGTCCTCCGCGAAGTTCAGAACGGGGCGCGTCGACGCGAGGGCCATGATCACCACGACGAACATGGGCTCGGTGAAGTTGACCGTGCTGCCGATGTAAGTCTCGACGGACCCGACGCCGTAGAAGCCGGCCATCGCGGCGACGAGCACGATCACCCAGATGCCGAAGATGGCCTCGACTTCGCCGAGAAAGTGCAGGGCGGTGGCCTTGAAGCTGACCATGTCGGTGGCGTAGGCGGACTCGCCGAGTTCCTCTTTCTCGCGGCGGACCTTGGCGTCGTGGTCATGCTGGACCTTGTGCGCCAGTTTGGTCAGCGGCACCGCGAAGAAGGTGTGGACGATGGCGCAGACGAAAATGATGGTGGCGACCAGCAGGAACGGCTCCTCGGTGGCCCGGAAGCTGATCTTGTCCATGATGGACGTCTTGCCGGCGGCCGCTTCGAGTGCCGGGAACTCCTCCATTTTCTGAAGAAACTCCGGAGGCTCGGTGGAACCGTGACCTCCGCCGGCGGCGAGGGCAGCCGGGCAGAGAAGGGCGAAGGTGGCCAGGGCGAGGGCAAGGATGCGGCGGGTCATGGCAGGGGCTCGAAACGGATCGCCGGGAGTGTGCGTGGGTTCGGCCCGGGGGCAAGGGAAAGTGGTGTCCGGTCCCGGGGTTTCGGGCTTGGGTCGGCGAAACGCCGGGCCTAGCCTGATGCTCATGCGGCGCTCTCTGCTCCTGCTCATCCCCGTCGCCGGGCTGGCTTCCTGCGGAACCGGCAACGATCCCGCCGTGGTCGACGAACTGCCGGCGAATCCGTTCTCGCCCGATGCGATTCCGGCGGCCCTGCGCGGCGGGGCGACGCCCCTGGACAGTGGCCGGGCGCTGCGGGAGCTGCAGAACGACGCGGGCACGGTGATGAATCCGGATGAGATCGTCTACACCGACCCCGATGCGGAGGATCCCGAGGACATCGTCCCCGAATTGCGCGAGCTGCTGGAATCCCGGAGTGAGGACGGGCCGTGGGGGCGGAGCATCTCCCGGGTGTTCCGCGAGGCGCGCAAGACCGACAAGCCGGTCCTGATCTGGTTCAACGACTCGGGAAACCCGATGGCGAGCGGGGCGATCAGCGACGATCTGTTCGGCCGCCAGGACTTCGAGGAATGGGCGCAGGACACCTTCGTCCGGCTGCAGGTCGACGAGCAGGTGGGCAGCAAGCTGGACGACGACGGCGCCCGCAAGGCGGCATTCGTCAAGGACCTGAAGAAGCGCTACAAGGTGATGGGGTATCCGACCCTGCTGGTCGTGACCCCGTCGGGCGAGGTGATCGGCCGCTACCGGGGCTATCGGCGGGGTCAGTGGGAATACAAGTGGGGCCAGCTCCGGCAGGGGGCGCATCTGGCCGGGAAGTCGCATGCGGCCTGGAAGCAGAAGATGGAGCGGAAGGGCTACCGCACCTGGTCCGACCCGCTGGGGAGGAAGTTCTTCGCCAAGCTGATCGCTTACCGGGACGGGGAGCTCGTGCTGATCGAGCCCGATGGCACGCGCGCCCGCACCCAGGAGCGACGGCTTTCGGTGGAGGATCAGGAGTGGATCGCCGCGGAAAAGCGCAAGCGGGGCATCGAGTAGGCGCGAATTCCCGGGAGCGGGCGTTGACGGCGGCGCGGATCGGCCGGAATACTCCGCCCGCCAGAGACTCACAGGACCATGGAAAACGTCATCATCATCGGAACCGGCTGCGCCGGATACACGGCCGCCATCTATTCCGCCCGCGCCAATCTCGAACCTCTCATGCTGACCGGGACGCAGCCCGGCGGCCAGCTGACGACGACCACCGAAGTCGAGAACTTCCCCGGTTTTCCCGAGGGAATCATGGGGCCGGAGCTGATGACCAACATGCAGCAGCAGGCGGAGAAATTCGGTGCCCGCATCGAGTTCGCCAACGTCGATGCCGTGGTGAAGACCGAGGCGGGGCACTTCGAGGTCAAGACCGGTGACAAGACCCTGGAGTCGAAGACCGTGATCATCGCCACCGGAGCGGCGCCCCGCCACCTCGGCATCGAGGGGGAGAAGGAGCTGATCGGTCATGGACTCACCTCGTGCGCGACCTGCGACGGTGCCTTCTACCGCGACGTGCCGGTCTGCGTGATCGGTGGCGGCGACAGCGCCTGCGAGGAAGCCGACTTCCTGACCCGATTCGCGAGCAAGGTCTACCTGATCCACCGTCGCGACGAGCTGCGGGCATCGAAGATCATGGCCGACCGGGCCCTGGCCAACGAGAAGATCGAGCCGGTCTGGAACTCGGTGGTGACCGACTACCTGACCGATGACGAGGGCGAGATGCGGGCCGTGACGCTGAAGAACACCGAGGACGACAGCGAGAGCGAGCTGGAGGTGAAGTGTGTGTTCGTCGCGATCGGCCACATCCCGAACAGCGGCTTTGTCGGGGACCTCGTCGACACCGACGACAACGGATACATCATCCAGAAGCCGGGTCGCACGGCGACGAAAACGCCGGGTCTCTTCGCCGCCGGCGACGTCGCGGACCACTACTACCGCCAGGCCATCACCGCGGCCGGGCAGGGATGCGCGGCCGCCCTGGAGGCGGAGAGGTTGCTTGCCGAGAGCGACTGATTGTGATTCGTTCGCGGCCATCAAGGTTAACACACCTTGATTGTCGCATGAATCAAACTGAGTCTCAGGCATCGGTTCGACCGGGGCCTCCGGAGCGCTGGATCTCCCTGCGGGAGCTCTTCGGGATTCTCGTGCTCTTCGGGGTGCTGGTGGCCCTTTCGTGGCCCGGCATGAACTCCCTGAAGGTGCTCGATGACTGGACCCAGTGGCGCCACGTCCGGGACTTCAGCGGCTGGGCGGATTGTTTTGGTCCGGACAGCTTCGGGCTCCTGCGGCCGGCGAAGAACCTCTTCTACTACGGCGTGTTCCAGGCCGACCTGGACATCCCTCCGGTGTGGCACGGGGCCACGCTTCTCCTGTATTTCGCCGCCGCCGCCGCGATCTATCTGCTGCTTCGACAGGTGCTCGAATCGAAGGCCTGGTCCTTTGCGGCCATGGCCATCTGGGCGCTTTCGCCGACCCAGGTAAGCACGGTCATCTGGCCAAGCTGTGCGAACATCAGCCTGGCGGTCGTGTTTTTGTGCGGCTACCTCCATTTCCACCGGAAGGCGGTCCTGCGAGGGCGCTTCGATTTCCGCGGGATCGTGCCGATGTCGCTGTGTCTGGTCGGCGGACTCTTCACCTACGAGGCCGTGGTGTCGGCGGTCGGCCTGGCCTTTCTCTGTGATCAACTGCGCCGGAATGCGTGGTCCCGGAGCCGGGTCGAGATCCAGTGCTACGTGATGGCCTTTCTGCTGACGCTGGCCTTCCTTGCCCTCCGTCCCCTGACCAACGCCGTGCAGGAGGCCGGGCAGTTCAACATGGGTTTTCCACCCGATACGGAGAAGTGGCAGCTCTTCGTGTCCGGGCCATGGATCCTGTGCCGTCACCTGCTGATGTGGCTCTGGCCGGCCGACAACATCGAGTTCGCGAGCTCCTTCATCTGGGGCGAGTCGGTGACGCCGCTGGGCGCCGCGTTGTGCTGGCTGCTGGTCACGGTCCTGGGCGTGGCGGTTCTCGCCTTCTGGAAGCGCGCGCCCTGGGTGGCGTTCGGCGTTGCCTGGTTCTATGCCGCGAGCTTTCCCACCTCGAACTTCGTTCCCGTCTACTGCGGACCCGTGGAGGACTACTACATCGTCCTTCCGGGCATCGGCCTGGCGATCGCGGTGGCGGGTCTGATCCGCCTTGCCGCTGCCGGCTTGAAGCGGACCTCGTGGTCTGCGGTCGGTCGCCGAGCCGCATGGGCCGCGCTGGTCCTGCTGGTCGGATGGCGGGTGTCGTGGCTTCCGCTTTTCCATCACCAGGCCGGCCTGTGGGACGATCCCGAGCAGCTCTACCGGTCGGTGATGAATTCCCGACCCTGCCAGTATCAGGGCGCGCTGCTCACGGCCAACGAGTGCTTCGGGAAAGGTCGCTACGAGGAGGCGTTGGCCTTGTGTGACAAGGTGCTCGAAGATGCTCCGTGGCACACCGACGTGCTTCCCATCATCGGCCAGTGCCTGGCGCGGACCGGCGATCACGACGGCGCCAAGGAGATCTTCTTCGCCGAGCTGGCCCGGGAGTCGTCCCGCTTGCCGTACAAGCGGATGCTCTGGCGGGAGCTCGCGCAGATCCACCTCGAGCTGGAAGAGTATGAAAGCGCGGTGGGCTGCCTCGAACCGCTGGTCGCCGACCCCCGTCATCGGCATCACATGCCGGCGGTCTTCATGCTGGCCGAGGCCTGGCGCGAGTTGGGGAACGAGCAGGCGGCCCGTGAGGTCATCGAGCATGGAATGGCGATCTATCCGAGCCACCCGGTGATGGTGCTTCGCGGAAAGGCGTTCCTGGGCGCCGGGAAGGAGGCGGATCCTCCGTCCGGCTCCTGATCGACTTGTCGCTTGCCTCGGCCCGCCTCCTTCGTCAAACATCCGCCACCCCAAGGGCGGCTTGGCGGAATTGGTAGACGCGCTCGATTCAAAATCGAGTTCCTCTGGAGTGTGGGTTCGAGTCCCACAGCCGCTACTTTCCCATCTCATTGAACGGCATGGCGACGCGGACCATCGGCATCATCGCGGGCAACGGCGCCTACCCCGAGGTATTCATCGAGGCCGCGCGCCGGAAGGCACCCGATGCGAGGCTGGTGATGGCCGCTTTCGAGGGGGAGACCCGTCCCGAAGTTGCGGAGCAGGCCGATGCGGTCGAGTGGATGCGGGTCGGTCAGCTCGGAAAACCGATCCGCTACTTCCGCAAGCAGGGCGCGCGTGAGGCGGTGATGGTCGGCCAGATCGCCCCGAAGAACCTATTCAACCTTCGCCCCGACCTGCGGACGTTGAAGCTCCTCGCCCGGATCAAGGAGCGCAACGCCGAGTCGCTGTTCGGAGGCATTGCCGAGGAGTTGTCGAAGGACGGCATCGAGCTTCTTCCGGCAACGACGTTTCTCGAGGAGTTGCTGCCGCCGGCCGGCCCCGTGTGCGGCCCGCGCTTCAAGGATCGCCAGCTCGACGACGCCGCGTTCGGTTACCGGATCGCCAAGGAGACGAGTCGTCTGGACATCGGTCAGACGGTCGTGGTGCGGCACGGGACGGTGCTCGCGGTGGAGGCTTTCGAGGGGACCAACGCCTGCATCCGTCGCGGCGGGGAGCTGGGACGAGGAAAAAACGTGATGCTGGTGAAGGTGTCGAAGCCCGACCAGGATTTCCGTTTCGACGTCCCGGTCGTCGGGCCGCAGACCATCGAGACCTGCGCCGAGGCCGGGGTGGGGGCGATCGCGATCGAGGCGGGCCGGACCCTGCTGATCGAGCGGGACGAGGTCGGGCGCCTCTGTTCCGAGAAGGGCATCGGGCTCCACGCGGTGGGGGAATGAAGGTCGGGACGCATCGCGCTCCCGACCTCGCCGGGCGCCGGGACGAGCTGGCAGCGCTGCGGATCGCCGTCTTCCGGGAGTGGCCGTATCGGTACGACGGCACGGTCGAGTATGAGCGCGACTACCTCGCCACCTACCTGAAGAATCCGCGGGCGCGGATCGTGACGGCGGAGTCGCAGGGGCGGTTGGTCGGGATCTCGACCTGCCTGCCGCTGGCCGACGAGGTCGCGGAGTTCCGGCGGCCGCTGGAGGACGCGGGTTTCGATCCGGCCCGGGGCTTCTACTTCGGAGAGTCGATCCTGCTTCCCGAGCATCGCGGGAGGGGCATCGGCCGGATGTTCATGGAGGCACGTCTCGAAGCGGCGCGGGCGCACGGGGGCGTCGAGTTCTGCTGCTTCTGCGCGGTGCGTCGGGATCCGGAGGACCCGCGACGGCCGCAGGGATACCGTCCGCTGGATGGCTTCTGGAGAAAGATGGGCTTCGAGCCCATGGAGGGTGTCGAGGCGGTGTTCGACTGGCGGGAGGTCGGCGACGCGAAGGAAACGCCGCATGTCATGGACTTCTGGTGGAGCAGGGTTTCACGCTGCGAGTGATCGACGACGCTCCGGTGCGTGGCGTGGCGGGCGTCGTCCTGCGATGGAGGCAAACCTCGAGGTTTGCCCGTCATTCGCAAAGCGGAGCTCTGCGCCACGCCTATCCTGAGAAGGCATGGGCGGGGACGCCCTTCACGCCGAGGTCGCGGATCACCAGCAGGCGTCCGGCGTGTTCCTCGACTTCGGTCTTGTGGATGCCGGTCGTGACGTAGAGGTCGGCGAGTTCCGGGCCGCCGAAGGCGCATGCGGTGGTCTCGAGGCAGGGAAGCTCGACCCGGCGGACTTCCTCACCCGTCGCCGGGTTGTAGCAGACCACGCAGGCACCGTGGCAGAAGGCGATCCACAGGTTGCCCTCGGCATCGATGGTCATGCCGTCGGGCGACGCCTCCACCGCGGCCGTTGAAACGACGGTGCGCAGGTTGGAGAGGTCGCCGTTGGCGTAGTCGAAGGCGAGCACTTCGCGCCGGGGGGTGTCGATGTAGTAGCAGGTGTCGCCCGCCGCATTCCACGCGATGCCGTTGGAGTTGGTCACCGGCCCGAAGACCTCGTGAACCGAGAGATCGGGATCGAGGCGGTAGAGCCGGGCGTCGCCGGTCTTCTTCACGAGGCTGATGGTGCCCGCGAAGAAGCGTCCGTCGGGCGAGCACTTGCCGTCGTTGAACCGGTTGTCGGTCATGCCCGGTTCCGGGTCGTGGATGGGCGTGAGGCGGCCGTCGCTCTCATCGAGAAGGTGAAAGCCGCGGTCGCCGGCGATCACCAGCCCGCCGGACTCGCGCGGCACCACGGTGCCGACCCGCTCGCCGACGTCCCATTGCGTTTCCTCACCCGTTTCGGGATGGAAGCGGATGACACGGTGTCCTTCGATATCGACGTAGTAGAGTGAGTTCCGGCACCAGATCGGGCCTTCGCCCCACTGACTGCGGTGGGTTCCGATGGGTTCGATGATCATGATTCTTCGGCGGGCATGTGCGGTTCGAAGCGCATCGCGCGCTCGTGTTCCCGGGCCTTGGCCGTGCGGCGGGCCCTGCGGTGGAAATGCTCCTGGGCGCGGAACGCCTTTTCGCCCTTCCCCGGGGCGAGGCGCTCGGAGGTCCCGTCGGGCAGGATCCGCCAGGCCTGGGTGTTGTCGTGGAAAAAGGTCTCCAGGATCTTCAGCAGCCGGCGATGGGCCGTGCGTTCCTCGACCGGGACCATCAGTTCGACGCGGCGGTCGAGGTTGCGCCCCATCCAGTCGGCGGAGGCGATGAACATCCGCGAGTCGCCTCCCTGGTGGAAATAGAAGATGCGCGAATGCTCGAGGTAGCGGTCGATGATCGAGACCACCTCGATGTTGCGGGATCGTTTCGAGGTGCCGGTCTTCAGGCAGCAGATGCCCCGAACGTTGAGCTTGATCTCGACGCCCGCCTTCGACGCGTCGTACAGCGCGGCGATGATCTCGGGGTCCTGAAGCGAGTTGATCTTCGCGAGGATGCGGGCGGGCTCTCCCTGGCGGGCCCGTTCGGCCTCGTCGGCGATGAGCGCCAGCAAGCGGGGCTTCATCGCGGTCGGGGCCGGGACGATGCGCTGGAACCGGAGCAGCTTCGAACGACCGGTGACCGCGTTGAAGAAGAGCGAGGCGTCGGCGCCGTACTCCGGGCGGCAGGTGAGCAGCGAGATGTCGGTGTAGAGCCGGGCGGTGGACTCGTTGTAGTTCCCGGTCCCTAAGTGGACGTAGCGCCGGAGGACGCCGTTCTCGCGGCGGACGATCAGGCAGATCTTGGCGTGGGTCTTGAGGCCCTTGACGCCGTAGACGATCTGGACGCCGGCACGTTGGAGTTCCTCGGCACGGTCGAGGTTCCTGGCCTCATCGAAGCGCGCCTTGAGTTCGACCAGCACGGTGACCTGCTTGCCGTGCTCCGCGGCGCGAATCAGGGCATCGATGATGCGGGAGTTCTTCGCGGTGCGGTAGAGCACCTGCTTGATCGAGAGCACATCCGGATCCCGCGCGGCCTCATCGAGCATCCGGAGGACCGGCTCGAAGCTCTCGTAGGGATGGTGGAGCAGCAGGTCCCGCTGCGCGATGGCATCGAAGACCGGCTCGGTCGGCGAGATGTCGGGGGAGGGTTGCGGATCCCAGGTACGGTCGCGGAGATGATCGAAGCCGTTGATGAAGGCCAGCTCCATGAAGGAGGACAAGGCGAGGGGGCCGTTGATGCGGTAGACTTCTCCGGTTTCCGCCCGGCAGACCTCGCGGATCACGTTGCCGAGGTCGCGGGGGGCCGGCATGGCGAGCTCAAGCCGCACGGTGTCGGAGATCATGCGCGCGGCGAGGACCTCCTCCATCTCGCCGGCGAGGTCGATTGCGTCCTCTTCCTGCACCGCGATGTCGCCATTGCGGGTGACGCGGAAGCAGGCGGTGGCGACCAGTTTCTCTCCGGGAAAGAGCGAGCCGATGTGGGTGGCCACCAGGTCCTCGATCAGGACGAAGGCGGCACCCGCATCGGGGACATCGACCGGGATCCGCCGTCCGAGGCTCTCGGGAATCGGCACGAGGGTGAAGCGGTTGGATCCCGATTCCTCGTCGGTCAGTTTGCAGGCGATCGTGAGCTGCAACCCGGGGACATGAGGCGGTTCGCCTTCGGGATCGATCGCCAGCGGGGTCAGCAGCGGTTCGACGGAGGCGTGGAAATAGGAGGCCATCTGGTCGCTCTGCGTGGCCTCGAGCTCGGCGACGGACATCAGGCGGACGCCCGCCTTTTCCAAGCCCGGAAGCAGTTCACTGCCAAGCAGGCGATACTGGTCGGCGATCATCCGCTGGACGCGCCGGCGAATCGCCTGGATCTGCTTCAGGGGCGTCATGCCCGACGGATCCGGGCGGTTGCGTCCGCTGCGCCGCATCAGCATCAGGCCGCCGACCCGGACCTGGAAGAACTCGTCGAGATTCGAGGCGGTGATGGCGAGGAACTTGAGCCTCTCCAGCAAGGGGAGATCCTCGCGCTCTCCCTCGGAGAGCACCCGCTGGTTGAACTCCAGCCAGGAAAGCTCGCGATTGATGTAGGGAAGCTTCATGAGATGCTGGAATGGGAGGTTGGGAACTTGGGACTTCTCACGGGAAACGGGAACTACGCGGGGTCGGCGATGACCACCTCGAGGCCGAAGACCTGCTCGAAGAGATCCCCTTTGGACTCCATCGCGAGACGTTCGACCGCGACGTCCGAGACCCCGGGAAGCACCAGGTGGAGGCGATGGCGCGAGCGCCGGGTGATGATGTCGTGGACCCGCTGGTCGTGGGTCCGCTCGAGGGCGTCGGCGACGCGGAGAATGGCGGCGAGCTTCGAGACGAGAATCCGGTCGCCGGGACTCAGCTCGCGGTAGGTCGGGTGGTCGAGACGCGGGCCGGAGTGCCGGTGATAGCGGCCGACAAGCGCGATCACCGTGACATCCCGCCGGTCGAGCCCGAAGATCTCGCTGTTGAGGATGATGTACTCCGAGTGCTTGTGGTGGGCCCGCGGGCTGATGAAGGTGCCGACTTCGTGGAGGATGGCGGCAACCTCGAGGAGCATGCGCTCGTGGGGGCCCATGCGGTGGAGGTCCGCGAGTTCGTCGAAGAGATGGAGCGAGATGCGGGCCACGTGTTCGCCATGGCTCGGGTCGGAGAGGAACCTCGAGGCGAGGATGCGCGCCGAACGCAGCACCTCCCGGTCGAGTGAGTCGGTGAGCTGGTTCGACACCAGGATGTCCTGCAGCAGGCCCTGCTCGTAGTCGCTCGACGGGATGTGCAGGTCCTCGATGCCGAGCGCCTCGGCGATCGCGAGGTTGGTCTCGATCGCCGGCACCAGCGCCTCCGCGGACTGGTAGTCGGTCTGGAAGTGCTGGACGAGCTCGAGGTCGCTCATCTCCGCGGCGGCGGCGGAGAGCCGGCGCAGGGTCTTCGGTCCGCAGGAGCCGGAGGCGTCGGTGAGAAACCGGCTGATCTGCTGGATCTCGTAGCCGATGAGCACGAGCGTGCCGATGCGGACGTCGTGGTAGTCGAACTTGAGCTGGGCGAGGTTGCCGGACGCGTTCTCACGGATCACCCGCAGCATCGCCTCACCGCCGCTGTGGGAGCCCTCGATGGACTCGCGGGTGCGATGGGCGCCGAGTCGGTAGCTGGTGTAGCGGCGGATGGCCCCGTCCTCGAACAACAGCGCCCGCGTGTTCCCCGGACCGACGTGAAGCACCATCGCGCTCCGGCGTTTCATCGGGGGCGTGTCGAGCAGCCGGCGCCTCGTCTTGAGGTAGATCAGGCGCGTCATCTCCCCGTCGTCGATCGGGTTGATCTCGAGCCCGCAGGCGATGCGGACGCGGTTGAGGAAGCGTTCGTGGTTGCTGGCTTCGACGAGGATGTTGGTCGCCACCGCCCGGGCGTTCCGCTCGGGAGTCGCGCCGTACTCGCGGGCGGCGGCGACGAAGCCGCCGAGGATCTCGACGATGCGTTCGGTCGTGTCGCCCCCGATCTCGCCGTAGCGGAAGATGTCGCGCGCGAGTGGAGCGGGCTGCTCGAGGAAATCGATGGGAGAGTAGCGTCCGTTCTCCTGCGGCTCGGCGACCAGCATCGAGACCGAACTCGCGCCGATGTGCACCGCCGTCACCGGGGCGGGTGGAGGGGACGGCGGATCATCCGGAGAGCTCATCGGCTGCTAGGGTGGCGATGCGGGGGCTGCATGCAACGCCGAATGTGTGACACCCCCAATTCGGGCAATTGATGCTTTTCAAGGGCGGATGGGGACGGAAGCATGAGGACGATGAAGATTGTTGGGGATCCCCTCGAAGCCTACGTCGTGCCCGAAGGAAGCAAGGTGAAACTGCGGGAGGAGGATGCCGACGACACCAGCCTCTGTCCGGACGGCGGGAAGAACTCGACCCAGGAGTTGTTCGATTCGCTCCGCGACGAGATCCAGACCCTGCAGAAGGTGTTGTATGCGCAGGGCAAGCACCGCGTGCTGGTCATCATCCAGGCGATGGACACCGGGGGGAAGGATGGCTGCGTGAAGCACGTGTTTTCCCGGGTCGATCCCCAGGGGATCCACGTGCGGTCCTTCAAGAAGCCGAGCGAGGAGGACCTCGCGCACGACTTCCTGTGGCGGGTGCATCCCCACGTGCCGGGCGACGGCGACATCATGATCTTCAACCGGAGCCACTACGAGGACATCATCGCGGTGCGCGTGAAGAAGCTGCTTCCGGACGAGGTGTGGCGGCGGCGCTACCGCCATATCGTCGAGTTCGAGCGGATGCTCGCCGAGGAGGGGACGAAGATCGTGAAGATCTTCCTGCACATCTCCAAGGACGAGCAGAAGAGGCGACTCGAGAAGCGGCTGAAGAATCCGAACAAGCATTGGAAATTCAATCCGGACGACCTCGCCGACCGCCAGCGATGGGACGACTTCCAGCGGGCCTACGAGGACCTCATCGAGAAGACCAGCACCCGTTTCGCCCCGTGGCACATCATTCCCGGGGATCACAAGTGGTACCGGAATCTCTGCGTGGCGAAACTGTTCGCGAACGTGCTCGAGGGGCTGGATTTGAAGTTCCCCGAGGTCGACTTCGATCCGTCGAAGATCACAATCGGCGACTGAGGGGGATTGACAGAGGCATTTCGTCTCGATCAAACAACGGTCATGGGTGCTTGGGACACGACTCCATTTGCAAACGACGCGGCGAGTGACTGGCTCACGGAGCTCGTCGAGTCCGGCTCGATCGCCATGGTCGACGAGGCCATGGATGCCGTACTCGCGTGCGGCGATGATTTCCTCGAGGCCTCGATGGCCGAGGAAGGGATCGCGGCCGCCGAGGTGACGGCGTGGCTCTACGGCCGACCGGGGAAATCCGCCGAGGATACCGAGGCGCTCGAGGACTGGGTGGATGACCAGGAGATCGATGACGACGAGGGTCGCCTGCGGCGTGCCCGCAAGACCGTCGACCGGGTCTTCAACGAGCCGAGCGAACTGAAGGAGACCTGGGAAGAGGCCGAGGACTACGAGGACTGGCGGAAGAGCCTCGCCGATCTCAAGGACCGGCTGAAGGAGGTGGAGTAGTCTCAGAGGGCCCGGAGCAGCTCGATCGACTCGTTCAGCTTGGCGGCCGCACCGGTGGCCTTGAGGCGGGGGAAGCGCGAGCCTTCGAGAACGATGTAGTCTCCGTTGCGCTGGAGCATCAGCCGCTGGCCTTTGATCTCGATCGACTCGACGCCGCGTGACGCGCCGAGCAGGCGCAGGCGGGTGATGTCGAGCAGGTGGCGGGCCTCGTCGGGCAGCCGCCCGAAGCGGTCGGCCCAGCGCGCGGCCAGTCCGTTGAGTTCCTCCTCGTCGAGGCACTCGGCCATCTCGCGGTAGGCGCTGACGCGGAGGCGGGTTTCACCCAGCCAGTGGTGGGGCAGGTAGGCGGGCAGCATCTCGACATCCGCCGAGCCGCGCTGGAACTCGCTGTCGGAAAATGCGACGAAGTCGCTGCGGAATGCCGTGTCGACGGCGCCCTTCGGTGCCTTGCCCTGGAGCCGGTCGATCGATTGCCGCAGGAGCTGGCAGTAGAGCCCGAACCCGACCGCGGCGATCTGGCCGGACTGCTTCGTGCCGAGCAGGTTGCCGGCGCCCCGGATCTCGAGGTCGCGCATGGCGATCTTGAAGCCCGAGCCGAGGGCGGTGTACTGCTTGATGGCGTGGATGCGCTTGCGGGCGTCGCCCTGCGTGACCAGCTCGCGGGGCAGCAGGAGGATCGCGTAGGCCTGCTCTCCCGCCCTCCCGACCCGGCCGCGAAGCTGGTAGAGGTCGGCGAGACCGAAACGGTCGGCACGGTCGATGAGAATGGTGTTGGCGTTGGGGATGTCGATGCCGGTCTCGATGATGGTTGTGGCCAGGAGGATGTCGGCTTCGCCCCGGACGAAGCCCCGCATGACGACCTCGAGTTCGTCTTTCTCCATCTGCCCGTGACCGACCAGGATCCGCGCTTCGGGGAGAAGCTCGGTCAGCTTCTTGCGCATCATGTCGATCGACTTGACGCGGTTGTGGAGGAAGAACACCTGGCCGCCCCGGGCCAGCTCGCGCCGGACGGCGTCGCGGATCATGCGCTCATCGTAGGGAGTGACGGTGGTGTGAACCGGGACCCGGTTCGGCGGCGGAGTGTCGATGGTCGACATGTCCCGCGCCCCCATGAGTGCCATGTAGAGCGTGCGCGGGATGGGGGTGGCCGAGAGCGTGAGCACGTCGATCTGCCGGAACAGGTCCTTGAAGCGCTCCTTGTGCTTCACGCCGAACCGCTGTTCCTCATCGACCACCACGAGGCCCAGATCCTTGAAATGGATGTCGGCCGAGAGCAGACGATGGGTGCCGATGACGATGTCCGCGCTGCCATCGGCGACGGCCCGTATCGTTTCCCGTGACTCGGCGGGGGTCCGGAAACGGTTGAGGAGGTCGATGCGGATCGGATAGTCGCTCATTCGCTCGCGGAACGTCCGCCAGTGCTGCTCGGCGAGCACCGTCGTCGGGCACAGGAGCGCGACCTGCTTGCCACCGGTCACCGCCTTGAAGGCGGCGCGAATGGCGACCTCGGTCTTGCCGAAGCCGACGTCACCGCAGATCAGGCGGTCCATCGGCTGCGGCGATTCCATGTCACGCTTCGTTTCATCGATGGCACGTCGCTGGTCCGGGGTTTCGGTGAAGTGGAACGAGTTCTCGAATTCCCACATCCAGCGGCTGTCGGGCGGGTGGGCGAATCCCGGCACCGCCTCCCGCTCGGCCTGCACCCGGAGCAGGCGCGCCGCGTAGTCGAGGATGGACTTCTCGGCACCCTTGCGGGTGTTCCGCCAGCCGGTGCCCCCGAGTTTCGACAGCTGCGGCTGGCGGCCGCCGATTCCGACGTAGCGGCTGACGAGGTGGGCCTGGTCCACCGGGACCGAGAGCAGGGCACCATCGCGGTACTCGATGGTGATCTCCTCCTCGCCCTCGGGAATCCCGAGGAAGCGGCCGACCCCGTACTCGCTGTGCACCACGAGGTCCCCCTCGGCGATGTCGTCCAGGGACGCCCGCGCGGTGGTGATCTGCCGGGCGTCCCCGCGGGAAACCCCGAGCATGCCCGGCGTGCGGTAGCGGCCGAAGATCTCGCTCGACGAGAGCAGGGCGAGGCGGGCGGCGGGCACGGTGAAGCTCTCCATCAGTTCACCGCGCAGGAACTCGGGCGCGAAGGAGAGGTTCCCGGGAACGAGCTCTTCAAAGCGCTCCTGCTCACCCCGGTTCGAGAAGACGATGCCGACCCGCCAGCCATCCCGGTGCCACTCGGAGAGCTGGGAGAAGAAGCGGTCGCGCAGCGCGTCCTCGAGGACGAAGTCCCCGGCCTCGAACGATCCCACGGGCTTGCCGAAACAGGCGGTCGAGAAGTCCTCCTCGGCGTCGGGGTCCGCCGGGCCTTCGAGGATGGAGACGTCGCAGTTCTCGTCGCATTCCCCGATGGAGATCACCTGGTCGCCCGGTCGCCGGAAGTCGCCGACGGTGCGGGAATTCTCGACCTCGCCGAGAAGCAGCTCGGCGCGGGACAGCTTGCGGACGGAGGTCTGGGAATCGATCTCGAACTCGCGGATCGAGTCGATCTCGGTATCGAAGAACTCGATGCGGAGCGGGCGCCCGCTCTGCCACGGGAAGACGTCGAGGATGCCTCCCCGCACGGCGAACTGGCCGCGGTCCTGGACCAGCACGTTCTTTTCGTAGCCTTGATCGGTCAGGATCCGGGCGAGCTCGGTCGGGTCGTGTTCCTCACCGGGCTCGAGCCGGATCCGACGCCGCCGGAGGTTCTCGGGATCCGGCGCGGGCGAGGAGAACACATCGGGCGAGGCGAGGATGAAGAACCCGCCGTCCTGGGAAACCCGGGCCAGGAGCTCCAGGCGGGCGGCTTCTCCCTCGGGGTCGCCGAGTTCGGTCTCGCCGACCTCCACCGACGGATCGGGAAGAATCGATGCCCGCAGGTTCCAGAGTCCGAGTTCCGCGGCGAGCCGCTCGCGCTGCTTGGGCGATGGCACGAGCACCCAGGTGCGGCGGAGATCCGTGGCGCGGCGGAGCAGGGCGATCAGCCACGCGTGGGCGGCGGGCTCGACGTGGTCGAAGGCAACGGGTCCGCCGCCAGCGACCATCCGGTCGAGGCGTTGACGGAATTCGGGGACCTCGAGGGGAGGCGTCAGCCAGAGGTCACTGACACGCGCCTTGGCGGGCACGCCCGGACCTTGGCCGCGGGCTGGAAAATGGCAAGTCAAGGAGCGCTCCAGCAAGGGGTGGTCGATGGCGGGCGGAAATTCGGGATGGAGTGAATCATCCATGAACCTGACTCCGTCCGATTCCTTGCTTCCCCTCGCGATTGAGAATGTTACGCTTTTCCCAAATGAAGGCTCTGACGATTCCCGCCGTGCTGCTGGCGCTACTACTTGGTTCACAGTGCGCCAAGGTCGGCCCGGTGGCGGGCTACAGCGATGACAGCGTCCCGGTGTGGGGCAGTCATCGTCAGACTTCGGCGTCGTCGGTTTCCTCGGGATCGCGGACCACGACCCCGGGCGGGCCGTCGGGGACCTCGAGTCTGCTGCGATCGGTGAACCTCAAGCAGGACATGGTCCGGAAGGGGACTCATGGGCGGAAAGTGGTGCGACGCATGACGCCGCGCTACATCACGATCCACTCGACCCAGAACTACTCGGCGGATGCCGAGCGTCATTCGCTCGCGCTCAAGCGGGGAGCGCTGCGGGCGCCGAAGCGGCGGGGCGGCAATCGGATCGGCTACCTGATCTGGCACTTCACCGTGGATGAGGACGCGGCGATCCAGCACATGCCGACCAACGAGCAGGGCGAACACGCCGACTTCGACGGGCCGGGCAACAACTACTCGATCGGGATCGAGATGTGCGAGAACCGCGGTGCCGATCTCGGCGCCACCATTGATCGCACCGCGCGTCTCACGGCCTACCTGATGCACAAGCACGGCATCCCGCTGAGCCGGGTGGTGCCGCACTACCACTGGCCGCGCCGAGGGGTGAGCAAGCCGCACAAGAACTGCCCGCACTTCCTCCTGGACAACGGCCGCCCCGGGCGCAAGTGGCGCGCCTTCCAGTCGAAGGTGAACGGGTACTACAAGGCGGCGCGGGCGCAGCAGATGGCAAGCCGTTGATGAGCCACGGATCGCCGTCGAACCGGGACGTCTTCCTCGATCCCGAGACCTACTACGTGTGTCAGCGTTGCACCGCCTGCTGCCGCTGGCCCGGCGACGTGCGCCTGGAAGAGGAGGAAATTCCCCGCATCGCCTCCTTTCTCGGCATGAGCGAGCAGAGATTCATCGAGCGCTACACGCGGCTGCGCACCAACCGGCAGGGGCTGTCGCTGATCGAGCGGTCCGACCACTCCTGCATCATGCTCCGGGACGGCGGGTGTCGCATTCACGAGGTGAAGCCCGAGCAGTGCGCCGGATTTCCCAACAAATGGAACTTCCCGGGGTGGCGCGAGCAATGCGAGGCGCGGCCGATCCCGATGGCGGAGGCCGTCCGGGTGGGGCTGGCCGGCGATGGTGCGTAAGCTGGGGCGTGGGGGGGGCGTAAGGACCCTCCTCATGAGACTTTCCTGCATTTTACGGGGGTGGCCGGCCCTGCTGGCGCTTCCTCTTGCCGCCGAACCGATCTTCGACGGGACCAGCCTCGAGGGTTGGGACGTCCGCGAGGGCGAGGAGAAATGGTGGTCCGTCGAGGACGGGGCGATCCGGGGCGGCTCGATGGAAAAGAACGTCCCCCACAACACCTTCATCGCCAGCGAGGAGCGCTATGCGAACTTCGAGTTGAGGCTGAAGGTGCGGCTGGTGGAGGGCGAGGGTTTCATGAATTCGGGCATCCAGATCCGCAGTCAGCGGTTGCCGGGCAGTCATGAGATGATCGGCTATCAGGTGGATGCCGGCACCGGTTGGTGGGGGAAGCTCTACGATGAATCTCGTAGGAAGAAGGTGATCTCGGAGCCGGTCGGTGCCGAAGCGCTCGCCGAGGTGGTGAAGGACTGGGGCTGGAATGACTACCGGATCCGTTGCGAGGGTCCGCGCATCCGCACGTGGATCAACGGGGTCGCGGCGATTGACTACACCGAGGCGGATGGGGAGATCCCCCTCGAGGGGCGCATCGGGCTGCAGGCGCACGGGGGAGGCCGCTTTCTCGTGGAGTTCAAGGACATCGAAATCGAGAGGCTGCCCGACACGCCGGGCGCACCGGCGTGGCCGGTGGTGAGCCCTCGAACACCGGAGCAGCAGCTCGAGGCCTTCAAGGTGCCCGAGGGATTCGAGGTGGAGCTGGTGGCAAGCGAGGAGCAGGGCGTGGGCAAGCCGATCACGGTGACCTGGGACCCGCAGGGCAGGATGTGGACGATGACGGCGTTCGAGTACCCGGTCGATGCCAACGAGGACCGGCTCAAGGCGGAGGCGCTCTATCTGCGCGGCGGACAGGACAAGGTGCTGGTCTTCGACGATCCCTACGGCCCCGGTCCGCATCAACCCCGGGTGTTTGCCGATGGCCTTGCGATCCCCTTGGGCCTGCTGCCTCTGGGCGACGGCGCCCTGGTGCAGTATGGCCATCAGATTCGCCACTACCGGGACGGGGACGGGGATGGCCGCGCCGACGGTCACGAGGTGGTCTTGACGGGGTTCGGCATCCAGGACTCCCACCTGTTTCCCCACCAGTTCGAGCGGGCACCGGGAGGCTGGATCTATCTCGCGCAGGGTCTCTTCAACGACTCGACGGTGCGGCGCCCCGACGGCGAACCCTTTGCGGATGGATCTGCGTCGGTTGCCTTCAAGCACTGCAAGCTGGGGAGATTCCGTTCGGACGGATCGGCCTTCGAGCCGCTGACGGCCGGACCCAACAACATCTGGGGGTTCGCGACGGCGCGGGACGGAGAGGTGTTCCTGCAGGAGGCGAACGATCTCGGGATCCCGGTCGCCGAGTTCCTGGAGGG
>JAUIJD010000095.1 GCA_030431475.1 Verrucomicrobiia bacterium | reverse complement strand
CTCGTTGCGGACGGGCCGGAGGAGGGCGGCGGCCGGCGCTTCGGCCGGCTCCGCTACGCTCCGCCGCCCGAAGCGCCGGGGTCACAGGTGATCGAGCAATTTACAGACGAAATGTTGCACCGGCTTGGGGGGGCTGCCCGGCCCTCACCCTTTCGATTAATGTGATCCAGCGGCGGGTCGTGACCGACGAATACGGGTCGGCCCCGAGGTCGCGAAGCCGGACCCGGGAGAGCGTATCCCTTGGCTACCACGCGTCTGCACCGGGTATGTTCCGGCCGGGATCCCGCGCAAGCCGCCTACCTCATCGCGAAGGATCGCGGTGGCTTGCTCAAGGACCATCGGATGAAGACCCTGGTCGACCTCTGGTTCCGCGGGGATAAGGAGCATGCCCGGCTTCTGGGTGAGGCGTTGAAAAGGTTAGGTGGAAAGCCGATCAATGATCATTGGAGGTTCTCGCTTCTCTGCGGTCTGCGGAAGCACCTTGGTGTGGGCTTCAGACTAACCGCGATGCTGCTGACCGAGATTGTCAGCAACGTGTACTACAAGATGCTCCGTCGCTATGGTAAGGCTGTGGCGCTGCGGCAGATGGGCCGCCTGATCATTCGTGAAGAGACCGGGCACATCGCCTTTCACCGTGCCCGACTGGTCGCTGGTCACTCCCGCTTTGGGTTATTCAAGGCGGCCGCGTTTCGGCTCCTCGGACTCGGTGCCGGCACCACTGTTTGGCTCAATCACCGCTAGGCCGTGGTTGCCTTGGGTGAATCGACGGCGGGCTTCTATCGCGCTATCTGGAAGGACATGGGGTCCTTTATGCAACGCGAGAACCGGGGACTTGCGCCTTACCCGTTGGACGACTGTCGAAACTAAAAACACCCCGGCCTTCCGACCGGGGTGTTCGGGGGTTCTCACTCGTAACAAATCAGCTCAGGCGGGCGGCCAGCAGCTGCTGCTGGAAGACCAGCTCCTTGGGCATCAGGTCGTAGAGCTTCAGGAACAGGTTGCCCTGGTCGACCAGCTCGGCGGTCCACTCCTCGGGGTTGTAGGCCATGCACTTGTCGAACTGCTCCTCGGTGAAGCCTTCGAGGCCCTCGAGATTGAAGTCCTCGATGTGCGGCGTCCAGCCGATCGGGGTCTCGTGGCCCGCGGCCACGCCCTTGCAGCGCTTCACGATCCATTCGAGCACCCGCATGTTCTGGCCGAAGCCGGGCCACAGGAACTTGCCGTCCTCGTCGAGGCGGAACCAGTTCACGTGGAAGAAGCGCGGCAGGTGCTTGATCTGGTCGCGCATGTCGAGCCAGTGGTGGAAGTACTCGGCCATGTTGTAGCCGCAGAAGGGCAGCATCGCCATCGGGTCGCGGCGGACCCCGGCCTTGAGGCCGATCGCGGCGGCGGTGACCTCCGAGCCCATGGTGGCGCCGACGTAGACGCCGTGCGACCAGTTGAAGGCCTGATAGACCAGCGGCATCGTGGTCGGGCGGCGTCCGCCGAAGACGATGGCCGAGATCGGCACGCCGTCGGGATTCTGCCACTCGGGGTCGATGGTCGGGCACTGCTCGGCCGGGGCCGTGAAGCGGGCGTTCGGGTGCGCGGCGAGCTCACCGCAGTCCGGCGTCCAGTCATTGCCCTTCCAGTCGATCGCGTGGGCCGGCGGTTCGCCGTCCATGCCTTCCCACCACACGTCGCCGTCATCGGTGAGCGCGCAGTTGGTGAAGATCGCGTTCTCGGTCATCGAGTCCATCGCGATCGGGTTGGTCTTGTAGGAGGTGCCGGGGGCGACACCGAAGTAGCCCGTTTCCGGGTTGATGGCGTGGAGCTGGCCGTCCTCGTGACCCCACATCCAGGCGATGTCGTCGCCGATGATGGAGGTCTTCCAGCCCTTGTCCGCGTATTCCTTGGGCGGAATGAGCATGGCGAGGTTGGTCTTGCCGCAGGCACTCGGGAAGGCGGCGGCCAGATAGGTCTTTTCCTTCTCCGGCGACTCGACGCCGACGACCAGCATGTGCTCGGCCATCCAGTCGTGTTCGCGGGCGATGTTGCTGGCGATGCGCAGGGCGAGGCACTTCTTGCCGAGCAGGGCGTTGCCGCCGTAGCCGGATCCGTAGGACCAGATCTCACGGGTCTCGGGAAAGTGGCAGATGTACTTCTCCTCGTTGTTGCAGGGCCAGGTGACGTCCTCCTGGCCGGGCTCGAGCGGCGCGCCGACGGTGTGGACGCAGGGGATGAAGTTGCCGTGGCCGTCGCGTTTCTTCTCGAGTTCGCCGGCCTCTTCGGCCTCGAGGCGTTCGAGGACGTGTTTGCCCATGTGGGTCATGATCCGCATGTTGACGACGACGTAGGCGCTGTCGGTGATCTCGACGCCGATCTTGGCCAACGGCGAATCGAGGGGACCCATGCAGAACGGGATCACATACATGGTCCGGCCCTTCATGCAGCCGTCGAAGAGCGGCTTGAGGATGGCCTTCATCTCCTTCGGGTCCATCCAGTTGTTGGTGCCGCCGGCGGCACCCTTGCGGCGGGTGCAGATGTAGGTGCGGTCCTCCACGCGGGCGACGTCGGACGGGGTCGAGCGGGCGAGGAAGGAATTCGGGCGCTTCTCCGGGTTGAGCCGGGTGAAGGTGCCCGCGTCGCAGAGCAACTGCGTCAGGCGGTCCCATTCTTCCTGCGACCCGTCACACCATTCGACGTTCTCGGGCTTGCAGAGGCTGGTGATCTCCTCGACCCACTGGGCGAGGGCTTCGTGTCGGGTGGGATTGCTCATGGCGTGGTGATACGAGACCAAGCCGTGCAAGGCGGCAATGCGATCCGAGAATATGCCGTTTTTTGTATCAAATCCGCGCAGTGGTCCGGGGAAGATCAGAAAATCGGCATAGTGGCGGGCCGGAAAGGCGCGCTCCGGACGCGAAGAGGCGGCGGCTCCGGATCGGAACCGCCGCCGGAAAGACCGGGCCGCCCGCACCCACACGTTCGTCTGCGAGACGCGGAGGTGGAGGCCGCCCTGAAAGGGGTTTTCAGGCGTTCAGGCGAAGCTGCCAGAGCGTGTCGGTCTCGCGGTCGCGCCAGGACGGACGACGGGCGATGGGATCCTGCAGCGTGCGGCTGGTCTTGCGGCCCCCGGTGCGCAGGTAGGTGTCGACGTCGATCTCGATGACCTCAAGACCCATGTAGTAGGTGTCCTTGAGCGAGACGACGGCATCGGGGCCGAAGGCCGCCGCGAGGTGATCGCGGAGCAGTCCGGCTTCCCTTCGGCCGACGAAGAGGAAGGCCGGCGTTTCGCCGAGGCTCGACTTCGATCGGATGAGTGCGGACACGGCCGCGGAATCCCACTTGTCCTGGAAGCTCAACTCGGTCGGAACTTCGGTGGTGTCCGGGAGGGTGGGTGCATGTTCTTGATTCATGATGGAATGAGGGTGATTCAGAACGGGCGCAGGCTAACGCGGGCCGGCCGGAAAACATTTCACCGATGGTGACTGTTTTGTTGGTGGCGGGATCGTCACCCGTGGTCCTTGCGATGGGGGGAAGGGCGTGGTAACGACCCGGCGCGATGGGATTTCAGGACCGGGACTACGCGCGTGAGGCGCCTGCCGCGCCGCCGCGCCTGCCGGTGGTGACGAAGTGGCTGCTGGGCCTCAACGTCGGGGTGTTCATCCTGCAGATGCTCAATCGCCCGGCCGGCATGCCACCCGGACCCCTTTCGTGGGGTGCGGTCGACTGGGCGGGCTGCTTCATTTTCGAGCGCGCGGTCCTCGGGGGACGGTTGTGGGAATTCATCACCTTCCAGTTTCTTCATGCCGACCTCGGCCACCTGGTTTTCAACTCGATCGGAATCTTCTTCTTCGCTCCCTATGTCGAGCGCTGGTGGGGCGCGCGTCGTTTTCTGGCCTACTATCTTCTCTGCGGGGCCGCCGGGGGGCTCTTCTTTTCCCTGCTGCTGGTGATCGGGTTGTTGCCGAACTCAAGCTTCAACACTCCCCTGGTGGGCGCCTCGGCCGGGGTCTTCGGTCTGATCTTCGCGGTCTACAAGCTGGCGCCGGCGGTGAAGGTTCGCCTGCTCTTTCCGCCGATCACGCTGACCATGCGTCAGCTGGCGATCGCGCTCGCCGGGCTCGCGGTGCTGATGATTGCCGGTGGGTTCGTGTTCCCGAACGTCAACTTGAACAGCGGGGGCGAGGCCGGGCACCTCGGGGGGGCGCTGATGGGATTGCTGCTGATGAGTTTCCCCGGCCTGCTCGGCAAGCACGACGAGGTGCGCGGGAAGGTGGTCTACGACGCCCGTTTCGTGGGTCGACGCCGGCCGCCGAAGCTGCGTCCGCGCACCGAGGTGGATCTGGATGAGGAAAGCGAGGTCGACCGCATTCTCGAAAAGGTCTCGGAGCAGGGGTTCGACAGCCTGACCGACGGCGAACGCCGGACTTTGGAGGAAGCCAGCCGCCGGGGATCATGAACGACCGGGAGATGATCGAGTGCTCCGAGAAGGAGCGGCAGATCGAGCGTCTGCGGGCCATCCTCCACCGGCTGCGGGCGCCCGGAGGGTGTCCGTGGGATGCCGAGCAGACCCACGAGAGTCTCGTGCCGAATCTGATCGAGGAGGCCTACGAAACGGTCGACGCGATTCGCCGTGACGACATCCCGCACCTGCGCGAGGAACTCGGCGACCTGCTGCTGCAGGTGGTCTTCCACAGCGAGCTCGCCTCGGAACGCGGGGATTTCGACATGGACGAGGTCGCGCGCGGGATCAGCGAGAAACTCATCCGCCGGCATCCTCATGTGTTCGGCGCAAGCGGTGCCGACGATACGGAGTCGGTGCTCAGGCAATGGGACGAGATCAAGCGCGCCGAGAAGGGCACCGAGGATGAGGCGTTTCTCCACGGCATCGGCCAGGGGTTGCCGGCCCTGCTGCGTGCGGCCAAGCTTCAGAAGAAGGCGTCCAAGGTCGGCTTCGACTGGCCGGACGAGGGCGGCGTGACCGACAAGATCCGCGAGGAACTTGACGAGGTCGCGGCGGCGGATTCGCCCGAGGCGGCGGCCGAGGAGATCGGCGATCTGCTGTTCTCGGTGGTGAACCTGGCCCGCTTCCGGAAGCTCGATCCCGAGGTGCTGCTGGCAGCGGCGAACCGGAAGTTCGAGGAGCGGTTCGGGGTGATGGAGCAGGCGCTGAAGGAGCGCGGGATCGAGTTGGGAGACGCCACCCTCGATCAGATGGAGGCGGCCTGGCAGGCGGCCAAGGGGTAGTCGGAGCCGCTGCTCCGAATTTTGCGGATCCTAGCAAAAAATGCGGGATTTCGGGCCGACCGCGCATAGCCCGCGGCGTTCCAACCGGGGATGTTCTGCGCAACCGGAAGCGACCGGAACCAACGACAAACCCCGATCCAAGACAACGATGAAGCAAACACTGACTGTCACCGCCCTTGCCGGTGCCCTTGCCGCCACCGCCACCGCGGGCGTGATTTCGGTCGAACCGACCGCCCCCGTGATGGACACCACCAGCGGCTTTGAGAAAGCGCGCCGTCCGATCTCGAACCCGACGCTGTTCGACCTCGCCCTTCCGACCACCAACGTCCACCC
>JAUIJD010000052.1 GCA_030431475.1 Verrucomicrobiia bacterium | reverse complement strand
GTCGCGAAGGTCGGGCGGAAGAAGAAGCGGGGTGTCGTGGTCAACGTTGACGAACCGGGCGGCCATGCGCGGATCATGCCAGCGCGAAACGGATTTGTCGCTGTCCTAAGTCCGACAGGCTGCTAGGAAGGTGACATGCGCCGGTTGAGGAACGATCTGCCCTACACCTTCCGGCCACCCTCGCTGAAAGGCTGGTTCCGGCCACTGGCCCTCTGGTTCAACCGGAGCTTCCTGCTCGAGCGGAAGTATCGGATTTCCGAGATCCAGGAACAGGGCTTCGACCGGCTGGATGGCAAGATCGTCTCCGGAGATTCGGTGCTGCTGGCTCCGAATCACGCCGATCACGCGGATCCCCACCTGATGATGGAGATCGGCGGCCGCCATGGTTACCCGTTCCACTTCATGGCGGCGCGGGAGATTTTTGAATCGGGTGCGGGCCAGGCGTGGGCGCTGCAGTCGATGGGGGTGTTCTCGGTCGACCGGGACGGGCCGGACCTGGCGGCCATCAAGACGGCCATCGGCCTGCTCTCCGACGGGGTGCCGCTGGTGATCTACCCCGAGGGAGAGATCTACCATCACCACGAGCGGCTCGACCCCCTGCACGAGGGGGTGGCCTCGATTCTGATGAAGGTGGCCGGCAGGCTGGCGGAGGGGCGCTCGGCCTGGCTGGTGCCGGTGGGCATGAGGTTTCATCACGATCCGTCGGTCGAGGGGACCTTCGGAGCCCGGCTGGACCGCCTTGAAGACCGCATTGGCTGGACCCCGAAGCCCGGCATGCCGGTGCGCGAGCGGATCCTCCGTCTCGGGGCGGGGGTGATGGCGTTGAAGGAAACCGAGTTTCTCGGGGAGGCCGGACGCGGCGGACTCCAGGAGCGGTTGACGAGTCTTTGCGAGCGACTGCTGGAGGATGTCGAGGGGCGCATGGGGCGCGACCCGAAGGCCTCGAATCCTCCCGAGCGCGTGCGTGCGCTCCGCTACCGGCTGCGGCGGCGCCTGCTGGATGACAAGGAGCCGCCCGGTGCCGACGAGCGGGGCCAGCTGCTCGATGATCTCGACCGGGTCTTCACCGCCCTCCAGGCGCACAGCTACATCGGCGACTATCTGCTGGCGGAGCCCACCCTCGACCGCCATGCGGAGACCATCATGAAACTGGAGGAGGATCTCTTCGGATTCCCGTCCTACCCCGTGCCGCGCCGGGCTTCGGTGGTGGCTGGAGAGCCAATCGACGTGACGGCGATGATCGCCTCCGGCGAACTGACCAAGCGGGAGGGGGCCTCCTGCTTGACGGCACAACTCGAGGAGCGCCTCACCGAACTCATCCGATGATTGTCTCGTTCATCGCCCTCGCGGTCATCGTCGTGCTGGCCCTCCTGGTCGTGCAGCTGGGTGCCAATGCGCTCACGCTCACCGGGATGTCGCAGACCGCGGCGCGCTTCCAGGCCGCCTCGGCCTTCTTCGGCGTGGGCTTCACGACGCAGGAGGCGGAGATGGTCGTCAGTCACCCGATTCGCCGCCGGATCATCCTCCACCTGATCATCGCCGGCAACATCGGGATCACCTCGGCGCTGGCGACCCTGATCGTGACCCTGATGAGGAACGATCCCGACGGTCTGGCGGGATGGATGGCGCTGCTGCTGATCATCGCCTCGGTGGTGGCGATCGGGTTGCTGCTCAACGTCTCGTTCATCAAGAAGCCGCTGGATTCGCTGATGACGCGGGCGCTCAAGCGGTCGGGGATGGTGAGGGCGCTCGATTACGACGTGCTGCTCCGGGTGAAGCAGGGCTTCAGCGTGGCGGAGGTCGAGCTCTTCGACGGGCACCCCTTCGTGGGTTACGAACTGGGCGAGTCGCGCCCCGCCGACCGCGGGATCGTGATTCTCGGGATCCACCGCAAGGAGGGGGGATTTGTCGGGGCCCCGGGGAGGCACGAGCAGCTCGAAACCGGGGATCTGATCATGGTCTACGGGTCCGATCGGGACGTTCGGCGGCTGCGGGCCGGCTACCCGAACGAATGAGGAGGGCGTCCTGGCAACATTGCAGATTTTGCCAAGAACCGCTCATGAAATGCGCGATGAGTGATTGGGCTTGTGTTTTCAGTCACTGCTTTCTTCGATGCCTCCGTTGGCGTCGGTGAACGGGGTCTGAATAGCCTTACACGAAGCGGTCGGCATCGACCGCGAACGATGCCGCCGAACCGACCAGAAATGGCCGGGGAGGCGGTGGCGGATGTCCAGGCGACCGCTTCCGGGCGGTGGCTAAAGGCCATCGCGGCCGACTTCGTGCGGCTTATTCACTCCCCGTCCACCGGAAGGTATTTCCACTTCGCTTCCTTCCGCTACCCTATGAAGACGTTTATCTTCGCCGCCGCGTTCGGGCTGGCGGCCCCGTCGCTCCTCCGCGCCGATATCGAGCCCATCCCGATCGAACCGGCCGAGGATCTGGTCTGGAGCGTGGAGGACTATGAGGCGGAAACCGGCGCGCAGTGGTTGACACTGCGCTTTCCGACCGTCCCGGGTATGCTCTACTCCCTTCAGTCGTCGTCGGATCTTTCGAGCTGGGACGACGATGCCGTTTTCTACGGCCTCGGCCACGAGCTTCATCTGGCGCTGTTTGAAAAAGTGCCACCGCCTCCTCCTCCGCCGGGGGAGGATCCTCCCGCACCACTGCCACCGGCAACGATGGTCACGCTGCGCGCCGAGCCGTCGACGAGCTCCGGCACGGTCCTCATGTGGCGCTCCCTGGCGGACCCCGACCTCCAGATCGTCCATGCCGTTACCGGAGAAATGGTCGAGGCTTGGGATCGGCAGCCCTTCTACTGGCATCAACAGGGGGACGTGCAATTGTTCATCATGAGCGCCCGGTATCCGTTCGATCCCCCGCCGCTCCCGATGGCGCTGGAGCCGGAGGATCAGGCGGTGGCCGATGCCTTCAGTGCTGCTCTTCCGGAACTCAATCAGCAGGTCACAGAAAACGTCGAGCAGGCCGAACTCGCGCCTCCGCCCCCGCCGCCTTCGCCCGGAGCAAGACGCTTCTACCGCCTCGCGCGCGTGGTGACGGATACCGATGGCGACGGGTTGCCCGATTGGTATGAGTTCGGCGTGAGCGGGACTGAAGCCTTCCTTGCCGACACTGACGGCGATGGAGCTGACGATCACCTTGAGCACCTCGCATTCTCCGATGTGCGGTCGGCCTCCAGTGGTGGCTCGGTGCTCGTCGATCCGGATTCGCAGCGGCGTTTCGAAAACACCCGCTACGCGCTGGTAAGGCTCGATCCCGACAACGTGGTGTCCACCTATCCTCGGTTCAAGGGCATGTCCGCCTCCGGGCAGGTCGTGTGGAAGGACGGCAACGACGCGAGTTGGCTCTGGAACCGGGGGGAGAGGACGGTGCTTGGAGCCGCCGCACGCCGTCTGACGTGGTCGGGGTACCTACTCAGCGACGGATCTTCGCCCGGAGGGAACTCGACCGTGCGCCGTCTCGATCCAGAGACGGGGGGGTGGTTGGGCTCGGCGACGGAACTCTCCCCCTTTCCCGAGTCGGAGGTTGAGGTGATGCTGCGCGGTGCACTGGGCGAGGACGAGGAGCTGATTTCATGGAGCGTGGCAGACACGGTGAGCCGCGGCTATGGGATCACCGAGGGAGGGATTGTTTACGGCGAAAGCTGGACAACGGTCGACGCCCACACGCGCCTGACCCCTCTTGACGACGATCCCGTGGACATCCACGGACAGCGAACTCTTGGCGGCCATCTCGTCGTCTGGGCCTCGCCGACGGCCGCTCCGGAAATCACGACCGCGCAGGGATTGATCGACGCGGAGGGCGAGGCACAGGGAGGCGGCAACCTCGTGGATTACGAACCTCATGCGGTGAACGATCCACTGGGCGCAGTGCTTGCCATCGCGGAGCCATTTTCCATGGCGGGTTACCGGGCCTCAGGGGCCGGCGGTGCGGGGCCTTGGTATCCAGCGGTGCCGTCCGGCGTGGTGTTGCCGGAATACTGCCCCTTTGCTGCAACCGGGGTCGGTCATTCATCGTCTCCCTCCGCTGAAGGATCGCGGCCCCAGGTGTTCCGGGTGGGACCACAAGGCGGGAGGCACGAGCGCATCCCGCTGGACGAAGGCGAGGGATGGGCTGCAACGATCTCGCGCCATGGCGTGGTATTCGGGGAATTCCGGGATGAGGCGGCGTCTCCGCCTGTGGGCGGGGCGCGCCTGTGGCGCAGGTTGCCCGGCGATGGCAGCACCCTGGAATGGGCGGCGTGCGATCTTGAGGAGGCCGTGGGCGGACTTGAGGAAGGCGAGGATCTCGAACCTGCGCGGTTCGTCTCCGGCGAGGAGGAGGACGAAGGGGCCCCCGAACGATTGCTGGCGCACCTCACGATCGCGACCGGGGTCGAACCGGTGATGCTCGTGAAGGCCGAACTCGTCCCCGACTGGAACCGGGACGGGAAGATCGATGCAGGTGACTCCGGAAAGGCCACCATCGGAAAGCCCTGGAGATTCTGGATTAACGACGACAGGGACGAGACCGGGACGTCGGTCTCGGGCAACGACGTCCCGAACATGGGAGCGGGAGACAACATCAATTTGACGATCGACGGACTCCGGGATCTTGTCGATTTCTTCCCGATCCATTTGCGGATCGGCGGGCTTCTTGTGACTCATCCCCCCGACCGGTTCAGATACCATCTCGAGTCACCGGGCGGCGACTGGCAGTTCGCTTTCTTCGAGACGGACCTTTCTTCAGGTGACGTTGGCGACTACCTGACCGGAGGTCTCGGCGATGTCTTGGCGAGGGACAACCCAAACGGGATCGCCGTTCAGGGCTCCGTGGCCGGAGTGAAGCTCACATATCAGGCAAGTCTGGGGGCCTACCTCGGGAATCTCGACACGGAACGGCTGAACCGGATCATCACCGATCCCTCGCGTGGCGTGGTTCTGGTCGAGGGAACCGAAGCCACGCAGGCCGGACTGGACCTCGTCGTTCGCGACGAGGAGGCTGCAGAGCAGGCGCGGGTCCATCTGCCGGTCTCCACCTCGGGAGTCGAGGCCATGTTCCGGCATCGTAACCTGCGCACCCCGCTCGTTTCATCCGACCCGGCGGAGCAGCAGAAAGAGACCGAGAATCCGCCCGCCCCCGGGCGAGGCGGAGAACCGTCGAACCTCCCCGACTCGTATTGCAACGAGGACTGGCTGGTCTTCCTCCACGGCTACAACGTCAACGGCAAGGGGGCGCGCGGCTGGCACTCGGAGGCGTTCAAGCGCTACTTCTGGGCGGGCAGCCGCGCGAAATTCCACGCCTTGAGCTGGTATGGGGATGAAACGCAGAATCTGACCGTCGGCGTCACCCCAAAGTATTACGAGAATGTCGAAAACGCACTCAACACCTCCGAGCCCCTCGCCGAATTCATCAACGGACTGGAGGGTGGGAGAAAATTCGCGGCCTCCCACAGCCTCGGCGGACTTGTCGTGGCCGATTCCATCGCTAGCCACGGAGCGGATCTGGAGAAAGCCTTCCTCTACGATCCCGCCTTCGCCACCGAGAGTCTCCTTCCGGGAGAATTCGTCAGCAACGACGTGATGATGGAGCCATCGACCTGGAGGCCCTACATGGAGGACATCAAGGCCTCCGAATGGTATCAACTCTTCGCCGCCACCGATGCTCGCGGCTCCCTGTCGTGGCGCGGTGTGCTCCATACGGCCGCCCCGGATCTCGAAATCTACTATTCATCCGGTGAGGAGGTACTTGCCGCCCTGCCGGCCGACCTTCCGGCCGACCCCGGCTGGGCGGGGCAGAAGCCGGTCGGCACCTACGCCTTCGCGCTCCAGGCGATGCTCAAGGGGATGCTCGGGCAGGAGCCCGACGAACCCCAGAGCGAGTGGTTGGGAAGACTCACCTCTCTCCTAACCCATGTCTTCGAATCGTTTTCGCCGGCGTCGGACCACGGCGGCTGGCGCGTGGTTCGAGGAAACGAAGCTCCCCACTGGCTGTCGAGCGTTCTGAACCCCGTGGACCAGCAGTACACCTACTACAACCGCTCCCCCCAGTGGTTCATCGACCAAAAGGCGGCGGACCCAGCCGCGTTCATCGCCCGGCTGGCCCGTGATCCCGTCTTCGGAACCACCCTGCCGCCCGGCTGCGAAGGCCTCTTCGACCCCGGCACAGGCCACGCCGTAGCAGCCAATGCCCCGAAGCGCCGCCGTATCCTCGCCCAGATGATCCCCGAGCGCACGCTCCCCGCCGGGGGTGCGGGTGGAAGCGGGGTAGGGACCGAAGTTCCAAGCCTCAAACAGAAGTTTGCGCTCTCAAATGCTGGCACGATCACCACCCACGAAATGCAGAGCGAGGAAATGATGCCCAATGGATGGCCGGGAGAGAGACCCGCTCCGGTTGTAGGGAACGGATGGCGTCACGGAGATATCAAAGATGTTGCCTATCTTTACGTCTGGAAGGCTTGGAAGCAACCCGTTGAAGACCACGGACTCGATCAAGAACCGGAGGGAGGCGAATGAAGACAATGAAATGGATATTGGCAACGGCAGGCTGCCTCACGCTAGCGGCCTGCGGCGAGCCCGTGCAGAAATTCCGGGTGGAAGTCGTCGACCAGGACGACAAGCCGATGAAGCAGACCGAAGTCGCCGCATGGTTCAACAGGAGCTCGGGAGACTCCACCGCGCCGCTCGATAGCTACAAGGTTGTAGGCGTAACTGACTCGAAAGGGGTGGTTGAGCTGAGTGGAGAGACCAACTGGTACCAAACCAGTGTGTTTTCCGAGCCAGAAGGATACTATCCATCGAATCTCGCGAAGCTGTGGATCACGAAACGCAATGGAAATCGCTGGGAGCCGTGGCCGGTGGAGTTGAGACTGGTAATGAAAAAAATCGGGAATCCGCATCCAATGTATGTCATCCGATATGATGGAAACCGTTGGAAGGAATTTCCCGAAAAACAGCTGGGGCCTTTCGGATTTGATCTTGAGAAAGCAGATTGGATTGGTCCATTTGGAAAAGGCGAGGTCGCGGATTTTGTAATCCAAGCCAGGCGAGCGAACCCTGACGACGACGATGTGATGCCCGCAGGGGAGATTGTTTTAACCTTCTCCAATCCAGAAGACGGAATCCAAATGATCAAGGACGAAGGGGGAGCTTTGCTTGTCGGACCATCGAAGGCACCCGATAACGGCTACCGTTCCTCTTGGCGGTTCTCGAACAAAGAACAACCGTCTGCGGATATCGCGATGTCTGACGAAGCCTATGTTTTTCGCGTACGAACCGTTCTGGATGATGAAGGCAAGGTTATTAGTGCGCGGTACGGGAAGCTCGACGGACGAGTCATCGGTTGGCTTCCCCAAGCGGTCCCCAGTATCTTGATGACCTACTACCTTAACGCAGCGCCAAACGAGCGTTCATTGGAGTGGGATACGCAAAACAATTTGTTCAAGGACTTGGATCGTGCTCATTGGCCGAGCCGTCCGTAGCGGGCAGAATGAATGGCCGCATCCTCGACCAGATGATCCCCGAGCGCACGCTGCCCGCCGGAGGTGCGGGTGGAAGCGGGGTGTCGGGGTTGAGTTCGTTGGAAGTCAAATACGCTCAGTCTACCGGAAGGGGAAAGATCACCACCCACGAGATGCAGAGCACGGAAATGATGCCCAATGGATGGCCGGGAGAGCGGGATCCTCCCTTTGTGGGTGACGGCTGGCGTCACGGCGCCGCCAAGCGAGAAGATGGGCGCGAATCACGCCCCGAAACTCCGTGGGCTCGACGATACCGGTGAACTTCATGAAATCACGGACGTCGTTCATTTAGGCGCGACGAGTATGAGGATTCGGCCCTTTAAACCAATTCGGGAAGGAGCGCTGGCCGAATCGTCATTGACTCAGATCCTTACGAAGGCTTCCCACGGTGTGAAACCAGCCTACTGCTTCGCCGGGCTTGATTGCCTCGTTGCGAACTTGGTAGCATTCTGTCCTTGCAAAACGGGCGAAAACCGCTTTTCTCCGCCGTCCCGACCAAGGGCGGACCGGCCAGGGTGGCTGGATCGAATCAAACCAACATCATGAGCGAAAGCACCATCAATCCGGCGGACTACAAGGTCCATGAAACCGACACCGGCAGCGCCGACTACCAGGTCGCCCTGCTGACCAAGAGGATCGTCCACCTGACCGATCACCTCGGGACGCACAAGAAGGACAATTCCTCGCGCCGCGGACTCCTCAAGCTTGTGGCCCAGCGCCGCAAGCTGCTCGACTACCTCAAGGCCAAGGACGAGGAGCGCTATCAGAAGTTGATCAAAGGCCTCGGCCTTCGTCGCTAACCCTTTCCTTCGAGGCGGCCACGGGATGATCCCGTGGCCGTTTCGCTTGAAAGCGGTGGTCCGGCTTTTTCCGGATCCCCGCGGACAGACCCATCCATCCCTTTCTTCGTTCTCAACGGGGCTGTCCGAAATCCACCAAGTCCCCGTCGCTTCGACGGGGCACCGCAAGACAGCAAAACACACCAATGAACATCCATACCGTGACGGGCCAGGTCGGCTCGAATCCCATCACCTTCGAAACGGGGAAACTCGCCAAGCTCGCCGACGGCGCCGTCGTCGTCAGCTGCGGCGAGACCGTGGTGCTCTGCACCGCCGTTTCGCAGACCAAAGTGCGCGAGGGCCAGACCTGGTTCCCGATGTCCGTCGAATACAAAGAGAAGGCCTCGGCCGCGGGACAGTTCCCCGGTGGCTACTTCAAGCGTGAGGGTCGCCCCACCGAGAAGGAGATCCTGACCTCGCGGATGACCGACCGCCCGCTGCGCCCGCTCTTCCCGAAGGGCTACCTCTACGACACCCAGATCGTGGCGCTGCTGCTTTCGGCCGACCACATCAACGACTCCGATATCCTGGCGATGAACGGCGCGTCGGCGGCCCTGACCATTTCCGACATTCCCTTCGCCGGCCCGATCGGCGCGGTGCGCGTCGGCCGCGTGGACGGCGAGTTCGTCGTCAACCCGACCTTCGAACAGCGTGAGGAAAGCGACCTCGACCTCGTGTATGTCGGCAACAAGACCGACGTGATCATGATCGAAGGCGCGGCCGACGAGCTGCCCGAGGACGAATTCATCAAGGCGCTCCACTTCGCCCAGTCGAACGTGGCCAAGCTGGTCGAGGCGCAGGAGGAACTGCGTGGTCTCGCCGGCAAGGAGAAGCGCGAATACAAGGTGACCGTGGCCAAGGAGGAACTCCTCGAGGTCGGCTACGCCGTCGCCGGCGACCGCATCGAGGACGCGATCTACGCGGCTTCGAAGGTCGAGCGCGGCAAGAAGGTCGGCGCCCTGCGCGACGAGGTCGAGGCGGCGATCAAGGAGAAGTATCCGGAGACCACCGACTTCGAGATCGAGCAGGTCTTCGAGTACATCCAGAAGAAGGCCTTCCGCCTCTCCATCATGGAGAAGGGGGTGCGCGCCGATGGTCGCCAGATCCACGACCTGCGTCCGCTCTTCGCCGAGGCCAACTCGCTGCCGCGGGTTCACGGTTCGGCCATCTTCGCCCGGGGCGAGACCCAGGCGATGGGCATTTGCACGCTGGCCCCGGCCGACGAGCGCCAGTACTTCGACAACTACGCCGGTGGCGAGGACAGCAAGCGCTTCCTCCTCCACTACAACTTCCCGCCCTTCTCGGTCGGCGAGACCGGCCGCATGGGTGGCCTGAACCGCCGCGAGATCGGCCACGGCGCGCTCGCCGAGCGCTCGATCGCCCCGGTGATCCCGGACGAGGAGGACTTCCCCTACGCGATGCGCGTTTCTTCGGAAGTCATGGAATCGAACGGCTCGACCTCGATGGCGACCGTCTGCGCCGGCACCATGTCGCTGCTCTGCGCCGGCGTGCCGCTCAAGGCGCCGGTCGGCGGCATCTCCTGCGGTCTGGTGACCGAGTGGAACGACGACGGCACGATGAAGGAGCACAAGGTGCTGCTCGACATCATCGGCTCGGAAGACTTCTACGGCGACATGGACTTCAAGCTCTGTGGCAGCGATGCCGGGGTGACCGGATTCCAGCTCGACCTCAAGCTCCCGGGTCTGCCTCTGAGCATCCTCGAGGAGGGGGTGCATCTGGCGAAGGAAGGCCGCACCAAGGTGATCGCCAAGATGAACGAAGCCGTGAGCGGTCCGCAGCAGCTCAGCGAGCACGCGCCGCGCATCGTCTCGGTCAAGATCCCCGCCGACCGCATCGGCGAGCTGATCGGCCCCGGCGGCAAGAACATCAAGGGCATCCAGGCCGAGTCCGGCGCCGACATCAACATCGAGGATGACGGCACCGTGCACATCTACGCCTCGAAGGAAGAGGGTCTCAACCGCGCCAAGGAACTCATCGACCGCATCTTCGCGGAGATCGAGGTCGGCACGGTCTACACCGGCCCGGTGGTTTCGGTCACCAACTTCGGTGCCTTCATGGAAGTGCTGCCCGGCAAGGACGGCCTCATCCACATCTCGGAGCTGCAGGAAGGCCGCACCGAGAAGGTTGAGGACGTGCTCAAGAAGGGCGAGAACGTCACCGCCAAGTGCATCGGCGTCGATGAAAAGGGCCGCGTGAAGATGAGCCGCCGCGCCTACCTCCGCGACCAGAAGGCCGAGCAATCCGGCGACAAGGAGGAAGAGACGGCCGAGGCCTGATCGACTTCCGATTCGATTCCCAAGCCGCCGCTCCGCAAGGGGCGGCGGCTTTTTCGTGCCGGGGTGCGAGGAGGGCGTGGACGCTTCGCGCAATTCTCTCGACAATATCCCGCCTTCGTGGCGGTATTCGGACACCATGAGAGCGTTCTTCCCCCTCGTCATCGCGGCCGTCGCGATCACCTCGGCCCTTGAGGCCCGCATTCCCTCCAGCGCCTTCAAGCCCTCCGAATACGACGAGGCTGTCGCCAAGGCGAAGGAGTCGGGCAAGCCGCTTGCGGTGGTGGTGACCGATACCGCATCGAGTTGCCCGAAATGTCAGGCCGGCAACGAGGCGGTGTTCAAACGGATGCGCTCGAAGTATGTGATGGTCGTCGAGGATCAGGCCGACAAGGGGGAGACCCTGTCGCAGGAGGTGAAGCAGAAGACCTATCAGATCTACAAGGAGAAGGGGAATTTCATCCCCATCGTGACGGTGCTGTCGGAGAACGATCAGCGGGTGCTCGGCGGACTTTGCTACGATCAGATCAAGAAGGATGACCGAGGGGCCTTCCGGGATCTCGAGGAGGAGGTGGAGAAAGCGGCGGCCGAAGCTCCGGCTGAGAACGAGGCGCCGTCCGCGCCCGCCGAGAGCGACGAGAAGGCTCCCGAAGCCGAAGAGGTTTGTGAAACGGGTGAGCTCCGCGAGTGGACGAATTCCGACGGCCAGACGATCCGGGCGAAAGCCCTGGCGGTCACGGCCACCAAGGTGACGTTTGAACTTGAGAGCGGCCGGGTCGTGGACTATCCGCTGTCGAAGTTGACCGAGGAAAGCCGCGAGGCGGCGAAGACCGCCTGCGAGTGAACGGAGCGACCATCGGAAGGGACGGCTTGACGCTCGTCCAGGCGTCCGCGGTGGTGACCGGGGCCTTTGCCATCGGCACCGTGGCGGCATGGGGGGTGGCACTCGACTTCGAGCTTCCGGCGATCGCGGAATCCGGCTGGTGCTCGCTGATGATCGCGTGGTTTCCCGTGGCGGTGCTGATCGGTCTCCGCCGGCGTGGTGTGCGGCGCGCGACCCTGGCCGCGGCCATGCTTTCGCTCATCGCGGGTTTTGATGGCGTGCTGCGGCTGTATCCTGGCCCGTGGGGCTGTTGATGCCCCGCATCGCAAGGAGGCGCCGCCTTTCGGACTTCTCCGCTCCCGGATCCTTGCTCTCAGCTCTTGGCTCAGGGAGCGGCGGCTTCGGAGAACTCGGCGGTGGCGCTGAGGTAGTAGATACCGCCGACGGTGCCGAGTACGACGACCAGCAGGAGCAGGGCGACCAGCATGCCGAGGCAGGACTTCATGCGGGGAGCTTCAGGATATCCGCGATCGACTTCAAGCCTCGCGATGATCCGGGCTGGAGCTGCGACGGCTTCCTGAGCATGGAACTGCTGAACGAGGTTGTGGAGGCCTCGGAGCGCCGGGTTCACCCGGCTGGAGCCTCGGGTCAGCTCATAGAAATGGCCGCACCCTTGCCCCGCTGCTATCTCCCCGGCACCGGGAGACCGATGAAAAGGTCCGGCACGATCCCTCGTTGCTCGCCCGAGGCTCCAGCCGGGTGAACCCGGCGCTCCGTTCTGGATGCAGCCCTCAGGGCCGCAGACCGAGGCGGAAGCGGTAGAAGTTCCGATCGTCGGCGGGCTTGGGAATGCTCAGCGTGTATTCGTCGAGGCCGGCGTCGGTGGCGGCATCCGGGCTTTCGGTGAACGGGGCGGACAGGCTGGTGCCCGAGCCCTGGAGCAGGAAGTGGATTCGGTCGCCGTATTCGCTCGGGAACTCCAGGGTGAACACGAGGTTGCCGCCACTGAGGACAAGCCGGACCGGGGGCATCGAATCCGGCAGCGGGGATCCGTCCGGGGTACTGGCGGGATCATCGGGATGAGTGCCGTCGAGCGCTTCCTGGAGGTTGATGTAGCCGTCGCCGTCCTCGTCGCCGAAGGGATCGACCGGACCACCGAAGAAGTAGTCCTCATACTCGTCGTCGATGGCGTTCTGGTTCTCGTCGCCGGGGGTGCCCTCGGGGAATCCGGTGATGGTGGCGGTGATGGTTTCCAGCGCGGTTCCGTCGCCGGCGGGAAGGTCGCTGCGGTCGGTGAAGGCGAGGATCTCCAGCGTGGTGCCGGCGGGCAGGTCGAGCGACTGCGGAAAGACGAAGGGGTCGCCCTCGGCGTCGAAGAGACGCAGCCCGTTGGCGGTGGAGGCGTCCTCGAGAACGGGCACCGGGGTGTCGAAGGTGGTGGCCGTGACCTCGGCGTCGTAGGTCGCGGTGGAGCGCTCGGGCACGAGCGTGAGCAGGTGGATGAGTGCCTGCTCGGCGCGGGTGATGCCCGAAGTGCCGAGCGTGTGCCCTCCGGCGTAGCTGATCGGCGTGGTCGGATCGTCGCCGGGGAGGGGGATCAGGCCGTCGAGGTCGCTGCCGTCGGTCGGCAGTCCGCGGACGACGTCGCGCAGCGTTTCGAAGGGCGAAGGGTAGAGGCCGCGCTCGGCCTCGGTCTGGGCGGCGGAGAGCTGGTAGAGCTGGTTGGCCAGTTGCTTGAGGGCTGTGGTGGTGACGCTGGTCGGGCTGTCGATTTCCGCCGCGATGGTGGCGGCGAGAGGCTGCAGCAGCACGCCCGGGTCTCCGGCATCGACGTAGCCCTGGAGCTGCAGCAGATCGCCGGAGGTGGCGGTTTGCGATTCGTCCTCGACCGTGTCGCGGAAGGTCGCGAGGCCGAGCGGCAGCGGACCGCTGAGGATGCTGCGCTGCGTGAGGAGCTCTCCGGCGATGCGTTCCCACAGCAGGTAGGCCAGCGTGTCGTAGAGGTCGAGGGTGTCCGACACCGTCTCGCGCGGCAGCGAGGCGTAGTGGGTCTGGGCGGCGCTGATCCAGTCGGCGGCCATCGAGGAGCTGCTGCCGGTGAATGGAACCGGTCCGGCGTCGAGCGAGGGAATCGGGACCAGGCCGATGAGTTCTCGGCCGGTGCCGGGGGCGTCGTCATCGTTCCCGCAGTCGAAGGTGGCCGGGGTGGAGGCGATGACGAAGAGGTCGCGCCCGGTGGCCGGCAGCGAGGTGAGGCTCGCGAACGGGTCGGCGAGTGCGCCGCTGCCGTGGCTCCGGGTCGGGGCGCTGGCCAGCAGACGGCCGGTCAGGTCGTGGGCTCGAACGTCGGTCGGTGAGAAGGTCGCGTCACCGGAGGCGAAGGACTCGCGGTCCGGCTCGGCGCCGGGATTGCCGGAGTGGGAAAGGGGGCGAACGTTCAGGTCGAAGGTGTTGCCATACTCGACCAGGGCGTCGGCGGCCGGGACGTCGCCGGAGCTGAAGGGATTCGAGCCCGCCACCCATTCGGCGAAGTCCGAGTAGCCGTCGCCGTCCGCGTCGTTGGTGCGGGAGGGAGGGAGGTCGAGGACATCGCCGCCGTAGGTCTCGGTTTCGGAGCCGTTGGCCGGATCGGACCCGTAGAGGAGTTCCTCGAGGTCGCTCAGGCCGTCTTCGTCGGAGTCGGCGCCGGCCAGTGGGTCGAGGCCACTCTGGATTTCGACGAAGTCGGGCACGCCGTCGCCGTCGGAGTCGAGATCCCCGGGATCGCCGGCGAATTGGTAGTCGGCCTGATGGATCGGCGAGCGTCGTCCCGAGCCGGAATCCTCAGCGTAATACCAGATCGTGAAGGGCTCGAGCGTGTCGCCGGGTGGCGTGATCGCGGTGCCGAAGGTGTAGGCGGTCCAGGGGGCCGAGAGGTCGGTGCGGTAGTAGGCGCTGATCCCGGTGGCATCGGGGACGACAAGTTCGGGGGTGACGTAGCGGGTGTAGGTGCCCGCGGGCGGCTCGATGGAGATCTGGACCGGGACGATGCCGAGGGTGCCGGAGACGGAGGAGACGGCGACTTCAGGCTGGTTCTGGTTGATCAGGGCCTTGGACGAAAGCCCGGCGGGCGGCAGGCCCGGCACGCTGGTGGTGGTGGGATTCTCAAGCCCGCCGGCCTCGCCGGTGAAGGTCTCGACGGTGAGATCCATCCCCGCGGGGCCGCCGCCGCCCGAAAGCGTCAGCGTGAAGGTGCTGCTCCAGTCGGGGACCTGGAAGGTCTCGACGAGCTTGGCGTCGTCGTTGACCAGCGGTTCCTTGTCGTAGACGAAGACGTTCGAGCGGGTGGCGATGGAATCGAGCGGAGTGAGGCTTTGGGGAGCACCGGCGATCCAGTCCGAGCCGTCGTGGGTGTAGGGCGTGGTGGTGGTCGACCCTCCGCCGGGCAGGCCGGAGAGTGCCGCGAAGTGGCCCGGCGCATGGCACAGGATGCCGTTGAAGGTCTCGCCGGCGGGAGGATCGAGGAGCCCGTCGGGCACCAGGTTGCCGGTGGCATCGAAGTGGAAGAGACCGGCGTAGTCGCCGTCGTTGAAGATGACCGCGACCCCGAGGTGGGTGCCGTCGTCGACCAGGTGGACGCTGCGCACCGGGTCGGGACCGGTGTTCTTCGAAGCGGGGGCGGTGAAGGAAGTCCCGTTCCACGGGGAGTAGAGCAGGTCCTCGGTGCCCGGGGTGAAGAAGACGAACTGCGACAGCGGGGTTCCGAGGAAGGGGGCGTGCACGAAGTCGCTGCCGACCGGGAGTGCCGGAATGGAGGCGATCAGGGGCAGGCTGGCGGTGGTGGCGTCGAGGACCCGGAGCTGGTCGGTCGCGGAGCGGAGGACGGTGGCGAACTGCTCGGGGCCGGCGGTGTCGAGTTGCACCCGGGCGAGGCGGGCCAGCGGCGAGCCGGTGTTGATGCTGGCGCCGTCGACGAACCCGCCCGGCAGCGACTGGATCAGGTGACGCTGGTTGGCGGTGGGGGCCGAGTTCCAGTGGCTGGCGACCACCAGGTCGAGCAGGGTCGGGTCGTTGCCGGCGAGGTTGAGGTCGACGGCGGCGACGGCGGCGGGGCCGATCCCGTTGGGCGCATGGACCAGCGGCCGGGTGTAGCTTGCCGCCGGGTCGACGAGGTAGAGTTGGTTGGCCGACTTGCCGGTGACGACGATCTGGTCGGTCGTGGCGGTGGTGACCGGGCCGACGGCGAGCGCCTCGGCGCCGGGACAGCCGGATGGCTTTGGAGTCTGCCAGGCCAGCGAGCCGTCCGGTTGGCCGAGGCCGACGCGGTAGAGTCCGGCGGGGCGGTCGATGACGAGCACGTCGAGCCGGCCGTCGGCATTGAAATCGCCGAAGCCCTGGAGCTCCTCAGGGGTCGTGTAGGTGTGGCGGGGGTCGAGGGCCATCGCCGGCAGGCTGAGGGCGAGGAGGAGAATGGCTCGTTTCATGGGGAAAAGGAGTGGGATTCGGGTGGGAAGGGAGCGGCGGGCCGCTGCAATCACGGCCTGCCCCGGGCCGGGGCAGCCACGGGGCTCACGGATCGACGAAGGGGATGAAGAGGTCGTTGGTGGGGAAGGAACGGTCGATCTCGCCGTCGTCGTCGAAGCGGACGAGGACGTAGCGGTAGGTCGCCCCGCGGATCGCCCCCTGAGTGTCCTTGACGTAGACCCCGTGGTGGCCCTCGTCGGGGTCGAGGAGCAGTTCGAAGAAGGGATCGACGATCGTGACGATGGAGATGCCGTCGCGGTCGCCATCGACGGTGCGGATCCGGTCGATGCGCGGCGACACCTGGACCACGTCGCCGGAGACCTCGGGGAAATACTCGTTGGGGATCTGGTGGCGGTAGAGCACGAAGGGCAGCGCGGTCTCGCCCCCGGAGCTGGTGTAGAGGTTCAGCGTGACGCTCTCGTCGTAGTAGTAGGGGTCCTGACGGAAGGACTGGCCGGCTTCGGATCCGCTGATCGAGACCTGGACGCCGGTTTGTGCAGAGCTGCCGGTGATCTCGCCGATCTTCACCACCGGGTAGTAGCGGTCCTCGACGCTGTTCTCGACATACTGCGCCTTGACCTCGGCGATGAAGGCGTCGTCGACCGGCGGCAACGAGCGGGCGGGCCACGGCACGAGCGGCCCGACGGCTTCCGGCGACGGCGACCAGGTGAAGGGCTCGGTGTTCGACGGTCCGGAGGTGTCGCCGGCGGGCGAGACGCTGACGATGTAGAACTGGTATTCGACGCCGCTGGCGACGCTGAAGGTGACCTCGAACTGGTTCGGCTCGGCGGGATCGCCGAAGTTGCCGCCGACGCGGCCGGTCTGGTATCCCCGGAACCCGGCGGCGGAGCCGCCGAAGGAGGCGCTCCCCGGGGCACGGCCGGTGCCGAAGGCCGGAACGCTCGGGATGGTCGCCGGGGACGCGGTGAGGCTGGTGACCAGCACCGGCGAGAGGTCGGGGGAGTAATCCGCGGCGACGGGCGTGTCGCCGGCCTCGATGTAAACGTAGAACCGCTCGACGCCCTCGTCCTCGCCGAACCAACGCAATGTGACCTGCGGGTCGGCCTGGGTGCCGGCCTTCTCGGGGCGGGCGAGGATGGGCACCGGCAGGTCGACCTTGGAGGTGGTGCGCACGCAGCCGAGGTCGGCGAGGGGGCTCGGGTTGCCGTGCTCGTCGAAATACTGGACGAAATAGCAGACCTGCGCCGAGTTGGCCGGAAGCGCGACGTCGTCGATGGTGATGTCGACCGCCGGATCCTCGACCTCTCCCTGGTCGACGAGCAGCAGCGGTCCGCCGTCGATGCGCTTGTAGAGCTTGTACTCGCGGGCGTCGTTCGACGGGTCGAAGGTGACCTCCACCGGATTGGTGTCGCCGGTGCCCTCGTCGATGGAGTCGTGAACCGGGTCGTCGCCGACGCTGCCGCCGGTGATCGTGGTCGTCTCCTGGACCACGTCGGCCTCGAACGGCATCTCGACGACGATGTTGTTGTCGGGATTCGCGAGCTCGAAGTCGAAGACGGCATCGTAGGCGAGGCGTCCCTTCCCGTCCCGCGCGACGGCGATGAAGCCCTCGTTGTCGCCGCTGAAGACCTCCGCCGGCGCGTCCAGCAGGACTTCGAGCACGTCGTCGCCGGTCGAGAAGACCTTCTGGCCGAGTTTGACGAGCTTGAGGCCGTTCGGGCTGTTGTCGGGCTCGAAGCGGTAGAGGATGGCACCGTCGATGCGCGGGTCGACGCGGGTCACCGAAAGGCGGAGCTTGTAGGGGCCGGGGCCGGTGTAGTCGTCGGGGTCCTCTCCGGGAAGCGGGCTGCGGGAGTAGGAGTCCAGGTGGGTGACCTCGGGGTAGCTGCGGGTGGCGACGACCGAGGAGGCGCCGGCGGCGTTGGGGCCGATGCGGTCGCGCAGCACGCCCCAGGCGGGGCCGGAGTTGCCGCTGTAGAGCGGACCGCAGGCGGTGTTCTTCACGGCGCGCACCGAGTACCAGTAGGTCTTTCCGTCGTCGCCGGTGGTACGGTAGCCGCCCGGGACGAGTTGGGGGGCGCCGGTGCCGTTGTCGTCGAACGAGTAGCGGGTGGCGGACGGGTCGTGGGGGATGATGCCCGACACGCGATGGGCGGCCGGGACGAAGGGATGGGCGGCCTGGAGCATCTGGGCCGGGTTTTCCCAACGGTAAACATAGTAGTAGTCGGGGGCGTCGCCGGCCGAAGGTGCCTCCCAGGAAACCCGCAGGAAGTCGGTGACCGACGCGGATCCGTCGTGGACGTGTTCGACGCGGGTGCGGATCGGGGGCTGGGGCCGGAGGCGGTCGCAGATGGTGACAAGCGTGCCGTCGGAGACCGTGCCGGGCCGGCCGAGGATGTCGCGGGCGGCGACGAAGTAGTAGAAGGCGTCGCCGTCGTCGAAGGGGGTGGGGGCCTGGTCGAGCATCACGCCGCGGTCGTCGGTGACGAAAGCGGTGTCGGGGTCGGCGAGGAGGTCGGCGGCCTCGGCGGGGGAGAAGTTGGCGATGGGCATGACCGGCACCCGGTTGACGAGTCCGACCTCGTCGGGGTTGGAGGCGAGGAGGGCGGTCATCGCCGCCGCGGTCGGCGGGGTGGTGTGATAGCCGGCTCCTTCGGCGAAGGTCCGGTCGATCCGGTAGAGGTTGTAGCCGTAGGTCAGGGCGGTTTTGCGCGAAAGTGGATCGGGGATGCCCCAGCGGATCTTGGCGTTGAGATGACCGCTGGCGGCCTGGTCGACGACGTGCACCGGGGCGCCCGGGGCGGGGATGAGCGGAGGATTGTTCACGTCGAGGGTGACGCGTGCCTCGACCACGGCACCGTCGCCGCCCGCCGTGCGAAGCTCGAAGGTGGTGACCGGGGTGGTGAGGGGGAAGGTGCCGGCGGTGCCCATCGCGATGCCGACGAAGGGATGGGCGCGGGAGAAGAAGGTGAGGCGCCGGAAGACGGCCGGATCCGTCTGGGCGACCTGCAGCACGCCCGACACCTTCATGGCCAGGGAGAGGTCACCGGCCGGCAGGAAGGATCCGAACAGTCCGTCGACGCGTTCTTCGAGCAGGGCGGCGTCGATGAGTTCGTCGGGCAGGCTGTCGAGCAGCGCCTCGAGCACCGCGACATTGGTCTGGAAGGCCATCCGGCCGCGACGGGTGAAGGGGGCGACGGAGGTCGGTTGCCCCGGTTTGCCGAAGACCTCGAGCGAGAGCCCCTCAAGGTGCTCGGGATTCTCGGCCTGCCACATCAGGTAGGCGTGATTGGTCGAGGTCGCCGGGTCGTGGTAGGTGGTTGCGGACAGGAAACGGAGCTGGTCCTGGGAGAAGACCGCGGTCGCGAGCAGCAGGAAGGTCAGGAGGAGGCGGTGCATGGCGGGAAGAGGATGGGATGGGGAAATCGATCGTTCGGGAGTCGGACTCCCCAACCGGGCTTTGTTGCGGGGATTGTCAGAAATCGTACGACCACTTGTCGTTTTTGTAGGTGAGTTCGACCTGCTCTTCGAAGCGGGTGCAGAGCTTGCACTTGCCGATCTCCCCGAACACCCGGCCCTTGCCGTAGAACGAGTAGTTGTTGCCGGACTTGGCGCCCACCAGGGTGAGGTCGCCGCCGACCCCCACGGCGCAGAGGGCGCGGCCGGTGGCGCCGACGACCATCTTGCCGCCGAAGGTGTTGCCTTCCTCGAACCAGAACACTCCGGCGCCGGCCTTGGCGGAGAGGTTGAAGAAGCAGCCGGCATTGACGATGGGGATCTGGGCCTCGCCGTAGGCATAGATGCCGGTGAAGGGCGGACTGCCGAGGACCTTGGTGACGTCCGGGTCGACAAGTTCCAGCGGGTCGATGCTGCAGGTGCGCCCGAAGAACACGCCCCCGGCGAGCTGGTAGGAGTCGAATTCGAGCCCGACCTCCGCGGCGAGGTAGTTCTCGTCGATCCCGAACATGGCGGCGGCGCCGAGCGAGGTGATCCCCATGCTTTCGAAACCGATCTCCCCCTGGGTCATCTCAAAGGAGCCGCCGAAGCCGCGCAGGCGGAAGTCGGAGGCGGTGTCGAAGGTGAACTTGGTGCCGACGTCGAAGCGCAGGCCGTCGCCGGTCCAGCCGACCGGCACGTCGACCGCCCCCATCTTGACCTCGGCGGCGTATTCGCCCTCCCCGGCGAAGGAACAGGAGCCGTCACCATCGGAGTCGAGCTGGTTGATCTCGACGTAGCCGCTGAACTCGAAGTCGTCGGGCAGCTTGAGCCGCAGTGCGGCGTCGAGCCGCAGCGTTCGCAGCGCGTCGCCGTTGATGTGGGCGTAGCCGTCGATTTCGCCGGCGGCGGAGATCTCGGCCACGTCGCCAAGCATGTCGGCCAGGGCTCCGTCGGTCGGCAGGGCGTTCTGGAGCAGGCGCGTGATGATGCGATTGAGCTCCCCGAAGGCGGACGAGATCGACTCATTGATGGCCGCGTCGAGATCGTAGACGTAGGCCTTGAGCGTCGCCTGCACCTCGGCGATCACGGTCGAGGCGTTGAACTGGTCGCGGATCGCCTCGCGAATCACCGCCTTGATCTCGTCGGCGGTGTATTCCTCGAAGTCGATGTCGCCGAGGAAGCCGTTGACCTCGTCCTTGGCGGCGATGCAGAGCGCGTCGATGTCGGCCGTGGCGGCGAGAATGACGTCCGAGATCTCGGTGTAGAAATCCCCGGCATCGCGGATGTCCTGGATTGTGTTGTGGAGCTCGACGAGCACCTCCTTGACCCGTTCGATGGTCGGGCCGGCGTCCTCGAACTGCGCGTTGAGCTCGTCCTCGAGCTGGCCGGCGAGGTCGCCCGCGATGTGGCTGAGCACTGAGGAAAGGGAGGCGGCGATGTCGGGCGCGAGTTCCTCGATCAGGGCGGCGGTGAGCGCATGGGCGAGGTCGTAGCCGTCGCCGTCGGCATCGGCGAAGATGCCCTCGACCAGCACGCCGCCGGCGGTGACCACGGCATCCTCCGGGACGGTGATCTCCCCGGTGGAGAGGATGACCTCGCCCCCCGAGACTTCGACCCGCCCGATGATCGTGCGGATGGCGATCTGGAGGCGGGCGAGCGCCTGGTCGACCTCGTCGACGATGGTGCCGGCCTCGCCGACCGAGCCATCGATCGCGTAGAGAGCCTGCTGGATCGAATCGACGCGGGTGCAGAGGTAGTCCTCGACCAGCGCCTCGCGGGCGGCGAGGGCTCCGGGGCCCTCGGGGATGGCGGCGAGTTCGGCGTGGAGGGTGTCGACGACCGGGTCGACCGAGACTTCGAAGAGTCGGTCGTAGAAGTCGTCCATGCGGTCGTTGAGCAGCTCGGCAGAGGCGTCGAGGCCGTCGATCAGCGCACCGGTCACATTCTCGGAGATGGCGCTCTCCACCGCACTGAGAACGCCGGTGTTCTCGACCAGGTCGATCGAGATGTTGGAGAGGTTGATCTCCGGGACGTCGAGGTCGAGCGAGGCCCCGAAGTCGAGCTCGGCATTCTCGGCCGAGAGGTAGGTGAGCTCGTGCTCGGTCGTGAGCACCATCAGGTCGTTCTCGACGGGGGCACTGGCCCGGAACGATCGGGTGGTGGTGTTCCAGTCGAGCGGATAGTCGAAGTTCACGACCCCGAGCCAGTCGTGCACCGCATGGACGCGGTAGTCGGCGCTGGCGAGGTTCCGGTAGTTCTCAAGATTGTCGGTGGAGGGGTAGGAACGGTTCGCGGTATCGAAGGACGAGGCCGTGATCTCACCGTCGCCGGTCCAGCCGCCCATCATGTGGATGGCGGAGTCCGCGACCTCGGAGAAGGAACCGGTGTGGAAATGCACTTCGAGGTCCTCGAAGAAGGGGACGTCGAGCAGACCGGCGAAGGAGAGGTCTCCCTGGACCTCGGAGGAGTAGTCGTGGTTCTCGAAATAGGCGTCGTGGGTGGGGAAGAAGGTGTAGGCCTCGTCCCCGGGTCCGGCGATCTCGAGGGTGGAGGGAAGGTTCAGACGGGAATCGATGCCCTCAAGGCGGGCGTCCGCCTCGGTGATCAGGTTGCCGTCGGGGTGGAATCCCAGCGAACCGGCGAGGGCGGGTTCGATGTTGGATGCGTAGGTGCGGACGCCGACGACCAGGTTGGCTTCCGACGGGTCGCAGTCGGCACCGATCGCCGGCTGGAAGTGGGCCGAGATGCCGGTGAAGTCGGCGCTCCAGAAGTCGAGGTCCTCCTCGAACGAGCCGCCGGGGATCTCGGCGGTGGTCAGGCCGCCGAGGCAGTTGAAGAACAGCGGGTCGAACTCGAGGGTGAAGTTCGACGGCGAGGGGACGTCGAGGCTGCCGGCGGTGATGGAGTCGTGGACCTCACTGCCGAGGAAGGAGAGTCCGAAGGAGGTGAACTCGAACTCGTAGCCGTAGATGAAGACCGGACCGGTGAAGGGATTGGCGTCCGGTTCGTGGATGCCGGAAACGCCACTCTGGCGTGTGTAGTACTTCGATCTCGAGGAAAGCGTGTAGGTCGGCGTGGTCTCGCCGCCGAGGACGGAGACCGCGGTCGGCGCGGTGGTCTCGGCGGACACCCGGTAGTTCATGCCCGGATAGTCGCCCAGGCCGTCGAGGTAGCTCGCCTGGCCGGGGCGCTCGGGGACGTCGAGGTCGGCGGGATCGAAGCCGGTGTTGAGCAGGACGCCGGCGCCGTCGTCCTCGTCCTGGGAGAAGTCGGGGCCATCGAGGTGGTGGCCGGCCATCAGAAAGCGGCCGTTGAGGAAGATGGTCGAATCGTGGGCGTAGACCGGGTTCCCGGAGCCGTCGGGGGAGAGGGCGTCGATGTAGCCCATGACCACGTCGCGGCGGGATGCGGCGTTGATGTAGGTTCCGCCCAGACCGAGGCCGCCGTCGCGGGTGAAGCCGAAGGCGGCGGTGCCGGGATCCAGCTTCACCGTGGCGTCGCCGATCGCCCCGCAGGCTTCGGCGCAGTCGCGGGCGTAGGGCATCGCGACGATGGCCGCGCCCGGGAGCGACGAGGTGGCGGGAACGACGAGGTCGCCGGCAATCTCGATGCTGCCGGGGGAGGACCAGCTCAGATCGGCGTCGTAGGGGAAGTGCGTCGAGAACGAGCCCGGGTCGATGGCCAGGGTGGTGGTCATTTCGGCGACGCCGTCGGCATCGGCGACCCAGGTGGTGGGTGCGGTGGGCGGGGAGACGAGGTGATGATAGTAGAGCTCGTTCGAATGAAGCTCCTTGTCCGCGGCGGGGATGGGCGCGGCGTCGAGGAAATCCATCTCGAAGTGACGGACGTAGCGGCAGCGATCGGTGCCGGGGACGGGCACGCCGCCGGCGAATTCGCCGGTATCGACGTTCCACAGGATGTTCAGACAGGTGAACTCGACCGGCTTCGACTCCTCCCGGAGATGCCAGACGTCGCCGGGGTTCGGCGACGGAATGCTGATCAACGTGGCCTCGGGTCTCAGGGCCTGGGTGAAATGTCGTGCGCCGGTGTCGAGGATGGACTCGAGGACATGGTTCGAGGGGGCATCCGGTGCGCCCAAATAGGCGCCCATGCCGGCCGGAAGGAAGACCTTCACATCGCCCTGGAGGCCGTTGATGTCGAAGAACATGGCCTCCCGGCGGAAACGGACGTTGGCCGTCGCTCCGACATCAGGGTCGTCGGGGGCGCTGACATCGAGCGGAGTGGCGCTGTCGTAGTAGGCGGTGCCGTCGGGATAGAGGAGCAGGAAGTGCTCGATGGTGTCCCAGTCGACCGAGAAGGTGTCGTGGTCGGCGACGTGGGATTCATCGATGGTGACGATGGTGGCGAAGTAGCCGCCCAGCGGCGTGTAGCCCCGGGTGAAGGGGTCGTTGCTGATCGAGGTGAGGACGAGCGCGTCGGTGTCGTTGTTGGCGACGACGGTGCCGTTGTAGTGGAGCAGGGTCGAGTCGGGGCCCTCTTCCGGTCCGTCGTCCTCGACGAAGGGATCGGCGGGGACTTCCTCGTGGCTGACCGAGGCCCGGACGAAGTAGGTCTTGTTGATCGGATCGAGCTGGACGTCGGGGTCGACCTCGATCGAGCGGGCCACGGCGTGGACGTAGGGAACGTCGGTGATGCCCGAGTCGTCGTACTCGTCGAGAGGGAAGCCGGGTTCGTCGGTGCCGTCGACGATCGCGACCGTGTCGCCGGTGGCGGCGTCGACCAATTCGTAGTCGATGCGGTGGGGGACGACCTCGGTGTCGGGGGAGGGATCGGTCCAGTTGTCGTAGCGGTGGATCCGGAGGTGGACCGTGGCGGTGAAGGCCTGGTTGTCGGGATCGGTGTCGCAGGCGAAGCGCTGGTTCCAGCTGATCGACTGGATGTAGGTCCTCACGTTCACCGCCGGGTCGGCGGAGAGGGAGTTGGTGAAGTGGAGGAATCGCTTGGGCGCGGTGTCGTCCTGGGCCTGGGTGAGGTAGGGGCCCGAGGTGATGATCTGCCGTTTCAGCAGCAGCCGGACGAAATAGGTGTCGCCCGGGAGCAGCTCCTCGGCCGGGGCGAAGCGGTCGGTCACCGGGATGCCGACGGGGCCGTTCACCGTGAAGGCGCTGCCCTGGTAGGCGGTGGTCGTGCCGCCGGAGCCGTTGTCGAGCAGCACCGGGTTGCCGTCGGGATCGATGAGCTGGTAGTCGCAGCGGTAGTTGACGGAGCCGCTGCCGGCGAAGGACAGGCTCACCGAAACCTCGATCTCGTCTCGGTCGTAGGCCGCTCCGATGCGTCCGGCATCGGAGTCGATGACGTACTCGCCCGAGTCGATGGTGAAGTTCAGGATCGTGGGCGTGAACTGGGCGAGGGCCGGCAGGCCGAGAAGGAGGAAGATCAGGCCGGGCAGGGCGAGGCGTTTCATAGGGGAGAAGGCCGGGTACGGGCGCAAGATTGCCCTGAGCCAAGCGCATCGGCGTCCCTTGCGGAAGTTCGGAGTGCGACTGTCGGCGGCGGGGAAGGCGGGGCGGGGGCGATTCGTGGCTCGGCTCATGGTGGCAGGACGTCGGTGACGTGGCCCCAACCGCACCGCCCGCGCGGGATTGTCAGAAAAAAGTCCGCAGAGCCCTCTGCGGGGGTCAGCGACGACGGATCATCGCCGCGAACGCGCCGTCGGTGCCGTCGCGCGGCGGCAGCGCCTCGCGGGTGCCGGCAAGTTCAAGCTCCGGGTGCTCGGCGAGAAAGCGCTCGATCTGAAGTGAGTTCTCCTCGGGCTCGATCGAGCAGGTGGAGTAGACGAGGCGGCCTCCCGGCTTCAGGCACGGCAGGGCGGCGTCGAGGATGGCACGCTGGATGACCACCAGATCGTCGATCTGCTGCGGGCTGAGGCGCCAGCGGGCATCCACGCGACGGCGGAGCACGCCGGTATTCGAGCACGGGACGTCGAGCAGGATGGCATCGAAGGCCTCGTGCCATTTCTCCGGGGCCTCGCGGGTCCAGTCGTGGCATGCCAGTTCGGCCGGCAGGATGCGGAGCCGCTCGAGGTTCTGCCGCAGGCGCGGCAGGCGTTTCTCGTTGGAGTCGGTGGCGGTCAGCCACTCTCCGGACCCCTGGGCGGCGGCGATCAGGAAGGCCTTGCCGCCGGGGGCGGCGCAGGCGTCGAGGACCGCTTCACCGGGTTTCGGATCGAGCAGCTCGACGCAGTGGCGGGTGGCGGGGTCGGTGATGTAGATCGCGCCGTCCTTGAGGAGGTCGGTGGGGATGGGGCCCTCGATTTCAAAATAGCCGGGCGGCAGCCCGGGGCCGGTCGGAAGGCCGGCGCTCTTCCCGGCGAGCGGATTGGTCCGGGCGATGGTCGGGGCGGGCTGGTTGTTGAAGGCCATCAGCGCCTCGGTTTCCTCGATGCCGAACTGCTTCTTCCAGCGCTTGAAGAGCCAGTCGGGATGCGACAGGGCGACGGCGGGAGGAAGCTCGGACAGGTCGAGCAGCTTCTTGCGGTTGGCCTGGGCGCGGCGGAGGACGGCGTTGATCAATCCGCGGACCGGGGACTTGCCGAGTTCCACGGTCTCGAAGACGGCGGCGTGATCGGGCAGGTCGAGGATGAGCAACTGGCAGAGACCGACCCGAAGAATGTCCCGTGTTTCGTGGTCGAGCTTTCCCTTCCGGAGTTCGCCGATCCAGTGGTCGAGAAGGCGCCGATGACGGAGCACGCCGAGGACGATGGCGTTGAGCAGCGCGCGGTCGGCGGAAGACAGCTCGTTGCGCGACGCGTGGCGCTCGATGAGGTTCTCCGCATAGGCATGGCCCTTGCCCCAGGCCCGGAGGATGGAGACGGCGGCGCGGCGGGGAGATTTCATCGAGAGACGGAAGACGGGAGAACGGAGGACGGAAAATCCCGTCTCACCGCGTCCCGGGAAACCTGAGGCCTTCCGTCTTCCGTGTCGATCACGATGCCTCGGCGGCGGCGCGGCCGATGCATGCGTACTCGAGGCCGGCGGCCTGGGTGTCGGCGGGGTCGAGCAGGTTGCGGCCGTCGAAGACCAGCGGCGTGCGGAGGCGCTTCGCCACTTCGTTGAGGTCGGCGTTGGCGAACTGCTCCCACTCGGTGGCGATCACCAGGGCGTCGGCGTCCTCGAGGGCGGCATACATGTCCTCGGTGTAGGAAATGTCGCCGTCGAGCTCGCCGAATCGCTTGGCGGTGCCGATCGCCTGGGGGTCGGTGGCGACGATGCGGGCGCCTTCCTCGAGCATGACCCTGGCGATCCGGATCGCGACCGACTCGCGGACGTCGTCCGTGTTCTGTTTGAAGGCGAGTCCCCAGAGGGCGATCTTCTTGTCACGGAAGACCCACAGCTTCTCGCGGATCTTGTCGAGGAAGCGGGTCATCTGGTCGGCGTTGATGCGCTCGACCTCCTTGAGGAGTCCGAAGGGCTGGCCGAGCGACTCGGAGATCGCGATGAAGGCCTTGATGTCCTTCGGGAAGCAGGATCCGCCGTAGCCGAGTCCGGCGTTGAGGAAGGCGCGGCCGATGCGCTTGTCCATGCCGATGCCCTCGGCGACCTTCTCGACATCGGCGTGGGACGCCTCGCAGATGTTGGCGACGGCGTTGATGTAGGAGATCTTGAGCGCGAGGAAGGAGTTGGCGGCGTGCTTGATGAGCTCGGCGGAGTTGATGTCGGTCACCAGCACGGGAGCGACGAAGGGCTCGTAGAGCTTCTGCATCATCGCCAGGGCCTTCTCCTCGTTGGAGCCGATGACGATGCGGTCGGGATTCAGCAGGTCGTCGACCGCGCAGCCTTCGCGGAGGAACTCGGGGTTCGACACCACGCCGAACTCGATGCCGTCCGGGGCGTAGCGGCGCACGGTCTGCTTGACCTTCTCGCCCGTCTTCACCGGAACCGTCGACTTGTCGACGATCACCCGGTAGCCGAGCTCCGGGGTGAGGCACTCGGCGATCTCCCGGGCGACCTTCTCGATGAAGGAGAGATCCACGGAGCCGTCGGGCTGCGGCGGGGTGGGAACGGCGATGAAGACGACGTCGCCGGTCTTCACGCCCTCCTCGGTGGAGGTGGTGAACCTGAGGCGACCGCTGTCGACGTTCGATTTCACCAGCTCGGCGAGCCCGGGCTCGTAGATCGGAATCTCGCCGCGGAGCAGCATCTCGATCTTCTCGGGGTTGTTGTCGACGCAGGTGACGTGGTGGCCGACCTCCGCGAAGCAGGTGCCGCTGGTGAGACCGACGTAGCCGGTTCCGATGATGGTGATGTTCATGACAAGGGCGAGGTGCGGGGCGCGTGTAGCAGGGAGCCGGCTGCGCCACAAGAAGGGGCGACTACGGATCTGCGTAACGCTTTTGTGACAATGCGATCGTGATCAGATCATCCCGAGCTTCATCTTGCCCTCTTCGGAGATCATGTCCTGATTCCAGGCGGGATCCCAGACGAGCTCGACCTTGGCGTCGTCGACCCCCTCGATCGTCATGATCTTCGACTGGGCGTCGGCGGCGATCACCGGGCCCATGCCGCAGCCGGGGGCGGTGAGGGTCATCTTGACGCCGACGACGGTCTGACCGTCCTCTTCCTCGACGCTGCAGTCGTAGACCAGGCCGAGGTTCACGATGTCGACCGGAATCTCGGGGTCGAAGACCTGCTTGAGCTGTCCCCACACCTGCTCCTCGATCGGGGCGTCCTTCAGAGCCTCGGCCTCGGCCACCTTCTCCTGCTCGGCCGCGAGATCGATGTTGAGGGCATCGGCATCGCTGGAGGAGATCCGGGCAAGACCGGCGGAGGTGGCAACGGTGAAGGTGCCGCCGAGTCGCTGGGTGATGAAGACCGGGGTCCCGGCGGGAAGGTTGATGGTGTCACCGCTCGGGATCTGGATCGCATCGACATCCCGGCTGAGCTGGATTTCCTCTTGCATGGCCGGGAGTGTAGGGAGGCCGTGGACGGGTGCAAGCGGCTTGCGGCCAAAGGCAAACGGCCGCATGCTTCCGGAGATGAGTCGGCGATCGAGAAGACGGCGGGGAAAGACGGTCCGCAAGGGATCGTGGTGGGTCCGGGGCCTGCTGGCGGTGCTGGTGCTGGCCGCCGTGGCGATGGGTGGAGGCTACCTTTGGCTGAAGTCATGGCTGCACAGCGAGGACTTCCGCGCGATGCTTTCGGCGAAGGTCGGCGAGGCCCTCGGGGCGGATGCCGCCTTCGGGCCGTTCCAGTGGGACGGGACCCTCGTCAAATGCCGGTCCTTCAACGCGTCCGGCGGCACGGTGGTGGGTGACGTCGATGCCCGGGGGCTGTCGATCGACATCGGTCTCGACGAAATCGGGGACCGTGTGGTGCTGCTGCAGGACGCCCGGATCAACCAGATCGAGGCCTTCTTCGACCTGACCGGACAGGGCGAGCCCGCTCCCCCGGCGGATCCGAGGACCCCGGCGGAGGATGCCGGCCGCGAGGCCGACCGGGCCTGGTATGAAAAGTGGATTCCGAACGACGTTCGGCTGACCCAGCTCGAGGTCGGGCACTCCCTGCTGCGCCTCGGACTGGAGAGCGGCGAGATCCGGTTCAGCGACACCCGCTGGTCGGCGACCCCCGGGCAGTCGCGAGGCAGCTATGAGGCGGTCGGCCGGGGAGGGCAGGTGACGTTTCCCTGGGGGATCGTGCCGGAGCTGCGGCTCGATGAGACGAGGATGCGGTACCAGGACGGCACCCTGTTCCTGATCGACTCGGCGTTTCGCCTCTACGAGCGGGGCTACGCGACCATGACCGGCGAGGCGTCCGGCGACGGCTATTCCTTCGACGGATCGCTGGCCGATGTGATGGCGGACGAGGTCCTGCCGGAAGACTGGCGGCAGAAGGTCGCCGGGCGGCTGGAGGGGGACTTCTCGGTGACGGAGGTCCGCGACGGGCCGTCGGTGAGCGGATCGGTGAGGTTCCACGACGGGGTGCTGACCGCCCTGCCGGTGCTCGATGCCCTCGGCGCGTACGGGGGCAATCCGCGCTTTCGCCGGTTGACCTTGAGTGAGGCGTCCACCGATTTCCTGTGGGAAGCCGGAGCGCTGACGATTTCCAACCTGAAGCTGGGCAGCGAGGGGCTGATGCGGGTCGAGGGCCGGTTGCGCGTCGAGAAGGACGAACGCATCGACGGCCGCTTCCGCATCGGGCTCACGCCCGGCACGCTGGCGAGGATTCCGGGAGCCGAGACGAAGGTGTTCCTTCCGGGCGAGCGGGGCCTGCTATGGACGCACCTTCACGTCACGGGGACCCTCGACGACCCGCAGGAGGATCTCACCGAGCGCCTGATCGCCGCGGCGGGGATGCGGATGTTCGAGGTGCTGCCGGAGACCGGCGAGCGGGTGTTGAAATTCACGCGGCGGGTGATCAGCCCCGACACCGTCGGGAAGCTCACCGGCGAGGACGGCTTGATCGGTCAGGGACGTGACCTGCTCGACTCCGGGCAGAAGCTTCTCGATGGCGACGGAGAGGTGATCGAGAACGCCGGGGATGTGCTGCAGAAGGGGACCGACGCCGTCCGTGAAGTGGGCGGCATCTTCGACTTCTTCGACCGCGAGGACGAGGAGCCGGACGCCGAGCGCCCGGAGCGGCAGCCGCAGTGAGCGGGTCGATCACTCGACGGTGATCTTGCGGCCCTTGCCGCTTTCCCAAGCCCGGCGGAGGCTGCCGTAGAGGGCGTTGAGATCCCGAAGATCGAGCACGCGATACTCGATGGTCCCCGCGTGGGTGGTGTCGGGATACTTCTTCTGCGCCATGTTGTGGAGATCGGTGCCCGCCCGTTGGCCCGCGCGATCAAGCAGCTGGCGGCCCTTGTCGACGACGCGGGTGACTTCGCTGCCGTTCATCGCGTCCGTCACCGGCTGGATGTGGTAGAAGCGGGCGAGGGAACGGCCGTTCGTGTCGATGGTCATCTCGTTCACGAGCAGCGTGCCATCGAGGACGTACTCGTGCATGCTGATGTTCGAGAGACGATCGAGGGCCACCATGTAGTGGCCACCCGGAAGGCTGGCCTCCCAGAAGCGCCGGTGGTTGTTCGCGGTTTCGGTGATGTTGTCGTTCTCGTCCTCGTTGTCGTTGCCGCCTTGCTGGGAAAAGGCGGTGGGAAGCAGGGAGAAGGAGGCGAGGAGGATCCAGTGTGCAGCTTTCATGATGGAGAAATGGTCTCCCATCATACGGAAAAGGCGAGTCTCGCTTTCGTTTGGTTAAGATCAGTTAAGTATTGTCGAACGGCGGCGATGGGAGGATAGTCACCGTCCATGGTTCGTTTTCGGCCCAACGTGGCGGCCTTGATGGTTCGCGACGATGGTCGGCTGCTCGTTTGCGAGCGCTGGCAGGTGCCGGGTGCGTGGCAGTTTCCGCAGGGTGGCGTGGATCCGGGGGAAACCGCCGAGGAGGCCTTGTTCCGCGAAGTGCGGGAGGAGATCGGCCTGCGAAAGAAGGACTACGAGGTCGTCAAGTCCCGTTCCGGCTACCGTTATCTGTATCCGCAGGAGGTGCGGAAGAAGAAGGTGCGCAAGCACGGTTGCGAGGGTCAGGAGCAGCAGTATTTCCTGTGCCGGCTGAAGCCCGGGGCCTCGGAGATCGACACGAACCAGCGGCCTCGCGAGTTCGCCGCCCACCGCTGGATCCAGCCGGACGAGTTCGACATGGACTGGCTCCCGGACTTCAAGAGGGAGGTCTACCGGGAGGTGATGAGCGACTTTTTCGATGTGAAACTTTGAAGGCGGCCGCGGGCGGAGCTTGTGCCGGTGGGCGGTCGTCCCTACCTACGGAGAGGATGGAAGGGCGTTGGATCCGGCGGCGCGACGTCTTGGCGGGGGCTGCCATCTTCTGGCTGTCGGGTTTCCATTTCTTCTACGACGGCTTCTATCACATGGCGGCCTTCTGGCTGCTTCTCGCGCCGCTGGCGGTCGTGAACATCGACGGGTGGTTCGACGGGTCGGGCACCGGATGGAAACGGATGCTGGCCGGACTGGTCGCCTGGCAGGCGGGGTGCGCGGGGGTGGCGCGCTCCGGTCCGGGCCTGGCGACGGTGGCGATGGATGTGGTCGCCCTCGCCCTCCTGGTGGTCGCGTGTTTCTCGCTGGCGCGGGTGTCGTGGGGGTGGCGTGGATTCCGGGTGGGTTGTTTCGCCGTGGCGGCGGTGGCGGCCGTGTGGAGTTTGATCCGCTTCTATGCCCCCCCCGAGGTCACGCTCGTCGAGGATCGCCTGCGCAATGTGTGGGTCTATCCGATCGGATTGAATGCGGTGCTGACCGGCCTGCTGTTCGGGCACGGGCTTGTCGCGGGCTTGTCACTGGCTGAGCCGGCGGATGGGCGCCGTTGGTTTTCCCGGGCCGCGATCATCGTCCTCACCGCGGGGGTCCTGGCCACCCAGTCGCGGGCGGCATTGCTGGCGACCGGGGCGGGCGTGGGGGTGTTGGCGGTGCTCCGGGGACGAGCCTTGTGGCCGTCGCTCGCCGCGATGCTGGTGGGCGCCGCGGCCTACTTCGGTGCCTTCGCCTTGATCGGCGACGGGGGGCTGGGTCCCGACCTGGTGGAGCGGGGATCGACCGGGCGCTTCGACATCTGGCAGGCCTACATCGAACGACTGTCGGGCACGACCTGGTGGGCCGGTGAGGGCCGGGTGCCGGCGCTGAACGAAGAGCTTCTCGGCTGGTTCGTGCACCACCCGCACAGCAGCTGGGTCGCTCAGCTGGTCTGGTGCGGGATTCCCGGGGTGATGCTGCTCCTCGGCTTCCTCGGGTGGTCGGTGCGGGCCGCCTGGACCCGGCGTCGTGAAATGGACGGACTTCTCGCGCTGCTCGTGTTCGGCGTGAGCGGGTTGGTCTTCGACGGCGCGCAGATCGTTTCCCTGGGCTCGGTGCCGCGAATCGAACCGCTGCTGGTGCTGGTGCCGGCCGTGGTGGCTTTGGCCGGCGGCGTTCCTCCGCTCAACCGAGGCGGGTGAGGGGCCGGGAGGCGTCGCCGAGGTCGTCGGTTTTCACGCCGGCCCGCTCCAGCAGGCCGAGCCACAGTCCGCAGAGCGGAGTGCCGTCGTCGTACTCGACATGGCGGCCGGTCTTGAGGCCGGCCTTCGAACCGCCGGAGATGACGATGGGGACGTTGCGTGGGTTGTGGCTGTTGCCGTCGCGGATCGGGGAGCCGAAGCCGACCATGCAGTGGTCCAGAAGCGTGCCGTCTCCTTCCTGAAGCTCGCTCATGCGCTCGAGGAGGTAGGCGTACTGCTCGACGTGCCAGCGGTTGATCCTCTCGTACTGGTCGAGCTGTCCCTTGTTGTTCTTGTGGTGGGAGATCTCGTGGTGGCCGCCGTTGACGCCGTCGAGGAAGGAGAAGTTCCGGCCGGTGACGTCGTTTCCGAACATGAAGGTCGAGACGCGGGTGGAGTCCGACCAGAAGGCGAGGGCCATCAGATCCATCATGATCCGGCAGTGCTCCCCGTGGTCGAAGCGCGGGCGCGAGTTCAGCTCCTCTTCGCGGCTCGCCTTGCCCATGGCCTTGGAGATGCGTTGGTCGAGTTGCTCGATGAGCGCGAGCTGCTCCGGCGGAAGATTCTCCCCGGCGCCGAGCGT
>JAUIJD010000094.1 GCA_030431475.1 Verrucomicrobiia bacterium | reverse complement strand
GCGCCGTGGCGGCGGGCCCGGTCCAGAAGTGCGCGGTGCGGGCCCGGCGCCCCCAACAGCGTCAAGGGCCCGGCAGACAGACGCCCCTCCAAGGTCCTCACGGCATCCCGCGCCTCCTGACTCATCCCGAGCACCGCCGCCCGGCAGATTTCCCTCGTCGTGGTCGATATCATGGCTTTGTATTGCAAAGTAATTGGTCCGAAAAGAGCCGGCATCGCGGCCGGTCAGGCTATACTTTGCAGAACAAAGTGAAGGCGGCAAGGGCGAAATCCTCCTTTTCGGGGAGCCGTCCAGGGCCGGCCCGTCTATTTCCCGAGATCCAGAATCTGCTCGAGCAGCGACAGATACTCCTCGAACGCGCGGCGTCCGGCGGCGGTGAGTTCGTAGAGTGTCTGCGGGCGGCCTTCGCCGGTGATCTTGGTCGAGCCGACGTAGCCGGCCTTGTCGAGGGTGCGGAGGTGGGTGATCAGGTTGCCGTCGCTCATCTCCAGCTCGCCCTTCAACTCCTGGAAGGGCCACGGATCGACGCGCGAGGCGAGCAGGGTCATGATGCCGAGCCTGCCCTTCTCGTGGATCGTTTTGTCGAGCTTGGTGAAATCGATCATCCGTCCCCGCGGCGGGTGGTGGTGACGATGGCAGCGCCGTAGAGCAAATGGAAGCCGCCGAAGGTCGCGGCCATCAGGCCGGAGGGGCCGAGCCTGGCCAGCATCGGGGTGGCGGTCTGGACGAAGGTCATGGCCGAGAAGCTGGCGATCCCGGTGGCGAGGAACGCCAGGCCGAGCCAGGTCATCGACTTCGGGGCGAACTCGCGGATGGCCAGGAGCGCGAGGCCGTAGTGGAGGATCCAGATCGAGGCCGCCGAGATCTCGCAGCCGACCCGGCCGTACTTCAGGTAGAGCAGCCCGAGGAAGCCACCCGCCACCAGCGAGGGCAGCGCCCCGCGCAGCGCGACCTGGAGTCCGTGCGACCAGACCTGCTTCTCCTTGGCCGCGGCGGTGCGGAAGAGCTGCCAGACGGCGAACACCAGCACCACCGCCAGACCCACGAGCCACACGCTGCCCCACGCCCAGCCGGTACGGGATTCCGAGACCCAGCCGGCCGCCAGCGACGCCGCGCCGCCGAACAGCGCCGCCTCGCCCGACAGGGCGCGGAAAATCGTCGCCCGTTCCATCATGGTGCGGATCGCCCTCAACTGCTCCGCCGCTTCCTCATGCGTCGTCATGTGAAGACTTTGCCGAGCAAAGTGTGGGTTTGGCAAGCGCGGAGGAGCGCCGGTTATGAAACCGGCACCGCCCGGGCGAGGCCCACGCATCGACCGTGCGTCCGCACGAGTCCTCGCGATACAGGGACCTCCCAGCGACCTCTCTTGCGCAGGTGCCGGTTTCATAACCGGCGCTCCTTCCGCTACACCAGCCCGTCCTTGCGGGCCTGCTTCCAGTAGGCGTACTCGGAGCGGTTGAAGTCGATGTACTCCGGCGAGAGGTCGCTACTATACATGTGGTAGTCGGCGGACCCCTGGTTGAGGTGGATCTCGATCTCGAACTCCGGATTGGCCGCAATCTCGCGCAGCTTGTCCATCGGGGTGTCGGCCTGCAGGCCGCCGAGGCAGGCGGCGCAGCCGTCGTAGAGGATGTCGATGAGTTCCTCGCGGATCCGTGCCCGGGAGTAGCCGACCGCGTGGAGCACGCGGCCCCAGTTCGGGTCGCCACCGTTCCAAGACGCCTTGACCAGCGCCGATTTGCAGACGGCCTCGGCGACCTTCTTGGCGTCGAGGTAGGTCCGGGCGCCCTTCACCCTCACGGTCACGAACTTCGTCACCCGCTCGCCGTCGCGCACGAGCGCCTTCGCCAGCTCGTTCATCAGCCACTTCAGGGCCGTGCGGAACTGCCGGCAGCGCGGACCGTTGCGACGCAGGGGCCGGATGCCCGACGCGGCGTTGGAGAGCACGAGCACGGTGTCGTTGGTGCTCATGTCGCCGTCGATGGTGATCCGGTTGAAGGTTTCCTCCACCGCCTCGAGCACCGCGCGCTGGAGCGTGTCCTTGGACATCGGCACGTCGGTGGTGATGAAGCACAGCATCGTCGCCATGCTCGGGCAGATCATGCCGGCGCCCTTCACGCAGCCGCCGAGGCGGACCCGCTTGCCGCCGAGTTCGAAGGAGATCGCCAGCTCCTTCGGCCGCGTGTCGCTGGTGATGATCGCCCGCGCCACGTCGCCTCCGTTCTTCGGGCCGAGACCCTCCACGAGTGCGTCGAACTTCGGCTCGATGCGCGTCATCGGCATCGGCAGGCCGATCACGCCGGTCGAGCACACGCCGATCTCGCTGCGTCGCAGGTCGAGGCGCCGGGCGACGCCCTTGGCCATCGCCCGCGAATCGTGGATCCCCTGCATGCCGGTGCAGGCGTTGGCGTTGCCGGAGTTGGCGACGATCGCCCGCAGGTCGCCGCGCCGCAGGTGGGCCTGGGTCATCTTCACCGGCGCCGCCTTCACGCGGTTGGTGGTGAAGGTGCCGGCCGAGGTGCACGGCTCCTCGGAGTGGATCAGCGCGAGGTCGAGCCGGTCGGCCTTGGGGTCCTTGATCCCGCACGACACCGCCGAGGTCTGGAAACCTCTGGGCGCACCGACCCCGCCTTTGATCCGAATGATGGGAAAGTCCATGGGTGAGCGCCTCGGCGGGTGAGAACCCTATACCAAGCGGAGACCGGCGCTCGGCTCAAGTCCGAACGAAAGATTGAAGGATTGAACCGCCTGCGAGCCGGCGCCCTTGCCCAGATTGTCCTCCGCGCTCATCAGCAGGATGCGCCCGGTGCGGGCGTCGTGCTCCCAGCCGATGTCGATGAAGTTGGTGCGAGTCACGTGCTTGGTGTCGGCACAGCCGCCCTTCCCTAACAAACGCACGAAGTCCGCGTCGGCGTAGGCCTCCTCGAGCGCCTCGCCGACCGCTTCGGGTGCGACGCCGTCCTTGAGCCTGGCGGTGGTGGTGGTCGCGATGCCCGCGTTCACCGGGATCAGGTGGGGGATGAAGGTGATGCGCACCGTTTCGCCGGCGGCGAGGGTGAGCTCCTGTTCGATCTCCGACAGGTGCCGGTGCTTCGGCACGCCGTAGGCGCGGGCGCTCTCGTTGCACTCGCAGAAGAGCAGCGGGATGGCCTCCTTGCGTCCGGCACCGCTCACGCCGCTCATCGAACTGGCGACGATGGTGGCCGGATCGAGGAGGCCCTTCTTCAGGAGAGGGATCAGCGGCAGCAGGATGCTGGTCGGGTAGCAGCCCGGCGAGGCGATCAGGCGGGCCCCGGCGATCGCCTCGCCACGGATTTCCGGCAGGCCGTAGACGGCCTCGGCCAGCAGGTCGGGGGCCGGATGCTCGTGGTCGTAGAACTCGGCGTAGACCGCGGGGTCGCTGAGGCGGAAGTCGGCGCTGAGGTCGATCACCTTGAGTCCCCGCTCAAGCAGGGCGCGGGCGATCTCGGCCGCGACGCCGTGGGGCAGGGCCAGGAAAGCGGCCCGGGCGCCGGTCGCGGCGATCGCGTCGGGGTCGGGGGCCATGAAGGGAAGCTCGCTGCCGGGCAGGCCGCGGAAGCGGGGGAAGACCGCGCCCAGGGCGCGCCCGGACTCCTGCCGCGAGGTGGCGGCGACGAGCTCGACCTGGGGATGCACGAGCAGCAGCCGGACCAGTTCCTGTCCGGTGTAGCCGCTGGCGCCGACGATGGCGGTCTTGACGCGTTCCATGGCTTGGGGAATCGCAGGATTTTCCGAGCTTGCCAACTCGGATCTCCCCTGATTCTCTGCCGCCCCGTCCGCGGAAACGTAACGGGCTGTGGCGCAGTCTGGTAGCGCACCTGCATGGGGTGCAGGGGGTCGTGGGTTCGAATCCCGCCAGCCCGACCATCAAACCCCGCCCCCGGTATTTCGGGGGCGGGGTTTGATGTATTCGGCCTGGCAAGTGAGCCCTCTCGAGCGAAGCGAGAGGGGTTTGAATTCGGCGGGAGCTTCGCGACCGAATCCCTCCTGCGAGCGGCGCGAGCGAAACTGGAATGGACGTTCCGGAGGAGCGTCAATCCCGCCAGCTCGACCAAACCCGGAATCCCGGAACTTCAGGCTCCCGAGTATGGCTTCTCCGGAGAGAGCGAAGGATTGCAGCCGGCTTGCCGGCATGGGTGCCGGATCGTCGCCCTGTTCCCCTTGAAAAGGATGGCAGGGCTCGTTGAGATCGGGCTCGTGGAAACCGTCGTACAGACCCCGGAGGGCGAAGTCGCCTGCACGATTCGAGAAGTCGTGGCCGCCTTGAAGAAGCAGAAACTGGAGGCCCGGCACGAAGCGAAGGACTGGGGGGACTGGATCCACCTCGAGGGCTGCGAAACGGTCATCAGCATCGAGTCGATGCGCGGACTCGCCAGCACCGCCACCATCGAGCACGCCGAGACGGAGGCCGACGACCCCCGGCTGGCCATCTTCGCCGCCTTCCACCAGCTCGGGTGGATCGGCATCGATGAAGATGGTGAATTCCCGCTGGGCTAGCCCCGACCCGCGCCGGGATCCGCACCCGCGGCCGTTCCGGCTCTGTCAGGGTCGGGGATCGGGGCGCCGCGTCCTGCGGTTCACGGCTCCAGCCTGTGGCAGCGGAGCTGTGGGTCTCGACCCAGGTGATAGGAGAAGCGCAGCCGGTCCCCGGGGCGGACCGGCCCATCGAGGGCAAGAACCCGGGGCGAGGTGAGGCCGGAATCGCGAGCCTCGAGGTGGTGCTCGCCGTGCACCCGGATGGTGGTGAAGAGCATCGCTTGCAGGTCTCCGGGCCAAGGGTCGGGGAGCACCACCGACGCCCCGGAGAGCACCTCGCCGTCGGCCGGGAAGGATGAAAGACTCCGCCGGCTCAGCTCGAAGACCGGCCCGAGGCGCTCTTCCTCCGCTTCGCACCGGTCGGCGTCGCCGAAGGCCGCGGCAGGATCGACGAGGCGCAACTCGATCCTCACGGTCTCGGGGATCAGCACCGCGTCCGGGGCCTGGGCGGCGAGGTGCCGGGTGATCGCCACCTGGGGCTCGGCGGCGAGGCAGGCCTGCATGGTTTCGATGACGAGGAGGTCGGGTGGGTTCCCGGGGTCGATCCGGTAGTTGAGCGCGTCGATGGCGACGAGGTCCGCGACGGACCGCCCGACCCCGAGCCGTTGGACGGCGGTGCGGACGGAGGCGATCGATTCGTGGTGGATGTCGACCAGGGTGAAGCGGACCTGCGATTCATCGAGCACGCTCAGCAGGGGGAGGGCCAGCGTGGCGAGGGGACCGCAGCCTGCGTAGAGCACCCGTACCGGACGGCGGGGCGGATCGACGAGAGCGTCGAGAATGGCTCGGTGCAGGCCGCGCAGGAACACGATCGTGCGCACGTAGTCGTCGGCACACATCGCCGCCATGGTCGGCGACAGGCAAAGGCCGTGCGCGGTCCGGGTTTCACCGCGGTCGATCTCGTCCGCCGGGTGAAAGCTGCCGGCGGTGGACCGGTGGAGGCACTCCGCGGCCTGCTGCAACTCCGGCCTCAGCGAGAAGGGCGGGCGGCGTTCATCCAGCAGGGCGGTGGTGGCCCGGCGCAGATTTTCCAGCAGGGAATCGGAGCCTTGGTCCATCGAATGACGGCGATTGGGGATGCCCGTTGCTAGGGACGATCGCGTCGCAATACGAGCCGAAGTGGAACGTTGCGGCCGGGCCGGCTTCGAACCATCGCGCCTGTTGCCTCATTGAAACAGGACACCGAAGCCTTTGGCTCGGGTGAGCGCCCATTGCCTCACATTGCGGACACCATGACGTCTTGGTTGTTGGTGGTTTTCCTTGCGGGTGAAGGGCTGACGGA